>NZ_JBOBEW010000007.1:0-312111 GCF_050589245.1 Endoryza foliicola | reverse complement strand
TGGTCAAGAGGTTAAATATTTTGATGGATTGGGAAGAATGGTACAAACAGTTGTGACACAAGGGAGCCCTGGATTGAAAGACATTGTTACACCGGTTGAGTACGATGGTTATGGTCGTGTGGTTAAAGAGTATCTTCCTTATGTGGATTTAGCAGGCAACGTATTTGGCGGCTTGAAAACAGGGGCTTATGCTGATCAATCCAGTTTTTATGCAACGAGCAACACGAGTGTAACTGATGTGGCTCGTGATAATGGACCATTTGTACAAAAGTTTATTGAGTTTTCCCCAATGAACCGTGTATTAGAAGCTGGTGCGCCAGGGAGTGTGTGGCAGCCTGGAAGTGGAAGGGTAATCAAGTCAATCCAGAGTTTCAATACGGCAGCCGAAGATGTGAAGAGATGGAATATAGGATATGGAGTAGATGCAATACCCGCAGTAGTAGGTGTTTATAATGACAACGATCTTCATAAGTATTTGGTGATTGACGAGCATGGCAATCGTGTGATTGAATACAAAGATCGAGAAAATAAGACGATTTTAAAGAAGGTACAAAGTAGTAGTAATCCCAGTGTCAGTTACAGTGGATGGGCGTCGACTTATTACATTTATGATGATTACAATCTTTTGAGGTATGTAATACAACCTCGCGGTGTAGAACTATTGCAAACTGCTAGTTGGATATTAAGTACATCCATTAAAGAAGAGCAGACATTTAGATATGAATACGATGATCGAGGGAGAATGATTGTTAAAAGAGTGCCGGGAGCAGCAGAAGTTCAGATGGTTTATGATGCAGGAGACCGTTTAGTATTAGTACAAGATGGAAATTTAAAGGTGAAAGGAAAGTGGCTGGTGACTTTGTACGATGGACAGAACAGGCCGGTACAAACTGGATTATGGAACAGTAGTTTAACGGGAGTACAACATCGGAGCGCAGGGGCATCATTAATAGGATATCCATTTACAGTTTCAAATATTCCAGGGAGTGGGTATGAGTTACTGACTGAAACGTACTACGATACCTATTCCAACCTTCCATCAGGCTTTCAATCTTATGATAATAGTTATAGTAGTATGTTGTTGACTCCAAGCGGCAGTTTTCCCTTTGCTCAAGGATATACGGCTTTGCCAATTGCTAGAGGCTACCAAACAGGTGCTCGTGTTAAAGTTTTAGGGACAACTAATGACTATTTGTATATGGCCAGTTTTTACGATGATAAGGGAAGAGTTGTGCAGACAAAGATTCAAAATCTAAGTGGTGGTACTGATATCGTAACTACACAGTTTAGTTACACAGGTCAAGAGTTAGTGGTTGTTAATCGTCAACAACTTCTTAGCGCTAATAATCCACAAGTTCACACCGTTGTTACAAAGATGGAATACGACCTTTCAGGACGCATATTGAAGATTAAAAAATCTGTCTCTAGTGTAGTTAATGGAGTTACAATTACAAAAGCAGAGCAAGTTCTTTCTGAGCATCAATACAATACCATTGGACAATTGAGATCTAAGAAATTGGCTCCATCTTATAAGAGTAATGGCCTAGAGAATTTAGTCTATGATTTTAACATTAGAGGATGGATGGTAGGTTTGAACAAAGACTACTTGCGAGATCAAGGAGCTGTTGGATATCAAGATCGTTTCTTCGGCTTTGAATTACGATACAATGAGGATTTTACTACTTCAGGCGCAACAAGTGGATCCCCGAATCAATTTAACGGAAACGTAAGTGGTGGCTTGTGGAAAACAAAAGGCGATATGGTGCGTCGAAAATTTGATTTCGAGTACGATCAGATGAATCGACTAGCAAAAGCGAATTACTTACAAAACAACACAGTTACGAGCGGCGGATCTTGGAACAATACTGAGATGAACTTTAGTGTACATGGATTTGATGCTGATAACAACTGGGGAATAAAATATGATGCGAATGGAAACATTTTACAAATGATTTCCCGTGGATTCAAATTAGGTGATCCAACCGGTTACATAGATGCGCTGCGCTATACTTATAACACTAACAGCAATAAGTTGAAAAATGTTGGGGACGATTATTCAGACCCCAATACAAAGCTCGGAGATTTTAAAGATGGTGCAAATGCTCCTGGGACCGACGATTATGCTTATGACGTGAACGGAAACATGACAATTGATAATAATAAAGCAATTGATTCGATACAGTATAATCATTTGAATCTACCTGCGTATATTCATGTAAAAGGAAAAGGTACTATTTTTTATACTTATGATGCCCTGGGTAATAAGCTAAAAAAGACAGTGTTGGATAGCACTGCTTCGCAAAAGACAACTAGCACAGCTTACATGGCTGGCTTTGTATACGAAGATGAAAAACTTCAGTTTTTTGGACATGAAGAAGGGAGAGCCCGCTTTAAGGCTGCTGTTGGGGCTAATCCGGCTAGCTTTCAATATGATTATTTTTTGAAGGATCATGTTGGCAGCGTAAGGATGGTACTTACTGAAGAGAGCCAGCAAGATGTTTATCCGGCGCTTACATTTGAAGGGACGTGGACAGACACGACTACGGCAGTAGCGATAGAAAAACTCTACTACAATGTAGATTCTTCAAAGATTGTGAATGCTTCTGTGGCGACGGGTATTACGGCCTATCAAAACAACAACGGCAGTCCACCCTTTAACAACAATCCGAAAAGCAATACCACTGCCAACAGTGCCAAGGTTTATCAAATGAACGGTTCTGTGAACAAAACAGGATTAACCATTGCATTGAAGGTAATGGCAGGAGATACCATTAACATATATGGGAAATCTTACTATAATTTAAATGGAGGAACGATATCGGGTACTACCACGGCTCCAACAACATTAGCGCTGCTCACTTCATTTGCGGGTACCAATGCCATGAGTAGTAAAGGTGTTAGTGGAACGGCATTGAACAGTATTACTCAGTTAACCTCAGGCATTACCAGTCTATTGGGAACCCAGCCTGCTCAAACGTCTAGCACTCCCAAAGCCTTTATCAACTGGATCCTATTTGACGAACGCTTTAATTATGCAGGTGGTGGCTACGACCGGGTAGGTAGCAGTGGAACTGTTAAAAATCACAATAGCAGTACTATTCCATCTATTGTAGTTCCGAAAAATGGATACATTTATGTATATTGTTCTAACGAATCGAATATAAATGTGTTCTTTGATAATTTACAGATCATTCACTCACGTGGGCCAATAGTGGAAGAGACTCATTATTATCCTTTTGGGTTAGTTATGAGTGGGATATCTTCTAAAGCTTCAGGTTCTTTAGAAAATAAGTCTGATTTTACTGGTAAAGAGAAACAAGAAAAGGAATTTAGTGATGAAAGTGGATTAGAATGGCATGACTATGGCGCTCGAATGTATGATGCACAGATAGGACGATGGCATACTATTGACCCTTTATCTGATGGAATGCGAAGATGGTCTCCATATAATTATACATTTGATAATCCAATTCGTTTCATCGACCCTGATGGAATGTCGCCGGATGAATCAATTTCAGGCAATCGTAAAGAACAAAGAAGTGTAAGAAAATATGCAAGAAAGTTTGAGAGAATTCTAAAAAGACTTGGGGGCGACACAGAAGACAATAGAAAGGAAGCGCATAAACAAATGGAAAATAATTATAATGGAAGGAGATGGATGTGGGTTGCAGATAAGAAGGATAAAGGATTTGACAGAATGTCATCAAACCCCAATGGTGGAAATTATTATCATGCTGGAGATTTGTATAGAGCTAAAAATGACCCTGATAAGCCAACAACCATAACAAAGAGTTTAGCCGACTATCAGAATAAGTCTGCATACAAAGAACGAGGCAACCAATATTATCATTATTTTGTATTTAAATTACCTGTAAGTGGAGATATTACAGTTGCTATTAACACAGAGGGTTCTGGTGGTTTTGAGATTACATTCGGGCAGTCAAAGACTGAACTTAGCGGTTCAATTACTGGTTCAGAGATAACTAACATTTCTGCTACGCAAAACGTGATAGCGGAAGGTAGTTCGGTGACTTTAGGACCTGTTCCTTTCGATGCGAAAGAAGGGAAATATTTTGTAATAGGTTTTATTACAAATACTGGCTCTTCAAGTGGCTTTTCAATGGGTATTAAAGCATTAGGAGGAAAATATACATACGAGGCGCCGCCTTTTGGAACTCCACTGCATCCTGTGTTTAGTGGAGGACCAGAAGAGCATAACGGTAGACGGCTCAATTCGGCTACAATTCATGAGTTAATTGAAAGACGAAAGCAAATGAAACTCAAGTAAATATGACGACACGTTTTATTTTAATAATCTCGCTTTTAAATTTATCCTTAATCACAAAAGGTCAAAGTGATTTTGAAAAAGTCAAAGTCTGCACATCTGCTGACGGGGATTTGAAGTCAATCTCTCTGAGTGACTATCACTTTGGTTTTTTGGATGGCAAGTTGATGACATTTCATTCAAATGATAGTACACTTATGTATTTTGATTCAGATAGGCGCATGGATATTTCTGGAAGTCGAGGTAAATACAGCCTCAGATTAACTGAAAAGGGTGTGGTTTATACAGATGCAGATACCACTTTTTTGTTTCAGCCCTCTCAAAGTAGTAGAATTCCTCAAAATGATTCATCCGGCTATGATATCTTATCAATTGAAGTAAACGGAAATGATTTTTTTTGTGAATTTCGTGGGAATAGAATTAGTTCCTTGTATGTAGATCAAAATGGATATAATATCAAGTTTGTCGTTTTACTTACAACTAATTCTTGGTCATGGGACTTCGGCATCAGACAAGATAATAAAAAAGACTTTTGCTCATTTTCTTATTCAAGTCTATATCCTTATTTGGTAACTATAACTGATTATCAAAGCCTACTTGGAGGGTTTATTAATTTTTCACGAAGAAATGGTAGTATTTTAAATTTAGAGGTCATGAAAATTAATAAGGAGGGCTCTTTTATAGATCGAAAATTCAAAACGCAATACTTTTCTCGGTATGGAATTTTAAGGAAAGGCAAAAAACTGTTCACTACTTCGATATGCGAATAGTGTTTATCGACATATCTTATTGTGGGTGTTTTTTTATGAATAGTCAACTATTATACTCGCACTAAGTGTTGCTTTTAGAGTTGGAATTCAAGTTGTCCATTGCAAGTTTGATGGGTCTACAAATTATCGTCAAAAACAATTATTTTTTGATTTCCATCGAATTTCCGAAATTCAAAAATCAATTTATTTAAAATCAGTGGCAGGGGTATACTAAGCTCAAAATGTTAAATGCAAGGATTGTGATTTCAAATTATTGAAGTCATTTCTAGAAGCAATTAAAGAGATAGCTTCAACTAGAAAATTATAATTAATTGTGTTCATGAAAAAAATTCTTTTGTTGCTATTGCTTGTAAATCAATTGCACGTTAAAGCTCAAAATAAGGAGATAGTTGCAAACAATATACATCAAGTTGATTCAATTAAAAGAATAACTTTTTTCAATTGTAGTGGCATTGTTCAGATTGACTCGGGTGATACAATTTTAGTTAGTTCTTTGGATAAAAAGCTGTTTGAAGTATGTAATTATTTTGGAACAGCCGATTTTAGTTTATCGGATTTTTTAATGCTTTTAAATAAAAAAATTGGG
This sequence comes from Endoryza foliicola, assembly GCF_050589245.1. Classification (NCBI taxonomy): domain Bacteria; kingdom Pseudomonadati; phylum Bacteroidota; class Chitinophagia; order Chitinophagales; family Chitinophagaceae; genus Endoryza; species Endoryza foliicola. The sequence goes on along the minus strand of NZ_JBOBEW010000007.1, from coordinate 306,470 downwards.
TTTAAGAAAGTAGGAACTTTAAAAGCTACAAATGGGTTGTTGGTTTTTAATGAGTTTCGCATTACTGGAAATAAACTAAAATTGGATATTAGAGTTACGAGTATTGATGAAACTGTTGTTTGGAAAAGCTTAGCTATTGAGGCAAGGTCTTTAGGATTTTGCAATGGACAAAAGGTTTATCTTCCAAATTATAGTTTATTAGAGAAGCTTACGAGCGGCATGAAAACAATGTATAGGGTACATAATGGCGAAGGACTTTTTCAGGAATATTTTAGAATTGATAATTGTAACGTCTTAAACGATAAGTATAAAAATTATAACTTTTACCATAAAGGTTCAGATAGTAATTTGTTTGATTCTTTGATAACAGTAAAGCAGTACATAAAAGATTCTTCGTGTTGTTATTTATTTGATAAGCCTGAGAAATTTGTTGAGGACTTGATTGTAAATAAGAAGATAGACTACTTAAATTCTTTACTTTTCTCTCCAAATTATTTTTATGCAGTTTGCTCTATGGAGGCGTTACTTTTTCTAGAACATGTAAACAAGGTTAAATTGTCAGAATTGGAGAGACTAAGAATTGCCGAAATTAAGTCTCTTGATTCCAAGATTATTATTCAAAAGAGCTTTGATAATTTTAGTACTGTTGAAGGATACGGAAAGATAAATTTATCAATTTCACGAATAAAATACAAGTACCGTAGTTATTCAGATTAACTTTTTATGAAGTTGGTTTGTTAAAATGGGATAAATTTTATTACTAGGTAAACTCACTAAGTTCAATGTTTCTCTAATAGACTGGTGTACGAGCCCCGTTTCTCACCATGCCCTTATCGGCCCTTACATCTGATCCTTCGCAAGGCTTAAAATCTATGAATTTTGTTTTTTGCTACTAGGTATATAGAATCCCCCAAAAACAATTATTTTTTGATTTCCTTCGAATTTCCGATATTCGCTGCATGAATCAATTCAGTCAAAATCAGTGGTGGTGGCATACTAAGCTCAAACGGGGCCTGTAATGCTATTGCATACTGTTTAACCATAGTGGAGCCCCGCATACCAGCGGGGCTTTTTATTTGGTACTGAATCAACCGATTTGCATCAGTTATGAAGAAAATTTCTATTCGCACCAGTTGCAAAAAACTATTGGCAGATGTGTTCACCCCGGTGGGCATCTACCTCCGCCTTCGCGATCGTTTTCGCGATACCATCTTACTCGAGAGCTCCGACCACCATACGGCCGACAATAGCTGGTCCTTTATTGGCATCAACGCCATCGCCGGTATGGAAATCAGCTCGGAAGCAACCCTAGAGTTCAAACTACCCGGATTGCCTCCCGAAAAAGCGGCCATCAAAAACGCAGCCGATGTTCCTCAACTGCTTTTCGACTTCATGAATCGATTCGAAGTGAGCGGCGCAGGAAAAGAAGCGGCGTTCGCCCAAGGGCTCTATGGCTATACCGCCTACGATGCCATCCCGTTTTTCGATGCGGTGAAACTCGATGCCAAGAAACACGCGGCTCCACAAATTCCATTGATGCGCTACCGTCTCTATCAGTACGTAATCGCCATCAATCACTATAAAGATGAACTCTTCATCTGCGAGAATCAAATCACCGGTATTGAGTCGGAACTCGACGCAGTAGAACGACTGATCCGCAGCCGCGATATTCCTACCTTCCCCTTTGCCTTAAACGGAGGAGAAACTTCGAACTTAACCGATGAAGAATACCGCGAGAATGTGAAGAAAGGAATCGCTTCCTGCCTTCGCGGCGATGTGTTTCAAATTGTACTCAGCCGTCGCTTCCAACAAGGTTTTTCCGGTGACGAGTTCAATGTATACCGCGCCCTTCGCAGTGTGAACCCTTCACCGTATCTCTTCTTCTTCGATTATGGAGATTATAAATTGATGGGTTCTTCTCCCGAATCTCAAATCATCATCAAAAATGGGAAAGCCATTGTTCACCCCATCGCCGGTACTTTCAAAAGAACAGGCGACGATGAACTCGACCAACAAGAAGCCACTCGTTTATTGGCCGACGCGAAAGAAAATGCCGAACACGTGATGTTAGTCGATTTGGCCAGAAACGACCTGAGCCGCTTGTGCGATCAAGTAGAAGTAGCCCATTACCGTCAAGTTCATTATTACAGTCATGTCATTCACCTGGTGAGTGAAGTGATTGGAAAAGTTCGTCCGAATAGCAATCCATTCGAGTTATTGGCGAAAACCTTCCCCGCAGGTACTTTGAGTGGTGCTCCCAAAATAAAGGCCATGCAATTGATCGATGCATACGAACCAACTGCCCGTTCTTACTACGGAGGTGGCATTGGATTCATGGGCTTCGATGGCTCTTGCAACCACGCCATTATGATCCGCACTTTCTTAAGTAAAGAAAACACCCTTACGTATCAAGCCGGTGCAGGTGTGGTAGCAGCAAGCAAACCGGAAAATGAATTGCAAGAAGTCAACAACAAACTGGGTGCTTTGAAGAAAGCGATAGAACTGGCTACTTCCATTGTTTAATTATTAGAGTAAGATTCATGAAACTATTAGTATTCGATAACTACGATTCATTTACCTACAACTTGGTGCACCTGGTGGAGCACATCACCGGCATCAAAGTGGAAGTACACCGCAACGATCAAATTCCGCTCGAGAAAGTGGCAGCCTACGACAAAATCATTTTGTCGCCAGGCCCCGGTATTCCCGAAGAAGCAGGTCTCTTGTTGCCGCTGATCAAAGAATATGCACCCACAAAATGCATTCTTGGCGTGTGTTTAGGGCATCAGGCCATTGGACAAGCCTTCGGTGGTAACCTCACCAATCTCAGTTCGGTGTATCATGGCATCGCTACTCCTGTGTCGATTCTACAAGATGGTGGCAAGCCCAAAGATGCACACTTGTTCAACGGTTTGGAAGCAACGGAAATCGTGGGCCGCTACCACAGTTGGGTAGTAGATCAAAAAGGATTTCCTTCCGATTTAGAAGTCACCGCTACGGATGACCAAGGGTTCATCATGGCGCTTCAACATAAAACCTACGATGTACGCGGTGTGCAGTTCCATCCGGAAAGTGTACTAACGCCCAAAGGGGAAGCCATCTTACGCAACTGGTTAAAAGCTTAAACGATTTGAACAGATGAAAAAGATTCTACAAATACTCTTCGAACATAGAACCCTCTCTCGTGAACAAGCACGAGAAGTGTTGACGCAAATAGGAAAAGGTGTTTTCAATGAACACGAGATCACTGCCTTTATGACGGTGTACCTTATGCGCAGTATTACCATCGATGAATTGCAAGGCTTCCGTGATGCGCTTTTAGACCTCTGTGTGCCGGTTTCTATTCCGGATCATAGCTTGATGGACATTGTAGGCACCGGCGGCGATGGCAAAAACACATTCAACATTTCAACCTTGAGTTGTTTCATTGTGGCAGGTACGGGTCAGAAGGTTGCCAAACATGGTAACTATGGCGCCAGCTCCATTAGCGGTGCATCCAACGTCATGGAACAACTGGGTTATAAATTCAAAAACGATGTCGATCGCCTCAGAACGGAAGTCGATAAAGCCGGAATTTGTTTCTTGCACGCTCCGCTCTTTCACCCTGCGTTGAAAACAGTAGGACCCATTCGTAAAAACTTGGGGATGCGTACCTTTTTCAACATGTTGGGGCCGATGGTCAACCCGGCGCAACCCGATTTTCAGTTGGTAGGGGTTTATAATTTAGAAATGGCCCGTATTTACAACTACCTCTTGCAACAAACGGGAAAAGCCTTTACCATCATTCACAGCCTGGATGGGTACGATGAAATTTCCCTAACGAACGATACCAAAATCATTACCAATAAAGGCGAACAAGTGAAAACGCCCGAACAACTCGGGAAGAGAATGGTTTTACAGACCGATATCTATGGCGGGGGAACGGTGGAGGAGTCTGCCAAAATGTTCTCCACAATCCTAAAAGGGGCGGGAACTTGGGCACAAAATGCGGTGGTTTTAGCCAATGCTGCCGTAGCTTTGCACAGCACTGGAAATTACGCCTCTTACGATGATGCTTACAGCGCCGCCGTCTTGAGTTTGGAAAGTGGAGCAGCCTTCCAGTCATTACAAAAATTAATTGCCCTGCAATGAGCACGATCTTAGATACCATCATCGCATCCAAGCGATTGGAAATAGAGAAATTCAAGCCGAAAAGTCCGGTAGACCGCTTTGAGCGCGACGGGTTTTTCTGGAAATTCACCACCCGCTCTTTGAGGGCTTCCTTAGAAGCACCCGGCAGTACCGGTATCATTGCAGAGTTCAAGCGCAAAAGCCCCAGCAAAGGTTGGTTCAAACCCAAAGAATTGGAAGTGGAGAAAGTGTTGCGCGCTTACAATGATTTTGGCGCTGCTGCAGCCTCCGTTCTCACCGATGAACCCTTTTTTGGAGGGGATTTGGACGATCTCATCCAAGCAAAAGTCATTTCCGATATTCCAATTTTGCGCAAAGACTTCATCGTTGACCCTTGGCAAATTGCCGAAGCGCGCGCTTTTGGAGCCGATGTTATTTTGTTGATTGCAGCTTGCTTAACGCCGGCAGAGGTAAAAAGCCTCGCCGAATATGCAAAGAGTTTGGAGCTATCGGTTTTGTTGGAATTACACGATGAAGAAGAGTTAGGGCATATTTGTGATGCAACCGATATCATCGGCATCAACAACCGCAATTTGAAAACATTTGAAGTAGATATTGAAAGGAGTTTGCGCATGGCAAAGCAAATTCCCGATTCAAAAATAAAAGTTGCTGAAAGTGGCATTAGCGATATTGACACTATTAAGCGATTTAGGGACGAAGGTTTCAAAGGATTTCTTATTGGCGAGAATTTCATGAAAGAACCTGACCCCGGTGAAGCTTTCAAAGCTTTTGTAGAAAAGTTGAAAGTTTCCTAAACGATTGCCGGACCAGACAAACACTTAAAATCAAACCGGTATGAGAATTAAAGTTTGCGGCATGACACAACCCGAGCAAGTGGCTCAACTCGCCTCTTTCGGAGTAGCGTTTGCCGGATTCATTTTTTACCCAAAGAGTCCGCGCTATGTGTTTAAACACATGACGACCACTCAAATCCGAAAAGAAAACTCAATCAACAAAGTGGGCGTATTCGTGAATGCACCCATTGAAGAAGTACTTCACATGGTTGACGAATGCCGCTTGCACATGGTGCAGTTGCACGGAGACGAGAGCCCCAAGTATTGCGAAAAAATTGCCGACTATGTTTCGGTAGTAAAAGCATTTCGCATGAGCGAGAACGATAGCCCTCAATGGATGATCCGCCCTTACATGGATGTATGCGATATGTTCATGTTCGATACCATGGGCGCAGGGTACGGCGGCACCGGTAAGAAATTTGATTGGCATATGTTGAAAGACAATGTGATCGGCAAACCCTTCTTTTTGAGTGGCGGTTTAGAACCGGGTGATGAAGGCGCACTCAAAGATTTCACAAAAGAAGAAGTTTCGAAAGCCTTGTTTGCCATCGATATCAATAGCAAATTTGAAACGAGTCCCGGCGTAAAGGACTTAGAGATGGTTAAAAATTTCGCACAAAAAATTCTGGGAATATAGTTTCTCAGAGAATCGTATAAACAACGTATCATGAGTACAATGGATGTACATCCTTTGATTGGATCTTCAACTAAAGTAGCCCAAGGGTATACTCACCCCAATGATTATGGCTATTACGGTGATTTTGGTGGCGCCTATATTCCGGAAATGTTGCACCGCAATGTAGAAGAATTGCAAGCGCAATACCTTGAAATCATGAGCGATCCTGCTTTCAACAAAGCCTTTCGTGATTTATTGAAAGACTTTGTTGGTCGCCCAACGCCGCTTTTCTTGGCCACTCGATTGAGCCAACAAGTAGGAGCGAATGTTTACTTGAAACGTGAAGATTTGTGTCATACCGGTGCACATAAAATCAACAATACCATCGGGCAAATTCTATTGGCCGAACGTTTGGGAAAGAAGCGCATCATCGCTGAAACCGGAGCCGGTCAACACGGTGTGGCAACCGCAACGGTATGCGCCCTGAAAGGAATTGAGTGCATTGTGTACATGGGTGAGAAAGACATCGAGCGTCAAGCCCCCAACGTGGCGCGTATGCGCATGCTTGGAGCGAAAGTGGTGCCTGCTACCAGTGGTAGTAAAACGTTGAAAGATGCAACCAACGAAGCGATTCGTGACTGGATCAACAATCCGAATGATACCCATTATATTATTGGAAGTGTAGTAGGACCGCATCCTTATCCGGATATGGTGGCTCGTTTCCAAAGTGTGATCAGTGAAGAAACCCGTATTCAACTAAAAGAACAAACCGGTTCTGAATTACCCAACTATGTAATTGCTTGTGTGGGTGGTGGAAGCAATGCAGCCGGTGCCTTTTATCATTTCTTGGATGAATTGTCGGTGAAACTGGTGGCAGTAGAAGCAGCCGGTCACGGTGTTCACTCAGGCATGAGTGCAGCTACTACTGCATTAGGAAAGCCCGGAATTCTTCATGGCAGCAAGAGCATTCTCATGCAAACAGAAGATGGTCAGGTAGTTGAACCGCACAGCATCTCAGCCGGATTGGATTATCCCGGCATCGGTCCTTTGCACGCGCATTTGTTTGCAAGCGGAAGAGGGATTTTCATGAGTGCCACCGATGAAGAGGCTTTGCGATCTGCTTTCGAAGTAAGCAAATTGGAAGGTATTATTCCGGCATTGGAAACAGCACACGCTTTTTCGGCTTTGAAAGAATTGAAATTTAATGCGAACGATACTGTTGTACTTTGTTTGAGTGGTAGAGGCGATAAAGACCTCGCTACCTATATGAATGCAATGGGCCCTCAATAATTGACGAATATGAGTATCATCAAGGATTTATTTAATAGGAAGAAAGAACGCGTGCTGAACGTGTATTGCACAGCCGGTTTTCCGGAGCTCAACAGTACCATCCCTGTGATGAAAGCATTGGAAGCTTCCGGAGCAGATTTGATAGAATTGGGCATGCCTTACAGCGATCCCTTGGCCGATGGTCCCGTTATTCAGCAAAGCGGATTGAAAGCACTGGCCAATGGAATGACCATTGCTGTGTTGTTCGATCAATTGAAGGAGATGAGAAAGAGTGTGAGCGTTCCTGTTATATTGATGGGTTATATGAATCCTGTTTTGCAATATGGTTTTGAAGCCTTTTGCCAAAAAGCGGCTGAAGTAGGAGTGGATGGATTGATTCTGCCTGACCTACCCGAATACGAATTCGAAACTATGTACGGCGCCATCATTAAGAAGTACGGACTAGACTTCATCTTTCTCGTTACACCCGAAACTTCTGAAAAGCGCATCAAGAAATTAGATCAATTAAGCACCGGTTTTTTATACGCGGTGTCCAGTTCTTCTACTACAGGATCTGATAAAAATATGACAGATGTATCGGCTTATTTGAAGCGCTTACAAAGTTATCAACTGCAAAATCCGGTTTTGGTTGGATTTGGAATCAAAGACAAAGCCAGTTTCGATGCGGCTTGTGCGCATGCTTCGGGAGCCATTATTGGTTCGGCCTATATCAAAGCATTGGAGTCTGGTAGTAATGTGGAGACCACAACTGCCGCCTTTTTAAATCAAGTGTTACAATAAATAGAATCGTGAGTATCGTCATTATAAAATACAACGCAGGGAACATCCAATCGGTTTTGTATGCCCTTGAGCGCATCGGTGCTGAGGCTTTTGTGACGGATGATCCGGCCGCTATTCGTGCTGCTTCGAAAGTGATTTTCCCGGGAGTAGGGGAAGCCAGCAGTGCGATGGCTTACTTAAAAGAACGAAAGCTGGATGAATTGATTCTTTCCTTAAAGCAACCCGTACTTGGTATTTGTTTGGGAATGCAATTGATGTGTTCTTACAGCGAAGAAAACGATACGCCTTGTCTTGGTATTTTTGAAGAGAAAGTACTGCGTTTTCAACAACCCGAGCAAGGTGCTGCTGTGAAGATTCCTCAAATTGGTTGGAACAATATCTACGATTTGAAAACGTCGTTGTTTTCAGAAGTAAAAGAAGAATCCTACTGTTATTTTGTTCACAGTTATTATGCCGCATTGGGTGCGCACACCATTGCTACTACTGATTATACCAAGGCCTATAGCGCCGGTTTGCACCGCGATAATTTCTACGGCGTTCAATTCCACCCCGAGAAGAGTGCACAAGTAGGCGAGCAGATATTGAAAAATTTTATCAATCTTATTTAAGACATGGAGATCATTCCCGCTATTGATATTATTGAAGGCAAATGTGTTCGTTTAACGGAAGGCGATTACAGTCAGAAGAAGATTTACAACGAACATCCACTGGAAGTGGCCAAACAATTTGAAGACGTTGGATTGAAGCGCTTGCATTTGGTTGACTTGGATGGTGCAAAAGCAGGTGCAGTGAAGAACTGGAAAGTGCTGGAAAGCATTGCTTCTAAAACAAATTTAGTGATTGATTTCGGCGGAGGCATTAAGCAAGAAAAAGATGTGAGCATTGTATTCGATAGCGGTGCTGCATTGGCCACTGTTGGAAGTGTAGCAGTAAAAGACAAAGACAGTTTCTTGAGTTGGATGAAGAAATTTGGAGCCGATAAATTCTTATTAGGAGCCGATGTAAAGAATGAGAAGATTGCTGTGGGCGGTTGGTTGGAAACGACCAATGTGTGGATCTATGATTTTATTGAGCAGTACATGGAAGAAGGAGTGAAGCAATTGTTTTGTACTGACGTTAGCAAAGACGGTAAACTAGAAGGCCCTTCTTTGAAATTGTACGAAGCCATTTTGGAGCGATTCGATAAGCTGCATTTCATTGCCAGCGGCGGCGTGAGCAATATGAAAGATCTGGAAGATTTGAGAGCGATTGGTTGTGCCGGTGCAATTGTTGGAAAAGCCATCTATGAAAACAGAATCAGTTTAGACGACTTAAAGCAATTCAATTAATATGAGCGATCAAGTGATGAAGAGAGGATTGACCAAGCGCATCATACCTTGTTTGGACATCAAGGATGGTCGCACTGTAAAAGGCACCAATTTCGTAGACCTTCGAGATGCCGGCGATCCGGTAGAGCTAGGGGCCCTGTATGCGGCTCAAGGAGCTGATGAATTGGTGTTCCTCGATATTACCGCTACGGTTGAAAAACGAAAAACATTGGCGGAGTTGGTCAATAAGATCTCGCATCACATCAATATCCCTTTCACGGTAGGTGGAGGCATCAGCAGTGTTGAAAATGTAAAAGAACTATTGGGGAATGGCGCAGATAAGATTTCTGTAAACACGGCGGCTTTCAATCGCCCTGAATTGATCGCGGAGCTAGAGAAAGAATTCGGAAGCCAGTGCGTGGTACTGGCCATTGATACCAAGAAGGAAGAAGACGGCGAATGGTATGTGTATTTGCATGGTGGCAGAACCAAGACCAATACCAAATGCGTTGATTGGGCCAAACAGGCTGTGGGACTGGGTGCCGGAGAAATTCTTCTCACTTCTATGAACCACGATGGAACCAAGGCTGGTTTTGCGTTGGACATTACCAAAACCTTGAGCGAGCTGTTGTCGGTGCCGGTGATCGCTTCCGGCGGAGGGGGTAAAATGGAGCATTTTGAAACCGTTTTCAACGAAGCCCAAGCCGATGCAGCCCTGGCAGCCAGCATCTTTCACTTTAAAGAAATTGCAATTCCGGATTTAAAGCGATATTTGTACGAACATCAAATACCCGTTCGAATATGAGTATCGGAGCCACCCGTTTCATAACCATCACTTTGATAACAATCATTACAGCGGTTTTGTACTTTATGCGTCAAGAACAACGCAAAAGACGTAAAAATAAAAACGGGCCCGATTTACCTTAGTACTTGCTTTCAAAGCATCAAGTTTCCAAACATGAAAATCGATTATAAAAAATATTCCGACGGACTTGTTCCTGCCATCATTCAAGATGCCAATACTTCCAAAGTGTTGATGCTAGGTTTCATGAACGAAGAAGCCGTGAACAAAACCACCGAACTCGGTAAAGTCACTTTTTTCAGCCGTTCTAAAAATAGACTCTGGACAAAAGGAGAGGAGAGTGGTCATTTTTTAGAGTTTGTATCGCTTCAAGTTGATTGCGATAACGACACCCTTCTCATTAAAGCCATTCCTCACGGTCCCACTTGTCATACCGGTGCCGACACCTGTTGGAATGAAACCAATAAACCCGATCATTTCCTATACCATTTGGAGTCGGTGATTGAACAGCGCAAAACTGGTGGCGACGAAAAATCGTATGTAAGATCATTATTCGCCAAAGGAATCAATAAAATTGCTCAAAAGGTTGGAGAAGAAGCAGTTGAGGTAGTAATTGAGGCAAAAGACAACAATGAAGACTTGTTTTTGAATGAGTCTGCCGACCTGCTCTTCCATTATTTGCTTTTACTTAACACAAAAGGATATAATTTAGACCGCGTTTTAGACGTCTTAAAAGAGCGTCACAAGCCGAAACCATAAAATAATATGAAAAAGTTTTTCCTTCTAGTATTTCTTGCACCTGTTTTCGCATTTGGTCAAACCAAGCCGGCAACCGGCTTTTCTATCTCAGGTACCATCAAAGGTCTGGCAGAGAATGAAATAGTTACTCTAACCGATGCAAACAATCCAACCGATACGCTTGCTTCCGGTAAGGTGAAAGGCGGTGTATTTGTATTAAAAGGAAAAATTGAAGAGCCCAATTTACACAACCTCAATTTTCACAATCATGAAAAGAAGGCTTTGTTGTTCATTGGAAATGAAACGATGACCGTGAAAGGCGATGTGGCCAATCTTCAGAAAATTGCAGTAACAGGGTCTTCTATTCACAGTGATTTCTCTTCTTTCCAAAACTTATTCAATCCTTTGTTTCAAAAGCTTTCCACTTTGAATCAAAAGATTTCTTCCATGCCTTCTATCAATCGCAATGATACATTGATGATTCAATATGAGTCTGTTTATAATACGGTGCAGCGTTCTATTGATTCGTTTTCTGTATTGAAAAAGAATTCGCCCATTGGTGTATTCACGTTGTTGGTGACCAGTGAAATGGAGCAAGATGTAAATAAATTGGAAGCTCGTTTCAATAAAATGGCGCCAAAATACCAGGAAGGTTTTTATGGAAAGATTTTGAAAGGACAGATTGAAGATGCGAAGTTCGGAGCGGTTGGAACGGCGGCCATTGAATTTGAACAAGCAGATACCAGTGGAAAAATGATCGCGCTTTCTTCTTTGAGAGGCAAATATGTTTTGATTGATTTTTGGGCAAGTTGGTGCAAACCTTGTCGCATGGAGAATCCCAATGTTGTTACTGCATACAATAAATTCAAGAATAAAAACTTCACCGTATTAGGCGTTTCCTTGGATCGTTCTAAAAACGATTGGTTGGCGGCAATTGCAGCTGATGGACTTACATGGACACAAGTAAGCGACCTCAAATACTGGAACAATGAAGCCGCTCAGAAATACCGCATTCAAAGCATTCCTCAGAACTACCTCATCGATCCCAATGGTAAAATTGTAGGCAAGAATTTACGCGGTCCTGAATTGCAGGCGAAGTTGTGTGAGTTGTTGGGATGCGAATAGTTGTAGGCTTTAGGCCTTAGGTAATTAGGCATTGCGCTTTTGTACCAACAATTAGCACGAGATAAAAAATTAATTGATAGCGCAATTCAAAGCGAAAGTCTTTGATGCATGAGCGATTTACCTATGGGCCAAGGCCTAAAGCCTAACACCTAAAGCCTAGATTACTCCCTCCGCTCCTCTCTTATAAATCTGCACTGTATTCTCCAATCCCAAATACAGCGCATCGCAGATGAGTGCATGACCGATGCTAACTTCATCGATCCAGGGAATGTGGTGGCAGAAATAGCCAAGGTTTTCGCGGTCCAAGTCGTGGCCGGCATTCAATCCCAATCCCAATTCTTTGGCAACAATGGCTGCTTGTTTATAGGGAGCCAATGCTTCTTCTTTTTTTCCGCTAGCAAAGATGCGCGCATAGGCTTCGGTGTACAATTCAATTCGATCGGTGCCTGTGGTAGCGGCGGCTCTTACCATTTCATCAACGGGATCGCAGAAGATCGAAGTGCGAATACCGGCACTCTTAAACAAAGCGATCATTTCTTTTAAATAGTCTTGATGCTTAATGGTATCCCATCCATGATCGGAAGTTAATTGTCCTTCTGCATCCGGAACCAGGGTTACTTGATGCGGTTTTGTTTCCAAAACCAGGTTAATAAATTTCTGCTCGCGGCAATTTCCTTCTATGTTGAACTCTGTAGTAATAATAGATTTGATGGCACGCACATCGCTGTAACGAATATGACGTTCATCCGGACGCGGGTGAACCGTTACTCCTGCTGCTCCAAAACGTTGCACATCTTTCGCTACTTGCAACACATCCGGATTGTTTCCTCCTCTGCTATTTCTCAGTGTTGCGATCTTGTTGATATTTACTGATAGTTTCGCCATGGCGCAAAGTTAGGAAAATATGAAGATTCCAAAGGAAGGGGCTTTTCTATATTACAGGAGTAGTGGTTTAGTTTTTTAGTGATTTAGTTCTTAAGTTAGCACTGAATTCGCTTCTTGACAATAAACGTAATCCTACACCTAATCCCATCAATCATTCTAATCCTAGCACAGAAGTTGTTTAGTTTTTTAGTGATTTAGTTCTTAAGTTGGCACTGAATTCACTTCAGGGCAATAAACGAAATCCTACACCTAATCCCATCAATCATTCCAATCCTAGCTTAGAAGTTGTTTAGTTTTTGAGTTGTTTAGTTTTTTAGTTAGCACTAAATACAATTCAGGGCAATAAACGTAATCCTACACCTAATCCGACAAATCATTTTAATCCTAGCATTAAACGAAATCCTACACCTAATCCAACCAATCATTTTAATCCCAGCACAAAAGTGGTTTAGTTTTTTAGTGATTTAGTTCTTAAGTTGGCACTGAATTCACTTCATGACAATAAACGTAATCCTAAACATAATCCCACCAATCATTCTAATCCTAGCTTAGAAGTTGTTTCGTTTTTTCGTTTCGCGAATCAATGTCCATGGTAGCCGCCTAACAAAACATAATTTCATGATACGGCTTTGAAAACAATTCTATCGAGGGCGCAGGATTGCAGTTCTCATCAAAATAATATTTTAAAATTACACTGTAGGGGTCACACATCAGTAGGAGGAGGAAGCGAGGATGAGAGGAAGGAAGAACGAGGAAACGCAGACAATCCTGTGGTGGTGCACATCAGTAGCCATCATCGTGCAATAATGCAATATGCCCCTGTATGGGTCACACGTCAGTAGAATAAGGAAGCGAGGATGAGAGGAACGAAGAACGAGGAAACGCAGACGACCGTGTGGGGTCGCACATCAGTAGCCATCATCGTGCAACAATGCAATATGACCCTGTAGGGGTCACACGTCAGTAGAATGAGGAAGCGAGGATGAGAGGAACGAAGAACGAGGAAACGCAGACGACCCTGTGGGGGCGCACATCAGTAGCCATCATCGTGCAATAATGCAATATGACCCTGTAGGGGGCACCCATCAGTAGCAAGAATGTTGATGCAGTGCGTTCGACCCTGAAGGGGTCGCAGATTGGTAGCCATCATCGAGCAACAGTGCATTCGACCCTGAAGGGGTCGCACATCTGTTTCCAAAAACGAAGGGCTCCATTCGGAGCCCTCATTTAAAACTAACACCAAGAAGCAACACTAAGCCTTAAAAACAGCTTGAGTGAAAATTAGTTCGCCTTCTTTATTTAAAATTTGAAGATTATACTGGCCTTTATCCAAATTGTTTAATTGCGTGATACTTGTTACGTTGATTCCTTTTAACAGATACCAACCGAACATCCGCGTTAACTTTCCGTGATCGTTTACCAAACGTACAATCACATGTTGGTTGAGATGTGCCTCAGCTTCTACATTTAACTGTGTGTGAAACTGTGTTGGATGAATGCTGACGTGTGTAATAATTTCCAAAATATTTTCTAATTTAAGGTTGCCGGTATAAGGTGTTTTTAAGTATTCAAAGGAATCTTGATCAGATCCAATTTGAAGCGTTGCTGTGTGGTTGTCTAATGTTGATTCCATTGTTGTTGTTTAAAGTTTGACTAATTTTTGTTGTACCAAACTGTTACCATTTAAACCTTTCATATCAAGGAAGTAAACTCCCGCTTGTAAATTGCTCAAGCCACTCATTTCCATCGTCTGATCACCACTGTGAATCAAACTTGTTTGCTGTTTCACTGGCTTACCGTTGATGTCTACAATCTTAATTACCACGGTTTGATCAATTTCACTGCTCACTTTGATGTTCAACGACTCACGGAAAGGGTTTGGTTGAACACTCACTTTTGCGTTGTTATTTGAGTTGCGCACCACTACCACATTTGAATAGCTGAACTTTCCATCGATATCAACTTGAAGAATTCTGTAGTAATTGATTTCAGAAGATCTGTTTAAATCCTCAACTCTATAGTATTTCGTATAAGAACTGTTTCCTGCAGCTGTAACTGTTTGAATACTTCCCCAAGTTTTACCATCCGTACTTTTCTCTACTACAAATCTTTCTGTGTTGAATTCTTGAGCTGTTGACCAGTTGATGATGTTTTTCTCAGTTTGTGATTGCACATTCAATCTTAAACCGGTTACGGGAAGCGTCACTGCAGCACATTGTGAAAACGTGATGTCATCAATGGCTAGATCGTTTCCACAACCACCGGATGAGTTATTTATCAATCTGTATCGGATCGAAGTTTGACCCGCAGGCATGGTAAAGAAACCGCCGATCTTAACCCATGTAGGACTTGATGTTTGAGGAATATAGTCACTTGAAAAAGTTGTTAATGTAGAAAAAGTTCCGGTAGAAGCATTGTATGTTTCTACAACGAATTGAACTTTAGGTAACAATGCACTAGAGCCGCAAGTACCCAAGCTGTTTACATTCATGATAAACAAGTAAACAGTGTAGAAGGCACCCGGAGTTAAGCTACCAACTGTATCTCTATAAAACTCACCGGCGGTATAACTTGCGTTAATAACCATCATTCTTCCGTTGCTATTTCCGGTATGGTCAGGAGCATTTAACCAGTCTCCGTTTGTTTGAGTGTTTTTGGTAACACGGTAATCACCATCTGCTAATGAACCTGAACCCGTATAACGGTAGGTCGTAATTCCGGTAGCTAAAGAGGTGTTTGAACCAGTACCAAAAGTTTCCTTGAACTTCAGGGTCTCTCCGGAACAGCTTTGCGCCTTTCCACTCATCACAGCACTCAGTACCATCAGGGCTACCAGGATTAAGTATTTAATAAGCTTCATAAGGGTGGTGTTGTTTGATTACCCTATGACGAACTGAATGCCAGAAAATAAATAACTGTATATCAGATAATTACGTCTTGGCATGGATAAATGCGCTCTCTAATTGGGAGCATTTTTTCTGATTTTGGGAAAGAAAGAAAATGAGCTTAAAGAGTTACCCTTAGAATCGGGCTACCAGTTTTAAGTTCAGCAGGCGAGGGGTGAGGCGATTGGGCATCGCATAAGTTGTATTAGAAAAATCTTTGATCAATAGATATGAAATAGTATTGTCACGATCAATCAAATTGAACACTTCAAAACTGGCCCAGATGTTTTCAAAACTTCTGAATGGACTATGGCTTCTTCTATTGCTTTGATCTGTATCCAACAACAATACACTGAATCCTAAATCGATTCGGATGTAGGGAGGTATGATCAATCCATTACGGTATTTTACACTGCCCGGAATATTATAAGGCATGTTGCTGCCGTAAATAAGATTGACAAATACTTTTGAATTCTTATTAGTAGATAAATAATCTTGTAAAAAGAGCCCAAACGTGAAGAATCGATCTGAAGGCCTTCTGAACCAGCCGCCTTGTTGCAAACTACTGTCAATGGGTTGATTCAAACTGTCTAACTTATAATTGTAGTAGGTGTCGTTTGTGAGGTTTTCGCGGGTACGCATGAAGCCGACACTTATCCAACTTTCCGCATCTTTTACCAATTCGCCAAACAAGCGGGTTTCAATACCCATTGCATAGGCTTTTGCATCATTTTTGCCACTATAACGAATCCGCACATTGTCAATATCATAACTCACCACATCCCACATGTTCTTATAATACGCTTCCGTGGTCCATCTAAAGGCTCTGTTTCCTGATTTGAAGTTGTAATCAAAACCCCCACTAACTTGCCAGCTTTTCTGTGCCCTCAATTTTTTATTAACGGTACCATCGTAGCCCCTCAACTCACGGTAAAACGGAGGCTGCGAATAAATTCCAATGGCCCCTTTGAAAATGATGTCTTTTTTCCATTTAGATGGCAGGTAAGAAAATCCCAATCTGGGAGATACCAGAAACTCGTTGTTCAAATCGTTGTAATTGAAGCGAGCGCCGGCTTGCATGCTAAAATCGGCTGAATCATTGAACACGATATTGTCTTGAACATACCCACTCAATCGGGTGGCGTTAATATTTGCTCTCGACTTCAATACCGAACTCAAGGTAAAACTGCTGGGGTTATACGGTACATTGTATCCGGCAGAATCCTGGTATTGCCATTCATGCAACTTGTCGTTGATTTGGTGGCGTTCACCGGTCAATCCCCATTGAATGTAATGGGCGCCCTTATCGTAACTCCCTTTATGACTAATGTTCCAAACTTCTATATTCAATTTGTTTCGGGCATAGGTTTGATACAAACCGGCACCTAATGGATTGTTGATGAGCCCGAAATCGGGTTGACTTTTATCGAATTCACGTTCTCCAAATAAATAGGAGCCGGAAATGTCGATGTTCTCTTGCTCATTGTCTTCAAACCTGCTGAGCATCCATTTCAAACGGAGGTCTTTGCGCGGCTGTTGTAAAAAGCTCAAGCCCACCATGTTCGTTTTATATCCGTCTTTTTCCTTCCCTTCAAAGTAAATATCCAATCCCAAGTTCGCACTGAAATAAGGGGAGAATACTGAGCTGGTGAGCTGACTATAACTGGGTTCCAATGAAAAGGTTGTTCTTGAAATATTCGAGAACAATTCTAAACTATTCTTTGCATTGAATTGATAGGTAAGAAGTGCCTGGAAATCGGAAGCAGAAGGAACATAATTTCCTTTTGTTTCTTGACTGCCCAATAAGTTGCGATTGCTTCGGTTACGGATACCTGCTATAAAGGTGAATTTTTTATTGGAACTGGTGCCTTCCAAATGAAGCCCTTGTTCCAACAAGCTTACATAAGCAGAACCGCCGAAGCTGCGAGGCTTTTTGTACTGGATGTCGAGAACTGAAGAGAGTTTATCGCCATACCTAGCTTGAAACCCTCCATTGTAAAAATTTACATTCTTGGCCATTTCCGGATTAATGAAGCTCAACCCTTCTTGTTGACCGCTTCTTACCAAATATGGACGAAACACTTCAAAGTCGTTTACGTAGATCAAATTTTCATCGTAGTTCCCACCTCTTACATTGTATTGAGATGTGAGCTCATTATTGGAACCCACTATTACTTTGATCAGACTTTCAATTCCTCCGGTAGGACTAGGTATATTGATCGCATTTTTAGGATTCACTACTACCAGCCCCGCTTCTTTTCTGCTTCTTTTATCAGTTACAACAACTGTGGTCAATTCTTTTGCTCCTGTTTCCAGTCGAATGGTCACTTTCTCCGATTCTCCCTCACTGAGATAGAAATTTTGTTGCAGGGTTTTATAACCTTGGTAAGAAAAGACAAGGGCCACGGCGCGATCGGAGGGCACTTTTATTTGAAACTGACCGGAATCTTTCGTTTGAACACCGCCTGCTTTCCCTAAAATGGAGACAGATACCCCGAGTAGGGGCTTTTCATTTTCGTCTAAAACCACCCCTGAAATGACGGCTTGCTTCTTCTGAGCTAGAGAACTCAGAGTAAAAAAGCACAATACGATCAGAAAAATGGGTTTCAGCAGCTTCATGAACTTGGGTTAGCAGTTCGAAATTAGCCGTTTTTTCGGCTCTTTTTTAAACAGAAAATCGAGATATTTATTTTATTTTCAACCGATAATATCCTTTTTTACCATGATTTTACGTGTCATTCTTGCTTTAAGCATCTTCCAACTCATTTCTTGCTACGACGAAACCCCTCCAAAAAAGGAAAAAGGCAAAGAAGAAGCTTCTGATTTCGTTTTTCAAGAAGCCTTTGTTTCAGGATCTGATACCGGTGTAGTAGACCTTACCAATTTAACCGAAGCCAAAATTTCCACCCTTTTGTGTCAAGAGTGGAATCTCAAAAAAATTGAAGGCAGTTCCGATGAAAGCCAAGTTTGGACAAAGGACAATGAAAGAATCTTTCCGGGCTTTGTGTTTTTCCCCGATTCGATAGTGGTAGAAAACCCTCACGATAAAAAGAGAATTGGTACCTGGACGGCTGTCTCTTCTCCTGAAGGCGCAGAGCTGCAGTTGACATTTTCGGGTGGCGTAAAAAGAATCTTGCTTTTAAAGAATGTGACTGCTAAAACACTACTTATGCAGGAAGTTCAATCCGGAAAGGAGCCCAAAAAATGGATCATGGAAGCAACCGGAAAAGTGTTGCAAAATTATAAGGACAATCCTTTTTACCCTGATCATATCCAATGGATGTTTCGCCCAAAGAAGAAGGAATCGGATGCAGAATTGTTTAGCCGAGTAAGAGCCATGGTGTGGTTTTATGGACTCTACTATCGTTACAATATCAAAATGAATGCAGACGTGATTACTTACAAAGGCTTGCCTGAAGTGTTTGTTTGGTATAATAGAGGGATAGGACTCCCGGAAAAAGGACTTATTGAAACGAGCTTTGTAAACTGCTTCTATAATAAAGATCAGGCAAATAAGGCCTACGATTTTCTTAGAAAGTTGCTGGTAGATTACGAATACAAGTGGCCCAAGAAACAAAACGTGTGGCTTTACGCAACTCACGATGTATTAGGTCAAATGGTGCATAAAATCGACAGCCTACAGCGCTTTTAACTTTGCGATGGTGTCTATTTGATTTTCAGATTTGAAAACGGTGTTGCCGGCCACTAGTACATGTGCACCTGCAGCCAATATCTCTGCTGCATTGCCTAAAGTTACACCGCCGTCTATTTCAATTTTCACATTCAAACCACGATCGTCAATCATTTTTCTGAGTTGACGAATTTTGGTTAATGTATGTGGAATGAAACTCTGACCACCGAAACCGGGGTTTACGCTCATGATGCAAACAAGGTCAATATCAGCGAGAATGTCTTCTAATAAATTCACCGGTGTATGAGGGTTCAAAGCAACGCCTGCCTGCATGCCAAGACTCTTGATCTGTTGGATATTTCTATGTAAATGAGTGCAAGCTTCGTAGTGAACTGTTAAGATATCGGCACCTGCTTTTTTAAAAGCTTCTGCATATTTTTCAGGTTCCTCGATCATTAAATGCACATCGCACACTTTAGTAGTGGCTTTGCGAATGAACTCAATGATCATGGGGCCAAAACTGATATTCGGAACAAACCTGCCATCCATTACATCTAAATGATACCAGTCTGCTTCGCTTTTATTCAACATATCACAATCTGCTTGCAGATTCAAGAAGTTAGCTGATAATAGGGATGGTGCAATGATGGCCATAACAGTTCTAAAATTTTCGCAAAGGTAGGGGTAATTATTTCAAATTTTTAAGGCGCTCTTTTGCTTCATTGAAATCTTCATCTAAAGCAATGGCTCTTTGATAGTTAAGCTGAGCCTCTTCTTTTTGGTTTTGTGCTTCGTACACTCTCCCCATCCAAAAATAAGCGTCGGGGTTCGTGTTCGATACGGTTGCTGCTACTCTAAATGCATCGAGTGATTGCTCGTATTTTTTCTGGTCGAAATAGCACAATCCTTTTTCTAAATGAGCGTCTATAAAGGTCCAGTCGAGTTTAATGCAAGTCTCAAATTCTTTTAATGCAGCATCGCACTGTTTGTGGTCAGATAAATAGGTTCCTTTCAAGAAATGAGCATCTACCAATATAGAACTGCTGTCGTGGGCAATGATATCATCGCAAATAACCAAGGTTCTTGGATTTCCTTGATTTGAATAAATATTGGCAAGTGCTTGACCGGTAATGGCCAGCGGCTGTAAAAAATAAGACTGTTCCAGCGCGGCAATAGCAGCAGCCGTATCTTTTAAACGCATCAGAATGATGCCTTTTTCATAATAAGCCATGAAATTGCTGCTGTCTTTCGAAATAATAAGATCGTATTGTTCCAATGCCTCTTTCCGTTTTCCCATGATGGCATAAAGTTCACTGATGCGACGCGTGAATTCTTCGTTTTCAGGGAATTTTGCTTGGCAGTTTTTCAATAGTTCGAGTGCTTCACTCAACTTGTTAGTCAATATCAAATTGGAAGCATATTCTATGCCTACGGCATCTGTTTGAGACAATTCCCAAGCTTTCTTATAATCGGCTGTGGCCAATGCATGCATTTTGCTTTGAGACAAGAGCAAGGCACGATTGAGGTAATATTTGAAATTGTCGGGAAACTGCTTGATACTGTCTGTATACACTTTGTAAGGCATTTCGCCGAGGATTGAAGTGTCGGGTTTTTCTTCGTTTGAACAAGAGCTGAAAAATACAGCACTTGTAAGCGCCACCAGCAGGGTTGATAGAAGTAATCTGGATTTCATGCCGCAAATCTAATCGATTTTAGGGGAGCCTTGTGACAAAAAAATTACAATTCACCCTCATTTTAGAAATATCTTTGCAAATTATCGACCTAAATAAGTTAAATAAACTAGATATGACGAAAAAATGGGCCCTCATCCCTGTTTTGGGTATGCTGATCATCGCAGCCATGGCATTCAAGAAATCGACCGTTATTGCTCCCAACAAAGCTTCTTTTGCCGATACCCTTCAGTACCCTGAAGAAAAGCATTTCAAAAATCTACAGCAGCTCACTTTTGGTGGCGACAATGCCGAAGCCTATTTCAGCTTCGATAACAAATGGATCATCTTCCAAAAAACCAATCCAAAAGAAGGAATTACCTGTGATCAAATGTTTATCGGAAAGGTTCCCGCCTTCGGTGAAAAATTTGAATACAAATTGGTGAGCACCGGAAAAGGAAGAACTACTTGTGGTGCTTTTTTAAAAGATGGCAAGCATATCATTTATGCGTCTACCCATTTAGGTGGTTCCGATTGCCCTCCAACTCCGGATCGTTCAAAATATGGCAATAAGTACATTTGGCCTTTGTATGCCTCCTATGATATTTTCATGGCCGATTATAACGGTAAAATTGTAAAACAATTGACCAAATCGCCGGGTTACGATGCCGAAGCAACGATATCTCCCGACGGAAATAAAATGGTGTACACCAGTACCAAGGATGGGGATATTGAATTGTATGTTATGGACTTGAAATCAGGAAAGGAAAAAAGAATCACCAATCATTTAGGTTACGATGGTGGTGCATGGTTCAGTCCCGACGGAACAAAATTGATTTGGAGAGCTTCTAGTCCGAAAACAGATGCTGAAATCAAAGAATACAAAGATCTTTTGGCAGAAGATTTGGTTGCTCCAACCAATATGGAAGTGTGGATCGCGAATGCCGATGGAAGCAATGCAAAACAAGTTACTTCTTTTGGACAAGCCAATTGGGCGCCTGCTTACATGCCCGATAACAAACACATCATTTTTGCATCCAACCACGAATATAAAAGAGGATTTCCCTTCAATTTGTACATCATAAACGAAGATGGATCCGGTTTAACTAAAATTAGCCGGGATAAAGGGTTTGATGCCTTCCCCATGTTTAGCTATGATGGAAAGAAATTCATTTTCTGCAGCAATCGTAATAATGGTGGAACGAGAGATACGAATATATTCCTTGCTGATTGGGCGGAGTAATTATTAATTAATAATTAAGAATTAATAATTAATAATTGGGCACTGGAGGGAGTGTGTTGCTTGATAATGGGGTGCCTTGCAGTACGCGCTTGTCTAGCCTTGGAATGGAGGTCCCTGAGCGGAATCCGCAGCGAAGCGAAGGATGAAGTCGAAGGGCCGCTTTCAATGCAACCTTTTCACCGAAGAACTTGATCGTATTCCAGTTACTCAGCAATTCGAATCAATTAATAATTAATAATTGGGGCAGCTTGAAGTGGGGAGAGCAGAGAGGGAATCAGCCTAAGAAGGTCTTAGCAGATTAATTGTATAGAAATTTTGATAATGAACCTGAGGACCACCGCCGATTTATCGCGGTGGTCTTTTTTTTCAATTAATAATTAACAATTAATAATTGATAATTGGGGCAGCTTGAAGTGGGGAGAGCAAAGAAGGAATCAACCTACACGAAGTGGGGTTTAATTCTCAATTCTTAACTATTAATTCTTAATTCTCGCCTATCTTCGTAAAAACTCATCACTATGTATACAGGACTACTGCATTTACACAACCTACTTCGTTGGGTAATATTGATTTTGTTATTGATTAGTATGGTTCAAGCTTTTCAGAAAAGCGAGGGCTTGAAAAAAACTAGTTTGTTTTTATTGATTTCGGCACATATCACTTTATTGATTGGTCTTTATCAATGGGCCGTTGGTGGATTAGGCTGGGCTTTGTTCGAAGCAAATGGTGGCGCCGTTATGAAAGACAGTACCATGCGTTTCTGGGCAGTAGAACATCCTATTTCAATGATTGCAGGCATTGTTTGCATTACCATTGCTAGAGGTAAAGCCAAGAAAAGCAATTTCAAAGCTGCTTCAATTCTTTATGTAGTTGCATTACTATTGATTCTAGCTGCAGTTCCTTGGCCTTTTAGAGAAGTGGGAAGAGCTTGGTTTCCGGGAATGACGAACTAATTAATAATTAAGAATTAATAATTGGGGCAGCTTGAAATGAGGAGAGCCTTGGCCTTCGGCCAAACGTGTTGGAAGATAGCGAGCTAAGAACGAGCCGACAGACGAAAGGCATTTGAGATTAATTTCATAAAAATTTGGGTGAGGAACCCGAGGACCACCGTCGATTTGTCGCGGTGGTCTTTTTTTTCAATTAATAATTAATAATGGGGTTCACCGCAGAGCCCGCGAAGAGCGCAGAGAAGTCGCCAAGGTTTTCGTTGTGCATCTTTGCGTTCTTTGTTACGTTGTGGTAGCGTAAGCTGATCGAATTTTTTTCCTGTTCAAAAAAGAACTTTAAAATAACAAACCCTTTGCGCTCCTTTTTAACTTCTTCCTCTTTGCGAATTCCAAGCAGCGCAGCTGCTCAAAACTTAAAACTTAATAACTCAATAACTTCTCTTGTTATTCTTTCCAACTCAACGTATACCCATCGTTTTCAATTTCAAGAGCCTGTTTGGTTAACATCAGAGGACGGAAAGTGTCGACCATCACTGCCAATTCCTTTGTCTCTTTTGCACCAATGCTTTTCTCTACGGTTCCGGGATGTGGTCCATGTGGGATACCTGCCGGATGTAAAGTAATCATGCCGCGTGTAACGTGTTTGCGACTCATGAAATCACCATCAACATAATACAATACTTCATCGCTGTCAATATTACTATGATTGTAAGGTGCGGGTATGCCTTGCGGGTGATAATCATACATTCTTGGAACAAAAGAACACACTACAAAGGCATTCGTCTCAAAGGTTTGATGAATGGGAGGTGGCATGTGCACACGACCTGTAATGGGTTCGAAATCATGAATAGAAAAAATGTAAGGATAGCAACAACCATCCCAGCCTACTACATCAAACGGATGTGTTCCATAATGCAATCCATAGAGCCAACCTTTCTTTTTTGCTTTTATTAAGAAGTCGCCGGTTTGATCAAATGTTTCCAAATCTTGCGGTCCTCGCATATCACGTTCGCAATACGGCGAATGTTCCATGAGTTGCCCAAACTTGCTCATATAGCGTTTAGGATAACGGATTGGACTAAACGATTCTACAATGAACAATCTATTTGATTCCGTATTGAAGTGAATTTGATAAATAGTACCACGGGGTATCATGATATAATCGCCATAGCTGAAGGGCAATTGTCCGAATTGGGTTTTCACCACTCCCGAGCCTTCATGAACAAAAATGAGTTCATCGGCATCGGTATTTTTATAGAAATAGTCGGTTGTTGATTTTCGAGGTGCAGCCAATACAATATGACAATCATTGTTTACCAGTACAGCTTTGCGGCTCTCTAAGAAATCGTCTTCGGGCTTAATGTGAAAGCCTTCAAATGAGCGGTGTTGCAGCATGCGTTCTTCCGCTATTTCCGGCGCAACATTTTTAGAAGCTTCGGTTCTGATTATTTGAGTAGGAGGGTGACAGTGGTAGAGAAGTGAATAATCATCACTGAATCCTTCTGTGGAAACAAGTTGTTCACTGTACAAGGTTCCATCAGGTTTTCTGAACTGGGTATGACGTTTGTGAGGTATTTGACCTCGCTGAATATAATGTGGCATACAATCGGATTTTTACTTACAAGCAAGGGCAAGTTAATTAGTTAATTTGAGAATTATAGGATGGGGCTTGCTATATTATCGGGTGATGTTATCGTGCCGCCCCTGACAGGCTACGTAACTGGTTCAACGACGAAATATAGCCTAGTTTACGACAGATTCGCCGCGTTACCGCTGCGTTCGCTGCGCCGCCGCGGTTTAAAATTATACTAATTATTGTGCAAGCACCTAACGCCCAAAGCCTAACGCCTAAAGCCTAAAGCCCAAAGCCCAAAGCCTAAAGCCCAAAGCCTAACACCTAAAGCCTAAAACCCTATTTATCCTATCTTGCCTCCTCAAAATAGCTCACGTGAAAAGAATCGGTTTGCTTTCAGATACCCATCATCATATGGATGATCAAATACTCTCGTATCTAGAATCCTGCGATGAAATATGGCATGGTGGCGATTTTGGAACCATTGCAGTAGTAAAGCCATTGCTTTCATTAGGCAAGCCATTGCGCGGGGTATACGGCAATATCGACGGCGCTGATATCAGAAGCGAATTCCCCGAGAATCTCGTGTTTGAGCTGGAAGGAGTAAAAGTGCTCATGCGTCATATCGGAGGGTATCCGCCTCGTTACAATCCCGACACCAAGAAACTATTAAAAGAACACCAACCTAAGATCTTTATCGCCGGGCATTCCCACATTCTCAAAATCATTCACGACCCGGTAATAGATTGTCTGCACCTAAACCCGGGAGCAGCAGGTCACCAAGGCTGGCACACCCTGCGCACCATGATCCGCTTTTCAATTGATGCCGGGAACATTAAAGATGCGGAGGTGATTGAGTTGGGGAGGAGAGGGAGAGGAATTATTAATTAATAATTAATAATTAATAATTGAACATCCTGAATACAGGAACGAGGAGACGAGGATTAGAGGAAACGAGGAAGGGAGGAAATTCGGAGCAAGTGTCATGGCTGCGTTAACGCTGCGATCGCTGCGCCGCCGCGGTGAAAAAAGAAGGAAGAAGGAGAAGGCAGAAAGAACAGGAGGAGGAACAAGAGGAACTTCGCGACTCCTTTGCGTACTTAGCGCACGTTGCGGTGAAGGCCCTCGATGCTACCATTTCTCAAAAAACACCCCATTAACACGGCTTGCTGATTTTTTGATCAAAAAATCGTATATTCAGCTAAACAAAATGCCGTATGATCAAGTTTTCTAACATCAAGCCCGCAGACATTGTAATGGCCGAGTATGAAGGCCAAAAAATGATCGGAACTGTAACGGATCTGAACCGTGAAGACAAGCAAGTGTGTGTAGAAACGGCGGTTCAAGAATTCTGGTTCTCGCCCGATCAATTGCATCCCATCCCTTTAGACGAAACCCAGCTTCAAATGCTCGGATTTCAAAAACAACCCCAAGCCGACGGATCCACCAAGTATCTAAAAGACTCGTTTCGAATTATGGTACCTCCTGGGGGTGATTTTAGTAAAATGGACATTTGGTGGAGGGAAGACCGCCGTCATCTTACCTCAGCCATCGCAGTTCACGAGCTCCAAAATCATTATTACGACATGACCAAGGTGGAGTTAAATCCTTAAAATTCCGCATTTTAGCTTATTTTTGCCCCCGAAAGGGGGCTATTTTCCACAATTGCCTGAAAAATATCCCCATTTTTTTCGGAATTATGGGTGATAATCCTATCTTTGCGCTCCTTAAAAATCTATGGGTAAACAACCGTTAATCAAACAAGATGGTACAATTGTAGAGGCACTTTCGAACGCAATGTTCAAAGTGAAGCTCGAAAATGGTCACGAAATTTTGGCCACCATCTCAGGAAAAATGAGGATGAATTACATTAGAATTCTTCCCGGTGATAAAGTAGGAGTGGAGATGAGCCCGTACGATTTGAGTAGAGGAAGAATCATCTTCCGATACAAGTAAGGAACAACATTGTATTAGGTACCTGTTGGCTAAAACCAACACAAAGCATAAAAAATGAAAGTAAGAGCATCTATTAAAAAGCGCAGTGCTGATTGCAAGATTGTTCGTAGAAAGGGCAAGTTGTACATCATTAACAAAAAGAATCCTCGCTTCAAACAGCGTCAGGGATAAGCGCATGGCCATTGGCCAGTCAACTAATTAAACGATAAAACACAAATAAAGAATATGG
The DNA here is from genome assembly GCF_050589245.1 of Endoryza foliicola. Classification (NCBI taxonomy): domain Bacteria; kingdom Pseudomonadati; phylum Bacteroidota; class Chitinophagia; order Chitinophagales; family Chitinophagaceae; genus Endoryza; species Endoryza foliicola. Next base: position 279,826 of record NZ_JBOBEW010000007.1, on the reverse strand, counting down.
CTCGTATTGCCGGTGTAGATTTACCAAAAAATAAGAGAGGCGAAATCGGTCTTACCTATATCTATGGTATTGGCCCAGCTACTGCTAAGTATATCTTAGAGAAATCTGGTATTGATGTAAATAAAAAAGTGAATCAGTGGAACGACGATGAGTTGAACGCTATTCGTAACATCATCACCAATGAGTTCAAAGTAGAAGGTCAGCTCCGTTCTGAAGTGCAAATGAGCATTAAGCGCTTGCTTGATATCGCTTGCTACCGTGGTTTACGTCACCGTAAAGGGTTACCTGTTCGTGGTCAACGTACCAAAACAAACAGCCGTACCCGTAAAGGAAAGCGTAAAACAGTTGCCGGTAAAAAGAAGGCTCCTAAGAAATAATAAGCTGGAAGGCTTAGTAACCGATGGATTTCTGTTAGCAGCGTAAGGGTTGTAAACAGGGTCTGGCGGATGCTAAGCATTCCCTTTTTATATACACCTGTTATTACTGAATCAATTGCGGATACCTTGGGTGTAGGTGGAGGGTTGATTCGGGTTCCTTAATAGGAATTATTTTTTACAAGACTACCTCAGTTTTAAAATGGCAAAAGCACAACAAAACAGCGCGAAAGCAGCTGCGAAGAAAAGAGTAGTGAAAGTGGACGCTTACGGAGATGTTCACGTGAACGCTACCTTCAACAACCTCATCATCAGCATTACTAACAAGAATGGTCAAGTGATCTCTTGGAGCAGTGCCGGTAAAATGGGTTTCAAAGGATCTAAGAAAAACACTCCTTACGCTGCACAGTTAGCAGCAGCAGATGCAGCTAAAGTTGCATTTGAAGCAGGAGTAAAGCGTGTAGACGTTTACGTGAAAGGCCCCGGCGCCGGTCGCGAAAGCTCTATCCGTTCAATTTCACAGTCTGGTATTGAAGTAGCAATGATCAAAGACGTTACTCCTTTACCTCACAACGGCTGTCGTCCTCCAAAGAAAAGAAGAGTTTAATGATAGAAGCAGTGACCGCAATGGCGGCTCACTGTTTTTTCTTTGACATACGGCTCATAATTGCCAGCAATCGCAGGCAGTTCATTTATAAAAAAGGTGACTGATTGATTTTTTACGATTTTTTACTGATCTGCTCACCGAACTAAAAAAAATCGAAATGAAATAAAGTTATGGCACGTTACACTGGTCCAAAAACACGTATCGCCCGTATTTTCGGCGAACCCATTTTAGGTAATGGTAAATACCTTACTAAGAACAGCAACCCTCCCGGTCAGCATGGCCCTTCTAAGAAGCGCAAGGCTCCAGGTGAGTACGCTATTCAGTTGAAAGAAAAGCAAAAAGCTAAATACACTTATGGTGTATTAGAGCGTCAGTTCCGCAAAATCTTCGAAGAAGCTGCACGTTTAAAAGGAGTAACAGGTGAAAACTTGATCAAACTCCTAGAAGGTCGTTTAGACAATACCGTTTATCGTTTAGGTATTGCTCCTTCTCGTCCCGCTGCCCGTCAGTTGGTTTCTCACAAACACATTACTGTAAACGGAGAAGTGGTGAACATCCCTTCTTTCCAGTTGAAACCAGGTGATATTATCAGTATTAAAGAAAAAGACAAGGCAAATACTTCTATCACAAGCGTGTTCCGTGGTAAGAACCAGAAATTTAGCTGGTTAGACTGGAACGAAGCTGAGATGAAAGGTACTTTCGTTGCATTCCCTGAAAGAGAGAGCGTTCCTGAAAACATTAAGGAGCAATTGATCGTGGAATTGTACAGCAAGTAATAGCCTGTTGGCCGAATTGTTCGGTATTACTATCATTCTTAAAAACTAAATCTGATATATGGGCATTTTAAACTTTCAGAAACCCGACAAAATTATCCTGCAAAAAGCAACGGATTTTGAAGCTCAATTCGAATTCCGCCCTCTTGAACCAGGATACGGTGTTACTATCGGCAACGCACTCCGTCGTGTATTGCTGAACTCTCTTGAAGGTTACGCTATTATCGGTATTCGCATTGAAGGTGTTGACCACGAGTTCGCTACCATCAAAGGCGTTACTGAAGATGTACTTGAAATCATCCTGAACTTGAAACAAGTTCGCTTCAAAAAGAAAGTGGATCAAGATGTTTCTCAGGAAAAGATCTCATTGAGCATCAAAAACAGAGCTGAATTCACAGCGGCCAATATTGGAGAAGCTACTCAAAGCTTCGATATTATGAACCCTGAGCTCCTTATCTGTACACTTGATACCTCTGCTAAATTAGATATCGAATTAACCGTTGCTAAAGGCCGTGGTTACGTATCAGCAGAAGACAATAAAGTTAAAGACGCTCCTTTTGGATACATTCCTACCGATTCTATTTTCACGCCAATTAAAAACGTGAAATACGCTATCGAGAATACCCGTGTGGAACAACGTACCGACTTCGAGAAACTCATCATGGAAGTTTCTACAGATGGTACCATCCACCCCGAAGAAGCTGTTAAACAAGCGAGCCGCATTTTGATCCAACACTTGATGATCATCACCGATGAAAACATCACTTTCGATTCTAAAGAAGATAAGAAAGAAGATGTGGTTGATGAACAAATGTTGCAATTGCGCAAGATCCTGAAAACTCCATTGGAAGATTTGGATCTGTCTGTTCGTGCGTTCAACTGTTTGAAAGCTGCGAAAATCAACAGCTTGAGCGAACTCGTTCAATACGAACAAGAAGACCTAATGAAATTCCGCAACTTCGGTCAAAAATCTTTGGCTGAAATTGAACAAGTATTGGCTGAAAGAGGCTTGCACTTCGGAATGGATTTGAGCAAATTGGGAGTAGATAAAGACGAACTGTAGTTAATTAATAATTAATAATTAATAATTGAAGGGCTCTGCCCTTCAGTTGAAATTTGAAAATGTAGATTGCAATTCCTGACACGGTGCAATCGAATAAAACTAAAAGTCATGCGTCACGGAGACAAAATCAACAACCTTAGCAGAACGGCTTCACACCGTAAAGCGTTGTTAACAAACCTCGCTATTGAGCTGATCGCTCACAAGCGTATCGTTACTACTTTAGCGAAAGCAAAAGCTTTGCGCGTATTCGTAGAACCCATCATTACAAAAGCTAAAGAAAACACCACTCACCAACGTCGTGTTGTATTTGGTTACTTGCAGAACAAAGAAGCAGTGAAAGAATTGTTTAGCACTGTTGCTGATAAAGTTGCAGGTCGTCCTGGTGGATATACTCGTATCATCAAATTGGGTCAACGTATGGGTGATAACGCCGAAACTGCGTTGATTGAATTGGTTGATTTCAACGAAATCTACGGTAAAGGAAAAGAAGAAGTTAAGGAAACTGCTAAGAAAACACGTCGTAGCCGCGCTCCTAAAAAAGCTGGTGCCGACGAAGCTGCTGAAACCCCTTCTACTGAAGAAAAATCAGCTGAATAATTCGATGTTGAATTCATTCAATATAAAAGGCCCCGAGTTTTTTACTTGGGGCTTTTTTTTGACTTTTTTAAAGCATTTCAACAAGGTTTTGCACCTTCCTGAACCTTGCTGTGAGAAACTGTTCTTTGTTAAATGGGCTCGCACCCCTAATTTCGCGAAGTTTTAAAATTATGCATATACAACAAGATCCTCCGCCTCCTGCCGTGCTTTTACTGGAAGACGGCACCGTTCACTACGGTACTGCGTTTGGTAAAATTGGAACGACTACCGGTGAAATCTGTTTTAATACCGGAATGACCGGTTACCAAGAAGTATTTACAGACCCTAGTTACTACGGTCAAATCATTATCATGAACAGCGTGCACATCGGGAACTACGGTGTGAAAGACACCGATGTTGAATCTGATTCTGTAAAGATCAGAGGGATGATTGGACGTAACCTAGAAGAGCAATTCAGCCGCAAAATGGCCAATGCTTCTTTGGAAACCTACCTCATTGCCAACAACATCGTTTGTATTGAAGGCGTAGATACCAGAGCCTTGGTAAGTCACGTGCGCGAAAAAGGCGCCATGAACTGCATCATTTCTTCTGAGATCTTGGATGTAGAAGAATTGAAGAAAGAACTGGCCAAATGTCCTTCAATGGAAGGCCTGGAGCTCGCTTCTGTAGTTACAACCAAAGAAGCTTATAATTTGGGAAACCCTGAGTCACCCATTCGCATTGCAGTGATGGATTTTGGAACCAAGCAACACATTCTTCAATGTATGGTTGACCGCGGCGCTTATTTGAAAGTATTCCCCGCTAAAACCAAATTGGAGACCTTGAAAGAATTCAATCCTGTTGGATACTTTATATCGAATGGTCCCGGCGATCCTTCTGTGATGGATTATGCGATCGATACCGTTAAAGCCATTTTAGGCGAGAATAAGCCCACTTTTGGCATCTGTTTAGGTCATCAGCTTATTGCTCTGGCAAGTGGCGTAGAAACGTTGAAATTGCACCACGGCCACCGCGGTTTGAACCACCCGGTTAAAAACCTCAAAACAGGATTGTGTGAAGTAACCACTCAGAACCACGGTTTTGGTGTAAATCCCGATTCTTTGAGCAAAGCCCCCGATGTGGAAGTAACCCATATCAACTTGAACGACGATTCTATCGAAGGTATTCGCTTGAAAAGCAAACCTGCGTTCTCAGTACAATACCACCCTGAGAGCACTCCGGGTCCGCACGATAGCCGTTACTTGTTCGATGATTTCATAACCATGATCAAGCAAACCTTGAATTAATCTATTCGCATCATAACTTTAAAGGCCGTTCTACCAAAGAATGGCCTTTTTTAATTAATAATTGAGGAATTAATAATTAATACTGGAGCAACAGTAGCGATTACAGATGAATGGCATGAAGAACGCATTGTTGATATTTTTAATGATTGTTTTAAGCTTTTCGGGAATGGGTCAAGCTTCAGACTCTTGGAAAACGGCCAGAGCTTTTTTGAGTGCCTACAAATCAGAAGTTCGGAATAGTACGCAGTTACGTGAAATGGGATTGAAGATCCAACAACTGAAAGATACGATGGACAGGGTAAGAGTGGCGTATTTGTGGGTCACGAACAATATTCGCTACGATTGTGAAGGAATGAAAGCAAAGAACTCAAGATGGGCGCTAGACAGTGTATTGAAGAATCGAAAGGCTGTTTGCGCTGGCTATGTAAATGTGTTTCGCAATCTCTGCACAGCTGCAGGAGTGGTTTGTGAAGATATTAGTGGGTTTGGCAGATCGGGATACGAAGATTTGGAATTGAAACTAGATACCGTAAAAACTAATCACACCTGGAACGCTTATCGCGATCAAGGCAAATGGTATTTGGTAGACATAACATGGGCAAGTGGATTTACGGATGATAGTTGCCGTGAGTTCAAAGCCAATAGGAACGATTGGTACTTCAATACCGATCCGGTCAAGTTTCGGTGGGACCATTACCCAACCGAACCCAATTGGCAGCTAACGGCAGATACACTTGCTTGGACCGTTTTCAAGCAGCTGCCTTTATTGAACGAGTTGATCACTGAAACCACTGTAGAAGAGTTTTATCCGGCTTCTATCGTGATCCGAAAGAAAATTGGAGACACCGTACAATTTAAAGTAAGAAGCAAAGAGTATTATCCCTTTGTAAAATTCAGCAGTAGAAAAAATCCCGATTTGAACGAAACGGTGGTTCCCTTTCAGAAGGACGATTGGTATACTGTTACCTATCGCATTCGAAAAGAAGGCAACTACGATTTGCAAGTAGACTTCGTTCCTCAACGCATCATTCCTACCGGAGCAGGAAGAACCTATGTGACGTATCCGGATTTGATTTATAAGGTGGAAGCGAGAGGAGAGTAATTAATAATTAATAGTTAATAATTAATAATGGAACAGCCGGGAGTAATTAATAATTAATTAAGTAATAATTAATAATGAAACAGCCGGGATACAAGAGGGAGGAGGGAGGATGGAAGATGAGAGAAAGAAGAGGGGCAGGAACAGGTGGAATACAGGAACGAGGATGAGAGGAGGCGAGGAAAGAGGAGATAAAGAGAAAGAAGAGGAGCAGGAACAGGGGGAATACAGGAACGAGGAAAGGAGGAGGCGAGGAAAGAGGAGATAGAGAGAAAGAAGAGGGGCAGGAACAGGGGGAATACAGGAACGAGGATGAGAGGAGGCGAGGAAAGAGGAGATAAAGAGAAAGAAGAGGAGCAGGAACAGGGGGAATACAGGAACGAGGAAAGGAGGAGGCGAGGAAAGAGGAGATAGAGAGAAAGAAGAGGGGCAGGAACAGGGGGAATACAGGAACGAGGATGAGAGGAGGCGAGGAAAGTGGAGATAAAGAGAAAGAAGAGGAGCAGGAACAGGGGGAATACAGGAACGAGGAAACGAGGAGACGAGGAAAGAGGAGATAGAGAGAAAGAAGAGGGGCAGGAACAGGGGGAATACAGGAACGAGGATGAGAGGAGGCGAGGAGGGAGGAGATAGAGAGAAAGAAGAGGGGCAGTAGCAGGGGGAATAAAGGAACGAGGAAAAGAGGAGACGTTGAAAGAACAAAAATAGAATAACTGCCTGCGCTGCGAAACCGCTGCGATCACTGCGCCGCTGCGGTGAATGAGAAAAATCGAGAATCGGGATGATGGAAAAGATGATGAATGCAACACAAGCATTCTTCGCGACCACTCTGCGCACTCCGCGCACTTCGCGGTGAACCCAAATCTGTCTCCCAAAAAGTAATTCCGTTTTTTATAGTACTTTCGACAACACAATCAAGAACACACAATGAAGATTGCAATTATCAATGGACCGAATTTGAACTTACTGGGTAAGCGAGAACCCGGCATCTATGGCGCTGAAAGTTTTGAGTCTTTTTTCGAAACCTTAAAAGCCAAGTTTCCTGCTATCGATTTTCATTATTACCAAAGCAATGTAGAGGGCGAATTGATCAACGAATTGCAACGTGTAGGATTCAGCTATGATGGCATTATTATGAATCCGGGTGGATATACCCATACCAGCGTCGCTATTGGCGATTGCATCGCCGCCATTACTACTCCGGTAATAGAAGTACATATCAGTAATGTACATGCGCGTGAAGATTTTCGCAAGCTTTCTCATGTATCAGCCAAAGCAAAGGGTACCATTGCAGGTTTGGGATTGAAGGGGTATGAGTTGGCGGTGATGGCGTTGGATAATTAATAATTAACAATTAATAATTAATAATGAAACAGCCGGCAGTCTACCTGATTAAATATCGGAGGCTAATCTGTGGGAATCTGTAATAATTTGTGTATTCTGTGGTCAAAAAAAGCCTAAAGCCCAATGCCTAATACACAGAACTCAATAACTCAAAACTTGATCTAAAGGGTATCTGTGGTGAAAAATAGGGGGGAGGGTTTTACTTTGGAAGCAGACAAATATTACATGTACTTTTTTTAATAATATTCTTACAATGACGAGGCCCGTTGCGCAGCAACGGGCCTCAATTCTTAATTCTTGACTCTTAATTTACGCTCCGCCGGTTCCTCCATCTCTCACTTTGATCTTCTTCTTTCCTTCATTTTTCTTTTCAAATTCCAGCACTTCTTTAGGCTTTACCGTTTCTTTTTTAGCAGCAGGTGGTGCTGCCGGAGCTGTTTGTGGGGTTTCCAATTTACCAAATTCATACTTTTCAGATCTTATTAAGCCACCATCTGAATTGTAATAACGCCAAATTCCATGTTTCAAAGAAGCCCCTTCATTTTTCACCACTACTTTTCTGTAGGAATCTAATTTATCCAAGTCTTCCACCATAATGGTGTCGTACTGTTTTTCAGGGTTAATGGCTATCCAACTTTGTTCAAGGCGAAGATCACCCATTGAACTAAAGTAGCGGCATACACCGTCTTTCATACCCCAACGGTAATTTTCAATGCCCACCAAATCGCCCATTAAGCTGAATAATTTCCACTCGCCCTCTTTTTTATCGTTCTTGTAATATCCCTCTTCTTCGTAGCCCGGTTCGCCCCTTACGGTCTCGTATCGATGGATCCAAGGACCCTGTTTTCTGCCCTGCATATCCACTCTATTCATGGTATCGCCACTGCTGTTGATCGTGAAGTCTTTCCATTGGCCGAAACCGCTCACGGAAATCAAGAGAAGAAAAGAAAAAATCAAGCGCATGTTTTGTAAGTTTATACAGTTAAAAACGAAATACCTTCCGTTTTATGATACCAAAATTACTGCAAAAGCCCTGCCGCCTTTCCATTTTAACAGGAATTCTAGGTTTGGCTTGTTTTTTCCCGACGTTTGCTCAAATTAAGCCCACATTAGCCGCAGATCGCATGAAAGCGCCTGCCCAACGTACTTTGTTGGAACACAAGTCGATGTTGAAAGAATCGAATTTTAAAAACATTGGACCGTCTATCCAAGGCGGTCGGGTAGTAGATCTCGAAGTAAATGCCGATGATCCTACAGAGTTCTATGTAGCCTATGCTACCGGTGGCTTGTGGTACACCAAAAACAATGGTCAAAGTTTGGTGCCCATTTTCGATTCTGAAGCCATCATGACCATTGGCGATATAGCCGTAAACTGGAAAACCCATACCATTTGGGTAGGTACCGGCGAAGTAAACAGCAGCCGTTCTTCTTATGCGGGAACGGGTGTTTATAAGAGCTCTAATAATGGTAAGACTTGGGAATTCCTTGGTCTTCCCGAAACACATCATATTGGAAAAGTATTGCTGGATCCCAACGACAACAATACTGCATGGGTGGCTGCTCTTGGCCATCTCTATTCGCCAAACAAAGAACGCGGGGTTTACAAAACCACTGATGGTGGCAAAACCTGGAAGCAAACACTTTCAGTTGATGATAACACAGGTGCCATCGATATTGATCTCAACCCATCGAATCCCAAGGAATTGTATGCTGCTATGTGGTACCGTACTCGTAGTGCCTGGAATTTTGTGGGAAGCGGCAAAACAAGTGGAATTTACAAGAGTACCGATGGTGGTGATTCATGGCAGTTGGCAACGGGTGCCGGCTCCGGATTTCCGAGCGGGGATGGTTTAGGCCGAATAGGTCTTGCCGTTTATCCCAAGAATCCCAATATCGTATTTGCAGTGCTCGATAATCAAACTCCTAAGCCGGCAACTACCGGTGCTGTGGCAGATACCAATTTTAAGGTGAGTGACTTTAAAAGCATTACAAAAGAACAATTCGCAGCACTCGATAATAAAAAGCTGGAGAGTTTTTTAAGAAAGAATCGCATGCCTGCAAAGTATACCGCAGCTTCTGTGAAAGAGTTGGTGGCTACCGACAAAGTGGCTCCCAATAGTTTGTATGTTTACTTGGATGTAGACGATGGATTTACCAATACAGGCATTTATGGATGTCAGGTTTACAAAAGTGAAGATGCCGGAAAAACCTGGAAACTCACACACGAGAAAGAGATCGGTATTTTCAGTACGTATGGATATTATTTCGCCAAGATCTTTGTTTCTCCTTACAATGAAAACAAACTTTGGATTGTTGGTGTTCCCTTGCAACTTTCTATTGACGGTGGTAAAACGTTTAAAAGCATTGACAAAGGAAACGTTCACTCCGATCACCATGCTGTATGGGTGAACCCTAAAAGAGATTCGCATGTAATCAATGGGAACGACGGTGGAGCTAATATTACCTATGACGATGGTGATACTTGGTTCAAAATAAATACGCCTCCTGTTGGACAATTCTATTCTGTTATTACTGATGATGCCAAACCTTACAATGTATATGGTGGTTTGCAAGATAACAATGTTTGGTACGGCCCTTCTACACACAAAGAAGACATTGGTTGGATCGACAACGGTGAATACTCTTACAAAGCACTAGTTGGGGGTGATGGTATGCAAGTTCAAGTGGATACCAGAGATAACACCACCGTATATGCGGGAAGTCAATTTGGTAACTATGTTCGAATGAACCGTGTTACACGCAGTGACATGAAGCGCATTCGCCCATCCCATGAATTAGGTGAAGCGCCTCTTCGATTCAATTGGGAAACGCCCATTCTACTGAGCAAGCACAATCAAGATGTATTTTACTACGGTACCAACAAGTTTCACCGTTCATTGAACAAAGCCGAAACTTTAGAAACTCTAAGCGGCGATCTTACCAACGGCAAGAAAGAAGGCAATGTACCTTTCGGTTCTACCACAAGTATTGCAGAATCTCCTTTGAAATTCGGCTTGTTGTATGTAGGTACCGATGATGGTAATATTCATATCTCGAAAGATGGTGGTTATACTTGGAACAAAATCAGTTCTAATTTACCACAAGGTTTATGGGTAAGCCATGTTCAACCTTCGCAGTACAAAGAAGGACGTGTGTTTGTAACATTGAACGGATACCGAAACGACCATTTCTTGCCTTATTTATTTGTAAGCGATGACTACGGTACCACTTGGAAGCAAATAGGAAAAGACCTGCCATTTGAGCCTTTGAATGTAGTGAAAGAAGATCCTAAACAAGAGAAGATATTATACGTAGGAAGTGATGGAGGATTGTATGTAAGCATTGATGGCGGTGCTGGCTTTATGGCCTGGAATGCCGGATTGCCAAAATCCATTCCTGTTCATGATATTGCTATCCAGGTTCGTGAGAATGATATTGTATTAGGTACCCACGGTAGAAGTTTGTTTGTATCGAAATTGACCGCAGTTCAAGAACTGTTGACCAACGCTGAATTGCACCAAAAAAAGCAAGCAGAGGTTGATAAAATGATTTCGGTTGCCAGTGGTGGCGCTGCAAAAGATTTGTTTAGTAGAGAAGGGATTGAGGTAGAATGTCCAACCATTGAACCTCCAAAGAAGAAGAAAAAATAAAGGCCGAGCAGCCTTCAAAGTCCCAAATTCGTCTTATAATGAGCGAAATTTGGGACTTTTTTTATGAAAGGAATCGTCGGTTTGTTTGTGGGGATCTTTGTTTTTAGTTTGGCGCAGGCACAAACCAAGAAGATTTCCGACATTAAAAAAGAATTGGAAGCGTCTGTCAATCCGCCTCTTTATGTAAAATCGGTTTTGAAGAAACGCTTTGTTTTAGATACCGTTCCCATCATTCGAATCGGTCACTTTAATGGATTACCCGATAGCTTGGCGTATCATGGCCAAATTCGAAAAGTATACGGTCCCTATGACAATGGCAAGATTTTGGTGCAAGTATTAGCGAAATTGCCCAATCAGTTTACGCGCATCAGTCAAATTTTTCTTGACACCACCGTGTTGAGTTATGCCTCGGTTGATTCAATTGGGAAATTGTTATTTACAGAATTGAAGGCCGGAAAAATTACGTTTGAAGAAGCGGCCACCAAATGGAGTATGGGTGGTGAAAATGCCACAAAAGGCGATTTAGGATGGGTGGCGCAAGGAGCTTTGATTCCAAAAATTGAACAAGCCATTAAAGGCAGACGGGTAGGAGATGTAGTGGCGTTGTGGACGAAGGCCGGGTTTCATATTATCAAAATCACCGGTGCGCCCAAACAAGATCATGGCTATGCTTTGTTAATGAGAATTTTTCTAAAATAAATAATATGAATATGCGAAAAATAACAATGCTTTTATCAGTTGTTCTATTAGCTGCATGTAGCAAGCCGGGTGATACGGGAAACAGCTGCTATTCAACGGGCCCCGTAACAAATTTGCTCACTGGTGCCAGCGGAACGGTTCGCTATTCCAGTGGTATTGGCAAGTGGACGGTTCAAGCGGCGGTAGCAGGAACCATTGATTCAGTAAATGTTTATATTCTTTGCTCTGATCCTGCGGCAAGTTTTCAAGTAGACGGGAAATCGGTGAAGGTTTCAGGCTCGGTGAAACGAAGTACGTACAAGCCATCGGCAGCTTTGGCCGGGGTGGGGTATTTGAGTTTGGAGTGGACGAGCATAGAGTAGTTATTAATTAAGAATTAAGAATTAATAATTGAACAGCCGGAACTAATTAATAATTAAGAATAAATAATTAATAATTGAACAGCCGGCAGTCAGGTTGAATTAATGGGAGAAGTAAACTTGAAATCGAAAGTTGAAGACAAATTGTAATTGTAAAAATCTTTGCGATTTCTTCGCGGTCTTGGCGGTCTTTGTTGTGAAAAATGTAATCTTAAAATTTCATTCACCGCATCGGAGTTATATATTACCAAAGCCATCTTCTCGAATTAAACCAAGTAGGTAGCCCCTATTTAATTGTATATAAAAGAAGAAGCCATCCCCAGGGATGGCTTCTTCTTTTAAAAAGACTATCGGGATTAGAATCCTTTTTTCTTTTCTTCTGCTTTTTGCATTGGGTTGATACCAGTTGATTGACCGCGTACCGCGCCTTGCTTCATTTTGAAAGCAGCGAATTTGCTAGGAGCCTTAATATCACCCCAACTATTGTTGTTGGTATTGATATCTGCTGTTTCCTTCATTGGATCCAACTTAATGCTCACTACTTCTTTATCTTTCATAAAGGTTTTGGTAACCTTACCTTCATTCAATCTCCAAACCTGAGCAGGAATGCGATCAACTTCGGTTGTACCATCTTTGAAAGTGAATTCAACGATGATTGGCATTACCAATCCACCTTTATTGCTGAAAGTGATTTCATAAAAGTGCTTACCACCAAGTTTCGCTTTTGCCTCTGCATCCAAAGGTTCAGTATTGCTACCTGGAACAGCTACTTCGTACTTAGTAGTATCATAAGCTTCCAATCCTCTGTTGTAACGATAGTAGAAATCTTGCAATGCAGTATCTACATCAGAAGCGAATTTGATGTTTTTATCTTCACGGTTACGGATCTTAGAAATATCATCAAAAGTGCTACCACCAGGCTTAGGCAAGCTTCTCATTTGCTTGCTTTCTCCCACTTGCTGAGGCTCTTTTGTAAGATCAGCAGTGAAATACTTTACTGTATCGATGGCCAAGTCACAAGCATCAGTTCCATAGAACCAACCTCTCCAGAACCAATCGAGGTCTTCGCCGCTTGCATCTTCCATAGTGCGGAACAAGTCGGCAGGTTCAGGATGTTTGAATGCCCATCTGCGTGCATATTCTTTGAACGCATAGTCGAACTGCTCACGACCCATGATGGTTTCGCGAAGAATGTTCAAACCGGTTGCAGGCTTTGTATAAGCGTTTGGACCGAAACCAACGATGTTTTCTGAATTCGACATAATGGGCTCCAATTGGTCTTTAGGAAGCTTCATATAGTCGGTGATAGTCCAAGCTGGTCCACCACGAGTAGGGAATTTGTTATCCCACAATTCTTCTGTAAGGTATTCAACGAAAGAGTTCAAGCCTTCGTCCATCCAGCTCCACTGACGCTCATCGCTGTTGATGATCATTGGGAAGAAGTTGTGACCCACTTCGTGAATAACAACACCCAACATTCCGTATTTCGTTGCTTCACTGTAAGAACCGTCTTTTTCTGTTCTACCGTAGTTAAAACAGATCATTGGGTATTCCATACCGTTGGCTGCTTCCACACTCTGAGCAACAGGGTATGGATAAGGAATGGTGAATTTTGAATAAGTTTTGATGGTATGTGCAACTGCTTTAGAAGAGAACTTACGGTACAAAGAATAGGCTTCTTTACCATAGTAGCTCATACACATAATTTTCTTTCCTTCAACCATTGCAGGGAAACCGTCCCATACAAATTTGCGGCTGCTGCCCCAAGCAAAGTCACGAACGTTATCGGCTTTGAAAACCCACGTTTTCTTAGCTTTTGATTTTTGACCTTCTGCTTTCTTTGCTTCATCCAAGGTAACGATCTCCATAGGCTCTTTTGCAGTTTGGGCTTTTTGCCAACGAGCAAATTGAGCAGGAGTCAATACTTGTTGATAGTTCTGACATTCTCCTGTAGCACCAATTACGTGGTCGGCAGGAACGGTCATTTGAACTTTGAAGTTTCCGAATGTAAGTGCAAATTCACCGCGACCAGTGAATTGGTGGTTTTGCCAACCCTGGAAATCGCTGTAAACGCACAAACGAGGATACCACTGAGTGATGGTAAACAAGTAGTTTCCATCTTCAGGGAAATATTCGTAACCACCACGACCACCTTGAGTCATGCGGTTTCCGATCTTGTAATTCCAGTCGATATTCAATACAAACTTTTGACCGGGCTTCAATGGTGTAGGTAATTCTACCCGCATCATTGTTTTGTTAACGGTGTATTTCAACGGCTTGTTCATTGCATCCGTAACCTTTGTAAGGTTTACACCGTAGCCATTATCAGACTTTGCTTCTTCGAAACGTTCCACCATTTGAGGAGTCATGTTTCTTGGCATCGACTGGCTGTTTTGATAGTTGGCGTTTTTAGTAGAACTGTGTTCGTTCTCGTCCACTTGTAACCACAAATAGTTCAGCACATCCGGAGAGTTGTTGAAATAAGTAATGGTTTCGCTTCCCTTCAACGTTAATTTTTCTTCGTCGAGTTCTGCTTTGATGTCGTAATCAGCCTTTTGCTGCCAGTACTTGGGACCGGGTGCACCGCTGGCCGTGCGGTATTCGTTGGGGGTAGGTAAAATACCGCCCAATTGTTCGAATTTGTTTCCATGGTTGGAACCCGGGTTGTTCTGGATGTTCTGCGCTCCAGCCCAAAGGGCATTCAACATTAGGAAACTTAAAAACACCTTTTTCATTGAATGATGATATTTATTAGGTTAAAAAGGAATACGTTCTAAAGCCATTTTCAGCGAGATTCCTAATACCGCTGAAGACAGGATCATGATCCAATCGCGGTGGGCTAATTTGATCTTCTTAACAAAGACCCAACTTACGCATAATAATGCAGCAACCACTACAATTTGACCAATTTCTAAACCGATATTGAAACCAATGAGGCCGGTGGCCAAACTTTGGTCTTTTGCTAGCATGAATCGAATGGTATTGGCAAACCCCATTCCGTGGATCAACCCAAAAACCAGCGCCAAAATGTAATTCCATTGAATTTTTGATTCCGGCGTTCGAGGCTTGATGATATTTGAAAGTGCAGTTAAAACAATGGTAACCGGAATGGCAAATTCAACCCAATTGTCTGGAAACCGAACAATGTCTAAAACGCTGAGAGCCAGTGTGAGTGAATGACCTATGGTAAAAGCAGTTACTAGTACCAATACTTTTTTCCAGTCGGCCCAAAGATATAAAGCAGCCAAAGCTGCGATAAATAGTTGGTGGTCGAGTGCATCAATGCTGATGATATGATGCCAACCTTCCAGCAAATAGAACCAAAAATCCTGCATAATCTATTTAACAAGCCTTTCAGAAAAAAATCCAGCGAATTCCTATAAAAGTCGTCAAAATAAACAAGAGATTTGTAACACAAAAATTTAGTTGTTCAATGGTTTTCACATTGTATAAAAGGTTAATGAGAGTTGGATTTCTCCTGTTTTTGGTAACTGCCGCCCTAAGCTTTGCCAAGGCTCCCCATCCGTTTTTTGTAAGTGTTACCGAAATGGAGCATAATGCCAAAGACAAAACCGTTGAAATAAGCTGTAAAGTATTCACCGACGATTTTGAAAAAGCCCTTACCAAAATGGCCAATCAAAAGGTGGATCTCTATCATCCTAAAGACAAAACCCAACTCGATAAATGGGTAACGCAATACATCCAAACTCACTTGAATATCATGCTAGATGGCAAAAAGATGCCGCTGCAGTTTGTGGGCTTTGAGATAGAAGACCAATCAACCATCAGTTATTTTCAAATTGATGGTGTGAGCGTCGCTCCCAAAAAAGTAGTTGTAGACAATACTATTTTCTACGATCAAATAGACAAGCAAATCCAAATTGTACATTGCTTGGTTGGAGGAAATAGAAAAAGCAGTCGGGTAGTATATCCTGAAGAAAGATTGGAGTTTTCTTTCTAAGAGAAACAATAATCATTTGAATCAATCGAACGACTAATCAACTAATTTATACTTAGTCTTCCATTGCTTCCATAATCTCACTGGAAGGAATCACCAATACTTTATCGATCCTTTGTGCGTCCATGTCAATGATTTCAATTTTGAAACCTTGCCATTCAAATTTATCACCTGTATGAGGAATGCGTTCTAGTTTATGTAGAATAAAACCGGCCAAGGTGTCAAATTCTTGTTCTCCTTCGTGCATCCATTCTGTTTTTTCAAAGCGACTTAAGAAGTCGTAAAATGGAATCTGCGCATCTACCAAATAAGAGCCGTCTTCTCGCTCCACAATCTCATAATCCTCCACATCTATTTGAGGTAGATCGCCCACAATGGCTTCTAGGATATCATTTAATGTGATCATTCCTTGAACGCTTCCGTATTCGTCTACAATGAAGCAGGCATGTAGTTTTCTCTCTTTAAACTTCTCTAGAAGTTTGTACGCAGTAATGTTTTCAGGCACAAAAAGAGGGGTTTTCATGTACTGCTTAAACGTTGTTAAATCATTAGTAACGTAGAGATCTTTCAACGAAACCACGCCTTTAATTTTATCGATGTCACCTTCGCAAATAGGATAAGCAGAGTGCGGTTCTTTGAGAATTTTTTCGCGGATGCTGTCTTCTGTATCGTCTTCATTGAACCAAATGATATCACTACGGTGCGTCATTAAGGAAGTAATGTTTCGATCTCCCAAATGGAACACGCGTTCAATGATCTCTTGTTCTGCCTCTTCAATAGTGCCCTGTTCCGTTCCTTCACTTATGATGGCTTTGATTTCTTCCTCGGTTACCTGATTGTCTTTTGCTTTTAAATTAAAGATGCTCACAATGAGGTGGGTCGATTTACTCAACAACCAGATGAATGGATAGGTAGCAATACTCACGATGCGCATAGGGGCCGCCATGAATTTTGCGATCCCTTCCGGATTGGAAAGTCCGATTCGTTTTGGAACCAGTTCTCCAAAAATCAATGAGAAATAGGTGATGGATACAACAATTATGGTGGTAGCGAGTGCATTGGCATATTCTGCAACGCCCGGGAAAGATTTAAAATAGGCAACGAGATCTGTTTTAATATTCTCTCCGGAGAAAATACCCGTTAAAATACCAATGAGCGTAATGCCAATTTGAACAGTGCTCAAAAATTTATCAGGATGTTCTGCTAATTTGAGCGCTTCTGCGGCTCTTTTGTCTCCTCTCGAGGCTTGTCCTTCCAGTCTGGCCTTTCGGGCCGAGACCACGGCAATTTCGGCCATTGAAAAGAGCCCGTTAAGCAAAATCAAACCAAATATTATAAAAATTTCCAACATGAATGAATGGGTATTAAGCTACTAATCTAAGACTTCCTACTTGTTTATCGAAGAGTTTCGAGATGAATAATCCAATAAAATAGCCCAAAAGGCCACCGCAAAGTACATCAAAAGGGTAGTGAACCCCAACATATACCTGGGTATAGGCTACTGAACCCGACCAAATAAAGAACAGTGGGGTCCATTTAGAATAGTATTTCAGTGTTTGGTGCAGAAAGCAAGCTTGAGCAAAATAACTCGTGGCGTGAGAAGAAGTGAAGCTCGAGCTTTGAGGACAATATTTAATGAAAAATCTCAATAAAATCGATACATCGGGATCCTGACAAGGCCGAACCCGCATCACCAATTGTTTGATGACCTGACTGCTAATGATATCGGATATTGCTGCGCATAATACCAGCGCTAATGCCCACCAGATCCACTTCTTCGGGTTGTTCATCCCCACAAAAACGATCAGGAACAAGTACATGGGTGCCCAGAAAAGCGGTTCTCTAAAAAAGGGCAAAATGGCGTCAAGCCACGAACTGCTCCAGTTCTGATTAATGTGTACAATCAGCCATTGATCAATGGGTTGAATCTGTTGCCAAAAAGTTAATAGCAGCGGTGCCGCAGGTAAATCCATAGCTGCAAAAATAATATACTTAATTTTATGATTATTTATTTTGCATGAAGCTTTTATTACCCCTTCCCAGAATGATTCGCTGGGTACTTTGGACGGCATTGGTTCTTTTAGTGTGGATGACCCTCCTTCGACTCGCTTTTTTCCTTTATTTCAATAATCAGGGCAATTCCGGAACGGCCATTTGGCAATCCTTTGTATTAGGATTGAGATTCGATTTAAGAGCCGTAAGCGTAATTGGGCTGGTAAGTCTAGTTTTTAGCGCGATTCCTTTTTTTAGTCCCTTTAAAAGCAAGACTCATTTGCGCATCTGGAATTTGAAAATGGGATTTATCTGTTTTGTATTCGTGTTGTTTTACTTCGTGGATCTAGCGCATTATGCTTATTTAAGCCAGCGAATGAACGCCACTGTGTTGAACTACCTTGCAGATGCCAATATTTCTGCAACCATGGTTTGGCAATCCTATCCCATCATTCGCATACTCTTGGTGTTGGTAGTGGCTACCTGGGCATTGAGTTGGGTATTACGAAAAGGATACAGAACAATCTATAATAGCCCCAAACAATCGGCAAAACCTGTTGCAATGGTGATGTTGGTGTTGTTAATGGCCGGCTTTAGTTTTGGTCGACTCAATCAGTACCCCTTGCGCTGGAGCGATGCGTTTGGTTTGGGGAGCGATTATCAAGCCAATTTGGCTTTGAACCCTTTTGAGTCGTTCTTTAATACGCTGAAATTTCGTTCAGTGAATTATGATGAAAAAACATTGGCTGCAGACCGAGCTTTTTTGAAGCCCTATTATGGTTGGGAAAACGGATACGAACGGATTCAAGGTTCCGATAGCGCAAAACTGGTTCACCCCAATATTGTAGTGGTGATCTGCGAAAGCTACAGCGCCTATAAAAGTTCGATGGTTGGAAACCCGTTGAACACTACTCCGTTTTTCGATAGTTTAAGCAAACAAGGCTGGTATTTTGATCGATGCTTCACGCCAACTTATGGAACAGCAAGAGGGGTTTGGGCTACGCTCACCGGACTACCGGATGTGGAATTGCAACAAACAGCCAGTAGAAACCCCGCAGCCGTGAATCAAAATGTGATCATGAATCAATTTAAGGGGTATGAGAAATATTATTTTATTGGTGGCAGTCCAAGTTGGGCCAATATAAGAGGTGTGTTGTCGAACAATATTGAAGGACTTCATTTGTATGAGGAAGAGAATTTAAAGAGCCCACGTTTAGATGTTTGGGGTATCAGTGATAAGAATTTGTTTTTGGAAGCCAATGGCATTTTATCAAAAGAACAAAAGCCTTTTATTGCAGTTATTCAAACAGCCGATAATCATCGTCCTTATTCGATCCCGGATGAAGACACACTTGAGTTTAAACGCAATCGTCCCTCCGAAGCTGAATTAGACGCGAATGGATTTAAAGATCAAGTAAACTATGAAAACAAGCTGAAAGAGTACAATGCATTTCGGTATACCGATTTTACATTTCAGAAATTTATTCAAGCAGCACAAAAAGAGGCTTATTTCAAGAATACCATTTTTGTGTTTGTAGGAGATCATGGCATTCCGGGTGATGTAGGCAAGCTATTGCCACAATCTTGGACTACACATCGCCTCACCTCTGAACATGTTCCTTTGCTTTTTTATGGGCCTGCATTCGTTCAGCCGAAGCGTGAGGCGCGCATGGCTTCACAAGTTGATTTAATGGCAACGGTGGCAGATTTGGCCGGAATGAAAGTACGTAATACT
This sequence comes from Endoryza foliicola, assembly GCF_050589245.1. Taxonomy (NCBI): domain Bacteria; kingdom Pseudomonadati; phylum Bacteroidota; class Chitinophagia; order Chitinophagales; family Chitinophagaceae; genus Endoryza; species Endoryza foliicola. The sequence continues at coordinate 260,290 of NZ_JBOBEW010000007.1, read as the reverse complement.
GGTTTGGGTAGAAGCCTGAAAGACAGTACCAAGGCTGATTTTGCGTTTATCTTCAATCCGGAAACACGTCAAATAGGCGTGGTTCGAAATGGTTATTTTTATCGCGAAACATTGAAAACAAATCAGTGGGAAATTGTTTCGGTTATTGATAATAGTAAGGCTCCCGACTCGGTATTGAATGGCAACGTGAAGAATGAATTACAACAGCTCACTCGTTCATTGTATAATACGGCTTCTTACTTGCTCACACATAATAAAAAATAAATCGTATATCCTTACTTGTTATTCGAAAATGCTGCTTCTGGAAAAGGAGGAGCATTTTTTATTCTTAGCCGGAAGATTTGATTTAAATCAGTTCAAGAATGGGAGTTACCAATAAAAAATGCGAAACGAACGACTGTTTTGGTGGATATTTTTTAGAGAAATGTTAATATCTATTTTCTTTTCAACATTTAACTGGCAAATTGGTTGTAGTGGACAATAAATAGTAGAAAATCCAGTTTTTCTTTTCTATTTTTCCGCTAATATTACACCGAATCCATCCTGTAAAATTCCAATCACCGGTTAAGGAGAAAGATAGCAGCACAATAGTAAGTATTAGATTTATTTGTTTAAACTGGGAACTGTGGCATTAATTAAAAGTATTTCAGGTATTAGAGGTACCATCGGTGGATCAACCGGCGACAATTTAACCCCTCTCGACATTGTAAAGTTTTCAGCAGCGTATGGCACATGGTTGTTACAAGCAGGTGCAGGTAAAACTGTAGTTATTGGACGTGATGGCCGTATTAGCGGTTCCATGGTTCAAGAACTGGTAGTGAATACCTTGCTAGGCTTGGGAATTGATGTAATTGATGCAGGTCTTAGCACTACTCCAACCGTTGAAATGGCAGTGATATGGGAAAAGGCAGCCGGTGGGATCATTATCACGGCAAGTCATAATCCAAAAGAATGGAATGCGTTAAAGTTATTGAATTCGAAAGGAGAATTCATCAATGCTGAAATCGGAAAACAAATTCTTGATTTAGCTGCAGCAGAAGCATTCAGTTTTCAAACAGTTGACAAATTAGGTACCTACACTAAGAAGGACGGGTACTTGCAGCAACATATTGATGCGGTATTGAATTATCCTTTAGTAGATGTTGAAATCATTCGTAAAAAAGGACTTAAAGTAGTAGTTGATGTGATCAATTCTACCGGTGCTATTTATGTGCCACCGTTATTGAAGGCATTGGGTGTAGAAGATGTTGTAGTACTGAATGCTGATGTAACCGGTAAATTCTCACACAACCCTGAACCACTACCTGAAAATCTAACTGAATTAAGTGCTGCTGTTAGAAACCACAAAGCACATTTGGGAATTGCAGTTGATCCGGATGTTGACCGTCTCTGTTTTGTTTGCGAAGATGGATCTATGTTCGGCGAAGAATATACATTGGTTGCAGTGGCAGATTATGTTTTGTCGAAGCGCCCTGGTAATACAGTAAGCAACATGAGTAGCACCAAGGCTTTGAAAGAGGTGACCTTGAAATACGGAGGAACTTATTCGCCTTCGGCTGTAGGAGAAGTGAATGTGGTGAATAGAATGAAAGAACTGAATGCGGTGATTGGAGGCGAAGGAAATGGAGGAATCATTGTACCGGATTTGCATTATGGAAGAGACGCATTGATTGGAATTGGATTGTTTTTAAGTGCATTGAGTTACCACAAGAATGGCATTAAAAGTTTCCGTGCAAAGTATCCCGACTATTTCATTTCAAAGAATAAGATTGAATTGGAGAAGGGGTTCGATTTGCCTTCCATATTCGAGAAGATCAAAGTGAAATACAAAAATCAACCTATCAATACTGAAGATGGTTTGAAGATTGAATTTGATACCGATTGGGTACACTTGCGTTCTTCGAATACAGAGCCCATCATCCGTATCTATGCAGAAAGTAGTTTTGAAACAACGGCGAATAATATTGCATTAAGATTGATGCAAGACATTCGGGAGTTTATGTAATTGAACCACAGCTTTATTTAGTTTAAATAGATAGATGAAAGCCCTGCGTATGCAGGGCTTTTTTATTGGTAGGCATAAGAAATGTTTTTAAGATTTTTAGAAAGCCGGTGTAGCGTTCAAAAGGTATCGAGTAATTGATAATCAGTAATTTAAATCTTGATTAGCGGCTTGCTTCAAGTACACTATCCGTACAATTCTTAATCTAAATTCTTAGTACCTTTGCCGCTCAATTAACACCACGGACATGACGCAAAGAATTTATCTTGACAATGCCGCAACCACACCGTTGGATCCCAAAGTGCTGGAGACAATGATGCCCTACTTAACAGAAAAATTTGGAAACCCTTCTTCTATTTATTCTTATGGTAGAGAAACACGTTTGGCAATTGAAACGGCACGTAAGTCGGTGGCTAAAATATTAGGGGCCCATCCCGCTGAAATTTTCTTTACTTCCGGTGGTACTGAAAGTTCAAATACAGCTATTACAGCCGCTGTACGTGATCTTGGATGCACTCATATCATTAGTTCGCCCATTGAACACCACGCTACCTTGTACACAGTGGAAGTTTTGCACAAAAGAGGCGAAGCGGCCCTTAGTTGGGTGAAAATTTTGCCTAACGGGCATGTAGACATGGAGGACTTAGAACTACTACTTGCGTCTACAGAAGAGAAAACCTTGGTAACCTTGATGCATGCTAATAATGAAATTGGTAACATGCTCGATATTCATGCAGTAGGGGAGCTTTGTAAGAAATACAATGCTATTTTCCATTCCGATACTGTTCAAACGGTTGGACATTTCCCCATTGATCTGCGCAACACTCCTGTCCATTTTGTAACAGGAGCCGGGCATAAATTTCATGGTCCAAAAGGAGTAGGTATTTTATACATCAACGAGAACGTGAAGATTCACCCGTATATCAATGGTGGAGGTCAGGAACGCAATATGCGCGCCGGAACGGAGAACCTTTATGGAATAGTAGGCTTTGCAAAGGCGTTGGAGATTGCAACAGCAGGATACGAGCAAGACAGTGCACACATGAATGGCTTAAAGCGCTATTTAATGGAACAACTTACAGCGGCAATTCCCGGTGTAGCATTCAACGGTGATCCTTTGGGAAGAAGTTTGTATACCGTATTGAGCGTGAGTTTCCCCAAAACAGAAAAGTCTGAAATGTTGTTATTCAACCTAGATATCAATGGAATTTGTGCCAGTGGTGGCAGTGCTTGTACCAGTGGCGCCGATCAAGGATCACATGTTATAAGAGCCATCAACAATAACCCCAATCAGGTAACCGTGCGTTTTTCATTTTGTAAGCATACAACAAAAGAAGAGCTAGACAAATTAGTAGCGGTTTTAAAAGAACAATTGTAAGTGCGATACAGTGGAGCATTCCTATAGGAACAGCACCGCATCCAACACTAATAAAAAAGCTCCGAGAACGAACTTCTCGGAGCTTTTCAATTATGTAAAGTTCGGTGTGTTTACTTAACTAGGATTTGACCTCTCACTTCGCCTACTGCATTCGCAGCAGTATGAATGTCGAAGTACAATGCGCCTCTCAATAAATCTTCTTCTTTTATAACCATACCATCAATGAGGAGGGTACCTGTTAGTGATCCTGCTACTGCTGTAGAGAATCCTGAAACAGTTTGAATGGTACTTCCTGAGGCACCTTTCAATGCAGGTCCGTGAACGTGCATAGCGGCTGGTGCACCGCTGAGTGAGTTCCAACTTACAGTGTAGGTTAAAACGCGGGTAGTACGGTTATAGACCAAATTCATGGAGCCATTACCAGCAACGGATTTTGAAGGAACTACTTGGTCACCTCCCATGGGAACAGCAGTTCCTTGGTACAAAGTGATACCCAAATCATTATTACATCCGGCAAGAAACAATGTAGCTGCAGCGATTGCAGTAGATAACAATCTCATAAGTTAGTTTTTAGCGATTCAAATATAGTGTGGATTTGGTAAAAACAGAAAAAAGAAAAGTTTATAAAATTCTTGTTGTAACTAATTGTAAATCATTGACATGTAAGGCATTTAAAAGAACGAGACTGTCTTACTTTATTAAATTCTTGATTTCTTGCAGTTTTAAAAGGGCTTCTACCGGCGTAAGTCGGTTGATATCGATGCCATCCAGTTTTTCTCTGATCTGTTGGAAGGTATCGGTATGAGCATCAAAAATGGAGAGTTGCATTTTTTGAGTGGTGATCTGTTGCACGGCCGCATCCGGAGCATCTTGACGAGCCGATTCTAGTTGCGCCAAAATTTCATTGGCTCGATTGATCAAGCTTGGTGGCATTCCAGCCATTTTCGCAACATGAATACCAAAGCTATGTGTACTGCCTCCGGGCGCTAGCTTGCGCAAGAAGATGACCTTATTGCCAATTTCCTTGTTTGTAATGTGGTAGTTCTTGATTCGTGGGAAACGGTGTTCCAATTCGTTCAATTCATGATAATGCGTTGCGAAAAGTGTTTTCGGTTGTGCTGTGCTGTTGTTTAAGAACTCAACAATACTCCAGGCAATGGAAATTCCGTCGTAGGTAGAAGTGCCCCTGCCAATTTCATCGAGCAAAATCAAGCTACGCTCCGTAATATTATTGATAATAGAAGCAGTTTCGTTCATTTCTACCATGAAGGTACTTTCACCACCACTGAGGTTGTCAGAAGCTCCTACGCGCGTAAAAATTTTGTCGGTAAGTGGAATGTATGCTTCGTCGGCAGGAACAAAGCTCCCCATATGCGCCATTAAAGTGATCAAAGCTGTTTGACGCAGTAGTGCGCTCTTACCACTCATATTTGGTCCGGTAAGAATGATGATCTGTTGTGATTCCCTATCTAAATAAATATCGTTCGAAACATAGGTTTCTCCGGCCGGTAAATGTTGTTCAATAACCGGATGGCGCGCCGCTTTGATGTTTAGAATGCCGTCGTCTTTTAGTACGGGTTGTTTGTATTTATGAATCAGCGCTATTTGGGCAAAGCAAGTAAGGCAATCTAAAATGGCAATTACATGGGCATTTACCTGAATAGGAGCGATGTATTCTTGAAGTTCTTGAACCAGTTCGTCAAACAGTCGAGTTTCAATTTGAAGGATCTTCTCTTCTGCACCGGTAATTTGTTCTTCGTATGTTTTTAATTCAGGTGTAATGTAGCGTTCCGCATTGGTGAGGGTCTGCTTTCGGATCCAATCGGCCGGTACTTTTGATTTATGCGAATTGGTGACTTCCAAGTAGTAGCCAAATACATTATTGTAGCTCACTTTGAGAGAACTGATGCCGGTTCTCTCAGCCTCGCGGGCTTGAATTTGAAGCAAGTATTCTTTGCCACCATGGGCAATTTTCCTTAATTGATCAAGGTCTTCGTTCACCCCTTCTTTTATTACCCCACCTTTTTGAACTGTTGTTGGAGCCGGATCAATTAGCTGTGCTACTATTTTGTCGCGAATGATGCCGCAAGCATTTAAAGAATCGGCCAAACGTTTTAAATACGAATTCGAGGCTTGTAAATTCTTAGTTCTAATTTGCTCGATCAATTGCAATCCTCTTGCGATCTGTAAGAGATCTCGAGGGGTCACTTTTTTTAAAGGTATTTTAGCAGCCAATCGTTCCAGATCACCGGTCGCTTTCATTTGTTGAATCAACTCAGTGCGGTCACCGGTTTCTTTAATGAAATGAGCTACTAAATTGAGGCGCTCTTCAATTTTATGCTGGTCTTTTAAGGGGAGTAATATCCATCTTTTCAACAAGCGTGCTCCCATGGGAGAAACCGTTTGGTCCATGCTTCTTAAAAGTGAGTATCCTTCTCCGTTACCAAGTGGTACTAATTCTAGATTGCGAATGGTAAACCGATCCATCCAGAGATAGTCGTCCTGATCCAACCTTTGTAAAGTGGTTAAATGCTGGAGGTTTGGATGTTCAGTATCTTTCAAGTAATGAAGAATGGCTCCCGAAGCGATGATTCCTCTCGAGAGGTTGTCGATTCCGAATCCCTTTAGGGAATGCGTTTGGAATTGTTTCAACAACGATTCGCGTGCAAAAGCTTCGTCGAAAATCCAAGAATCGAGTGTGTAGGTATAGAATTTATTCCCGAAATTTTCTTTGAAGTACTTTTGAAAGCTGCGTTGGTAAATTACTTCCGCAGGCTTCAGTGTTTGCAACAGTTTATCGATGTATTCAATGTTCCCTTCGGCAACAAAAAACTCACCTGTAGAGATGTCTAAAAATGAAATCCCATGTTTTCCTTCCTCGAAGTGAATGCCTGCTAAAAAATTATTGCTATTGTGTTCGAGGAGTTTGTCGTTAGAAGCCAAACCCGGAGTCACCATTTCGGTAACCCCTCTTTTTACGATCCCTTTGGCTTGTTTCGGATCTTCTAATTGATCACAAATGGCCACACGGAAGCCCGCTTTAACCAATTTGTGTAAATAGGTGTCGAGCGCATGATGCGGAAATCCGGCGAGTTCAGAACTGGCTGCAGCACCATTGTTTCTTTTGGTAAGGGTAATTCCTAGTACTTGAGAAGCATGAATGGCATCTTCTCCAAAAGTTTCATAGAAATCACCCACACGGAACAAAAGTATGGCATCGGGGTAGCGTTGTTTGATAGCCCGGTGTTGCTGCATTAAAGGTGTATCGTTGCCTGATTTCGCCATGGGTCGCAAAAATACGGGATGGTGGCATGACTTGATATACAAAAAGTTGTATGTGAAAAAAAAGGAACCAACGAATTAGTTGTAAGACCCGTATTCTTTAGGTAAATTGCCAACCTATCATTGCACTATGCCATCAAAACTCCTTATAGCCCTATTTTGCTGGGTTTCCTTATCTGTAAGCGCTCAGACCGTTAATTTAACCTCGTCTAATCTTCCGATTGTAGTTATTAACACCAATAATCAGTCAATTCCAAGTGAGCCTAAAATAACTGCCTCCATGGGTATCATTTACAATGGAGCCGGAGTTCGGAATAATATTTCAGATCCTTATAATCATTATAATGGAGCAATCGGAATTGAAGTGAGAGGCCAGTCTTCCCAATCCTTTCCGATGAAAAGTTATTCAATTGAGTTGCGCGATGCTTTGGGCAATTCTCAGGACCTGTCGATGTTAGATATGCCGAAAGAGTCTGATTGGGTATTGTATGCTCCGTTTACCGACAAAACCTTGATGCGAAATGTATTGGCCTACCATTTGTCGAGAAGTTTAGGTCATTGGGCAGCTAGAACCCGATTTGTAGAACTGATCGTTAACAACGACTATAAAGGAGTATATGTATTTGAAGAAAAAATAAAAAGGGTAAATGCCAGAGTAGGTGTTACAAAAATGAGTGCTTCCGATGTAAGCGGTGATGCAGTAACGGGCGGCTATATTTTCAGTCTCGACAAGCAACCCAACGGTTGGTTCTCAAAATATGCTACTCCAAATTCAAGTAATGGAGCCAAACGTCAATTCTCCTACATCTATCCCAAGCCGGGAGATATTGCCACGCAACAAATGGCGTATATAGAATCGGCGGTTGATAAATTCGAGAGTTCATTAGCTGCAGACAATTTCCAAGATCCGTACAATGGCGTTCGAAAATATGCAGACATTCCTTCGTTTATTGATTACTTGATTGTAAATGAAGTATCTCGAAATGTAGATGGATATCGGTTGAGTACCTATCTCCATAAAGATCGTGATAGCAAAAACCCTCGCATTATTGCCGGGCCAGTTTGGGATTATGATTTGGCTTTCCGAAATGCCGATTATTGCAGCGGTAGTAATGTGGAAGGATGGGCCTATATGTTCAATTATGTTTGTCCGGGTGATGGAGCCGGATTGATTCCTTTCTGGTGGCAGCGATTTATGCAACAAGACACGGCTTTTCAGGCGGCGCTTTATTGCAGATGGAAAGAAGTGAGAAAAACCCTTTTATCAAATGATCGCTTGTTTGCTGTGATTGACTCTGCTGTTAATGTGGTGAATGAAGCAAAAACGCGCCACTTTCAACGCTGGCCTATTTTGGGGACCTATGTTTGGCCCAACCCTCAGCCCATTGCCGGTTCCTATCCTCAAGAAATTGAGTATCTGAAATCGTGGTTGAATTCGAGATTGTACTGGTTGGATAATAATATGCCGAATACCGGAACTTGCTACGATTATCCGAAAGATATTCCTCAGAATATTTTGGTAACCATTGCTCCCAATCCGATGCCCAATACAGGCATCATGCAAGTAGCTTCTCGGTCGGCGCAAACCCTCGATTTTTCTGTAACAGATATGATGGGGCGTCAGATCATGCGCCAGCGGGTGTTATTGAATCCGGGATTGAACAATATTCGACTCGATGCTTTTAAATGGGCTAGAGGCGTTTATTTCATCCAAATGGTGACCAATAATGGCGATAAGGTTGCACGCAGAATAGTGCATTAATTGTGCGTTTATTGTAGTCGCATTTCAGCATCTCTAAATAGTTACTACCTTTGCCCCATGAGAAAATGGAGCATGGAAGAATTGGGTCGAAAATCGGTTGCGGATTTTAAAGCAGCCCCCAAACACCCCATTGTGGTAGTTCTGGATAATGTTCGAAGCATGCACAATGTGGGCAGTGTATTCAGAACCGCAGATGGTTTCTTAATTGAAGCCATTTATTTATGCGGTTATACTCCTCAACCTCCTCATCGCGATATTCATAAAACAGCCTTAGGAGCCACCGAAACGGTGAATTGGTCGTATGCACCTACTACACTGGAAGCCGTTCAAGAATTGAGAGCTGCCGGATACAAGGTTTGGGCAGTGGAGCAAGCTCAGAACAGCGTTTCACTTGAAAAATTCACCCTACAATGGACACCGGAACCTATTGCCATCGTAATGGGAAACGAAGTAACCGGTGTTGATGCCGAAGTAATGAAAATTGTAGACGGCTGCATCGAAATTCCACAGTTCGGGTCCAAGCATTCTTTCAATATTAGTATTGCCACCGGCATTGTTTTATGGGAACTGGTGAAGACCACCATCGTCGCTAAACTTCAACAACATTTGTAATATTCACAGCATGAGTGTAGTAAAGAATTATTTGAGTTTGATTAAGTTTTCGCATACCATTTTTGCGATGCCTTTTGCGTTAATTGGATTTAGTTTGGGGATCTATAAGTTGGCAACGATCAACCTCGATCTTTCACAAGACATAGGAATTGAAGATCTGCTTAACCGCAATCCATGGGTCTTATTGCTTTTGGTTGTACTGTGCATGGTATTTGCCAGAAGTGCTGCAATGGCTTTCAATCGCTACCTAGATCGTCAGTTTGATGCGAAGAATCCTAGAACGGCCATTCGAGAAATTCCGGCGGGGATATTGAAAGCGGATAGCGTGCTTTTGTTTACTATCTTTTGCGGTGTTGCGTTTGTTGCCACTACTTGGTTTATTAATCCACTTTGCTTTTATTTATCACCGGTAGCATTAGTAGTAGTCTTAGGTTACAGTTATACTAAGCGCTTTACGGCGCTCTGTCACCTTGTATTAGGCGTAGGGTTAAGTTTAGCGCCTATTGGTGCTTATTTAGCCGTAACCGGTGTGTTCGATTGGTTGCCCTTGCTGTTTTCATTTACGGTTATCTGTTGGGTGAGTGGCTTCGATATTATTTACGCATTGCAAGACGAAGAATTTGATAAGAACAATCAATTGCATTCAATACCGGCTGCTCTGGGTAAAGTGAGGGCGTTGATCGTGTCAAGATCACTGCACATGCTAAGTGCAGGTTTTGTAATTGGAGCGGGCCTATTGGGTGATTTCACCTTCATTTATTGGATAGGAGTGGCTGTGTTTGTTGGGATGTTGGTGTATCAACATAGCATTGTAAAGCCCACAGATTTGAGAAGAGTGAACATTGCATTCATGACAGCCAATGGAATTGCCAGCGTGGTATTTGCAGTATTTGTAATTGCCGATATCTTTTTTGGATAAATAGACACTATGCCCCGAATTGTAGCCATCGATTTTGGAAAAAAGCGTACCGGATTAGCGGTAACCGATCCATTGCAAATTATTGCAACCGGATTAACAACCGTGGCTACTCCCGAAGTATTGAAATTTTTGAAAGAATATACTTCCAAAGAAGAAGTATCGCTTTTTTTGGTGGGTGATCCCAAAAATTGGGATGAAACGGATACGGATGCAACGCCCTTAGTAGCGAATTTTTTACCAAAACTTAGGCGTCATTTTCCAAATATCCCTGTTCAAACTGCCGATGAACGCTATACCTCTAAAATGGCGCAGCAAGCGATGATAGACATGGGGTTGAAAAAAAAGCAGCGCCGTGAGAAGGGCTTAGTGGATGAAATTGCTGCTACCATACTGCTTCAAGAATACCTTCAAAGCCGGGGCTAGATTCGCCCGAAAATTCGTAATTTTGTGATCTATTTCAATTGATTCATACATGATTCTACCAATTGTAGCATATGGCGCTCCGGTATTGAGAGCAATGGCGAAAGATATATCTGCTGACTATGCAGATTTACCAAAGTTGATCGAGGACATGTGGGAGACCATGTATGCCAGTAACGGAGTAGGATTGGCCGCGCCTCAAATCAATCGAGCTATTCGCTTGTTTGTGGTAGACAGCACTCAGATTTTCGAGGGTATGGACGCATCAGAGTTAGCAGAACATCCGGATGCGCCCGGAATAAAAAGAGTGTTTATCAATGCCCATATCGAGAAACTCGATGGCGAATTGTGGAGTTACAACGAAGGCTGTTTGAGTATACCAAAAATTAGGGAAGATGTATGGAGAGAAGAGACAGTTCTGTTGCGATATTGTGATGAGAACTTTGTAGAGAAAACAGAACTATTTGAAGGAATCACAGCTAGAGTTATTCTACATGAATACGATCATATTGATGGCAAACTATTCATTGATCATTTGAAGCCCTTAAAGCGAAAACTTTTGAAAGGCAAACTCGATGATATTTCAAAAGGAAAGATTCGGGTGGATTACAAAATGATGTTCTCAAAATAATTGAATGCCGGTTTTATAACCGGCGTTTTTTTTAATAACACACATGCGACCTCTCCGAAGTTGTATGAATTTCTTTATCCAATTGTAAAGAAGTTAAGGTGCACTAGAATAAAATCTGAGTTATAAGTTTTAAGTTATTTAGTTTTTAAGTTATTGCATTGAGAAGATTTTCCCGCCTACCATAACGCCATTAGTATATATCGAATTTTAAGCCGAAACGCTGTGTATTGCCCCAAACTCAAAAACTAAATAACTAAATCACTAAAAAACTGTATCAAAAACGCCTCTTCTCTAACAACACATTTTGAGTTTCCTCTCTCGCTGCGGCTGCTTCGCAGCTTCGCTCGTTCGGAATGCTTTTTTCTTATTTATGAATTTTTTGTTCTAATAAAAAAGCCTGTCGTAATAGATTACAACAGGCTTTTCAAAAAATATAAAATTAAAAAACCCAAGGTTTATATTTAAAAGTATACAAATTTTCTTTTGAATATTACAACCTAACGCCTAACGCCTAATACCTAACGCCTAAGGCCCAAAGCCTAAAGCCTAATACCTAAGGCCTAAAGCCCAAAGCCTATTTCTTTTTCTTCTTAGGCTTTATGGTATAAATGAGATCAAACCCAACAATATTGAAAGTTCTGTTGTATGATTTCGCATAATCGGGGCGGTAGATGTAGAACACATCCAGCTTCGTTTTGGGGGCTATTTTAAATCGAAGGCCCAACTGGTTTCTTAAATTATCAACAAAATGACGACCACCGCTTTTCATGATGGGTTCTATGGAAGCAAAAGCCGCTACTTTTTTTGATAGTTCATATTTCGCCCCCAATCTCACCCTCCAGTAGAACTCGTCTTGAGTGGCTTTGTTCGCTTCGTCGAAATCTTGCAATTGATTTTGCAACAATACACGCACGCCCCAATCCCATTTCTTTTTTTCTTTTTCATATTCCGCTCCAAAAGTGTATCTGTGATAAGTACCCTTTTGAACCAAGGCTAGTCGGTATTCACCAACTAAATGAACAAATTTGGACACTTTTTTTTGCACACCGATGCTGATATAGGAACCATTATAAGTTTTGAGATTATTGTAAGTTCTTGCCTGATATTCGATATACGGAGTCCATTTTTTGGGTAGGTCAAATTTTAGCGTACCACCCATCCAGCCTTGCCAGTCTTTAGGGTCCGTTTTGGAAGTTTGAGCTATGAGTTGGCTCTGCAGTATAAAGAGTGCTGCTATGGTAAAAAGTTTTTTCATGTTGGTGCTTAGTTTTCGTAGTAGAAAATGGTGATTCTACAGCTGTCTTTTAAAAAGTCGATTTCAGTAATTTCAAATCGGTGAATGTTCAATCCGGTTCTGTTTTTCAGGTCATCGATCAATTCTTTTTCTTTTGCGCTATGAATATTTTGAATGGAATCGTATAAGATTGTTTTGGCACTTTCTCTTTTTCCAAACCAATTACTCTCCATCAGATACGTAATGACCAACATGATGAAACAGATCAGCACCAGATCAAAAGAAGCTGCTTTCGATACGGCTGTGATGAGCCCTAGAGCAATCGAAAGAAAGAGGTAAGTCATGTCTTTCGCTGAAATGCCTTCCGTTCTGTATCGCAACATTGAGAACACCGCAAAGAGACCAAATGCTGCTCCCGTACTCATTTGCACTTGGTTTAGAATATGCGAAATGAAAAAGATGATGATATTGAACAGCACAAAAGTGAGATAAAGATCGGAGCGCTGATAGGTTTTGTAATAGATACCTCTGATAAGGATGATTAAAGATATTAGATCGACCAATAATCGCAAGGCCAACCCATTTTCAAATTCGAAAAAGCTAGAAATATCAAGAAGCAGCATAAAGGTTTTTCAGTTTTAAAATTTTAGAATATAAGGGCTTGAATAGGTTGTGTTTTATTTGCGGATTTAAGGCAATTGTGCCTAGACAATATTTACTTAGCCCACCTTCTCTTTGTCCTAATTTTTTTAAATAAGGGAGCGAAACGGCCTCCATTTTTCCGGGAGCTTTCACTTCTACAATCATCAGTTCAGGAAAATGTATTTTTTGAACAGGATCGGAAGCCTCTAAGTTGAAGTCTAGCGTAACTTTTTCAGTTCCTGTTTTATGGATCAAGCTAATTCTTTGGTACGAAACATTGATTCTCGCCTGAAAAGTATGGGTATTAAAAATGCCATTTGATTCAAAGAAATTTGTATGCACTCCAAGATCCATTGGCAATTCTTCCACCTGTAATCTTGATTTGCTTGTTTTGCCTTTTGCGTTTTTCCATTTTACCTCCAACATCGAAGTAGCCGTTTCAACATAGTTGCGGTATCTTATTTTGAAGCGATGGGCTTTTTGACGTTGATGTTCATGGTAGGTGAACAAATTCGGCGTATCGAAATAGGTGGTTTGATAGGTAAAAAATCTATGGTTGTTGATTGCCAATATCTCGTATTCGTTCTTCAACAGATCGAGCAATTCTTCCATGATAAAGGTTGGGCAGGTGAATTTATAATCCATTCTCGACTGCAGTAATGCAGACTGATTGATCTTCTCCAGGTTGCATGCGGCGAACTCGGAATGTAAATATGGCAAGATATGGTTCAAGGCTATTAGTAACTTTCTTATGCGCTAGGCAGGGAAATTACTCAATTTATTGCGCAAAATCAAGCAATTGCATAGTAGGAATGATAATAATTTGATTTTAAGATTTTGAACGAGGGTAAAATGATAAAACCTTATATTTGAATGCTATTAATTTTCTATATGACCACTGAGGAATTTCAACAGCTACAAGACGAAGTTTATGCAAAACTCAATGAAGGGTTGAATCCTCATTTGTACTACCACAAGGTGGAGCATACAATGGATGTGATGGAGCAAAGCTTGAGAATAGCCATTGCTGAAGGTATTACGGATGCGCACGATTTACTTTTGTTAAAAGTGGCCTGTTTGTTTCATGATACCGGATTCTTGGTAGCTTACAAAGGTCACGAACAAGCATCCTGTGAAATTCTAAGAAAGCGGATGCTCAACAATCCTTTCAGTGAAGAAGATATTCAGAAGATGGAAGGAATGATCATGAGCACACGTATCCCTCAATCGCCCAAAACCTTATTGGAAAAAGTGATATGTGATGCCGATTTGGACTATTTGGGCCGTGAAGATTTTCCAATTATCAGTAAACGATTGTGCGATGAATTGATGGCTCTGGGAAGAATAAAAACTCCTGAAGAGTTTGATCAAATACAGATCTCCTTTTTTGAAGCTCACGAATATTGGACGTTGACTTCTCTTAGCGAACGCGCGCCAGTGAAATGGATCTATTTACAGCAATTGAAGCAAGTATAATTCTAGCATGAGTAAGCGAAGTTTTTGGCTGCGGCTTTTTAATGTTTATCCGAGCGAGTGGTGGGTTGTTAAGCGACTGTACCTGTTGCTTTTTTTACAAGGGGCCGGCGCAGCTTTCTTTTTTACCTCCGGTTTTGCGCAATTTCTTGAAAAGCACCCCGTAACCGATTTGGCATATGTGTTTATGTTATCGGCGGTGATGTTATGGGTGGTTGGATATTTTTATGCTAAGTTCGAGCACAAGCTTTCTTTTCGGCAGTTCAATATTACTGTGTTATTGTTTATGACAATCAGTATGTTGCTGTTAAGAATCGGAAATTTCTACTACGATAATTATTGGTATTACTATATTCTGCTAGGTTGGTTCAATGTTTTGTACATGCTCAATAATTTGAGCTTCTGGGGTATTGCGGCTACGCTTTTTGATCTTCGACAAAGTAAGCGTTTGTTTGCTGTAATAAGTGCAGGAGATATACCCGCAAAGTTCGTGGGGTATACATTGGCCTCGATCTTTGTGAGTTATACCGGAACACAGAACCTCTTGTTCCTTGGATCACTATTTATGTTCGGTGCTTTTATACTGTTTGAAAGAGTGGAGCGAAGTGGTCGATTGCATGCTGCACATCATCATCAAAACCACCATGAGCATCATCACAATAATCACCATGCAGCTCCGAAACCTTTATCGCGCCTCGTTTCTGATTTTACGACCAATAGTTATATCCGTGGCATTGCCATCGTTTCTGTTATGGCTGGTGCGAGCATTTTACTGATCAACTATGGTTTTTATGCAGAAGTAAAAAAAGCTTTTCACGACGATGTGGCGCTGGCCAAATTTATTGCACTGTTTTTTGCAGCCCTACGCGTATTCGCTTTATTTACAAAGATGGTTTTTGCTAGTAGACTCACTTCAAAATTGGGAATTCTGTCAACACTATTGATTACTCCCATTGCCATGCTAATTCTTGTTGCAGCTACCATTTTTGCCGGATGGTTTAGTACCAGCGAAACCATCATGTTTTACTTATTTGGTGTGATTGCCATTTTGGTTGAAGTTCTGAGAACTTCGTTCAGTGCACCGGTTTTGCTTACATTGATGCAGCCATTGGGAACTTTTGAGAGATTGCGCGCTCATAACATTGTAAAAGGAATCATGGATCCTTTTGCTTCATTGTTTTGTGGTCTTTTTTTGTTAACCCTCTTGTTTTTACATCAAAAAATTGGGTTACTCCCCATTTCTTACATGCTGATTGTTTTGGGTGTTGTATGGGTTATTGCCTTGTTCTCCGTTAACAAGCAATACGTTTTACTACTCTTGCATACCATCAGTACGCGTTTCTTCAGCAACGAATCGTTTGAATTGAGAAATGAGCAACTCATGAAAGAGATCTTGCTGAAAATGAATCATGCATCTGATTTAGAAATTCTCAGCATGCTTAGAATGATTATTTCGAATAGCCAACAGATATCTGAATCCATCGTTTTAAAGTTATTGCACCATCCAAGTGAAAAAGTACAGTTAGAAAGTATTCGATTGATTCGTCAGTTCCGTCTCCTAAGCATGTTGGTTTTAGTAAAAGAACGATTGAATGAAGAGTTGAGTCCGGAAATTAAGAAAGAAGCTGTATTTACGCTTGCAGCATTGACCGATCGTTACGACGCAGTACAAACCTATATTGACGCTACTGATCCCGAAATCAAGAAGGCAGCTATTACCGGTTCTTTAATAAGCTTTTCGATAGCGGTACACGGTAGGGCTGAAGCCTGGGTTGATCAAACGCTTAAAGATCATCCTGAAAAGGCGCTGGAATTGCTGGATCTATTGAATACAGTTAAGGACGAATACGGTTACCCTAGTTATGGTCAGTTCCTGAACAGCGAAGATCCTGCGGTTGTGAATGCGGCTTTGCGTTCCATTGGAAAAGCAGTTCATGCTGATGTTCTTTCGGAGGCAGCAAACTTATTTGAATACAATACCAAATTGGTGTCTCAAGCTTTTTTACAAGCGGGCTCAAAGTCATTGATTGAAATAGCTGCTTTATTAAAAAGAGAAGATTTGTCGGTTGATAAAAAGGACCAATTGATCAGTATTTGCGGGAAACTAAATGACCCTGCAGCAGTGGGGGCGGTTTTAATGCCGTTTATGGAAGAACATCCTTATTACACTTTGCCAATTGTGAAGTCTCTTCACCGGGTGAAATATAGATGTACTCATGCCGAGCGTCCGGTTTTGGAAGCCGTGGCCAAACGTTATCAGTCATATGTGGTAGAACTGTATGCAATGTGGAGTGAAATCATCCCGGAACATGATATTGATGGTATGATGCAAAGAGCAATGTCGGCAGAAGTAGACAGTATTCGTGATATGCTGTTACAATTGTTTGAAATGATGTACGAACCTTCTAAAATTCGGGAAGCGAAATATGCGATTTTCTCCAATCAGAAAGAGCGTATTGCCAATGGTTTGGAGCTGATTGAGATAACAGTTAGAAAGGATATAGGAATTTTATTTTCACAACTTTTTGAGCCTCAAGATATTCGTCAAAAGGTTCAGTTCTTAAAGATCCACTTGTCGAAGAATCCGAAACAGGGTCTGAATCATTTAGTGAACAGCGTATTACAAGAAGTACCGATGGATTATATGGACTGGACTAAAGCTTGCTCTCTGTTCATTGGTGCAAAAAGGAGCTATGAAATTGAAAAATCCTACCTTTATAAGTACAGTCAGGTTGAAAATCCTGTGTTGAAAGAAACGGCCGTTTTTGCAATGAAGAACAGTAATAATTGAGTCATGTCTGAACAACCAATAGACCGCCTACTCCTCGTCGAAAAAGTATTGATGTTGAAGTCCTTGAGTATTTTCAAGGACACACCCGAGCCTGTTTTGGCTGATTTA
Organism: Endoryza foliicola; assembly: GCF_050589245.1. NCBI lineage: Bacteria > Pseudomonadati > Bacteroidota > Chitinophagia > Chitinophagales > Chitinophagaceae > Endoryza > Endoryza foliicola. The sequence continues at coordinate 243,036 of NZ_JBOBEW010000007.1, read as the reverse complement.
GCGCCTTTGTTATTGGAAGTGGAATTTGAAGCAGGGGTTTCTATTTTTGAAGAAGGTGCGAGGGGCGATTGTATGTATATCATCTATAAGGGTTCAGTACGAATTCACAAGGGAACTCAAGAACTGGCAGTGCTACCCGAAAAGGAGGTTTTCGGAGAGCTAAGCCTGTTGGATACCGAATCTCGGAGCGCCAGTGCTACAGCGCAAACAGACTGTATTCTATTTCGAATTGATCAAGAGCCTTTTTACGAATTAGTGGAAACCAGACCCGAAGTGATGAAAGGATTCGTAAAGATTCTCTGTCAACGACTTAGAGCACAAAATGCACGGTCTATTGGCAAGTAATCGAGAATTGACATAAATCAAATTCCCTCTTCGCATACTCAAAGTATAGTAGGAGATCGTGTATTTGAAGATTTAATGTTCAAATACGCTTAGAATCCGTATTTTAGCATATCCTAGATTCCTACGAAATACTTCTTTGTACTATTCTAACAACGCTAGTCTGTCAAACAACCAAGTCTGAGAATTCAAATCCTTTGTAAAGTCGGTCACTCGATCTCCCGATCCATTAACTAATGCTTTATGAGTTATTCTTTTAAACTGTCTTTAAAAGCAGTTCTTGCTTTTTGTGTATCATTTGTTGCATTTATAGGTAATGCTCAAACTCCCACAACTATTTCGCAGTATGTAATTTTTGGCGGCAATAGCAATTGCCCTAACGGAGTAGGACAGACGCCTTGTTCTAGTCCGGGCTGTGGCGTGTTGATCAATTCTTCTTCCGTAATCAATGGCGGTATCATAGGTTCTTACAATACCATTCGTACCTACGGATCCGTGCAATTGAATTCTTCTGTTATGGCCGGTGGATTGATCCAGTTTTCCAGCAATAACAAACTGAATGGGAATTTATATGCATCAAACCTCATTAATACCACAGGAGTATTGGTGAGTGCTAGCACATCTACCACTATAACAGGAAACTGGAATGTAAAAGGTAATACTACTGTTGGAAGTTCTTCTACTTTTACCGGTTTCATTACACATCCTTCCGGTACTACGTATACAGGACCTAATCCTACTACCGGTAACATCACAGGAACGCCAAGCTTATTGGGATTTCCTTCTTTGCCTGCTGTAACTACATTCCCGGCTGCAGGAACAACAAACATAACATCTACCAGAACCATTACACCTGGTTCCTATGGCACTTTGGCATTGTCGGGTAATAAAACACTTACATTTTCAGGCCCCGGAGTTTATGTGTTCAAATCAATCAAGAACAGTGGTGGTACTAACAATATCGTTTTTGACTTTAAGAATGCTGCCACAGGTGATATCATTATTTATGTTCATGGCGATGTGGTATTGAATAAAGTGAGTACTTCTCTTACCAACGGTGGTGCTGCATCTAGAATATTATTAGAAACGCATGGTAATGGTGTAGAATGCGACGACGATCATACTGCAGCCTTTTATATTGCAAATGGTTCTAGTTCAAACAGTGCTTCTAAATGGATTGGATCTGTTTGGGCACCTTATGCGGCCATTCGTATTGGGAACAGTAGCGGAAATACTACTATTATCGGTGCGCTTTGGAGTGCTACTCAAGTAGCTTTACAAAATGGGGTAAGTGTGGCTTTCAGCCCTTATGTGTTCTGTATTCCTCCTGTTGTCAATGCAGGGCCGAATAAAGAAATTTCATGTGAACAACCAACTGTTGTCTTACAAGGCGCTAGCTCTATTGCAGGAACATATGAATGGACAGCATTAGATGTGCCTGGTTCCATTCTCTCTGGAACCAATACCTTGAGTCCAACCGTTAACGCAGCTGGCAGATATGTGTTGAATGTAACAGTTGCGGGAGGTTGCAGTAGTTCTGATACCGTATTGGTAACGGAGAAATCTTGTATTTTACCTTATTATCCGCCACCTGCCGGAGGTAAAATTGTTAATTTGATTGGTGCTGAATTGAACTCGCTGTATGAGAATTTCGGGTTGGTTACCGATACTGCCAAAACAATTTTTATCATTAAAGGAGACAGTGTTTATATTGAAGTGGTGCCCTTGGCATCCAAGTATGGAGAATTGTTGACATTACTAAAAACTGCTCCATACGGACTGGATAAGATTATAAACGAAAATACCGGAACAACCTTAATTGGATTGTACCCTATTCGAAATTTAAGAAAGCTCGATAGTTTAACAACGCTCATCGATTATGTGCGTCCACTTTTCCCAGGAGTGGGTAAACAAGGGATCGCTACTACCGGTGGTGATGCCGTTATGAGAACCAATATTGTACGCGGTGGATACAACTTGAGTGGTGACAGCGTAAAAGTAGGGGTGATCTCCGATAGTTACAATACTTTGCCGGGTGATCCGGCTCAAACGGATGTGGCCAACGGCGATTTGCCCGGAACAGGTAACCTTGTGAATGGTGAGCCTGTTGCAGTGCTTTTAGATTATCCATTTGGGCAGCGTACCGACGAAGGAAGAGCCATGCTTCAAATTGTTCATGATATCGCTCCTAAAGCCAAGCTGGCCTTTAGAACCGGATTTATCAGTCCTTCCGATATGGCCCTTGGTATTCGTCAATTGCGAGACGCAGGTTGTGATGTGATTGTAGATGATGTAACCTTTATTACAGAACCCTTTTTCCGTGACGGAGTAGTTGCAGGAGCTGTAAATGAAGTAAGCGGTCAAGGTGTAACGTATGTTACGGCGGCCGGTAATTTTGGAAACAAGAGTTATGAAGGCGTGTTCAATGCAACAACACCTCCTTCGGGTTACAACGGTACAGCTCATAATTTTGGCGGAGGAGATATTTATCAGAACATCTCACTAACTCCAGGTACATACACTATTGTATTGCAATGGGAAGATGGGTTCTATTCGCTCGATCAAGGAACCGGCGCACAAACGGATTTGGATATTTTCTTAACCAATAACAATGGCGCTACCTTATTTGGGTTCAACCGAAACAATATTGGTGGTGACCCCGTTGAAGTACTGCCGTTTACCGTAACATCTCCTACAACCACAAATATTTTGATCACAAGAGCGAACGGCACCGGCAATGTTCGTTTCAAATACATTGTATTCAGAGGCGAGGCGGTAATCAACGAGTATCAATCAGGTGGTGCTACTATTGTAGGACATGCGAATGCAGCCGGCGCCATTACGGTTGGTGCAGTTCGATACACAAGAACCCCCGATTATGGCTATGCGAACCCCATGGCTGAATTGTTCTCTTCCTATGGCGGCGTCAACATCAACAACCAGTCAAGAAACAAACCCGATATTACTGCTCCTAACGGAGTAAATACTTCGGTAAACTTTGGAGCATTGGATGTGGAAGCCGACGGTATACCTAATTTCTTCGGTACCTCAGCGGCTGCACCACATACTGCCGGAGCGGCAGCACTAATGATTCAAGCAAAAAAACGTTATTATGGAACAGGATTCGCGCCTGATAGCATTCGTGCTTTGTTGAAAGCTACCGCTATTGATATGAATACACCCGGCTTTGATGTAATGAGTGGAAGCGGGTTGATTCAGTTAGATTCGGCTTTATCGAAATTTGCTTCAGCAAAACCGGAATTGATTCGTTTGGAAATTCCAAATGGCGCTACGCCCGGAGCTACTCCTTTAACCGTAACGGTAAAAGGAAATTATATCAGCGATAGCACAAAAGTATTGTTCAGAGGAAATCCGGTAACCACTACTATTGTGAATGATACTACTGCATTGGCACAAATTCCGGCCTTTACAGGTAACCCTACAATTCAAGCGTTTACGCCCTCTCAAACACCATCGGGCAAAGACGGAGGTATTTCAAATAGTGTCACCTTCTATGATATTGTGAAGAAGAATATTGTGATAAAGGCAGATAACAAGTCGAAAAAATACGGCGAGAAGTTACCCCAGTTTACGGCTAAAGTAACTGTTGACGGGGTGCTCATCGACTCAACTAATTTAACCTTGAAAGACCTCGGAATTGATTCCATCTATTTCCGAACAACAGCCACCAGTACGAGCAATGTTAACAATTATGTGATCATGCCGTCGCTTCGAACATTTAATCCGGAAGATCCTACCGATGCAGGTTATCTTGAATTGTATAACTATGACTCTGTGGGCGGTGTGTTACAGATCAAGAAAATGCCGCTTGTAATCAATCCGAGAGATACACAACTGGTGTACGGTCAAAAAATCGGCAACATTCAATTCAACTATCTCTATGGTGATTCTGCCATCGCTAACGACGAAAAAGCAGGCTTCCTGTCAAATTTAAAAGCCTTGCATGCAGCCAATTTGATTGATACTGCAGTAGCTTTTGTAGACGATCAAGTAGCGATCAACGGCAGGCTATTAACGGCTGCTGATATCAATTCAATGGCCGCCATTACCAGTATCAAGTCGGTTGTGAACATTAAATCCGTGGTAAATATTAAATCGGTGGTAAATGGAGTACCGGTATATGATACTACTAGACTACTCGAAATTTCGCCGAATTCAATCTTTAAATACCAGCAAGACTCTTCTTCTGCAACCTTGATCAATGGCAATGCAGTTGTGAATATCAAGTCTGTGGTAAATGGACAGGCTCTTGTAAACATTAAGTCGGTCGTAAATACTACGGCAATAGTGAACAGTAGTTCTGTATCGGATACCAGCAATGCGAATGTAATTGTGATCATAGATGAAGAGGATGTGAATACAGATCCTTCTTCTGTGATCTTGAGTCCGCTCAAAGCAATTAACATGATTACAGGCTTTACTGCCGGAACGCACTACATTGTTCCCGGAGCCTTGATTTCAGAGAACTTCGATATCAGTTATGGACTTGGAAACTTAGTGGTAACCAAGGCCAGTTTATCGATCAAAGCCAATTCGCAAACAGTGGCTTTAGGAAGCGCCGTTCAACCCTATAGTTCAATAGTGAGTGGATATCAAAGTGGTGACGATTCTTTGAAAGTGTTTGCTGCTCCGATGCAATATCAAATAAAAGCCAGCAATGGTGCCATTATCAGCACAACACCGGTACCTGCAGGAACTTATAGTATTGTACCGGTTCCAAGTTTTAAACAACCGGAGAACTATACTTCTGTAGTTGAAAATGGAACATTGGTGGTAAGCGCTGCGGCATTGAATGTTAAGGCCGACAACAAATGGATGAACCGTGGTGATGCCTTGCCTGCCTTCACTTCAACCATCACAGGCTTTGTAAGTGGAGTGAACAATACGGTGGTTTCCGGACCTACCTATAGTTTATTGCCGGCTGTATGTATCAATCCGGGTGTATATACCATTCGTCCTTCTAATCTTCTATTAGCGGCACCGGGCAACTATATCATTGGTTATACTGATGGGCTGTTGTATGTGAATCCAAAAGGATACGATGCCAATCCGGTAACCGTAGGTCTTACTTGCGTTGAAAAAGTGACCAACCACCCAAGTGGATACGGATATATTGCACATTTCTACTATAACAACTGTAATAGCACGCCGGTATATGTGCCTATTGGAACGAATAATTCTATGACTAGTACCGCTGCATTTGGAGGAACGCAACCGGTATTGTTTAATCCGGGTAGAGGAACATTCGATATCTTCTTTAACGGTACTACTGTAAAATGGACCTTGAGAACCTACGATTGCAATACGTTGGTGGCGAAATCGGTATCTGCAAGCAGTACTTCGTTGAAATGTACAGCGTCAATGATTACAACAGGAGAGGGTGCTGTTCGTTCAACAACTACTGAGGAGGTACCTGTGGTAAGTACTAAATTCAGTACCTATCCGAATCCGGTGAAGCAAACAGTAATCATCACTTTTGCCGATGCGCTTGGTGTTGAGAAGAAAGTAACAGCTGTTTACGATGTTTTAGGAAGAAAGCAAGCGATTGTTTTGGATAAGAAGACGAGTTCCAATACTTTAGCACTCGATTTGAGTGGCTTGAAATCGGGCTGGTATGTGTTGAAAATTCAAGTAGGTGATTCGGTGATGACCACCAAAGTACTGAAAGAGTAGGAGCCGACAGATCGTTTGATGAATTTATGAAACCATTATTCGTTACAACACTGCTTACGTTGACCTGTCTTTTTTCTGTGAAGGCACAGAATATTGACAGCTTAAAAACAGCAATAAATGCAATGGCGCCAGATACCAATAAGGTAATGGCGCTTTTGCAATTAAGTAAGGAGTACTTAAATATAGAGCCAAAGGATGCTATTCCATTTGCCGCTCAGGCTCGTGATTTATCATCTTCCTTATCGTTTTCAAAAGGAGCAGCATTGGCCTACAAGTATATAGGCATCGCCTATTATCAGCAAAGTCAATATATTGAAGCTTTGGAGAATTGGCGACAATCTTTGTCTTATTATGAATCACTGAAAGATCTCACTGGGATAGCTAATATTCAAAGTAATATTGGAGCCATATATCAGAACCAGGGCAACGAATCAAAGGCTTTAGAATACCTTTTCAATTCTTTACGAAACGCTGAACAAGCCGGCGATGAATTTCGAATAGCTTCTGCATTGATAAATATTGGAAGTGTATACCAACACAAAGCTGCCACCTATGATAAGGCAGTTCAATATTATCAACGTGCGCTTCCAATGAGTGAAAAATTGGAAGACAATGATCAAATTGGAACCATTGCCGGAAACATCGGTGAAATTTTTTTAGAGCGTGGTAGAACCGATTCTGCCCTTTATTATTTGAAGCGTGCCGAGAAAGCATTTGAAAACACGGTGGATATTGCCAGTGTGTTGATCAATATTGGAAGAGTATACGAAAACATAAAAAACTACTCCATCGCCCTTCAGTATTATCAAGAAGCCAATAATGCAGCGGTAAAGCTGGATTCAAAGCTTTATGAAACGCGCGCCCAAAAAAGTTTGGGTGCCGTGTATTTTGCCACAAACAATCAGAAGCAAGCATTAGTGGCATATCACCAAGCAGAAAAATTGGCGAATAGTATCAGCTCGAGTTTTGAGCTTAAAGACATCTACAAAGGGTTGGCCAATACCTATGCCCGTCAAAAGAGTTTTGAACAAGCGTATAAATATCAGAATCTGTTACTAGATATTAAGGATACGATTTACAACAAAGAATTGGACATCAAATTGTCGAATTACGAGTTCAATTTTGAAATTGAGAAAAAGCAAAGTCAAATCGATTTGTTGGAGAAAGATCGGGTATTGAAAGAGTTGGACATTCGTCGTCAAAAATTTGCGAAGTATGCATTCATGGCCGGTATTGGTTTGGTATTGATCATTACCGTCATCATTTATCGAAACTATCGAAACAAGGTAAAAGTGAATATTCTCTTGGATAGTCAGAAAGCACAAATTGAAACCTTGTTATTGAACATTTTGCCCGGGGAAGTAGCGAAGGAATTACAACAGGAGGGTCATGCTACACCGCGTTTCTATGAGAAGGTTTCTGTGTTGTTTACCGATTTCAAAGGATTCACTACAATTGCCGACTCCTTGTCGCCACAACAAGTGGTAGCTGAGTTGAACGACTTCTTCTTTGCTTTCGATGAAATAACGGAACGACATGGTATTGAAAAGATCAAAACCATTGGAGACTCGTATATGTGTGCCGGCGGTATTCCTGTAAGTTCAGAAGATCATCCGATTCGTATTGTTAGAGCGGCTCTTGAGATTCAGAAATGTATGATTGAAAAGAACCGCCAACGGGTAGCCAAAGGATTAGATGCATGGGAGATGCGAATAGGGGTTCACGTGGGACCTATTGTGGCAGGAGTGGTAGGTAAGAATAAGTACGCGTACGATATTTGGGGAACCACGGTAAACATTGCCAGTAGAATGGAAAGCAATGGTGCCCCTGGTCAGGTGAACATATCCGAGTCTACCTACGAACTAGTAAAGCATGAATTCATCTGTACGTACAGAGGTAAAATATCAGCCAAAAACATCGGCGAAATTGATATGTATTTTGTTTCCGGAACTAGGGACGGGTCTTCGTTGTCATAATTCCAATCATCATTATTAAGGCGCAAAGCAAAATTACTTGAATGATCAATGATTGATTCATAATCGGTATCGCTTGGGCAGGAGTAATTGATACAAATAGCAAAACAGTGATCAGTCCTCTTGGGGCAATAAATGCCAAAGGATGCAGAGGAAGTTTCGAAATCTTAAGTTGGATAACCCTGATCACCAGAATAGCTGCTACTATCGCAACTGCCCAGCCAATGGTTGCTGTGTTGAGAACTTCTTCTGCTTTTATTAAATAGCCAAAGACAAGGAAAAACAAGGAGCGAATCAAAAAAGTGAATTCAATGGTAATCTCATGGAATTTGTGAACCTCCTTTTCTAAATTATCCGGATCGAATTTATTGATAAAGGAGTAGCGCTTCAATTCATCCAAATTTCCCAGGAACAATCCGAATATCAGTATGAAGATCAACGCCGGTAAATGGTAGGCTTTCGCGATGGTATAAATTAAAATCACCATAAATATAATAGGCAGGAACTTAATATGGTGATTAATGCGCTTGAAAAGAAATGCCAATAATAATGTAGCGATCAAGGAGATGACAACGATCGCAATCAGTTGCAAAAAGAATTCTCCTACCGAAGCTGCGTTGATCATTTCATTCAAGGCAAAAAAATTGAATATGATCACGCCAATAATGTCTGATAAACTACTTTCAAATGTGATGAATTCTTTCGCTTGTTTTGAAAGATTGCGAACGGTTGGAATGGCAATAGCGCTGCTGATAATGCAAAGCGGCAGGGCATTGGTAATACAATCTTTTAGCGGATAACCGGAGTACAAATGAAATGCATAAGCAATTCCACCTCCTAATAAAATAATGGGAATCAAGCTGCCCCAAATAGATTTTCTTACTATACTAAGCTTCTCTTTGTTAAGTTGCAATTCAAGCGCGCCTTCCATCACAATTAAGATCAATCCAACGGTGCCAAGTAAAGGGAGTGTGTCTGAAAGATCAGGGACAGTTATATTCAGAAATTTGGTCAACTCTTTTAAACCATATCCAACAAGTAGTAATAATATGACTGTTGGAATTTTTGTTTTAGGAGCCGTAATGTCAAATAGGTAGGCAACTAAAACGAGACAGCAAAAAGTAATGATAATGGCACTGGTCACAAATAAAAGAGTTGGTTGGCCCTAAAAGTACAAAAATCAAGCCGAGCGGTATCTACATTTCTTAGTTCTTAATGAAAACAGGGCCTAACTGAATTCGGTATTCTGAATCTGTTAATCGATAGGGAATTCCATCTGGCCATTTTTTCAGATAGATGTGAAACTGTTTACCTAGAGGGTCAGACTCTTGATAAACCAGCCATTTGCCGTCTTCACTCCAACTGTGCCATCCTACTGAATTTGTCGTAATGAAGAGTTGCTTTTCTGCCGTTCCATCGGGGCTGATACGGTATATTTTAGTAAGATCTTTTTGTTGACTTACATAACTGATAAATTCACCCGATGGATGCCATTTAGGAGCACCAACTGTAAAGCCTTCCTTTATTTTGGCTTTGGTACTGGTATCGTGGAAGGTTAACTGTTGAATTTTTTTAGTAGAAAGATCATAGCGATACAATTCCGTTTCGGAATAAGGCGAAGGCTTTGCCTTTCTCCCAACAAATGCAAGAGCGTTTTTAGATGGTGACAAGGTTGGTTCCGTTACATGCATTCCGGGTAAAACAAGCCATTCGCGGTATTTTCCGGTTTTAATATTCATCGCTACTAAGACGGATCTTTGAATGTTAGTGGGACGAGTGGCAACTAACAATGTATCTGGCGATAGTTGGCAAATAGGGCCATCGTAGATTTCTAAGGGAGAAATTAGACGTGACTGCAAATTGTTTTTGTTCCATTCAAACAATTGGAAAACGCCTTTCGTATGTTGAAAGTCACTAGCATAGAAAATACATGAATCATTGCTAGCATATGCAAAAGCCATGTCCTTGTTTTGAAGGATCGTACGATTGTTTTGACCATCCATACTTACCAAACGAATGTCCCAATTTGAACCAGTGCTATCGGGTTGAAAAACCGTGTACACTATTTGATAAGGAAGTTTATAAGATTGGGCCCCCGCAAAAAAATGCGCCAAAAATAGTACTGAAAATAGGGCTAGAATCGACTTCCTTCTCATACATCAATATACGAGGGGTAAATTCAAATAGATGGTATTAGAGTTGCATCGCCCATTTGATCCAATCTACGGTTCCGGCGGGTACGCGATTTTTGGGTTGAATTCCGCCAGCATCAATGGGTGCTGTGTCGGTCCAATTCGACTTTGTAATAGGTATGTGTACCGAAAACTTTGAGTAGGGCAAATCAGTACCATTACTCATGCCTTCATAGTCCATCATCCCAAAAGTATTGGTGCCCGCAATGATCGTTTTCTTGCTTTGTTTCGAAAGTTGTAAAAAGTACTCTGTGGAACTTCCGCAAAACTCATCAACAAGTAATATTACTTTCTTAATAGTATTGGCCGGTTGATCATTGGGGAAGAAGGCTCCGGGTATTTGATAGAAACCGGATTGCATTTTTTGAAGCGTATCAAAAGCAATTTGGTACTGACGAAGGATCGACTCGGGAAAGTATTTCTTGTACTCATCAGGAACCGGACCTTTGGCGAAGGGTTCAATTTCCGGGAGTTTTTTGGCTAGGTTCGACTTCGTTATTCTTAAAGATGCCAAAGGTTGATAGATATCAGATGTTTGAATATAAGGCAGAATGCTAACCCACCCGGTACTGCCCCCGCTATTTCCTCTCAGATCGATAATGAGTTTTTCTGATTTGCGAATTGCGGCGTCGTTTTCAGCCGCCACTTGAGCTATCTTTGCATCAGTATTGGAGAAAGTGCCAATTTTAAAATACCCGGTTTGTGCATTCAACTGTTCGAAGTAAACCGGCTTATCGAATCCTTTCCATTGCGCAAAGTCCTTCTTTTCTTTTTTTGTCAACAAGGTTGAATCGGCTCTCGCCCAGCAATTGAAATCCCAGAACTGCAATAAATTGCCATATAGCTTTACAGGCGTTGAAGTACTGGTTCTATTGTTGTAGTCGAGTGCATACCATTTTCCATTCTTGGCAAACAACGTGAAGTAGACGAATCCTGCGGGATATGCATCAGCCGTTCCTTCTAGTTTGTAGCCGATGTAGTTGTTTCCTTTTTTCTCAATACCAATGGTTAGATTTTTATCGGGGTTGACCCAAGTGCCTTCAAATCCTTTTTTTAAGGAAGCTTGTTGGAAATAGGTATTCGACTTTGGGTGAACTACCACGCTATCAATATCGGTTACATCGTAATAAGTAATGTAAAAATGTTTGTCTTTGAAGAACTGAACGTAGGCTGCAAGTATATCGAAGCAAGTTTTATAGCGAGCGACCGCTTTCGATTTTACAAGAAGTGTTTGTTTTAAGTTCGTGTAACCGGCTTTGTTGACAGCAGTTTTAGAAGGGAAACCTGCGTAATTGGTTTCAGTTTCTTTGATCAGTGCGGTTAAATTTTCATAGCAATCGCAAGTTTGAGCCCTTAAAACTAATGCGGCAAAAAGTGCAATGAAAAGAAAGGTTAGTTTTTTTAAAGCAGCAATCATAAAAAAAGGTTTGTTCGGTATGAAAATATACGAACAAACCTTTCTTATTGTTACACTTAGTTGATAAAACTATTCAAATTAATTATTTTTTAAGGTGTAGTGCTATTGAAATAAAGGATCTCAAACGTTTCATGACATACCAGTTAATGAGCGATGAAGCTTTATAAAAGTGTACTCTTTTATCCAAGCGACTCCTCCGACCGATGTTTTGAGTGGGTCCCACGAGGTCCCTGAGCGCTCCGAAGGAGCAGTCGAAGGGTCGAAGTGGGGGCCACGAAAAATATCGAATGTTTAAGAAAAAAATGAGGGGTCATTCCGAACGACTGAGTTTGCAAAGCAAACGAAGGAGAGAGGAACCTCGGAACGGGTTTTGTGGAAAGAATCTGATTTCGAGGCATTGACGCTTCATGCTATTAGTTGCTAGGTTATTGAGTAATTTAGTTGTTTAGTTTTAAAGTTGCTTCACCATTGACTCATGGCGCTCTTGTTCGCGCAAGAATGCAAAAGCACAAGTTACAGCCAGTATCTTGTTCAAAGCCCCAAACTCAAAAACTAAACAACTCAAAAACTCACCAACGAGTTTAGTGAAAAAAAACTGCTTCAAAAGCGCCTCTTCCATAATAACGCGTTTTGAGGTCCCTCTCTCGCTGCGACTGCTTCGCAGCCTCGCTCGTTCGGGATGACACGATTTTTTTAATAACAACCCAGATTTCTCGCATCCTTCTTCAGGCCTGTGGCCTTGCGAAGCATGCTCGAAATGGCTTCGAACATAGTTTTTGGCAGAGATGGACGAATGGTACTTTAAAATGAAATCATTTTAACTATAAAAGAAGTATGCAACAAATCAAATGTAGGATAAAGCAATCTTGCTTATTGATACCACCGGTTTTTCTTGATTAGCCAATAGCAAAACCTGTTATTTTTTAATAACACGCTCGGCCACTCCTTCAAACGTTATTTTAACAGGCTTAATAAGTCCATTTTCATCGAATTCCATTTTTTCCATACAGGTTTCTCTAGAATTGCCGTCTTTTTCAGTGAGGGGTCTTCTGTGATACACAATGTACCATTCATCGGTATTTGGAATATTGATCACTGAATGATGTCCTGCGCCGGTGGCTACTTTGGGATCTTGTTGCAAAATCTTCCCAATTCTTTTAAAAGGGCCAAAAGGAGAGTCTGCTACAGCATAAGCTACACTGTAATCGGGACCGGTCCAACCGCCTTCCGACCACATAAAATAATACTTCCCATTACGCATGAACATAAAAGGACCTTCTACATAGCCTTCGGGAGTAATTTCCTTAAACAGGGTGTCTTTACTAAACGGAATAATAGATTTGAAATCGGGGGCTAATTTGCCAATATTGCAGTGACGCCAACCTCCATAAATAATGTAATAGCTTCCATCTTTATCACGAAATACAAATTGATCGATGGGTTGCGCACCATTGTAGAATTTATCGATCAGTGGTTTGCCTAAGTAGTCTTTATAAGGTCCTTCCGGTTTGTTTGATACCGCAATGCCAATGCCTCCTTTCTCTTGGTCACTTTGAATGTCGTTGGCGCTGAAAAATAGAAAATACTGCTTTTCTTTCTGCACAATGGCCGGTGCCCACATAGCTCTCCATGCCCATTTTATAGCTGCTGTGTCTACAATGTGTTCGTGTTTTTTCCAAGTCACTAGGTCTTTCGAGCTGAAGGCGTCTAAAAATACTTGCTTTGTATAAGGGGCTGAAAAAGTAGGAAAAATATAATACTGCTGGTTGAAAATAGCTGCTTCAGGGTCGGCATACCAACCGGGGAATAAAGGGTTGCCCGATTTTTTCTGAGCGAATGCTGCAATCGAGAGAGTTGTAAACGCGAGCGCAAATAACAGTTTTTTCATGAGCAACTAGTTAAGTTTTTAGTGTTGAGTTTAAAGTTCTTAGTTAAAAGTATCGAGTTTAGTTCATATTTAAAATCACATACTATTTATTCGATCTCAGGGTGTTTAAGAAGTATAAAAATTAGAGCGTTGCAATTTCGGCTGCAATATTCGATCTGGCCTGCTTTTCAAATTTGTCATAGAAATAAGAAGTGTGATAAATGCGTGGCTTTTCGAGAAACGCTTGTAACACTTTTTTGCGTCCCGGTTTGTATAGAAAATCGGGATACAGGGCATATTCTTTTCTGACAGCATGTTTGTAACGGATGTAAATGGATGCTTCTGCACCGAGAATGGCCATATCGGCATCTGTAAATAAGTTGATGCTTTCGTCATGGCTGTAGTCGTGCGTTTTTGTTTTTCTAATGGCGCTATCTATCCATTCAAGATGTGCTGATGCTACCGCATATCTTTTCAAAAAAGCAATGGCTGCTTCGGCACTTAATTCTTCGTTGTGATTCCCGGGAACTTTATAAATGTAATCATGAAATGCTAGAGCGAATAAAAGTGCTTCTTTACTTTTGAAATTAGTAAGCACAGGAACCAGCTGTTGGTAGCAAGCTTCTAAATGTTGAAAGGTATGATAATGTCTTTTCTTACTGACGTATTCTTTTTCTAGAAGGGCCCATACATGATCAGGCGGATCAATCTGCCAACTTTCTGCAGCATCTATCAATGCCTCTTTGAAATGCATTTCAAACATTAAGGAATGATTTCAATTTTATGTCCCATAGATTGCAGCGTTTCTTCAATTAAATAGTAAGGGATTTCGTGATGGGCAATTCGCAATACACAATCGATATCTGCTAAGTCGAAATTGATTTGTGCACCGGGAATTCTTTTTTCAAGAATACCAACTATTAGTGCTGCATCTGAATGAAGACGTACTGTAGTTTTAAATATTTCAATGGTAAGGTTGTCGGTCATAATACGAAGTTATGATATTGTAATATCCATTGTACACCATAGGGGTCAGTAAAACTTCCCACACAAGTTTGTTCATCGGGTGAGTGGGGAGGAGCGTGCTGGGTTCCATGTTTAGACATAGATTGGTAACGTTCTAGTAACTCCGCTTTTGATTGAAAAGAAAGTAGCAAACTGATATTTGTTCCTTTGATGTAGATCTTTTCATCGAGTAAGTCGGTTCCAAAGATTGTCCAAGTATCAAGGACTAGTTTCCCTTGAACTACTTTTTCTCTGAATTGATCTGGAAACTGGCTTGATTCTTTCTGATCAGCTAATACTTGAATGCTCAAGCTTCCTCCCAATTCAGCATGATAGAACTGCAATGCTTCCTTGCAATTGCCGTTGAAATTTAAGTATACTTGAAGGCCATTCATCCGGCTGCTTCTTCCAATTCTTTCAAATCAAATTTTCGCATTTTCATGAAAGCTTTGGCAACTTTCCCGGCATTTGGACCGGTCATCCATTCACCCAATTTTGAAGGAACTACTTGCCAACTCAAGCCAAACTTATCTTTTAGCCATCCACAATTCGATGGCTTTCCGCCTTCTACTAATTTGTTCCAATAGTAATCGATCTCCTCTTGAGTGTCACATGTAATAACGAGGGATACACATTCACTCAAGGTGAAATAGGGGCCTCCGTTTAAGATGAGTAATTCATAACCCGAGATCTTCATTTTTGCCGTCATCAATGTTCCTTCCGGTAAGTGCATTCCTGCTCCGTAATAACTTTTTTGTTCAATGAGTGTTTCAGGAAAAACTTCGCAATAAAAATCTGCGGCTTCTGCACCATTTTGATTGAACCAAAGGCATGGATAAATGTGTGGTGATTTGAATTTCATGGCTATACTATATTAATGAGATTCAATATATGTTTTAAAGGAGTTGAGAATGGCCTGCCATCCTGCCTCTTGCATTTCAACGGGGTTTATTGTTTCCGGATCGAAAGTCTCAGTAATAAATGTTTCGTCTCCGGTTTCATCAAAACTTACGGAACAGGTTCTTCCATCTTCCATCGTATAAGCAAACATTTCATTGGGAACTACTTTCGTATAGGTGCCTCCGAAATCAAATGAGAAAGACCCGTCCTTTGCAGCCATGGTGGTTGAAAACTTACCGCCTTCTCTGAGATCATTACTGGCTTTTGGAGCGTGCCAATCGGCACTAGCCTGACACCATTGAGTGATGTGTTCCGGCAAAGAAAAATAGTCCCAGGCTTTCTTTAACGGGGCGTTTACAAGTACGCTAACTGTAATTGGAGTTGACATATTTTGAAAATTAATGTTCTAATTTAATGCAAACCTAGCCGAAAAAATTTGAACAATATATGTGTGGAAACGACAAAGGAAGGGTGGTTTGCGACAGAATTTGTACATTTATTGATGATAAAAATTGCCATTTTAGTTCCGGAGAGTTGCGTAATGCAAGCAATTGCAGACCCACGCTACCTTTTCAGCGCCGTGAATCAATTCTTACAAGCTCAAGGCAGAGATGCCATTTTTGATGTGAAGTTAGTAGGTGCAGCTCCTCAAGTGGCACTTCAGTTTGGTTCATTTATCGTACAAACCGAAAAGTTATTATCAGATTCTGCTACGTACGATTTGGTAATCATTCCGGCGCTTTTTGGAAACATGCGCGAAGCCATTAAGTTGAATGAAAGAATGGTGCCTTGGATCCAGGCACAACATGAAAAAGGCTCTTCTGTGGCTTCTTTGTGCGTTGGAGCGTTTTTACTAGGAGCCACCGGATTATTGAATGGAAAAAAATGCTCCACCCATTGGGGCTTCTACCAAGAATTTAGAGAGTTGTACCCCGAAGTAACTATTGTAGATGGATCCATTATTACGGAAGAGGGATCTGTTTATTCGAGCGGCGGCGCAAATTCCTATTGGAATCTTTTGTTGTATTTGGTAGAGAAGTATGTGGGTAGAGATTTGGCCATTCTCGCTTCTAAATATTTCGCAATCGACATTGATCGCGACAGTCAAGCTGCTTTCGCTTTGTTTCAAGGCCAGAAAGATCATGGTGATGCTGCGGTATTAGAAGCACAACAAATTATTGAGAAAAATGTAGGAGAAAAATTAAGTGTTGATGAATTAGCCGATAAAGTAGCCATCGGAAGAAGAAGTTTTGAAAGAAGGTTTAAGGCTGCTACCAATAATTCGGTGTTGGAATACATGCAACGCGTGCGAATAGAATCGGCGAAACGACAATTTGAATCTTCGCGAAAGAACATTAATGAAGTAATGTATGAAGTAGGCTATACCGATACCAAGGCTTTTCGAACTACCTTCAAAAAAATAACCGGACTAACGCCGGTTGAATATCGAAACAAGTATGCACAAGCATAAAAAAAGCGGTGAATTTCTTCACCGCTTTTTTCTTACATATAACTTTCCATCGGTTCGCAAGTACAGATCAAATTGCGGTCGCCGTGGGTGTTGTTGATTCTTGAAACTGTTGGCCAGAATTTGTTTTGACGTACATAAGCCAGCGGATACGCCGCTTGTTCTCTGCTATATGAATACGTCCATTCATTGGCAGCTACAATGAACTGCGTATGAGGTGCATTCTTCAATGGATTGTCTTTTTTATCAGAACTTCCATTTTCAATAGCTGCGATTTCTTTTCTGATTTCCAACATCGCATCACAAAAACGATCGAGCTCTGCTTTGTCTTCACTTTCAGTAGGCTCAATCATAATGGTTCCCGGAACAGGGAAGCTCATAGTTGGAGCGTGGAAACCATAGTCCATCAAACGTTTGGCCACATCTTCTGCTTCAATACCTGCCGTGTTTTTGAAAGGACGTAGGTCTACAATGAACTCGTGTGCACAAGTTCCATTACTGCCTGTATAGAGAATGTCGAAATCGTTTTGCAAACGCGCTTTCATGTAGTTGGCATTCAAGATCGCGTATTCGGTTGCCATTTTAACGCCTTCTGACCCTAATAAACGGATGTAGGCGTAACTGATCAACAGAATTGAAGCAGAACCGAATGGAGCCGCACTTACTGCGCCTTGTGGTTTACCAACCGTTCCATCGCCATATATAACGTGACCTGCCAAATGTGGAGCTAAATGCTTTCTAACACAAATGGGGCCCATGCCGGGACCACCACCGCCGTGCGGAATCGCGAAAGTTTTGTGCAAGTTCAAGTGACAAACATCGGCACCAATTAAACCGGGTGATGTTAACCCCACTTGTGCATTCATGTTAGCACCGTCCATATACACTTGGCCACCGTATTGGTGAACGATATCGCAAATTTCTTTTACACTTTCTTCGAAAACGCCATAGGTACTTGGATAGGTGATCATGGTACCTGCAAGCGTTTCAGCATATTGAGCTGCTTTTGCTTTGAAATCTTCTACATCTATGTATCCGTTTTCCAAGGCTTTTACTACAACTACTTTCATTCCCGCCATAACCGCACTCGCCGGATTGGTTCCGTGAGCAGAAATGGGGATCAAAACAACGGTGCGTTGTGTGTCGCCATTAGCTAAGTGGAAATTGCGAATGGCAAGCAAGCCTGCATATTCACCTTGTGCGCCACTGTTAGGTTGCAAACTGCAAGCATCGAAACCTGTAACGGTGCAGAGATACTCGCTCAATAAAGAGGCCATTTGTTTGTACCCTTCAGTTTGGTTAGAAGGTGCAAACGGATGGATCTTGCTCCATTCAGGCCAGCTCAATGGCATCATTTCAGTAGCTGCGTTCAGTTTCATGGTACAGCTACCCAATGAAATCATGGAGGTATTTAAGGAAAGGTCTTTGTTTTCAAGTTGCTTGATATAACGCATCATCTGACTTTCACTGCGGTGTGAGTTGAACACAGGGTGCGTAAGGAATTCAGAAGTGCGGGTGAGGTTTGAAGGAATGTGAACCAACGAAGAATCGTAGTTGATATCGAATGCAACAGGGTTCACCTCGTTTTCAAAACAATTGATCACATCAAACAAGTCGCTGGTACCGGTGGTTTCATCTAGTGAAATACCAACTAAGTTTTTACCAACATAACGTAGGTTAATGTGTTGACGCTCTGCTTTGTCTTTGATGATACTGTTGTCAGCTACTTTTACTGTAATGGTATCGAAGAAAGAATTCGACACCAATTCAAAACCGCGCGATTTTAAACTATCAGCAACGGTTTGCGTAAGCAGGGCTACTCTTTTCGCGATGGCTTTCAATCCGTCGGGGCCATGAAATACTGCATACATCGCAGCCATATTAGCTAAAAGGGCTTGCGCTGTGCAGATATTTGAAGTTGCTTTTTCGCGTTTAATGTGTTGCTCACGAGTTTGAAGGGCCATGCGGAGTGCGCGTTGACCTTTTGCGTCGATGCTCACACCAATGATACGACCCGGAATAGAGCGTTTGAATTCATCTTTGGTGCTGAAAAATGCAGCGTGTGGTCCACCGAAACCTAAGGGAATGCCGAAGCGTTGAGAAGATCCCAAAGCTACATCGGCACCCAATTCACCGGGGGAAGTTAATAATGTAAGCGCTAATAAATCAGTAGCCATTGCTACGTAAGCGCCAACTCCATGCACTTTATCGATAAATGAACGGTAATCTTCAATTGAACCTGCGGCATTGGGGTATTGTACCAAGGCGCCGAAATAAGTAGCGTCGATGGTAGCAGTTTTATAATCACCAATTACCACTTCAATATCGAGTGGTTGCGCACGGGTGATCACCACGTCGATGGTTTGCGGGAAAGTCTGTTCATCTACAAAGAATTTTGGAGCAGTAACCACGTCTGTCTTATTCACTTGGTGGAAGAAAAGGTTCATGGCTTCTGCTGCTGCCGTTGCTTCATCGAGAAGAGAAGCGTTGGCAATGGGGAGTCCGGTTAAATCGCTCACCATAGTTTGGTAGTTCAACAGGCTCTCTAATCGGCCTTGAGAGATCTCAGCTTGATAGGGAGTGTATTGAGTGTACCAACCTGGATTTTCGAAAATATTGCGAAGAATAACTGAGGGGGTAAAGGTATCGTAATACCCTTGACCGATATAGGTTTTATAGATCTTGTTCTGCTGAGAAAGGTCTTTGAGGTGTTGTAACAAAGCCGCTTCGCTCATGGCACCGGGAATGGCCAAAGCATCCTTTTTTTGAATGGCGGTTGGTACGGTTTTTTTGATCAACGCGTCTACCGAGGTTTCACCAATGGTTTTAAGCATAGCTGCTTCAGAACCGATGGTGCCGATATGACGACCTAAAAATTCGTTGGACTGTTGTTGAAATAGGTTCATTTTTAAAGCTTTAGTACAGAACTGAATGTTGACTTTGATGCGGGCCAAAACAGGAACTTTGGCGCGCAAATTTACCGCTTTATTTTGGCACTAACAGCCATTTGTTTAAGGAGTGCAAAAAATGAGGAAAAGAAGGAGAAGGAGAAAGAACAGGAGGAGGGAGAGGGGGGAGAAAGGAAAGAGGAGACGAGGATAAGAGGAGACGAGGATGAGAGGAGACGAGGATGAGAGGAGACGAGGAGGGAGGAAGGAGGAGGGAGGAAGGAGGCGGCTTTTGCGGGAAGGGAGGAAATACAGAGAGGCTGCCAGCGCCGCGATCGCTGCAGTGAAAAATCTATTAATAATTGTAAAGCCGGGAGAACAGGAGGAAGAAAGGAAAGAGGAGAATGGGAGGGTTGGAGTAGTGAATTGGTTGGTGTGATAATTTGAGAATGACATTCCGTGCAAGACCTAAAGCCTAAAGCCTAAAGCCCAAAGCCTAATGCCTAACACCTAAACCACAATACCCACCACTTAAAACAAAAAAAGGCCCCTCAGGGCCAATTTTTCAAAAGATTCAACAAAACTATTTTGGTGCTGTTAGTTCATCCCAAGCGGCAGTAAGTGGACGAGCCAGTCCATCTCCCGACCATTCTGTTTTAAAAGGAAGGGTGGTGGTTTTAATGAATTCTTCCTTGGTTTTACCGGCTTTGATCTCTTTGTCGGTAAAATCCAATACACCATTCAAATATTCACCAAACTTGCTCAGATCTTCGTGCGTTCCCAGAATTTGGTACCCTTCGGCGCTGTGACCAAACACATAGCGCGTTTTCTTGTCCAATTTCTTTTTAGTTTTCTCCAGTACTGTGATCCAATTTTTCATATTGGCGCCTGCGGAGCGGTCAACAAACGGATGGCGGCGATTGAAACACAGATCTCCCATATGGGCAATATTTGAATCTTCGAAATGAACTACACTATCGCCATTGGTATGTCCCGCACCAAAATAATACAGGCACATTCTTTCGCCACCAATGTCTTCGCACCAGGTTTCGCGGTAGGTGCGATCGGGATACAATTGTTTGTCTTCCGATTTTTGTGCGGCAGCCGCGGCCTTTTGATTCACTAATGAATTTTCGTGGGCCAAAACGTGCTTAACTAAGCCCTTGTAAGAAATGTTTCCGCCAGTATGATCGCCATGATGATGGGTGTTTACTAATAATGCGAATCCTTGGTTGCGTTTTTTCAACTCTTCAATCAAATGATTACTTTGATCGGGGAATTGGGAATCTACAACCACTATTCCGTCGGCAGTGAAGTTGAACAAGATGGTTCCTCCTCGCTCCGTAAACACTCCGATGTTTTCAGTTAACATTTGAATTTTCCATGCAGGCTGTTGAAATAAATTGGCGATCAGCTCTTGCTTGGCAAGGGTGAGCGCACCGGCAGTTAGTAGACCGGATCTTAAAAAGAGACGACGGTTCATGGTGGTAGAATTTTAGGCTATTATTACAATGAAAAGACTCATTTGTTTTTTTCAGCAGCCAATAGTCCTTCTAGCACATAATACGTAATCGGACAGAAACTTGCATTCTTTAGCGTTAAGGCGGGTCGTCTGAAGATTACATCTTCATCGGTATACGGAAAACGTTGGCAATCACTAGGCCGCTGATCGTAGATGCTGCAATAATTATCGCTTCCTAAAAATGGACAAGGGCTCGATTTTACTACATAATCCCCTTCTTTATCTAGTACGAGGTAGGTTTCAATAAAGATGCTTTCTTTCATCTTTAAGTACTTACTTATTCGCTTGATGTCGGGTGTTTTAAACCGAGGAGAATAGTTTTTGCAACACGCTGCACAAGACAAGCAGTCAACTTTCTCGAATGCTTCTTCGTGCAAATCGGGCAATTGCTTCAAAATCACATTGCGGTTGGTTCTCTCCAAATACTGTTTGTATTGTTTCGAATGCTCCGCCGATTTCTTCTCCCAGTTTTTCAATCGATCCGACACTGTTCAATGAATAATTAAGGATTAAAAATTAAGCAAAAAACTTGACATGTGAAAAAGAATCTTAAAGTGAGGCTGTGATGCCTT
This sequence comes from Endoryza foliicola, assembly GCF_050589245.1. Taxonomy (NCBI): domain Bacteria; kingdom Pseudomonadati; phylum Bacteroidota; class Chitinophagia; order Chitinophagales; family Chitinophagaceae; genus Endoryza; species Endoryza foliicola. Next base: position 221,196 of record NZ_JBOBEW010000007.1, on the reverse strand, counting down.
TAATTCAGATGGTTTTGTCAATAATTAAGTTCTTTCAGTCCTTTTGCTTTATACCAAGTTACGATTGTTACAATGATGGTCATACATCCACCAAATAGTACAGAGGGAACAGTTCCCATAGCAGATGCAGCTACTCCACTTTCAAATTGACCCAATTCATTGCTACTATTGATAAAGATAGAATTCACACTCGATACTCTGCCTCTCATTTCATCAGGAACAAAGAGTTGAAATATTGTTCCGCGTATGATCACACTTACTCCGTCAAAAATGCCACTTGCAAACAGCGCGAAGAAACTTAACCAAAACGACCTTGAAAATGCAAATACAATAATGCACACGCCAAACCATGCTACTACTTGAAACAACAATTTGCCTTGATGTTTTTTCAATGGTTTTGCCGTTAACCATGCAATGGCAACAAAATTTCCAATATAAGTGGCCGAAATCAACCACCCCAATCCTTCCGGTCCAACATGTAAGATGTCTTTTGCAAATACCGGCAACAAGGCTGTGGCACCACCAAACAACACAGCGAACATATCTAAACTCATGGCGCCCATCAATGCTTTTTGATTCCAAACAAAATGCAATCCTTCTTTTACACTGTCCCATGTTTTCTTATTACCGGGGTTCCAAACAATTTCCTTTGGTTTAATTAAGCTGAAGAGTAACAAACCTGCCAAAACAAAAGAGCCGCCGATAATGTATGAAACGGTAATGCTGGTATAGCCCAACAACAAACCTGCAAGCGCTGGTCCGGCAACTGCTGCTACCAACCATCCCATGCTGTTAACAGACGCAGCCCTTACTAAATTTTCCGTTGGCACCAATTGCGCTAGAAATGCATTGAAGGCCGGTCCGCTGTAGGCTCTAATAATTCCGGTTCCAAAAATGCAGGTATAGATTAGCCATGAGAATAAACTTGGACTAATCTGTGAACTGATGGAAGGTGCCGTTAATATCAGTAGTAAGATTTCGACTAGAAAATAGGCTGCTAAACATATGACCAAGAGGTTTCTTTTGTTACTGCGATCCACTCTTACACCCGCCGGTAAAGCCAACAAAACCGCAGGGATCACTTCGCTTAATCCAAGCATTCCCAATGCCAACTTACTGCCGGTTTTTTCATACAAGATCCAGCCGAGTAGAACGGGGTTCATGCGCATTCCCGCAATGAATAAGGCGCGTCCAAACAGAAACCATGTAAATTCATAATTGATAATGGGAAAGAGTTTCTTTTTTAGTTCGCTTGCGTCACTCATGGTAATGTAAGATAATGCTGTCCGTGATCGTAGTCTTTTTCCAAGGCTTCGATTATGATGTCCAAATGCTTTTTATTGGTCAAAAAATCGGCATTCGAAGCATCCACGAACAACGTTTTTATATTGTGTTGCTTGATATAGTTGGTATAGGTTTGTTGAATATTGAACAAGTATTCATCCGGTATACTCTGTTCGTAAGGTCTTTGGCGTTTCTTGATGTTTTGCTGCAGTTTTTGAACCGGTGCATGTAAATAGATCAGGATTTCAGGTTGCGCCAATTGAGTGTGAATGATTTCAAACAATTTTTGATACAATCTGAATTCTTCATCCGGCAAATTCACTTTAGCAAATAGCAAACATTTGGTGAACAGATAGTCGGAAATGGTTACTTGCTGAAAAAGATCCTTGGTATGGATCAATTCTTTCAACTGTTTGTAACGCTCTGCCATGAAAAAGAGTTCGAGCGGAAAGGCGAATTGTTTAGGGTTTTCATAAAATTTGGGCAAGAAAGGATTGTCGGCAAATTCTTCCAAAACCAATCGGGCGTTGAAATGTCTTGCCAACAAGTGCGAAAGTGTCGTTTTCCCGGCACCAATATTTCCTTCAATCGTAATAAAATGATACTTCATACTTCATCCACGCTATAGCAGTTCCTAAATCCGGTTGCAAATTACCAAATTCGGTTGGTGTGAGGGCCAGTGGGGGTGGCGTGTGGAAAAGAAGAGTAAATAATTAATAAGTAATAATTAATAATTAATAATGGAACGGCCGGCGAGATCAAGAAAGAACAGGGAGAGGAACAGGGGGAGGGAGGAGGCACGGGGATTCGCTGCGTTGCCGCCGCGGACTTGTCCTGAGCGGTTCCTGAGCTTGTCGAAGGGCGGGCCGAAGGCACAGTCGAAGGACGCTGCGCCGCTGCGGTGAGAAAACGTGAAAAGCCAGAAGAATCGAGACAGCCTATTCTGTTTCTAATTTTCGGGCTTGAAGGGGGTCACTGCAATGGTCTAAAAGTTCCTGCATGCTTTGTTGAAGTACAGGATGAATGAAATGAGGTGCTATTTCAACCATTGGTAACAGTGCAAACCGACGGTTTTGAACTTCCGGATGGGGGATGGATAACTGTGGCAAATGGTAGATTTCTGCATTAAAAAACAGGATATCGATATCAATGATACGAGGGCCGTATTTTTCTTCCCGAATTCGCCCCATATCCAGCTCAATTTGAAGCAAACAGGTCAATAATTCAGGGGCTTCCAGCGGGGTGTCAATTTCAAGTGCCTGATTGAAGAAATTGGGCTGATCGGTCTTCCCCCAAGCAGCCGTTTCGTATAAGGATGAGAGTGTCTTTACCATTCCGGCGCGTTTTTCGATCCATTCCACCGCTTGTTCCATGTTTTTCAGTCGATCGCCGGTATTACCGCCTATCAGAAGATATGCTTTATTCATAATTTACCTACCTTACAGACCTCAAATATCATTGAATTTTGTAATAAACAGGAGATATAAATGAATAGCTTTTTGAAAATATTTCTAGCTACCCTCACAGCCATTTTAGTGGTGGTACTAATCGGGATCTTATTTTTGATTGGAACTGTTTCAAGTTTGGGTTCAAAACCGAAAGAACCGATTGGTGTAAATGCCGTTCTTACAATCGATTTGGCGCAAACTTTTCAAGAGCGTGTGAAAGACGATCCTTTTGGAAAATTAGAATCAGGCGAGTCGTACGACAATCCCTCTCAATTTCAATTGGTGCAATTGATTCGTCATGCTGCAACAGATCCGGCTGTAAAAGGTATTTATTTGAAAGCAGGTGCAAACGGCAATGGATTTGGAACCAGTGAAGACATTCGCGAAGCCCTTCAGTACTTTAAAAAATCAGGAAAGTTTATTTATGCCTATGCCGATGTAATAACACAAGGTGCTTATTTTATAGCCAGTGTTTCAGATAAAGTTTACACCAATCCGCAAGGCGGCCTCGACTGGCGCGGCTATTCCATGAACTATTTTTTCATGAAAGGCTTGCTCGATAAAATGGAAATTGAACCTCAAATTTTCTATGCAGGTCAGTTCAAGAGCGCTACAGAACCTTTTCGTACGAATCAGATGACGGAACCCAACCGTTTGCAAAGCAACGTATTGGTAAATGACCTCTACAATCATTTCTTGGCTTTGGTATCGGCGTCTCGAAACGTAGACACTGCCACTCTTCGGAGCTTGGCTGTGAACCATTCTATCGAAAACGCCGCAGATGCGGTAAAATACAAACTCATCGACGGTGCTAAATACGATGATGAAGTTCGTGCTGAAATCAAAGGAAAGGTAGAGGCTTCAACCATTCAATCGATCAATTTTGTCCCCATCGGAAAATACCTCGAGAATACTTCGATCACTGAAGTAAAATCGAAAGATCGCATTGCTGTTATTTTTGCAGAAGGAGATATCATTGATGGCAAAGCACAGGAAGATGCCATCGGCGGAGATTCGTATCGCAATTTGATCCGCAAAGCGCGGTTAGACGATCAAGTGAAAGCCATTGTGTTGAGAATGAATTCGGGTGGAGGTAGCGCTATGGCCAGTGAAGTAATGTGGCGTGAGTTAACACTTGCAAAGAAATCAAAACCGGTTATTGTAAGCTTCGGTGATGTGGCAGCTTCAGGTGGTTACTATTCAACGTGTACAGCGGATAGTATTTTCGCACAGCCCAACACTATTACGGGTTCTATAGGAGTTTTCAGCATCGTTCCAAATTTGGCTTCTTTCTTCAATAACAAATTAGGAGTAACCTTCGATGGCGTGAAAACAGCGCCCGATGCCGATGCTATGGCTACTTATAAGCCATTGACGCCAATGCAAAAAGCTTGGCTACAAAGAAGTGTAGACAGTATTTATCAAACTTTTTTGGCTCGCGTGGCAGAAGGACGTCACCGAAGCAAAGCAGAAATTGATTCAATCGGTCAAGGCCGCGTTTGGAGTGGCTCAAGAGCTATTGAGTTGGGACTGGTAGATAGAATTGGTGGTTTGAATGAAGCCATTGCTTGTGCTGCTCGGATGGCGAAAATTAGCGAGTATGGATTGCGTACGTATCCTGAACCTACCAAATTTTTTGAAAAGTTATTTGGCTCTTACAAAGAAGAAACGAAGTTGAAGTGGATGAAAGAAGAAATGGGGGCAGAGGCTTTTCAATGGTACCGCTCTGCGCAATACTTAAAAAACTCAATGGGGAAGGCTCAGGCAAAAATGGCGTTTGATGTGGTGGTGGAGTAGGAGGAGAGGAGACGAGGATGAGAGGAACGAGGAGACGAGGAAGCGGAAGAAAGAACAGGGAGAGGAATAGGGGGAATAGGATGCGAGGAAACGAGGATAAGAGGAACGAGGAGCGTGAGTTTTAAATAGTTATTTGGTAATTGTGACGAAGGACCGCCGTCGATTTATCGCGGCGGAGTTTGAAGTGGGTATGAGTTGTAGCAACGCGATTTATCGCGTTGGATTTGGTATGGAAACGAGGAATGAAGATAGAACAATTAGCGAGCTAACGACCCTGTAGAGGTCGTACATCAGTAGAAAAGGTCATTGTGTTCATGATTTGATAAAGATTTATAAATAACAATTGGGTAAATTGTGACCCTATTTAATACATTATAGAATGGCTTCTTACAGCAATATTCGGGGTATGTTGGCGATCACCAAAGCCAGTTTACGTACCGTTTTTCGTAGTCCGCAGGCAGTTTTTTTCAGTTTGTTCTTCCCAATTGTGTTGATCACAATTTTCGGATCTATAGGAAAGGGAGGAGGAGTTTCTGTGGATGTTGCTTTCAGTCCCAGAACAGATTCTACCAATGCAGTATATGCGGCCATTAGTTCAGTTCCAGTATTGAATATCGAAAAGGCCGATACTGCTGAATTAATGGATCGTTTGCGCAAAGGAAGAATTGCCGCGATGATTGAAGTGAAGAAAAAAGCAGGTGCAGCCAATCAATACGATGTTCATTTAATTACCAGCTCGGCAAGTCAGCGCGATATTCCTGTGCTGCAATCTATTCTGAGAGATGTGATCAGTTCTGTTAACGCACAGATGAATCCTGATATGACGAATTATGCAACCGTGAGCAGTGAGATCATTCCAGGTCGTCCTTACAAACAAATTGATTTCTACTTGCCCGGCATGCTCGGATTTTCTTTGATTGGCGCGGCCGTATTTGGTGTAGCTTTTGTGTTGTACTCACTTCGTGAAACCTTGGTGTTAAAACGAATGTATACAACACCCATTAAGCGTGGATATATAATATTAGGGGAGAGTTTGGCTAGAATCATTTTTCAATTGCTGACGGCTGTTGTGATCATCGCATTTGGAAAATTCGCCTATGGCTTTACTTTGGCCCATGGTTGGATCACGTTTGTTGAATTAATGGTATTGTGCTTTCTAGGATTATTGGTGTTTATGGGATTTGGTTTTTTCATCAGCAGTATTGCCAAAAATCAGAACGTGATTCCCATTTATGCCAACCTTTTTATGTTCCCACAATACTTCTTGTCAGGAACTTTCTTCCCGAAAAGTTTATTACCGTCGTTTTTGCAATCAATCATCAAGTTTTTACCCCTTACGGCGCTGAACGATTCAATGCGGAACGTAAGTTTTGAAGGAGCCCATTTAATAGATTGTGGTCAACAAATTGCTATTTTAATTGTTTGGGCTGTATTGATCTATGGATTGGCTGCCAGAAGTTTTAAATGGGAGTAATCTTTTAAGATAGTTTATGCGTATTATTAAATTAGGATTCATTAGTTTGTTAGCACTTGGATTGCTAATCACCTTGCTTTCATTGTTATTACCTTCGCATGTTCGCATTTCAAGGGCCATTACCATTAATAGAGATGCAAGTGCGGTTCGCAAACAAGTAATGGACATCAAACAATGGGCAAACTGGAACGCTTTATTACAGCAGAAAGATTTGAAAAATGGAGAATTCCGAGAAGATGGTTTTAGTTCTGATGAAATGAAGGTTCAGTTAATCGCGAAAGATTCGAATAGAATTGAAACGGAATGGACTCGCAACGGGCAAGATAAAATTATAGGGGTGTTGGAATTAACGCCCTCGGAAGGAGCAACCGTGGTGCAGTGGTATTTCGATTTTCATTTGAAATGGTATCCTTGGGAAAAATTTGGAAGCATTATTTTCGATGGACAAATTGGTCCTCCCATGCAAAAGTCTTTAGATCAACTCGACATGATTGTTCAATAATAAAAACAAAATACATATGAAAAAAGTACTGTTATTAATGACCTTAGCGGTTGGCGTATTTGCCTCTTGTTCTCAAGCACAAAGTCCCAAAGCTGAAGCAGCTTCCGGCGATGTAAAAGTGAAATATGGTCAGCCTTCTAAAAAAGGACGCGAAATCTTTGGTGCCTTGGTTCCTTTCGGACAAGTTTGGAGAACCGGTGCGAATGAAGCTACTGAAATCACTTTTGCAAAGGATACAAAATTTGGTGGACAAGCTATCAAAGCCGGAACTTATTCTTTGTTTTCTATTCCCACAGAATCTGAGTGGACCATCATTTTGAACAGTGAATTGAAGCAATGGGGTTCTTTTGGTTATGAAAAAATCAAAGCGAAAGATGTATTGAAAGTAAAAGTTCCTGTAAAGAAATTAAGTGCCAGTGTTGAAAAATTGACCTTCCGTTTTGAAGGAAGCAATTTGATTATTGAGTGGGACACTACGCAGGTATCGGTGAGAGTAGGATAATTAAAAATTAATAGTTAAGAATTAATAATTAATAATGAAACAGCCGAGTTAATTAATAATTAAGAATTAATAATTAATAGTGGAACGGCCGGCAGTTAGGTTGAGTGATGAAGAGTTTTTGAGTTATTAATTTTTGAATAATTTATTTCGAATTTTTGTGCCGCCGCGATTGATCGTGGCGGTATTTTTTTGGAATAGGTTAGAAGGTTGAAGACTTTTTCTTTCTACACAGTAAAGCCCGTGAAGCCTTACGGCTTACTCAAGGACCAGTGCAGGGTTTAACGTTGCGAACCTTTGCGTTCTTTGTTTCTTTGCGGTAGCGTAAACTGAATGGAATACAGTGTTCACAGCAGTGTCCGCGAACTGCCGCAAAGACATAGCAGAGTTCCCTCTCTGTATTTCCTCAGTCCTCCCTCTTCTTTTTGTATTTCCTCGTTCCTCGTCTCCTTACATCCTCCCTCCTGTATTCCGGCTGTTCAATTATTAATTATTAATTCCTAATTATTAATTATCTCCCTCCTTTTTCCCGCTAAAAGCAGCATTTATCCACAAGTGATTGTCAATAAACACGACAAATACCGCATAATTTTTAAACTTTTTGCGGTTTTTTGCGTTTTTGTTCCGAATTTGGGCGAGGAAATCACCTAAACTAACTGTTGGCATGCTGAAAAAGGAGCGTCAAAACTACATTCTGCATCAGATCAACCTGCACAACAAAGTGTTGACTGCAGATCTTTGTGCAGCCATCGATGTGTCGGAAGACACTATTCGGCGCGACCTCCAAGAACTGTCAGACGAAGGCCGACTGTTTAAAGTGCACGGCGGTGCTCTTTCCCTCTCATTTCATTCTTCTTTTCGGAGCTCCAATATTTACGCCGCGAATGAAAAGCGCGTGATTGCTTCCAAAGCCGTACAACTAATTAAAGACGGGATGTATGTAATGACCACCGGTGGCTCTACCATTCTGGAAATGATCCGAATGTTACCCGAGCAACTCACCGCAACGTTCATCACTACCAGTATTCCGGCAGCAGTTGAATACTTGCAACATCCTAATATCAAATTGATTCAAATTGGAGACATCGTTTCCAAACAAGCACAAATGGCTGTGGGCGGACAAGCGATTCGGCAAATTCGCCAAATTCAAGCCGATCTCTGTATCCTCGGTACCAATGCAATTGACTCACAAAAAGGTATAACTGATAGTGATTGGGAAGTAGTACAAGTGAAGCAAGCTATGATAGAATCGAGCGAGAAAGTAATGAGTGTTGCCATTGCCGAAAAGTTAGACACTGTTCAACGCATCAATGTATGCGAAGCAAAAGATATTGATTTCCTGATCACTGAAAAGCCATCAAATGATCTATCCTTGATTCCTTATGCAAAAGCCGGAATAACGGTTTATTAAAAACTTTAATAATTAGCAATGTTTACAAAATCCATTCAGTCACCAAAACTTCGCGCCGTTCTGAGAGTATCCATGATACTGCTCTTGAACTTTGTGCTTACGGCGGCAGCCTTTGCACAAGTGCGCATTTCCGGGAAAGTGGTGGGCAAAGACAATAAGCCCATTGCCGGAGCATCAGTAACCATTAAGAACACCACATTTGGTACTTCTACAGAAGCCAATGGTTCTTACACATTGAACGCAGAATTGAAGGCCGGAACTTATACTATTGAGTTCTCAGGCGTAGGTTTCAAGGCTTACAGTCAATCGCTACAAATTGGATCAGGCGCCAGTTACACAGTAGATGCGCAATTGAGTGCCGATGCGTTGAATTTAGATGAAGTGGTAGTAACGGGTACTTCTGCCGGAACTACACGTCGTCAATTAGGTAACTACATCAGTTCTGTAAAGGCCGACCAACTTACCAAGGGAGCTTCAGGAAACGTATTGCAAGCCTTGCAAGGTAAAACAGCCGGTGCGCAGATCATTCAAAACAGTGGAGACCCAGCAGGTGGGATATCTGTTCGCTTGCGTGGTATCAGTACAATTTACAGTTCATCGGAGCCTCTTTACATTGTGGATGGGGTAATTGTGAGCAACGCTACCAATCGTGTTACCAATACTCAAAGTGGTTACGACGGAGGTAGATTTGTAGGAACCATCGGTACCAACCGTTTGGCCGATATCAACCCTGCCGATATTGAGCGAATTGAAGTGTTAAACGGAGCCGCTGCTGCAGCGATCTACGGTTCACGTGCCAATGCCGGTGTTATCCAAATTTTCACCAAACGCGGAACCAGCGGAACCCCCACTGTAAACTTCTCTTCTAGCGTAATGGTGAACCAATTGCGCAAGCAAGTTAAAATCAATGAAGCTCCTACGAAGTTTGGAGGATCACCTGATGTTCAAACGCAAGACATCCTTACTCCGGCTTTAACGAATACTACCAATGTAACGCGTTACAATTACTGGGATTATATTTTCAGAACTGGAATTGGTACCGACAATAACATCTCAGTTTCAGGTGGTGCTGCTAAAACGAAATATTATTTATCAGGTTCTTATTTCTCCAATCAAGGTATTGTGGAAGGAACCGATTTCAAACGTTTCAGCTTCCGCTCAAACATTGAACAAACCATCAACAATTGGTTAACTGCCAGCATGGGATTGAACTATGTGAACAGTACTTCTAATGAAAAACCTGATGGTAACTCATTCTTCTCACCAATGAACGGTGTAACCATCTTAGGTAACTTCCATGATATCTGGACACGCGATGCATTGGGTAATATCAAAGCTGTAGGTGAAAGAGGTCGTGTTAATCCCGTTTCTATCATTGAGGATGTAAAGCAACGTTCCAGCACCAACCGTGTAATTTCAAGCTTCTCTTTGAAAGCAAAACCAATGAAGGGCTTGACTATCGACTATACAATGGGTATTGATAACTTTTCACAGCAAGGTACAACCTATATTCCTCCATTTGCATACAACGTGAATACCGCTTTCTGGGGTGGTGGTGCCAGCTTGGATCCAACCTTGAACGGTTATGCAAGTGCTGCTGTGAGCAACTATTTTCAAATCAACAATGAGTTGAATGCAACTTATCAGAAAGAGTTGACGAAAAATATTGCGTCTACTACTCAAGTAGGTTATTCTCAACAATACGAGCGCTCAACCTTCTCACTCGTACAAGGTAGAGGATTGGCTCCTTTCATTGAAACTGTAAACGGTGCGTCTACTATTTTGGCGGGTGCAGATCAGAGAGGAGAATTGAGCATTTCCGGTGGATACCTCCAACAGAATTTCCGTTATAAGAATCAATTGTTCTTAACCGGAGCTGTTCGTGTGGATGGATCATCTGTATTTGCAAAAGAAGAAAGAAACCAAACCTATTTCAAAGTAAGCGGTAGCTATTTGTTGAGCGAGACAGAATATTGGAAGAAACTTCCAATCTCTTCTTGGTTCGATCAACTGAAACTACGTGCAGCGTATGGTCAATCGGGTAACCTTACCGGCATCGGTGCCTACGATCGTTTCAACGCGTATTCTTCAATTGCGTTTGTTGGAAGAACAAGTTTCACCTCAAGTACTATTTTGGCCAATACTCAAATGCGCCCTGAACGCCAAGGTGAGTTGGAAATTGGTACTGATATGAGTTTCTTCAATAACCGCCTCGGATTAACTTTTAACTACTATCAGAAGAAAGTAACCGATTTGTTATTCGACCGCGTAATTGCTCCATCCAATGGTTTTAGCAGCCGTCTCGATAACTTCGGTAGCTTGGAGAACAAGGGTATTGAATTGGTATTAACCGGTTCACCTGTTCGTAATAAGAACTTCAACTGGGATGTAACTTTCATTTACAACCAGAACAGAAATAAAGTATTGAATTTAGGTTCTTCGCTTGCTCAATTCTCTACCAACGCGGGTGCGCCTATTGCCTTGTTACCCGGAGAAGCGGTAGGGGTATTCTACGGAACATTCTTTGCACGTGATGCAAATGGTGGTCAAATAAAGAGCACTGCTGGGATCCCTTTAACAGAAAGAGGAACACAAACAACGGCTGCTTCTTACACTACTTCTCGTGATGCCAACGGATTGCCTACCGGTACTGTATTAAGAAAAATCATCGGTGATCCAAATCCGAAATTCACCGGTTCATTTGTGAACGAGTTGAGTTACAAAAAACTGAACTTGAGAGCACAGGTTGATTTTGTTCAAGGAGTGGATGTATTCAATGCCGACTGGAGAACCCGTCAAGGTGTTGGTAACGGTGAAGTGGCTGAACAAGAACACAAGGGATTGTTGCCTCGCGGTTATATTTCCGGTGTGTATGCTATTGAAGAATGGCGTATCGATGATGGTTCTTTCGTGAAACTAAGAGAGTTGTCGTTGGGATACAATGTAGGTCGCATCAAAGGCTTCGGTGATTTGAATCTTAGTTTGAGCGGTAGAAACTTAATATCATGGGACAACTACAAAGGATTTGATCCTGAGGTAAATGCTGCAGGTCAGAGTACTTTGTTAAGAGGGATTGATTTCGGTGCAGTACCCATCCCACGCACTTTTGCATTCACTGTAAGAGCTAAATTCTAAGACCATTTAAATTTTAGACAAATGAAAAAATCATTCATAAATATTGCACAAGGGTTGGTGTTGGTTGCATTGATTGCTACTACGCCTTCTTGTAAGAAAGATTATACGGATCCTTCTCGTGCAACTGAAGATAAAATTTTCACAACGCCTACAGGTTTAACCGGAGTAACGGTTGGCTTACAGCGTGTTTATTCTTTAGGCAGAGGAAGTTCCTTCTACAATTCGGTTTCCATTGATGCTTTGGTAACCAAGCAAGTAAAAGTATTGAATGCCGGTAACCTAGCTGAAGCCCAATTGGAAACAGGCGGTGTAACTGTTGACGGAACAAACACCATGCTGTTAGGTCTTTGGACTACCAGTAACAAAATCATTTATGATGCCGATAAGGTAATTGCCAATGCAAAAAACCTTACCGATAAAGGATATGCTTCCGGCTTAATTGGGCACGCCACTATTTTCAAAGCCTTGAGCTTGGGCAATATGGCGAATTTCTGGACGCATGTTCCGGATGGCAATGGCGACAAAGTAAACTTTATCACTGCTACTGATGCGTACAATAGAGCCATCACTGCAATTGACGAAGCGTTGGCTGCCATCAGTGCTACTGCTATTTCATCTGCCTTTACGGCAAATATTCCGGCAGGCCTTGATATTCCCAATACTTTAAGAGCATTGAAGGCGCGCTATGCTTTGTATGCAGGAAAATATGCAGATGCTCTTGCTGCCGCGAATTCAGTTGACCTAACAAAGAAATCTACCTTGAATTTCGATGCAGCCAATTTGAATACCATTTTCGAAACTTGTGCTTCTAACTTTAACGTATACCAATCTATTGATTCTACATTAGGGTTACCTGCAGGTATTCAACCAGATTTAGCAGATAAACGCACTTCTTTTTATGTTGGATTGAGTGGTGCTGCTGCATGGCGCTGGGTGATTAAAGGATTTGGTGGAACCAGTACCGCAGCCTTCCCTGTTTATTTACCGGGTGAAGTAACCTTGATTAAAGCGGAAGCCTATGTTCGTCAGTCGAGTCCCGACTTAACGAGTGCATTAACCGAAGTGAACAAGGTTGTGACTAAAACGGCTGCTGCTGATCCTTTGGGTGTGGGTGCTGCCTTGCCGGCACTAACGGGCCCTTATACAGCAGATCAATTATTGACTGAAATTTACAAACAGCGTTGTATTGAGATGTACATGAGCGGACAAAAATTGGTAGACATGCGTCGTTTTGGTAGAGCTACTACCGAGCGTACCAGAAGTTTGATGCCTTTCCCTTTCCGTGAACGTGATAACAATCCGAATACTCCGGCTGATCCAACTTTCTAATATTTGGGTTAAGGATGATCTATAGAAATGGCCGGTCCTTTTTTGGAACGGCCATTCTTCTTTAAAACGTTGGAGTTGAATATTATTTGCTTGCAATACCTTTTAAAAGTATGTAAATGCGAGAACAATTGATCAAGGACAGTTGGAAACTAAATGCTGCTCCTTGGAATAAATTGATTGAAGAGAATGCGTTGGAGTCGAGACGGCTGGTAACCAATCAGGCGATTATTGACGCTGTGATGCAAACCACTCCCAAACAAGTATTGGATATTGGTTGTGGTGAAGGTTGGCTCTGTAGGGCCTTACACGATCGTGGTGTTATCTGCACGGGTATTGATTTTGTGCCCGATTTGATCATTGAAGCCGTTAAGAAAAAGGGCGCCATGTATTTATTGGCGAGCTATGAAGAAATTGCGAGTGGGGGAATATTGCTGCCTTTCTCATACGATACCATTGTGATCAATTTTGCATTGATAGGCGAGGAGAGTGCAAAAAATTTGGTTCACTATCTACCAAAATTATTAAGAGATGGTGGGAGCTTGGTGATACAAACCTTGCACAGTTATTCTCGTCAACAAGCCGGAGACGATATCAGTGGATGGAAACAAGGTTCTTGGGATGGCTTAGGCGATTCTTTTGTGAAGCCATATGAATGGTATTATAGAACCTTGGCCGATTGGCAACATCTCTTTAGTAGTGCAGGATTTAAAAATCTTGAGATCATTGAACCGAAGCACCCTGTTAGTGGAGTGCCGATGAGTTATATTTTTAGTATGAAGAAATAGGAGGTGTTCACCGCCAAGAGCGCGAAGAGCGCCAAGGAGTCGCAAAGTCTTTTACTTTTTTTGACCACAGATATCCGAATTAGTAGAAATTCTCACAGATTAGCCTCCGAATTTCAATCAGCCGATTTTTATTTTCACCGCGGCAGCGCAGCGGCCGCAGCGATAACGCAGCGCTAGCAGTCTCTCTGTATTGGCTCGCTTCCTCGTTCCTCGCTTCCTCGTTCCTCGCTTCCTCGTTCCTCGCTTCCTCGTCTCCTCATTCCTGTATTCCGGCTGTTTCATTATTAATTATTAATTCTTAATTATTAATTACTCCCCTCTCTATCTTTGCCTCATGAATTTATCGCAGAGAGACAGAGCCGTGATATGGCATCCATTTACGCCCCAAAAGCAAATGCCTGATCCTATTGCCGTGGTAAAAGGGGCCGGAGAATTTTTGTACGATGATCAGGGAAATGAATACATTGACGCTATTAGTAGCTGGTGGGTCACTTTGCACGGTCATGCTCACCCTAAAATTGCTGAAGCCCTTTATAAACAAGCGAGTACTATTGAGCAAGTTATCTTCGCAGGATTTACTCACGAGCCCGCCGTTCAATTGGCAGAGAACTTATTACCCTTACTTCCCGGCACTTTTCATAAAATTTTTTATAGCGACAATGGCTCCACCTCTACAGAAGTAGCCATTAAGATGAGTTTGCAGTATTGGTGGAATGTGAATAAGGAGGGAGGAACGAGGAATGAGGAGGGAGGATCGAAGAAAGATCCAGTCTCGAAAGGCGCAGCCGATTCGGGAGGGGAGAGGAACGAGGAAGAAAGAGGAAGGAGAACGAAAGTGTTGGCTTTCAACAACAGTTATCATGGCGATACTTTTGGTGCCATGAGTGTGAGCGATCGTTCGGTGTTTACCCTAGCGTTTCAAGAGAAATTATTTGAAGTAGTATTCATTGATCCGCCAAAGAAAGGGGACTCATTGCCGGATCTGAATTGGAAGGAATTCGCTTGTTTTATTTACGAACCCTTGGTTCAAGGAGCAGGCTGCATGCAGTTTTATGAGAAAGACGGTTTGAATGCCCTTCTTTCCAAATGTAAAGAGCATCAAGTGATTTGTATCGCCGATGAAGTGATGACGGGGTTTCACAGAACAGGAAAACTATTTGCCTCCGAATACTTAGCTCATACGCCTGATATTATTTGTTTGAGCAAGGGATTGACTGGTGGAACCATGGCGCTGGGAGTGACGGCATGTGTAGAGCGCATTTATCAAGCATTTGTGACGGATGATAAGTTGAAGACTTTCTTCCATGGACATTCTTTCACTGCCAATCCACTTGCCTGCACGGCAGCGGTTACCAGTTTGGAATTGTTGCAAGACAGCGATTGTGTTGCTCGCATCGAGCGCATCTGCAAAGCCAATACAGAATTCATTTCATCAATTAAATCGGATGAAGCGTTTGTTCATACTAAGAACCATCGACAATTGGGAACCATTCTCGCTTTTGAAATTACTTCCGGGAAAGACGAATACTTGAATAGCATTGGTACGACCATTACAAAACTGGCTTTGGAGAAAGGAGTGTTTATCCGTCCGCTGGGAAATACAGTGTATATCATGCCGCCGTATTGCATTAGTGAGGAGAGTTTGAAGAAAGTGTATGAGGTATTGAGGGAAGTGGTGAGGAGTGTTCGGTGAGGTAGAGTGGTAAGAGGTGAGTTGTTGAGGCTTGTGCGGCTTCGCTGAAGAGTGCTTCACCGCAAAGTCCGCAAAGAGCCCTTCGACTTGGCCTTCGGCCAGCTCAGGGACCTCGCAGAGAATTCGCTGAGTATTTCGTTGCGAACCGTTGCGTACTTTGTTTCTTTGCGGTATAATAAACTGATTGAAAATTTTTAGTGTTTTTTTACCGCAGCGGCCGCAGCGGCAACGCAGCGAAACCCCGTGCCTCCGAGCCTCCGTGGTTCTGTATTTCCTCGTTCCTCGTCTCCTCTTATCCTCGCTCCTGTTTCGCTGCTGTTCAATTATTAATTATTACTTATTAATTATTAATTATTCTGGCCCGAATCTTGCCTTATCCCCATCGAAACACATTAGAACAACATACTAAGGGTAAGCTTCTATGCGTTATACCTCAAATCCAACGATCAAAATGAAAAACATCGACAAAATCTTCCTACTCGCTACCGTACTCGGATACGTACTTGTGTATGGAATTATCGCCCTCATCGCCTAATCCCTTTATGTAATATTCCTCGCTAGTGCATCCAGCAATAAACCATGCTGTATGACTAGACTGTACGCCCTGGCATTTTGCCTACTCCCCTTTTTGGCTCAAGCTCAAGCTAAAAAGCCCCTTCCCGTAGATTCTAAAATCGAAAAAGTTACTGTTTTCCTGAAAGGTGCCGTTATTGAACGCAGCGCCAAACCGGTGTTAACTGCGGGAACTTCAACCATTGTTATAGGGGGTTTGTCGCCCAAAGTCGACAAACAAAGCATTCAAGTAAAAGCCGATCAAAAGATCACCATTCTTTCCGTAGTACATCAATTGAATTTTCTTAAGGAACAAGAAGCTCGCGAAGAAATTACCGCTATTGAAACACAGAAAAAAGCGATTCAAGAAAAGATGCAGTTGACCATTACTCAAACCAATGTTTTCAAACAAGAGGAAAGCTTGATCATCAAGAATCAGCAAATCAAAGGAGAACAATCCACTTTAAAGGCAACGGAATTAAAGGAAGCGGCCGATTTTCAGCGTCAACGACTCACTGAAATCTATACAAAACTCAGTGAATTGGAAAGAGAGCAACAAAGCTATCTTCAACAGTCTGCCAAACTAGATGCGCAACTAAATGCTGTGAACGACAAAAAGAACAAAGCCACCAGCGAAGTGCTTATCACCATCCAAACAAAAGAACCCATTAGTTCACCGCTCACCCTTACCTATTTGGTGAAAGAAGCTTCCTGGTATCCCACGTATGATATTCGACTCACCGATATAGCCCACCCACTCGATTTCAA
This sequence comes from Endoryza foliicola, assembly GCF_050589245.1. Classification (NCBI taxonomy): domain Bacteria; kingdom Pseudomonadati; phylum Bacteroidota; class Chitinophagia; order Chitinophagales; family Chitinophagaceae; genus Endoryza; species Endoryza foliicola. The sequence goes on along the minus strand of NZ_JBOBEW010000007.1, from coordinate 204,519 downwards.
CTACAAAGCCAATATTAGTCAAAACAGTGGCGAAGATTGGAAAGAAGTGAAACTCTTGTTATCCACCGGCAATCCCAGTGAAGACGGCACCAAGCCCTCCCTACTGCCTTGGTATTTGAGATACAGCGCACCGGTACCAGTAGGAATGATCCTACCCAATAATGGATCCATGAGCAATACCTCTTATGGAAGAATAACGGATGAAACGGGAATGCCAATTATTGGCGCAACTGTATCAATCAAAGGAACTAAAATAGCCACCTCTACTAACAAAGATGGATTCTATTATTTGCAAAACAGTGATCCAAATGCTACCCTAATTGTAAGTTTTGTCGGCTTTGAAACAGCAGAAATCAAAGCCGGATCAAGTATGACAACTTTGGCATTGTCGATGTCAGCAAGCAGATTAGACGAAGTAGTAGTCATAGGCTATTCGTCTTCCGGAAACAGTGATGGATCATCTTATTCCAACAACTATTCTGAAGTGAAAAGGAAGAAAACTCCATCAGCGGTCAGCACAACACTTCTTTACCAACCTACATCAACCGTTTACGAAATTTCACAACCCTATTCTGTTCCCAACGATGGCAAACAATATACGGTTGACATCGATGCCTTTGATATTGACGCACAATATGAATACTACGCGGCGCCAAAAATAGAATCGGCTGCATTTTTAACAGCTAGAATCATCAATTGGCAAGAATTGAACTTGTTACCGGGCGAAGCCAGCTTGTATGTAGAAGGAACTTTTATAGGGAAATCTTTCTTGGATCTTTTTAACGCAAGCGACACACTCAGCTTAAGTTTGGGAAGAGACAAAGGCGTTCAAGTAAAAAGAACCTTACTGAAAGAAAGCAGTCAAAAACGTTTTCTCGGCTCCAATAAAATTGACAGCAGGACCTATGAAATAATGGTTCGCAATAACAAGAACGTAGCTATTAATATTGTGGTGGAAGATCAATTCCCAATCAGCCCTTCCAAAGAAATAGAAGTAGACAACACCAAAGCCACCGAAGCTGAGAAAGACAATGACACGCAAAAACTCACATGGCGTATGACCCTTGCTCCGAAAGAAGATAAAAAGCAAACCTTGAGTTATACGGTGAAATATCCGAAGGAGAAGAATGTGAGAATCGACTGAGAACAATTAATAATTGAACAGCAGCGAAGCAGGAACGAGGATAAGAGGAGACGAGGAACGAGGAAATACAGAGAAGGAAGAGGGGGAAGAACAGGGGGAATACAGGAACGAGGAATGGTAGTGACACTGCCTGCGCTGCGAAAACGCTGCGGGCTTGTCCTGAGCGGTCCCTGAGCTTGTCGAAGGGCGGGCCGGAGGCACAGTCGAAGGACGCTGCGCCGCCGCGGTTAAATAGAAGGGAGGACGTAGGATAAAGGATGTAGGAAATACAGAGGCACGGGGATTCTGTAGAAAAAGAAACCGCAATTTCAGCCACAAAAAAGTCCCGGCCGAAGGCCGGGACTTATATAACTTAATAACTTAAAAACTTAAAACTCACAACTCCCTATGCTACCGCCTTGTTCACCAAAGCAGCTGCTTCGCTCAACAAGATGGCGCTTTGAACTTTCAAGCCGCTTTCTTCGATGAGTTTTTTCGCTTCCTCAGCATTGGTTCCTTGCAAACGAACGATGATGGGTACAGGAATATCACCGATTGATTTGTAAGCATCAATAACCCCTTGTGCAACACGGTCGCAACGAACAATACCACCGAAGATATTGATGAGGATCGCCTTTACTTTAGGGTCTTTTAAAATGATGCGGAAACCGGCTTCTACAGTAGTTGCGTTAGCAGTACCACCTACGTCTAGGAAGTTCGCAGGCTCACCACCACTCAGTTTGATCATATCCATGGTAGCCATTGCCAAACCGGCACCGTTTACCATACAACCCACGTTACCATCGAGTTTTACGAAGTTGAGGTTGAATTTACCGGCTTCTACTTCAGTAGGATCTTCTTCAGTAATATCGCGGAGTTCAGCGAGGTCGGCATGACGAATGAGGGCGTTGTCGTCCAAATTCATTTTACAGTCAACCGCAATGATTTTTTCGTCACTTGTTTTGAAGAGAGGGTTGATTTCAAGCATTGCGCAATCCAAACCAACATATGCATTGTACAAATTGGTTACGAATTTCACGCAGTTCTTGAAAGCTTCGCCGCTCAAACCGAGGTTGAAAGCGATTTTACGCGCTTGGAACCCTTGAAGCGGGCCACCGGGGTGTACCCACTCTTTGAAGATTTTTTCAGGAGTATCATGAGCTACATCTTCGATATTCATACCACCCTCAGTGCTGTACATGATCACATTCTGACCTTTTGAGCGATCGAGGAGGATTGATAAATAGAATTCTTTTACGTCGTTGGGGCCAGGATAGTAAACGTCTTGAGCTACCAATACTTTGTTTACCAATTTACCTGCGGGACCTGTTTGGATGGTCACCAAAGTGCCACCTAAGATATTACCTGCAATGCGTTTGATATCATCGGCTGATTTACCTACGGCAACCCCGCGCTGATCGGTACCTTGGATGGTTCCTTTACCGCGACCACCGGCATGGATCTGAGCCTTTACTACCGCAAAATTGTTGTTGTATTTCGCCTTCAAATCTTCGTAAGCTGCTACTGCTTTGTCGGCAGAGTCTACAGGTACACCTTCTTGAACGGGAACATTGTATTTCTTGAGTAATTCCTTAGCCTGATATTCGTGCAGGTTCATAGTTAATTGTGTTTGTGCGAAATTACTATGATTTGGGCAAAATAAAAATAGGAAAATAGGAAGCGAGGAACGAGGAAATACTGAGAAAGAACAGGTAGAGGAACAGGGGGAGTATAGGAAGGAGGAGGGAAGATGGAGGAGACGAGGAGAAACTAATTAATAATTAACAAGTAATAATTAATAATGGAACAGCAGCGAAGCAGGAGCGAGGAAGAGAGGAGACGAGGAACGAGGAAATACAGAACCACGGGGACTCGGAGGCACGGGGAGTCGCTGCGTTATCGCTGCGACCGCTGCGCCGCCGCGGTGAAATAAGAGGGAATACAGGATACAAGGGGGATGCAAATCCCTCAGGTTCTTTACCAACTTTGCTGTGAACTAATTTTAATTCCACCTATTTTTGCTTCATGAAACTAGACGTCCTCGCTATCGGCGTGCACCCCGATGATGTGGAGCTCGGATGCTCCGGATTATTGCTTATTGAAGCCAACCGTGGAATGAAAACCGGTATCCTCGATCTCACTCAAGGTGAGTTAGGAACCCGCGGTACCGTTGAAACAAGGTATGCAGAAGCTGCCGCCGCCGCAGCTATTTTAAAAGTGCTGGTTCGAGAAAATCTTAAAATGAGAGATGGTTTCTTCAAAAATGACGAAGAACACCAGTTATTATTAATAAAATACATACGTAAATACCAGCCTGAAGTAGTGATCGCCAATGTGTTGAAAGATCGTCACCCCGACCATGGTCGTGCCGGAAACATGATTGCCGATGCTTGTTTCTTATCGGGATTGGCAAAAATTGAGACTTTTAACGATGATGGAACTCCTCAGGAGAAATGGCGTCCTAAAATGGTATTGCATTATTTGCAAGACTGGTATCACGAACCCGATCTTATTGTAGATATTAGTGATGTGTTTGAAGAGCGCATGAAATCGATTCAGGCTTATACTACACAATTCCATACTGCCGCATCTGATGGCACCGGTCCTCAAACTTATATATCGAGTCCCGATTTCTTAGACAGTGTGATTGCTCGTTCGCGTATGCTGGGCAAGCGTATTGGAGTAAAATATGGGGAAGGATTTATTACAGAAAAGAAAATTGGCATTAAGAATTTGGATTCTTTGGTATTGGTGGAAACTTAGGAAGTTTTTGTTGAATTCCTGATTCTCGGTTCACTGCAACGTAGCGAAGACGTCAAAGCCCTCCGTTGTACTCAGGGATCGTTCGCAGAACTAACACCTAAAACCAGGTAGCCGGCCGTTTTAATTCTTAATTCTTAATTGGTCAACTGATTTCAATCATCTTTCTTAAACAAACTGTGCACTATATTTGCATCTTCCTTATCTTTATAAAACACTTTAAAATCAGCTCTTTATAACATTCGTTAGTGTAATCAACTAGAGTATGCTAATGATTTCACAAATCCCGCTAAGGACTTATGTTTTCAGCTGCTGCTGAAATACAATAGAGTACCTTTGCGTTTTATTTAAGTATCATAAGTTAAATTAATGTCTACAGTTAAGTTCGCCAATGTCCCTCATTCCTTCCACGCGGAATTGAAAAAACGTATCTCCAATTATTTTGAAGAAGTAGGAGCTTCTCAAACAGGAAATTACCAGTTGTTTTTGAAAGCCATTGTATTGATGATCGGCTTTGTGGCAGTATATGTGCATCTTGTGTTCTTCACTCCAAATGTGTTCTTTCAAGTTGTTGAAAGCATCATCTTAGGAATTCTTGTTGCTGCCATCGGTTTCAATGTAATGCATGATGGAGCACACGGAAGTTTTAGCAAATACAAGTGGGTGAATGTAATCGCCGCTTTTTCATTGAATATTTTAGGTGGTAACAGCTTTATGTGGAACGTAAAGCACAATGTGATTCACCACGCCTATACCAATGTTGATGGATTGGATGACGACATCGATATCCAACCTTGGATGCGCATGAGTTCTACTCAGCGTCGTTTGAAAATGCACAAATACCAACACTTGTACTTCTGGTTATTGTATTCGTTGTTGTATGTGTTGTGGATTTTCGTACTCGATTATCAGAAGTACTTCAAAGGGAAAATTGGAAGTATGCCTTTGAAGAAAATGACCTTAAACGATCACCTCATTTTCTGGGGCTTCAAATTGTTCCATTTATTCCTCTTCGTTGGGTTACCCATTTATATGGTTGGATTTACGAGTTGGTTGATCAGCTTTTTGATTTTCACATTAGTTGCGGGATTCGTGCTTAGCATTGTGTTCCAATTGGCACACACTGTAGAGCATACATCGTTTCCTGTGCCCGATGTAGAAACCAATAAGTTAGATGATGAGTGGGCAGTACACCAATTGAAAACAACTGCCAATTTCGCAACCAATAATAAATTAGTAAGTTGGTTTGTAGGAGGCTTGAATTTTCAAATTGAGCACCACTTGTTCCCTAAAATTTCGCACATACATTACCCTGCTATCAGCAAAATTATCAAGCAAGCTTGCCAGGAGTATGGAATTGCATACATCGAATACCCTCGTGTTCGTTATGCAGTTGCTTCTCACGTAGCGTTTTTGAAGCAGATGGGAAGAGCGTGAGATAATTAATAATTAATAGTTAAGAATTAATAATTGGATCCCGGCTTAGGCCGGGATTTTTTTGTTACTAATGTGATATTTGTGTGTTTAATCACAGTTGCAGCAGGAGATATTGAATCACGTTAGTTTTGGGAATCAGTTTTAAACTCCTCCAATTCTCTATAAAACTCCATGGCTTTTAATACCGATTTACCTCCGGAAGCGGCGATCATATTTCTGAACCATTTTTTGTCAAGGTTTTCAATAGTGTGGTTTTTATAGAGCCAGTAGGAGAGGTAGGTAAATCCCCCCGTCATTGCAATTTGAAAAATGAGATAGCCGATACTTACTTCTTGAGGAAACCAACTGCTACTCAGATAGAAAGTAGTATAGAATGGGAATTGCAAGCACATGATTTTTGCGTGCTTTACAATGGAGAATTGCAATTTTGTAAGTTTAGATTGTATTTCAGCAATCGGTCCATTGTAATCGATTTCACTCGCCCAAGCCAAATGCTTAATATAATCATACAACGCCTTTAGGTTGATGAGAAAAATGGCCGTTACTGAAACAAGGAAATAAAGTTTGGTTGGACTGTAGTGAAGCATGCAGTAAAAAAGAACGATGCCCAATAGTCCAAGATAGAAAGCGGCAGCAATGATTCCTGTTAGCTTCAAGCGAATGAGCGACCGCATGGCTGCAGCCGCTTTTTGATTCGTGATTTCTCTTAAAAGTTTTTTATTTATAGCCAGAGACTGCTCTATTTTTTCGTAATGATTTTTCCAGAGTAATACAAAGTTTGTTTCTTCCATATTAAAAGGCGTTTATTCGTTCAAATCGTTGTTTTAAGTGGTTTTTAAGTCGTCCTAATTTCGTTCCCACATTGGTTTCTGAAATACCTAGAATGTCTGCAATTTCTCGGTAGGGCTTGTCTTCTAAATAGAGCAATAGCAGCGCTTTGTCTAATTCTCTCAACTCATAAATGAATTGTTGTAGCAACTGGTATTGTTGACTCTGCTCGAAGTTTGGAGCTGTTATAGGTGGCTCCACAAGAATCGGATCAATAGTGCTGATGTGTTTATTGCGAACTTTATCTTTTCTATAGTGGGTTATAGCGGTATTCAATGATATCCTATAAATCCAGGTGGAAAGCTTGAATTCAGGATTGTAGGTGGGGAAGCCTTGCCAAAGTCTTAAGACCATTTCCTGATACAAATCAGAACGGTCTTCCGCTTCTTTGCAATAGCTGTTGGCAATTTTGTAGAGAATACCTTTATGGTTTTCAATAAGTTCGATAAAAATGGAGTGTTGTTCCATGCGTTTCAATCCTGATAAATGTATGCCTGCTGAATTTCTGTTTGATAGTTATACGCACTCATGGCAGTTTTATCACAGTGGATCAAAAAAATCATGTATTGGAATACCCCTTTACAATTTCAGCAAGTATTCAGATGGGTGTTAATTCAGTGGCTTCACAAGCTCTATTTCTCCATTCACCAATTTAAATACTGCATTGATGATGGGTGCGTTTCCGTAAGATGGATCGTTCCAAGTTTTGGCATGTACATCAAGAAAGATCGCTCTGATTTCTTCTTCTTCGAAAGCATTGGTAACCATCATACCTCTTCTTCTAGGTATGGATACCATGAGATGATCGCCTCCCAATTTGTTTTGAAGGGCTTTCATGAATGGTTTATCTAGGATTTTTTCCGCACAAAAATCTTTGCCATCTATAATACAGACTTTTCCCGGAACCACTTCGTTTAAGGCTACTTCATAAGCAGCTAAATTTTGATAGGCACCTGAAATGGCTACTTGTATATCTTCATTAGTGTTAAAATCAGTTCCATTTAAAAAGACAAAATTTTGAGGAGCATCGTATCCGAAGCCAATTACCAAAAGTGGGTTTTCAGCATCCCCTACTAATACTTGACAAATGGCGTCGGCTTTAATTCCTATCCAATCTCCGGGTTTGAGTATTGGATATACTTTCAATTTGCCCGACTTTACGCTTTCAATGTCTGCATTGATTCCGGCATTTTGAGCCTTGTCTGTAATAGGATTGAGCTCAGGATCAGGAGTAGATTTGTTGGAGCCAAAAAGTTTCTTAAGAAAGCTCATAATAAGTCTATGATTGTTTCAAAGTATAATTTTTGTTTCAATGATAACCGGGCGCTTTTAGGCCTCCTTGATTTCTTCGCTCTTTTTGTGTGCATCTATACCTTTCTTCCCTTTTCTTAATGCCATCGTAAACTGAAATAAGGCAAGCAGTACATAAGTGACGGGTAAGGCTTTCTTTCCAACATGAAAAAACTCATAGGCTACTATTAGTGATAAGATACCCTCAATTACAAAGAATACCCCATCTACCCAGGGGAGTTTTTCTTCAATCTTTTGATGGAGTGCCGCGATCAAAAGGAATATTAGACCTGCTATACCAAACAATAGGTAAGAGCCATGACCCGATTCGTACTTTTCATAGGCATGAATTAATATTACAATGCCGGCACCAATGTGTGCAAATTTTTTCCGCTTTTCTCGATTCTTGAAAAAGAAGGACATAGTAGCTTAATTAGTGTTGAAAAATACCGAATTCCCTAAAAGAAAGCGTGCTTTTTCTTTCACTAAATATATGTTATTAAGGGGAAAGCGCAATAGCGCTCAAAACCAAAGGGGAATAATTGCCTTGATAAAATGAATTTTCACTCAAATGAAATACTTCGAGATCTAGTTTCGGCTACTATATGCTTGCCACTTTCGATCCATTGAGTCGTTGTATCCTTCAACTTCCCAGTCAGTGATTTTGAAGCAGTCATCGCCAATTTTGCGATCGATATAAATATCCGGATGGGAATTGAAAAGCGCGTGAAATACAGTAGTGTGTGGTATGCTGTTGTATTGAACAGATATATTCTTTAATGTTTGTTGGTAAATGATAGCCGGAATAAATTGATAGCCCGAAAATCGTTCTTCAATCAGTTTACAGATAAGGTGGAAGGAATCGTTGAAGCCGTTTTCCGGAGATACTACTAAGTAGTTGGTAGCTTGAAACTGGTCGTTGCGAACGGTATGGATAATGGTTTTATCTTGTCCAATTACAGTGTAATACGGCCCGAGTAGGCTTACGGTAAAATGTAGTTCTTTAATGCGCGTTAAATTATCTTGTTTTGATTTTTCAATGATCAAATTGGCGCTGTACGAGGGTTCTTGACCGTAAGTAGAACCGATCACTGCTTTTTTAGATTGTACTTTCACTTCATTTTCAAAACTTACCCAAGTTTCTTGGTAGCACTGTTCATTATGCACAGCTGCCGCCACCAAGTCTGTCATTTCTTTTAGTCCTTGAAAGCGGACGTATTCCGCATCATCTATTGCCAATCCAATTGGGTAGAAATAGCGAATGGTGTTTTCAATGGATTGAAATCGATAACGTTCGGGGTTAAAGCGTAACATATAGGAATAAGGTTTAAGGGACTGTTCGATATATCTTAATTTTTTGTAATCAGTCAATCGATTGTGTAGACTGCTAAATTAGAATGGGAGGGGGAGAAAAAATAGAGTATTTATACGGGGAGGGCAATTAAGAGTTAAGAGTTAAGAATTAAGAATGGAACAGCAGCGAAACAGGAGCGAGGATAAGAGGAGACGAGGATCGAGGAAATGCAGCAAGGGAACAGGGAGAAGAACAGGGGGGAATACAGGAACAAGGATGCGAGGAGAAGAGGTACGAGGAAATACAGAACCACGGAGGCACAGAGGCACGGGGATTCGCTGCGTTGCCGCTGCGGGCTTGTCCTGAGCGGTTCCTGAGCATATCGAAGGGCGGGCCGAAGGCACAGTCGAATGACGCTGCGCCGCCGCGGTAAAGCTGCTTTAAATTTCGGGTTGTAATCTGTGAGAATCTGTACTAATCTGTGTATTCCGTGGTCAAAAAAACCTAAAGCCCAAAGCCTAACACCTAAAGCCTACTCCCTACTCCCCAACAGCCCTCGCTTTAAAGTTCTTGTTTCTCAATAAGTAAATACGCCAAGTGGAATTTTCAGTGGGTGGACTAAAAGCAGTGATTAACTCAAACCCATTTTTGGCGATAAAGTTTAGTGCTTCCATAGGTGAGGCAAAGTCGATGTACTTTCCATCACTATCGCGCAAAGCAGCTTCTTTGGGAGCAAGGCTAAAGCCTGTGACTTGACCATAATCGATCAATATATTTTTCTTACTACTGAAAGCCTTCGGTATCACGGTCATTTCAACATATTCAGCCTGTATTTCTCGGAGAGGAATATTGTTGACGGATTGAGAACGGAGAGTAGAAAACAAACTACAGATTACGAAAAGTAGAAATAGCTTTTTCATACAGGCGTTTTTAGTGTGGTAATGATTACTAAGTTATTCAAGAGATGCTTCGAAAAAAATTGGCGGAGAGTGGTTTAACAATTGTTTAAGCGGGGAGAGTTTTAAACGCAGAGTTGGCGGAGACGCAGAGGGTTTTTAAGACGCAGAGTTGGTAGAGTCGCGGAGTAACGCAGAGGAATTTTTGCGTATCTCTTTCCCTCCTTCACTTTGCGATGAATTGGGTTCACCGCAAAGTCAGCAAAGACCGCTAAGGAGTCGCAAAGTAAGTTTTCTATTCTTCTCCGCGTCTCTCTTTCTTTCTTTCACTTTGCGATGAAAAGCAAACACGTATAAATTCCTATTGCTTTTTATCAAACACCCACACATTGTGATGATTGTTTGCTTTACTTTTCATTACCTCATCAGCCACCAATTCGTTTTCATTTTCTCCGTAATGATACCTTACTACATTTGAGAATCCTTTTCTCCAAAGTGTAGCCAACAGGCTCTTTTCTTCTTTCTCTAATTTTCCTTTGAACAATATTTTAATATGTCGAGTGCGTCCGTCAGCTGTCATCTTGAATCGAATCTTTTTACTTTTTTCTCCGAAATAGTGAATACGGGTTAAGGTGAGTTGATCTCCTTTCTGTTCGATGATAAAAGTACTGCCGGTAAAGCCTTCCCCTTGGTGTTCCAGTTTGCTTTTTGATAAGTTGAGCACCCAAGTGCCATTCAAATTGGGGACTTGAGTAAAACTCTTTTGCGCGAGTAACATTAGCAAGAACACGATTAAGTGTTTAGAAAGAGTTAGTGTTTTTTTCATGAGCAATTGTTTAGGTGCAGTGAATGTATCATGTTTTTTGGAGCGATGACATGTTTGAAATGGTAGCGAACTGTTAAAAATGTGTTTTGTTTTTGAGGGGAGGAGCTCGAAGGGGGAAGTCACGAGTTTTTTTAGACGCAGAGTAGACAGAGACACAGAGCAACGCAGAGGGATTTCTTTGTGCAACTCTTTCCCTCCTTCACTTTGCGATGAATTGGGTTCACCGCAAAGTCCGCAAAGACCGCTAAGAAGTCGCAAAATAAGTTTTCTATTCTTCTCCGCGTACCTCTTTCCCTCCTTCACTTTGCGATGAATTGGGATCACCGCAGAGTCCGCAAAGACCGCAAAGATGCCGCAAAGTTTCTTCGCTTTTTTTTGACCACGGATAGCAGAAATTAAAACAGATTATCACAGATTACAACCCGAAATTTAAAGCAGATTTACCGCGGCGGCGCAGCGTCCTTCGACTGTGCCTTCGGCCCGCTCTTCGACAAGCTCAGGAACCGCTCAGGACAAGCCCGCAGCGGCAACGCAGCGAATCCCCGAGCCTTTGAGCCTCCGTGGTTCTGTATTTCCTCGTCTCCTCGCATCTTCGTTCCTGTATTCCCCCCTGTTCCTCTACCTGTTCTTTCTCATCTTCCTCCCTCCTCTACTCCGGCACAAACAACCCCTTCCGCATCGCATATACCACAATACCCGCCATATTCTTTACTTCCATTTTTTCTTGAATGCGTTCGCGGTAGCCTTCTACGGTGCGGGTGCTGATATCAAGTTTTGAGGCGATTTCTTTGCTGGAGTATTCCTGGCATATTAGGGTGATGATCTCTTTCTCTCTTGGAGTAAAGGTCACCGATTTGTTTTTACGGAATGGATTGGGCTTGTTCTTTAAAATGATATGCGTGAGCTTTTCGTGTGTTTGTTTACAATAGTAATTTTCACCTTTGTACACGGCTTGGATGGCCTCATACACTTCGTTCTTTGAGGCGTTTTTAATTAGATAGCTTTTTGCACCCGATTCAACCATATCGGTGATGAGGTTTTCACTGTCGTACATCGTGAGTGCAATGATACCAACATGGGGGTAGTGTTCGGAAATTTGTCGAGCCGTTTGAACGCCATCTAATATTGGCATCTTCACATCTACAAATACTACATCAGGTTTTAGAAGCGGAATTAATTCAAGCAGTTCTTTTCCATTGGAAGCTTGTCCTACCAATTTAATGTCTTTGAATTTTCCGATCATCACATCAAAGCCTTCTCGAACCAGTTCATGGTCGTCGGCGATCATTACGCGAATAGGATGGAGGTTCATGAGTTCAAAGGTATGGTGAAAAGATAATGCGTACCTTTTTTCAATTCGGTTTCTAAGAATACTTGGCCTTTGAGGATGTCCATTCTACTGAGTAGGTTTCTCATCCCTAGTCCTTGCTGCGGCTTGTTTTGATCCCATTCGAAGCCAATACCATCGTCCCATGTTTCAATCAAGAACGATTTTTCATTGTGTGTTAATGTTATGGTGAAGTTTTTGGCTTGGGAGTGCTTAAAGGTATTGTGGATCACTTCCTGAAGCACCCGAAAACAATGCAGCGTTTTTTCGTTGGAGAGATTGGGGACTTCGGTTTTGGCTAGGGTTAGCGTAAGCTGTTCCGGTTTTCGAAGTTCTGCTAGGAATTCATTCAGGGCTTCTACCAATCCCTTTCTCAGCAAAGTATCAGGGAAGAGATTCTTTGAAATAGTTCGAACCTGACCTATGCCTTTGTCGAGCAAGTAAAGCGCTTTGATCATTTCATCTTTATCGGGGCCCTCCTGCAGATCCATGCTGGATACACGAAATTTGATCGACGTTAGAATGGGGCCGAGATCGTCGTGAAGGTCAGACGACACACGTTGACGCTCGTTTTCGAGTGTCTTGATTTCCGCGTCTATTTTAGAAAGAAAGAATTCTTTTACTTTCTTGTGTTGTCGGTACATTACAATTACAAACGTCAATAGAATAGCGCCGACTAGGAAGGCCGTTACGAGAACGGCATTGTAAAATTGTGTTTCTTGGGCATCCATAAAATCGCTAAGGCAAATAAGGTGTTTGAAAATATGTTCACGTATTGAAGCACTTCGTACAAATGAAAAAATAGGTTATTGGAGATGTTTAGTTTTATCAATACAAAGAATTCAAAAATTGCTTTGTATACTCCGAAGATAATCAAACCGCTACATATTATAAATGTTGAATCTTTTAAGAGCGAGCCTCTCACTTGAAATTTTAGGCTTCCTATTTTTTCAATGGATAAAAAAAAGATTACTGTCCAATTGACGACTCTACATAGGGAATTGAATTGATCAATCTTGTGTAAATAAAAGTTATCGATCGTCCACGTAATAACAACAATTACCGCCAATAGGGCGTAAGGTTTTTTGTTCTTTTTAAATACATTCCAGTAATAGAATATTATTAAATAAAGCAACACTTCCACCAACACATATATATTTGCGATGATTGCATTGCTCCACTTGTTTACTGTTATTATCCACTGACTGATTGATTCAACAAATAAAGCGAAAACACATAGAGATACGAACCATCTGTTCGCGATGGCGAGCGATTTGTATTTGATGCAACCAATAACAGCGGCCGGAATAGTTGAGAATCCGGCCACTGTTACTAAAAGAAAAATGTCCATTTTAAGAGATTAAGCTACAGCCGGGTGGCGGGCAAACAGGTGGGCATCTCGTTGCATCCTCACCAATTACGCCATCTCCATCTTCCACGCATTCATTTTCATTGATGATGGAAGAAGGAAGAATGTCGGCTCCCGAGCTATTATACCCTACTAATATAGCATGAATGCTCAAATCTTCTTTCATGCCATAATAAATTCTTAGACCGACACAGTCGGTTTGGACCATAATACGATCCACAATGGAGCGCTCGAAAGATTCTGCGGTGCAGAAAACGGTACCGGCTGAAATGTCGGACCTTAAAATGTTGCTTTTTTCATTTTGAAAACGATTGATCAGTTCTTTTGCTACTGCTAAACTGATCTCATGTGCATTGCCTTGACCATTGGTTGTCATGTTACTGGATTTATGGGTTTAGAATAGACCTCTAAAATGTTTATTCAACCCTAAATCCACCATCCGTATTATTCCCTAAGCCTACCCCGAATTTTTCCCCTTGATGAAAACACCTACTCCCCCTGTTCAATATACTTGATCGGCATAAGGTTTATTGAAGCAAGAACGGGAAGTAGGTGAAAAGGAATGCAATTGGTGCAAGGTAGGGGAGAGGTGAGATTTGGAGTAGGGTATTTATACGGGGAAGGGGAATTAATAATTAAATAAGTAATAATTAATAATGAAACAGCTCGAGTAATTAATAATTAATAAGTAATAATTAATAATGAAACAGCCGGCAGTCAGGCTGATTGAACTTCAGTCCATCTGTCCCGTGAGGAATCAAATGGGAAGAGGCGATAGCCTATACTGGAAACGAGCAAAAGTGGAAAAGTGGAACAAGGAATTACGGAGCGACTGCCAACGCTGCGTTACCGCTGCGGACGCTGCGCCGCTGCGGTAAAAATTGGGAAATAACATTTGACCAGAAGGCCGTCAGGTTGATCGAATTTCGGAGTCTAATCTGTGAGAATCTGTTTTAATCCGAGGAATCTGTGGTTAAAACATTCATTTGCAGAAAACAGTATCATTCCTCTATTTTTTCTTTAGCTTCAAAATTAGCCAACTAGTTCCCTCTACCGCAACGAAACAAAGAACGCAAAGAATCGCAACGTTCTTCCCTTGCTCTTAAGGTTCCCTTCATCCCACTTTTTTTCATACTTTTGCAGAAATTTTACCCCATGTCTAAAGTCCAAATCGGCCTTGTGCAAATGACTTGTTCTGCTGATAAAGAGGCGAATTTAAATAAGGCTATTGAGAAAACACGTGAAGCGGCGGCGAAAGGCGCGCAGATCGTGTGTTTGCAAGAACTTTTTACATCACTTTATTTCTGCGATGTGGAAGATTATGAGAATTTTAAACTGGCAGAAGCGATTCCGGGTGCATCAACCGACAAATTGAGCGCCCTGGCCAAAGAACTGGGTGTGGTGATCATCGCCTCCCTGTTTGAAAAAAGAGCGCAAGGACTGTATCACAATACTACCGCTGTATTGGACGCCGATGGTACCTACCTCGGTAAATACCGCAAAATGCATATCCCCGACGATCCCGCTTATTACGAGAAGTTCTACTTCACCCCGGGCGACCTCGGTTACAAAGTATTCAAAACCGCTTTCGGAACCATCGGTATCCTCATTTGCTGGGATCAATGGTATCCTGAAGCTTCACGCATCACCGCTTTAATGGGTGCTGAAATTCTCTTTTATCCAACCGCTATTGGCTGGGCTACTTCGCAAGATGAAGCCACCAATACCGAACAATACAATGCTTGGCAAACCATCCAACGCTCACATGCCGTTGCGAACGGCGTGCACGTAGTGAGCGTGAACCGCGTTGGTTTGGAACAAAATGGTGCCATGAAATTCTGGGGTGGTTCCTTCGTAGCCAATCCATTCGGAACCTTATTGTACAAAGCCTCTCACGATCAAGAAGAAGTGACTGTGGTGGAGATCGATATCACCAAAACAGATCGCTACCGCACCCATTGGCCGTTTTTGAGAGATCGTAGAATCGATTCTTACGGTCCAATTACCAAACGTTATATCGACGAAAGCTAATTTCAACTCTAACAACTGAACTGTGCAAACATTTTTCATACATCGTTTCTTCGCTCCTGAAAGTTTTGGTGGTGGTAAAACACCGCGTGAATTGGGTTATGCCTTTCCGGCTGAATTTGCGCGCCACCGCGCCACCTGGCTGAGCTGGCCGCACAAAGAAGCAAGCTGGCCCGATAAAATTCATACCATCTTCCCTTACTACGCTCAATTCATTAAAGAGTTGACAAAAAGTGAGCGCGTGTGCATCAACGTTATTGACGGCGCCATGAAGAGTTTTGCAACGGGACATTTGGTAGAAGCCGGAGTGGACCTCTCGAAAGTGGATTTCTTTTTTCATCCCACCAACGATGCTTGGTGCCGCGATCACGGTCCGGCTTTCCTTATCAATGAAAAGGCAGAACAGCGCAAGATCATTTTAGACTGGGATTACAATGCCTGGGGCGGGAAATATCCTCCGCACGATTTAGACGATAATATTCCTACACTTGTTGGACAAGCCTTGAACTTACCCGTGGTTTATCCGGGTATCATCATGGAAGGTGGATCTGTTGAGTTTAACGGAGCCGGAACAGTGATGACTTCAACGGCTTGTTTGTTGAACCCTAATAGAAACCCGCATTTGAATCAAGCGCAGATCGAGCAGTTCTTGTGCGATTACTATGGTCAGCAACAAGTGCTGTGGGTAGAGGAAGGTATTATTGGAGATGACACGGATGGACATATCGATGATACGGTACGTTTTACCAATGAAGATACTGTGATCACTGTGGTGGAAGAAGATAAGAACGATGAGAATTATGAATTGCTGCAAACCAATTTGAAGCAGTTGAAAGCCATGCGACTTCATAATGGAAAGGCATTGAATATTGTTGAATTGCCGATGCCGGATGCGGTTGTTTGGGAAGACCAACGCTTGCCGGCTTCTTATGCAAATTTCTATATTGCGAATCATGCAGTGATTGTGCCAACGTTCAGATCTAAGAAAGACGACAAGGCTTTGCAAATTATTCAGAGTTGTTTCCCGGATAGAACAGTGGTGGGGATTGATTCAACGGAGATTATCTGGGGTTTGGGAAGTTTTCATTGCTTGAGTCAGCAGGAACCGGAGTAAATTAAGGAGTAAGAATTAAGAATTAATAATGAAGCGGGCTGATGGCTCGCTTTTTTTGTATACAAAGAGATACTTCTCTTTTTCTTTTTTGACCACGGATAGCACAGATTAAAACAGATAAACACAGATTAGAGCACAAGTATTTAATTTTGCTGATTGAACAAGAGTCTCTAATCTGTGTAAATCGGCTGCTAAAATCTGTGTTATCCGTGGTCAAAAGGTCTAATGCCTAAGGCCTAATGCCTAAAACACAGAACTCAAAAACTTAAAACTTGATCTAAAGGCTATCTGTAGTGAGAATTTTAAGACTAGCGTTTAACAAATCTTCACAAACACCTCTCTCCCCATTCTCGGCTTAATAGAATTATAACAAGGAGCTATTTCAACGAACATAAAGAATCGAGTGAAAAGCGCTTGGTATTCGGATTGATGTCCACCGAATGGAGGTCCGCCCGGGAAATCGGTATTGAAAAGTACGCCCACTAATTTGCCCTTCGGAGCCAGGAGGGTTTTCATTTTAAGCGCATAGTCTTGACGAAGTGAAGGGTCTAAAGCGCAGAAGAAAGTTTGTTCTAAAATTAGATCAAAGGATCCGGTGAATTCAAGGAAATTGGCATTCACAACTTTTAATCCTTTCTCAATTGCTTGGGTGTTTGAAGATATCAGCTTGTCGCATACTTCTTTTGAGATATCCACTACCGTTACATCGGTAAATCCTTTCTCAATTAAATACAATGCTTCGTAACTGTTTCCACCACCGGGAATCAGAATCCGAATGTTTTTATCGGTCAATTGATCGATGTATTCTTTCAAGGGATCGCTCACGGATCCAATATCCCATCCGGTTTCTTTGTTTTTATAGCGTTCATCCCAGTAATTGGCGTCGAGTGTTGGCATGGGGGAGTTTTGGGGTAAAGATAGGGAAGAATGAGACGCAGAGTTGTTTTTGGACGCAGAGTGGGCGGAGGCGCCGAGGAACGCAGAGAGATTTTTTTTGGACGCAGAGATGGCGGAGTCGCTGAGCTACGCAGAGGAATTACGTTGCGTACCGTTACGTGGTCCCTGAGCCAACCGGAGGTTGAGTCGAAGGGCGTTGTTACGTTGCGGTAGAGTAAACTGATTGGAATACAGGATTCACCGCAGAGTCCGCGAAGAGCGCGAAGAAGTCGCAGAGAGGGTTTTTCGTTGCGTACCGTTGCGTTCGTTGAGTCTTTGCGGTAGAGGGAAAAGATTGAAGAATTAGGGTTCACCGCAGAGTCCGCGAAGAGCGCAAAGAAGTCGCAAAGCAGGTATTTAATTCTTTTCCGCGTCTCTCTTTCTCTCCTTCTCTCTGCGATGAATAAGAGGAACGCGGAGATACAGAGGTTTATGATAAATAGGATTCAACAAGTATACTACCAAAACGTATAATTAAAATCCTCTCCGGAAACCGCTTTCGTATCAACATCAATAAACCTATCCGGTTTAAGACTCATCTTCAAAACTATTTTTACAATCAAGCCCTTTGCATCGTACGTAAAATACCTAGACATACCATTCTCTACAACAATCGATTCAATGCGCCCCATTTCATCATAATTGTAAATCACCTCTCCGCAATTCTCCTCAGCATTGAAATAAGTACAAATTTCATTAGTAGGCAAAATGCTATGTTGATTTAAAGTATGGCGTTTTTGCTTTTACTTCCCTCCTTTATAAATAGCTAAGGCGATGGTAGCTCCGGCAATTATAATTGCTCCCGAACTTATATATGTATGTCTTGTTTCTCCGTAACTACTAAATCCATTTACTAACACGCCAAAACCAATTACCAGAATGGCTAAAAACAAGTAGGGGAGTAATTTAGATATCATAGAAAGGTAGTTTTAATAAAGTTAAGAAAAAAAATGGGCTAGGTATTGTGTTTGAAATGAGGGTTCACCGCGGAGTCCGCGGAGAGCGCAAAGAAGTCGCAAAGAGTTTTTGGTAGTTCTCCGCGTCTCTCTTTCTCTCCTTCTCTCCGCGATGAATAAGGTTCACCGCAGAGTCCGCAAAGACCGCTAAGAAATCGCAGAGAGTTGTTTCTTTGTTTAATGAAGTAAATTATACAGAAAATGTGCCACAGCTCTCCAACCACTCGTATCAAAGAGAAAAATCTCTACAATATTCTCAAGAATGATAAACAAGCCTCCATACAACAAAGCGGGGTGTATCTTTTTATTCTTCAACCAATCCCAGATAAAAGCCACAATAATCAAACTATCGGCCAACACCACTGCAAACCAAATATCCGGTCTTTCAATACTAGGGAAGTAGTGCCTCCAACGGAACCAAGCGGGCCAGAGCAGCACAATGGTAGCCAACAGCATGAACCGTTTATGCGCTTGAGGTTTTTTTCGATAGACGATGCCCAAACCAACAAGACTCAAAAACATCGTTGCCGAGGTAATAGAACCAACAATTGAAGAGATGGCAATTTCTCCAAAACCTTCAGCCAGTTCTCGTTCAATTTGAAAAAGAATGGCGGGGATGATTGAAATGGCTGCTCCTAATGCTATAATTGTAGACCATTTACCGAGGTGTATATGCAGCTTGTATTGTCTCTCTTGAATGAACAGGCTCTGTATTAAAAAAATAGCAGCCCAACTAAACGCGAATGCAGCATGTAGAAAAATAGTCGAAGGCCAGGATTTTGAACCAATAAGAAGAGGGATAACAAATGTTCTTGTGAAACCAACAACAATACCGAAAAGCCCGATAAGTGCAATAACGGTGAAGAAGGAGGACTTTTTTATTCGTTGTTTGTCCATGAGTTTGTTTTGGTTAATACGGGCCAGTAAGAACCGTCATTGGTTCGATAGAGGGAAAATAGTGAAATTTTGGGAGAAATGGGGGGAGGTGTGGTTTAGACGCAGAGTAAGCAGAGACGCAGTGGAACGCAGAGGGATTTTAGAATTCTTCTCCGCGTATCTCTTTCCCTCCTTCTCTCCGCGATGAATGAGAAGAACGCAAAGAGGGCAGAGGCGCTGGGCCACGCAGAGGTTACTCATTGCGCGACTGCGAAGTATTTTCAATTTAAGTATACATATGTATCAACACTTCCTTACTCAAGGTATTAAATCTTACAATTCAAACAGCTGTATAAGTTTTAGTCTAACACTGCGTTCTACTAGCACCCACAATCTTCAAATTCTCAAAATCCACCCTGTAAAGTCCATACGCATCACCATCAATCTGTCCATTTTGGTTGGATACATAGTCGTACAAAAGCGATAAAGAAAAGCCATCAGAGTTGTTGTCGTCAGGTTTTCCGTTGTAATAGAGCGCATTTCTGAACACCATTTTCCAGGTTTTTGCTGCTGTTGAATCGACTCCAAAGAAAGCTTTCCCTATTTCCGCAATGACTGGGATGCCGTTTTGAGCTAGTTGCTCCAACCGACCGGCGACACCGATAAACTGAATAAACTCACCAAAATGGATCCAGTCAACCTCTTTTTCCTTGTGAATTGCAAAGTCGATCTCAATTTCTATATGGGTATGGTGTAATAGGGTAGTGGACTGCCAACAGTTGGCGGCTTCGTTGAATGTGAGTTCGATAGATTGGTTGGCGGTATTGATTGTTTTGGTCATTTTGTTACTAGTGAAAGACTTTGCAGTGCGGTTTAATAGGTTATTGCGGTCCGTTCATTGAATTGTTTGATGAATTTACAACTTTATCAAGTAGTCTTGTTATTGAAGGACTTGTACGAGTTTTTACCATACCTATATTTCTGTAAGGCTTTATGGTTTCTTTGCTTGTCTCCATTTATAGATGGCCTCATTGAAAAAATGGCTTATTTCATCTTTTGTGCCATTTACAGACACTTTGAAGGAACTGCCATTATTTCTTTCGATGCTCATATATGGGCTATAGGTTGCGCCGGCGTAATAGATGGTGTCGATTTTTGCAATGTCTCTATAAAACGCGAATTGAATCTTGTTTTTTGATTGATCATGCTCGTCTAACCAATAGCTTGCTATACGTTTGTCTGTATAGAAATTACCTGCAACACTATTCTTGAACTCTGAATAAAACTGAAACAAGCGCTCATTCTGGTCAAGTAGTTTCAACGAACGTAAACGGTCAATATCGTTTTTGCTTAAAGTATCTGCTGTTTCAATTTTGTTACCGCAGCCAATACTACAAAGAATGAGAAGGATTGGTATTAAGAATTTTATCATTTGTTAAAATATGTGGGTTTGGGATAGTTTAAATTGGTTGCTTTCAAAAGCCATAGATAGGCGTTCATAGGAGCTCAAGGAATTTTAGCACAGCACTAGCACAATATGCAAATAGAGATTCGAAAGATCAGTTTCGCGCCTCTGTCGCCACAAACCGACCTACAATGTTGTGTGCATTATTTAATGAAATTACTAGATGCGTAGTGACGGCAACTCTCCTTTATAAACTTTTGAAGCCTTAGTTCTAAAATCAATTAATGCTTTTTTATTTAAAGTAATTACATGTTTTCGTACTCTATAACACTTGCCATTTGACAAATCAACTTTCAGATTATTTTCTAAATTATGTGCATGGGGGCTAGATGGAAAGGGGTCTGCGTCATATCTGTGAATAATCCAAATTAGACCACCAGTCTTAATCTTGACTTTACGCTTGAAAATCAGGTCCTCTGAGATGATATTTTGTTGTGTTTCAACCAGATTTTTGAGCGTACTAAAATCAAACCCGTTCAGTAATAATATCGCATCTTCAAATGTGATATTGGTTTCCCATAAATCACCTCTCCATTCGTACTTTTCTTTATCCGACAATAGAATATAAAGAGCATCTTCAATATCCGTATTTGGGATAAAATTCTCTAGTTTTTCCGAATAGTGTTGACTTAGTTTGTCATAAAATCTGATGAGTTCCTCAATTTCCATAGTTATTTACTAATGTTCAGATATGCTGGTCAAAATTGCGTACAACGGTTTGCCACTTTGCGAAGGCGGGGATTTTCAGTACTAAACTTCATAAGATGCAAAGAGCTCGAATTGAGCACTTCACTGTCATAGAAGCTCGGAACCCCCGGTTTTGCCAAACGGCTGTTATAGTCTGACGTTCCTTGTATGTCGTGATTTACAAACATTTTTATGTTCTCCGTTAGTGTCATTTATCGAGAGCTTTATAGTCTAGCTGATGTGTCGTGTGCTTAACTTATTAAAAGTGGGAAAAAATATTTTGAAATTCATTCTTGGGTCGGTGAGGTGGAAGCTCTTTTGCTTTTTTTAGTCTTTGCGTTGGCTTATGCAAATTACAAATGTGCTTACACCTGTGCGACATTCTTATGTTAGAAAATGCTCTTCGTCATCTAATAACTCTCTCTTAATTGTTTTCTCTGTATAGTCAAGCATTCCGATTGCCCAATCTTTTACTCTTGGTATTTTGTGATTAACTAATTCTTCCAATAATTTCTTTTGAGTTGTAAAGTAAGGGATTCTTGAACCAACTGTTCCGAATGTTCCCATGTTTGATGATAGCTGTCTTAAAAGTTTTTCATTGTCGCCAAATTCGTCAATGATTGATTTTGAAAATGGATGCCATTTGATTTCTTTGTTTTCGTTTATACTCAAAGGCATCATGTGTGCAATTCTTTCAGGTGCAATTTCAGGATGTTGTCTGCACCAATCTAAAATAATTTTGTTTCCTTCTGGATTGCGAAAAGCAATTCCTTCTCTGCCTCCAAGATAACCGTTTCTTGTTCCTATCATGTGTTTCAAGTGGAAGAAAGTCATGTAGTCGCCAATAATGCCTTCTCCAAAATATGTCCATGTGGTATCAAAGTATTTGTCAAAGAGAAGGAAAATTACATTACTAATGTTAGTATCAAATGAATAGTTGAAATGAGCTTGTGAGCAGAATTCTATAATTTGTTTTGTGATTGCAATTGCAAATTCTTTGTCGTCATCCATTGTAAGCAGTTTAGCTACAGCGTCAGACCAATGATAACTGTCTTTGCTACCTGTATTCTCGTTATCATTAGTCATGTTACCACTTGCAATTAAGGTTTTGAAAAGCCCTTTGTTTGCTTGCCATTTCTCCTCACTGCTATAGCAAAACATATAAAGCAAAGACAAAGCAGTCCATTTACCAGCGTTACCGTATTTGCTAATTCTACCGCAAAGTCGTTTAACTTCTTCGTTTGATAGTTTATCCAATGCTCTACCGTATTGAAAATTTTTAAACTGATGAATTGGATAACCGTATTTATCAATTAGCAAAAACAGTTTCTCAATGTCCTTTAATGTTGCATTTATTATTCTTGTTAAGTAAAAAGTATGCTGTCTTAAATCATCGTCAGCAATAAATCTGTCAATTGTCTTTTCAAATAACTCTCTGTCTGCTGCGCCGAAAAGAAAACCGGCTATAAATTCAGGATTTTGATTCTCCTTTTTTACATTCTTCAACTTTTGAATTGCGGTGTCAATAAGGTTTTTTTTGTCGACCGATAGTTCTCCTATTTTAGTTCCAAAATTGAACCCTTGCCTTTGCTCGCCTTCTAACAAATCTTGTAAATGTTCTATCCATGGAATATTTTCAGTAACAATCTTTTTGGCAAATGCTTCTGCATTTAACTTTGGTTTATCAATGTAATGGTCGTCTGCATCTTTTTCATACGAATACCATTCAGGTTTTGTGACTTTAAGTAACAACTGATTTTTAATATCCGTAGGAGTCAGTTCAACTATTAGTGTAGTAATTTCATCTGCAATTTCTTTTGGTAAGTGGTTTTCAAAACCTAAAGTTAATCTTAGATTGTTTAACGCTTCTGTCCATAAGTTTCCTTTATATTTTACAACCTCTCGAATGGAGTTTGCCATGAGTTTGTAATTGCCATCACGAATTAATGTTCTAATTGAAGTAGCAATTATTTCTTTTGCAAGATTTGAATGTAAATTGTCTGAACAAGCTAATTGAGTAAGTAAATTAAGTAGCTGAATCCAGTATTCAGATATTTCTTTCCAAGTTGGTCGGTAATCCTCAAGAGGGGCACTGCTGCCTTGCTTCTCTGCTCCTCCCATTCTTATGAAGTGGTCATTCATCAATCCTCTTCCCATTGCAAAAATTGCAATTTGAGTATAGTCATCATCATGCTTTTCAAGTCCCCATTTTATTACCTCCAATCTTTCAACCAAAGAAGCTTCAGTTCCTGAAAGATAAAGTTGAAACAACTGTCTGAATTGATTGGTTGAATTATTCCCCCAAGTTTCGTTTTCTGAAACAGCGAATGAGTAAAGAATCTTTGAAGCAGTATTGAAAGTTTCTTTTCTAAAACAGAGTTTCTCTAGTGCCCAAACAAGGTTTCTTCTTCCTTCATCGATTTTCAGAATTTCTTCTTTAGACATTTTACCAAACGAAAACTCTAACGCTTTTGCAGTAGCAATTGGATTCACTTCAACAACATAGCGGAAGAGTAGTGAACCCAATGAAGAATTAAGCACTTCCGCTGTTCCAAAAGGGCTTTTTGGACCCCATAATTGATTTACGATTTCCTTTGCTTTATCCAACTGGTCTAATTCAGCCAATCTTTCTACCAATCGTTTTCCTAACTCGTCATTTGTTAATTCAGAAAGCATTCCTTTTATGTAATCGTGAGGCGTTTCTTTCCACCATTGTGCTGCAAGATTAATTGCAAGAGGCATTGGTTTAACCATTATTCGTGTCCCTCTTTGCTCAATAATATTTGTCTTTTTATATTTTAAGCAAACCTTATAAAAATCTTTGATTGCGACTTCTTTTCCTCCTATGGTTCCACAGATTTTACTTCTTACATAATCTGTTTGCTTATTTAGAAATTCTCTCTCCTCAGGGTTTAGTACACTAACAAGATTGTCATCAACAAAACCGAAACTTGACAAAACGGAACAAGCTTTAATCACTTCGTATTCAAATTCGCTTTCACTATTTCTTCCGAAGATTAGTTTCTTCAAAAAGTCATCGGGAAGTTGGCTGTTTAATTTATCAAAACCTTCTGCACTAACAGAATCTGAGAACAGAATTGCCATTTGCGGGTAACCTTCTGATTGGTTTGAAAGAAACTCTTTGTCAGTTTTTGTTAAAGTATCACCAAACTTTTCGTCAACTATTTTTTGAACGATGTCTCTTTGATTTTTCCTGTCTATTTTTATTACTGACCTTTCATTTGTTTCTGAAGAAAAGTCAATTGTAATTAATTTGAAATTGCCGGATGATTTGACTAAACCTGAAATTGTATTGTGTGAATTTTCATCGCAATTATCAATTACAAGAATTCCGGATTGGTGGTTACGGTAAGACAAGATATAGCCGGTGATACTTTCCAAACTTCCCATACCCATATCATAGTAAACAAGTTGTGATTGCTGTGCTTTGATTTCAGGTTCACTTGCATTTTCCCTAAAGGTCTCTAAAATCATTCTTGTTTTACCTAAACCTGAATGTCCAATTACTCTGACAACCTTGTCTCTTTTTAATTCGGTTCTTATCTGCTTAATATTGTTCAGAAGAATATCATTCGTTTGAAACGGAGTCGCTGAACCAATCATGTCCTTTTCCCATTCATCCCAAGTTCTAAAGTTGTGAGGTCTGGTAATACCATTGCATGCTTGAATAAAATTTACAGCAGCCACATTTTCATTAACCCAATCTTTTATTTTGTTAGCATCATAAACTAAAATTTGAAATGTTGCATGATTTGCATAATTGGCTGCTTGAATTGCTCTTCTAAATTCAGCAACTCTATCAGCTACTTGCGTTGTGTTTAGGTCCTGACTTGTAAATAATATGTAGCACCCATTATTAATTACAACATCTTCAACTTGCGATTTTAATTTTCGTGGTTGCCCTGCTATTGCCGTTTCAAGGATTTCTTCAAAGCAATTCGCTGGTGTTAAATTGGTCGCCTTGTTCTGAAAGATTGAAAGTTTGTTTTTTAGCCATTTTGTTTCTAAAGGATTTCCTGTCCACTCAATTCTTCCGTCTTCACCACCATCTGCAACAGTGATTTTTTGCGGAACTAAAATAGTCCAACCTTCCAGCGAATTTTTTTCCGCCTCTATTCTTAAAAGATTATGAAGTAACTCAGAAAGTTGCTCGGCTGAAAGATGGTTTATATGGTCTATTGTTATTTCGTTTATTGAATACATTTCTTAATGATTTATCTAAACGTTAATTTCGGTTGTTTAGGAAAAATTGGCTCTTTTGGTTTTGCCTGTGTGTCGGCTTGTGCGGTTTAGGCAAAATCAAATGTGCCGGTGTGTGAGTGGCAGAGTTTCAAAATATATTTTGAGGTAAGAAAAAAAATAGAACACGAAGCGTTGGGCTGTCGTGTAGGAAAAAAGTCCGCTGTTAAGTTTGTATTTTGTTCTGTCATTTCGATAATTGTGTTTTAGTTTATTGGTCGTTATTTCATCCAATACACTTGCCTTTAACTCGTAAATACATGTTTCTCCAAGTAAATTTATTACACAACTGAGTTATTGGTTCCTAGATAAATAGTGGTAAACAGAATATATTGTTTATTAGTACAATTCACATTCCCCTCCCCACACTTCGTGCCTCTCACTCACAACTCGTCATCGCAACTGATTCACTTTCAATTGCCGATGAAATCATTAATAGAAACGGGATTTACCGGCGGAAAGGCATACCGGTCTTAAAAGAGAAGGATATTCGCTTTGAGGACTCGGTTTAATGTGTTACTAATTTACGGAAAAATACAACAGAAACAGGTACCACTATGTGGGTATTTCTACGGGTATCGCGGAGACGCTAAGTGGAATACAGAGACGCAGAGAGTGGATCGCGGAGGCGCTGAGGGAATTGCGGAGATGCAGAGTGGAGACGCTGAGAGAAGGACGGAGGCGCAGAGATGGGGACGCAGGGAGGGAGAATCGGAGATAAAGTGAGAGTGCAGAGAGGGAGGGCTGGGGTGCAGGGAATAGCGATGCGTACCGTTGCGACCTTTGTGTCGTTGCGGTAGGGGGAAAAGACAGTACAAGAAAGAGAGTCGTAAGAAGTTAGCAGCTAACAGGTATCAGTTTTTATCTTTTCTTCTCAGTTCAATGAAATTCAGGATCACTTGCTTCCGGGTTAGAAAGATAAACCCGATGACCAATTGCCCGATATACGTAAAAAGGGTAGGGTAGTCGAAATCCGGTATGGGAAAATTTCTATTCTTTAGTTCAATGTATTGAAGCCATTTGTAAAGAAGTTTGATAGTTGGCGGTAAGGCCAAGGCAATGGTGACCATTCCTGCAATGATGATGGCCATGGATAAAAGAATGGAGCGATGTATATTGAAGCTTAAGTCTTCCCTCAATCCGGCCGTTAGTTTCAATTTATTTATAATATCATCTGTTTTGAATATCAGCAGATATACCAAGGCTGCATTTAATCCCCAAAATAGCAAAGTCACGACCAACTGGAAGAAGGCAATATCCCTGTTCACCTGTAGAAGTGATGTCAATAAGTTTAGTATATCAAATAGCCCAAAGAGCAGATCTTTAATTAGGAAAATGCCGAGCATTTTGAGGAGGATGTTGAAAAGTTCTTGGGGTTTCATGGTTGTGAATTGAAGTGTTGGTTTAGGGAATGGGGCTGTTCAAGTCCTGCCAATTAATGGTAGGTGTTTTCTAATTATGTCTGTTAGAGCCGGTTAATTTTTTGTGGGTTGCTTGTTACATTGTGTATTTGCGAAGGGAGAGAATTTATTGATTATCCGACCCGTAATATGGCCTAAGGCGAGACCCGTTTGAAAATATATTGTTGAGGTAATGAACTAAAGTTAAAAATTAAACATCGATCCCACACCACTACTGATATTTGTACAAAGCTTATATTACAGTGCTCAGTTCTGCTTTTGCAATCACTCTTGTTGGCTGATGTTTTATTCACCAAATATATCTTCACGTGTTAAGCCTAAATCCTTTGCGGCTTCAATTAAATATTTATATACATTGGTTTCACCAGGTAAAAGATGCCTTGCGCCGCCCCAAAATATCTTAATTGCATCTTCTCCCTCTTTTGTCTTAGAAGCATTTTCAAAAGCTACTTGCAAATTCTTGAATTCTGTATGGTTACTAAGATTTACTGCTATAGGATCACTGGGTATTTCTGAAGATTTCATAATCGTTATAAGCTTTTCATCAGCATCTCCATAGCCATATTGATTAGCTAAGTCAGATATAACACCGTCATGACCTGCGCCTAGATCGACTTTCCCATCATATACAGCCTTAGCTGCTAATTCATGACCTCCCCAAAACTCGAGTCTATTAAATGTACTAAGAATATTTAATCCTTTTTTCTTTAATTCAAATGCCGGAATGATGAAATTAGAAGTAGA
Organism: Endoryza foliicola; assembly: GCF_050589245.1. Taxonomy (NCBI): domain Bacteria; kingdom Pseudomonadati; phylum Bacteroidota; class Chitinophagia; order Chitinophagales; family Chitinophagaceae; genus Endoryza; species Endoryza foliicola. The sequence goes on along the minus strand of NZ_JBOBEW010000007.1, from coordinate 176,882 downwards.
AAATGGCGTTCCAAATCCAATTGATTTTCCCTTTATTCTCTTTTGATAATCTATTTTGGGGAGGTTGAAAATGTCCTTTTTAAATCCAGTTTTTTTGTTTACATATACTTGTGCAAAATATGTTTTTCCCCAAACATCATTAATTTTCCTTTCAACGATTGAACAAGCGTTAACTGAAGGGTTTACTTCATTAGCATAAATAAAACCAAGTGGATTCATGAAAGCTATTTGGCAATCTCCTGTGATGATGGCTTTCATTTGTTGCGGTACTTCTAAGGCGGGAAGAAGTTCAATTGTGACTTTATCTGATGCGATTTTCGCTAACTCTTCTTCTGTCTTTCTTAGCAGAATATTAATGTTGGCATGGATAATTTTAGCGTCAATATTCTGAGTTATCCAAGGGTAGTATGACGCTTTATATGTTAACGGCATAGCTGATGTTTATTTTGAGGAATAGAAGTTTTTTTTAGTTTTTAGTTGTGAACTATCTGATAGAAATGATGTTAATGGTAAAAAATCGAATTCTATTACGTCACCCACATTAGCCATATAGCTATCTATTCCTACTTGCGCCAAATTTCCATTTACATAAAATAACCAATAATCATTCGGTTCATTTGGGTTGTCATATATTTTGTCAATCATCACAACAAGATATCCTAGATAATCTTGTCCGAAATAACCGAAGTATTGTACTGCAAAGTCAAATTGTCTGCCAGCTTTCTTTTCTTGGTCATAGGCAATTTCCAATGCTTCTTGAATATTCATGTCTGTTCGCCATGGAATTTCTATTTCCTTGGATTTGTCCTTGATTTTTAGTGTTACTATGTTCATAATTTTAGAATTTGTAGTATCGTTTTAAATATCAGTCAATACTAGTATATAGACCTTCACATCAAATTGTAGTACAATAAAGTATTTGGTTCGTATTCGGTTAGTGATGTTCAGAAAATATTGTTTACTAGTGCAATTGACATTCCATTTCTCACGCTTTACTATTTCAATTCCTAATAATAATTGTATAGTTCTAGCAATAGAAGCCCCAAACTCAATAAATAAAACTTAGCCTCCAGAGAGAGTAAAGAAAAACGCGGTTTTTTGTGAAGATTTGGATAAGGTTCCGCAGCACGTATCTTGATACAATGAATTTAGGAAGAAATCTAACACAAACAATAAAATAGCTATATGTTTTTTTACGGTAACAGCCACCGTAAAACTACGGGAGTAGATTTCGACTAAGGTAAGTAGGTAGGAGAGCTAATTGGTGAATTGGTTGATGTGGGAATTTGGGGGCGGCTGATAGCAGAGAAGGTTGGTGATTGGTGTAAAGAACTTAAGAACTAAAAAACTGAAAACTTATAACTCAACACTTTCCCCCACAAAAAAGCCCGTCCTTGCGAACGGGCTCATCTCAAAAGCTAATCTTTTATTCATGAATCGCCACAATGGGAATATGACTGTGATAAGCCAATTTCTTCGTGGTGCTCGATTTAAATAGTGATCCCAAGAAACCGTGCTTCTTCGGAATGGTGATGATGAAGTCGATTTCTTTGTCTTTCGCAAATGTGTCGATGGCTTCAATGAAATCGTACATGCGGATGAACGCATAGTCCGGATTGAACTCGGCAAAGTATTGGTCTACTTTTTCTTTTTCTGCCTTGTACTCTGGAGTAAGATCTACATAGTGCTCTACGTCCACATTAATAATGTACAATTTCGGATTGAAGATGCGCAACAACTTGCGGATCGGTTCTACCGGAATGGTAGTGGCTACGTCTTTGAAATCGCAGGTGATACCCACTTCCTTGATTTCAGTGAAGTTGGCATCGGGAGGGATGATCATTACAGGAACGTTTCCTTCAGCCGCTAATTTCAAGGTATTGCTGCCAATGAACACCTGCTCCAATTTGGTAGCACCGGTGATGCCCATGATGATGAGGTCAATATCGTGGTGACGCGCATAGCGGTCAATGTTTTCAACAAGGGTATCGCCCTGCTCTGCTACATAGGTAACAGCAACATCTGATAAGGCATTGAGTTCTTCTTTCACGTGCTCAAAAGCAGTGTCGAGCACAATTTTACGGTCGTTGTCGTCTTCAGTTAAGATCGAACCGTCGGCTCCGGCAGTTACGGAGTCGTACACATAGTAAAGGATGAGTTGAGTGTCGGCTTTCCCGTTCAACATCTGAGCAGCATACTTTGCCGCATTTTTAGAGGTGTCGGAAAAGTCGATGGGAACCAGAAATTTCTTCATTATTCGGAGTTTTGTGTAAGATACAACGTTCGAGGAAATTGGAGGAGGATTTAAGGGGAAATTCTTTGGAGGGGGGGCACCGCAGAGATCGCAAAGCGCGCAAAGGGGTCGCAGAGTTTTCTATTTATACTTTTTCACCGCGGCGGCGCAGCGGACGCAGCGGTAACGCAGCGCTGGCGGTCACCCTGTATTTCCTAGATCAGGATTTACAGGATTAAAGGATTGACAGGATGGTTGATTCAAACTCTGCCCCCCCCTTCTTTTTGTATCTCCTCCTTCCTCTATCCTGTATTCCCCCTGTTCTTCCTCCTGTTCTTTCTTTATATTATCCTCGCTTCCTCGTCTCCTCGTTCCTCTCCTCCCTGTTCTTTCTTTCCCTTTTCCTCGTACTTTTGAATCATCTCATCAACACTAATAGATTGTATGAAAAAGACCCTCCTCGCCTTGTTTCTCCTAATCACCCTTTCTTCCCAAGCCCAGGAACCCGCCCTTATTCCTCAACCCGTTTCCCTCGAAAAACGCGGTTCCAGCTTTGAATTGAACAAATTCACGCAAATAGAAGTGTCGGAGAAAAATCCCGATCTGGTGCGCATGGCACGGTTTCTTTCGCAACACTTACTTACAAAAACAGGGTTTCAAATACGCGTGATCCTCGCAGGAGAACCCAAAGACAATAAAGGCACTACCATCAGTCTTTCCCTCAACCGCAAGGAAGACGCCGCCATTGGCGAGGAAGGCTATACCCTCGAAGCGTCCGGTTCTTATTCCATTATTCGCGCCAATAAGCCCGCCGGATTGTTTTATGGTATTCAAACTTTTTTACAACTGTTCCCGAAGGATATTGAAAGTGTGGAGATGGTAAAGAAAGATTACTGGACTTGTCCCGGCGTGCGCATCACCGACTATCCCCGCTTTGGATGGCGCGGATTGATGCTCGATGTATCGCGTCATTTCTTTACAAAAGAAGAAGTGAAGCGTTTCATTGATGATATGGTGAAATACAAGTACAATGTATTGCACTGGCATTTAACGGATGATCAAGGCTGGAGAATTGAGATCAAGAGTTTGCCCAAACTCACGTCTGTAGGCGCTTGGCGCGTGCCGCGTGTGGGCCGCGTGAGTTATGTTACGCCTCCCAAACCCGATGAACCCCGCACCTATGGCGGTTTCTATACACAAGACGATATCAAAGAAATTGTTCAATACGCCAAAGACCGCTTTGTAAATGTATTGCCCGAGATCGATGTGCCCGGTCATAGTTTGGCCATGGTAGCTGCCTATCCCGAGTTGAACGGTACCCCCGGTACCTATCAAGTGAACTCTTTGGAGAAATTCATGAACTGGCATTCCGGTGGATTCGATGCATTGGTAGACAATACCCTCAATCCTGCCAACGATACCGTTTACCAATACCTCGATAAAATTTTCGGTGAAGTAGCGCAATTGTTTCCTTTTGAATACATCCACATGGGTGGCGACGAGTGCGCGAAAAATTTCTGGGCACAGAATGCGTCTATTAAAAAATTAATGGAGAAAGAAAATTTGAAAGACTTGCATGAAGTGCAAAGCTATTTTGTGAAGCGACTTGGAGGCATCATCCAAAAGCACGGCAAGAAAATGATTGGTTGGGATGAGATTTTGGAAGGTGGATTGGCAGAAGGCGCGGCTGTAATGAGTTGGAGAGGCGATAAGGGAGGCATTGAAGCGGCCAAGTTGAAGCATCCGGTAGTGATGACGCCCAATCAGTTTGTATACCTCGATTTCAATCAAGGTGAAGCTTGGTTAGAACCGCCTATTTATGCCAATCTGCGCATGAAGAAGACGTATCAGTTTGAACCGGTGCCCGATGGTGTGGATCCAAAATTCATTTTAGGAGGACAAGGTAATTTATGGACAGAGCAAGTACCCGGTTTGCGTTCGGCGCAATACATGGTATGGCCGAGAGCATTTGCCATTGCGGAGAAATTGTGGAGTCCAAAGAATGCAAAAGACTACAATCAATTTGTGAAGCGGGTAGAAGTTCATTTCGAGCGATTGGATGCTGCGCAAACCAAACATGCCAATACCATTTACGATCCAATTATTGTAGCGAAGAAGGGTGAGAACGATAAAGTGATGATTGAACTCTCGAGTGAAATTGAAGGACTCGATATTTACTACAGCTTCGACGAAACCCATCCCGATAATTTCTATCCCAAGTATACGGCACCGGTAGCCATTCCCTTAGATGCCATTAACTTAAAAGTAGTCGCCTACAGAAGTGGTAAACCAGTGAGCAGGCAAATTGATATTCCGGTAACGGAGTTGAAGAGAAGAGCGGGGGTGAAGTGAGGAGATAGGAGGGAGGAGGGAGGAAGCGAAGAGGGAGGAAATACAAAGAAAGAACAGGAGGAAGAACAGGAGGAGATACAGAGTGCCGGACAGCGCTGCGTTTCCGCTGCGAACTTGTCCTGAGCAGGCCGACGGCCTAGTCGAAGGACGCTGCGCCGCTGCGGTGAACAAATATTTATTTGACCACAGATTCGCACAAATTATGACCGATTTACACAGATTAGAGGCTGAATATTCTGTCAAACGCTACGAATAACGGACTCTAATCTGTGCAATCCGAAATTAAAAATCAGAGTTATCTGTGGTTTGAAAATACTTCGCGATACCTCTGCGTTCTTGGCGCTCTCTGCGGTGAACAAACTCTTTCCCTCTAATCCACTTCATACACAATCCCCGCCTTTCTTCTCACCTCATCCATCACTTCCATCAACTCCACACTGTCTTTCCAGGTCATCACCGGACTTTCCACTAGCCCCGCTCTCAAACAGTCATTCACATGCGCAATTTCATACGAATATCCCCAACCAATACTCTTCTCAATAGGAATGATGGTTTCACTGTCTACTCTCCCCGGATAATACGCAAAAGTGGTAGAAGGCTCATAGAATCTTGTCTTCAATCGAATACGCCCTTGTGTACCTGAAATATCCGCCTCAGTAGCTAAATTGGTAGAGAAGGAACTCAGTAGTTGCGCGATCGCTCCTTTTTTATACTTGAATACCATCGAACATTGCTCATCCACACCCGTACTCGCAGCTGTCATGCTCGCTTCAATGGTATCGGGCTTTCCAAGTACCGACATTGCAAAAAAGATATTATAGATCCCTATGTCTAACAAGCTGCCTCCGCCTAATTTCGGATCGTACATGCGTGCAGGCGTGGGTACCGGTGTCGCAAAACCGAAATTGATGAGCACGTTTTTCAACTCACCCAATTTTCCTTCTCTTATAAATTCCATCAACTTCTTATAGTGAGGCAGAAACTTCGACCACAAGGCTTCCATCAAAAACACTTTTTCTTCTTTCGCTACTTCAATCATTTCCTTTACCTGACGTGTATTCAACGCAAAGGCTTTTTCGCACAACACATGCTTCCCATGTTTCATGCATAAGATTGCATGCTCGTGGTGAAATCCATGCGGTGTGGCTATATAAATTACATCCACTTCAGGATGCGATACCAAGGCCTCATAACTGCCCAATATGTGTTTGGAAGGGAATTCCGCAGCAAAAGCAGCTGCCGTTGCGTAGTCGCGCGAGGCCACTGCCGTTAATTCCGATCCTGATACCAATGCCAAGTCTGCTGCAAATTTTCGCGCTATCTTACCGCAGCCCAATATGCCCCATCGAATGGTCTTCATACTATTTTTTTAGAAAGATACAACCTTCTCAAATTACCTCCTCGTCTACTCGAAATAGAAGCGGTTCATTTCAGGCAAGCGCGCTGCAATATTTTCTTGAAATGGCACGTTTTTAGCTGAATTTCAGCGACTTCACCTTAATTTTGCACACCTAAAAAGTCGAAACAGATATCAAATGAAGCAAACCATCGCCAGCGCAGCTATTACCTGCGTTCTTACCGCCAGCAGCTTACTTTCTTTTAGCTGCAACAATGCCAACGAAACCGCAAAAGACCTTACCGCAAAAAAAGACACTGTACCTACCGCAGCACCGGCAACCGTTAATCCGGCCGTTGGAACCCTTACTCCGGTTGACACAGCGAAGTACACGCAATTACAAAAGTATTTGGCCAACGGCGATTCTTCCGGTCGCTGGCCCGTTAAACATGAATTTCCCGCAGCAGGTGCCATTCTTCCTTTCAACAGAATTTTAGCCTACTATGGTAATCTCTATTCTACCCGCATGGGTGTTTTGGGCGAATATGCAGAACCCAAAATGTTGGAAATGCTTCAAGGAGAAGTGAAGAAATGGCAAGCCGCAGATACTACCGTGAAAGTGATTCCTGCCTTGCATTATATTGCCGTAACTGCTCAAGGTAGTCCGGGCGATGGCGGCAAATACCGTTTGCGCATGCCGGCCAAGGAGATCGACAAAGTGTTGAAAATGGCCGAAAAAATCAATGCCCTTGTATTCATCGATATTCAAGTGGGATTGAGCACCCTCGAACAAGAAGTGCCTTTATTGGAGAAATACCTCAAAATGCCAAACGTGCATTTCGGTATCGACCCCGAGTTTTCTATGAAAGGCGGTCAAGCTCCCGGTAAAGTAGTGGGTACATTTGATGCTGCCGATATTAACTATGTAGCAGATTACCTCGCAAAGCTTGTAAAAGCCAATAACCTTCCTCCTAAAATTCTAGTGGTGCACCGCTTCACACGTAAAATGGTGACCAATTCTCAAAGCATCAAATTGCGTCCGGAAGTACAAATTGTTATGGACATGGATGGTTGGGGCCACCAAGCGCGTAAGATCAATACCTACCGCCAATTCATTTACCCCGAACCCGTACAGTTCACCGGTTTCAAACTCTTCTACAAAAACGATTTAAAAGAAGCGAACAGTCACGTGATGAGTCCGGAAGAAGTGTTGAAGCTGAAACCGAAGCCGATTTATATTCAGTATCAGTAGGGATTAGGTTTTTAGGCCTTAGGTTATTAGGCCTTAGCTATCGGCTATAAAATGATTAAATCATTAAGTACATGAGTTATTCAGGTTGTATTATTTACTTCTTGAATAGCTCATTATTTTTTAACTTTAAAATGAAGCAAACGAAGAAAGGATAAAATGCAGTCTAATGTAAATAACAGGCTTTAAAAAAAGTCGGACTCACAAAGGGTTCCTAAGGCCTAACACCCTAAAGCCTAATGCCCAACAACCTAAAGCCTAACAACCTAAAGCCTAAGGCCCAACGCCTAAGGCCTAACGCCTAACACCCTATTTGGCTTTCTGTACCAAAAAATACCCCACCAAACACAGCACCACCACCAACACAATTGCAATAATAGCGAGGGTATTGTCGGGGAGTTTGCGTTTTTCGCGGCGTGATTTTTTGGATTGGATGTATTTGCCAAGGTCTTTGTGGAGATCGGTTACATATTGTTCCATATTGCGGGTGTTCTCGAATTGCTCGAGACCCTCCATGGCATCGTTGGCAAACTCATTGTCGGCCATCCAACGTTCCACTTCATGCTTCTCCGACTCGGGCAATTTTCCGCTCAAATAATCCATGAGCTTCTGATTGTCGATGTCTTTGTTGCTATTGGATAATATGTTTAATAAGTCCTTGTTCATGGTCTTTTAGCGACCGGCTAATTTTTTCTCTAATAATAATTTCAAATTTCGTTTGCCATTCTGAATATGGCTTTTTACCTGCATCATCGAGAAGCCGGTGGTTTCGGCTACTTCTTGATACGATTTCTTCTCCAGATAGAACAAAGTTACGCATTGTTGCTGCTCCGGATTCAGTTCTTTCAAACTGGCTTCCATGAGCTCCAGTTGACGGTCCTTCTCCACATGTACCTGCTTGCTCGCTTCTTCTTCGGGAACTTCGTTCATGTGATCCTTCCATTCGGTAGCGATCTTGCCTTGTCGGTCGCGAATTTTCATCAAGCAATGATTCTTCGCTACCATGTATACCCAGCTCTTGAAATAATCTACTTTGTACTTGTGCAGTTCGGTGATGCATTTCAAAAACACTTGCTGCACACAGTCTCTCGCCTCTTCTTCGTTCTTCATATACTTCATACAAACCCCCAATAGAAGCAAGGTATAGCGATGAAGCAAATGCCCCAGCCATTGGTTGTCTTTTGAAGCATAAAACTTCTCCAGCAGTTCCTGATCGGTTATATGTGAAAGATGATCGGGCTTCACGTTTTAGAGTAACTGTTTCAATGCTAAGATGCAAAAAGGGAAAAATTGCACAGATTTCACCACACTATTTTCCCCGATTAATAAGGTAATTGGTTACTCATTTAATGACGGAAATTCTCTTTGTACAAAGCAATGGCATCTTCAATAATTTTAAACGCTACGCCTTTGTCTTGAAAATTATCGATCTCAACTTTTTTATTTTCCAATACTTTGTACTGCTCGAAATAGTTGCGCAATTCATTGATGAAATGCGGAGGTAAATCGTCAACCGAAGTCATGTGATTCACCGAAGGATCGTGAGTGGCTACTGCAATGATCTTATCATCCATTTGACCGCTGTCGATCATCTGCATGTTCCCGATCACTGTTGCTTCAACCAAACAAAGTGGTTGAATGGATTGAGAACAAAATACGAGGATGTCAAGCGGATCACCGTCTTGCCCCAATGTTTGCGGAATGAAACCGTAGTTGATAGGGTAGTGGAAAGAAGAATAGATCACGCGGTCGAGTTTCAATAAACCGGTGGTTTTGTCTACTTCATATTTAGCGCGACTTCCTTGCGGAATTTCAATAACGGCGGTTACTTCTTTTGGAGCGGCGGCACCGTAATGAGCGCCATGCCAGGGGTGTAATACTGTAATCATTTTAATAGAATAATTCGGTTTATGAAACGGTGAGCTTACATTTTTATTACAGACTTGAGGTCTACCATCCATTGTCCTTCTTTTTTCACGATGCGAAGGGTGGTGGTGTCTTTCGCGTTCGCACTTTGATAATAGCGGAATGTAGAAGTGCTATCATCGAGTGTCTTGCGTTCGATGATGCGGATGCTGGCTTCTTTATATTCAGAGCGAACACCGGCCGGTTGGTTGCGGTAGTTTTGCTCTTGTTGTTTGATGAGGAGTTCGTTGGTGGAGTCTTTGAGAAGGAAGAAATTGGCTTTCTCGAAATCGCCGTCCAAGGCTGCTCTTACAAACTCACGACCCGCGTCTACATCGTTTTCCGCAGGCACCAATGCGTGCTTTCCTTCACCACAGGCAGCAAAGCCTGCCATTAAAGCGATATATATGATTTTTTTCATGTTTAGAATTTGGACAAAAATACGTGTTAATAAGGATTTTGCTGGTAAAGCGGGTATTACTTTATAAAACCCTTGTGATAATTGCGTTATTACAAGATATCTAAAATTCAAATAGTTTACTCTACCGCAACGGAGCACCGGTCGCTACGTTTACGCAACGAAAAAGTCCCGCCGAAGCGGGACTCTGTATTCATTTGGCGAATCAACTAATTCACCAATCAACTAATTAACCAGCGTCTTTGTCTCTATCATACGCCTTAATAATCGCTTTTACCAATCGGTGGCGCACTACGTCTTCTTCGTTCAATTCAATGTGAGCGATGCCGTCGATGTTGCGGAGAATGCGGGTTGCTTTGTCCAAGCCACTGCGTTGGTTTTTGGGTAAGTCTACCTGCGTTAAGTCACCGGTGATGATGGCTTTCGCATTTGCACCAATACGGGTCAAGAACATTTTGATTTGAAGATCGGTAGCGTTTTGTGCTTCATCCAAAATGATAAAGGCATTGTCCAAGGTTCTACCACGCATGTAGGCCAGCGGCGCAATTTCAATTACGCGTGTGCTCATGTAGTATCCCAGTTTATCAGCCGGAATCATATCATCCAAGGCATCGTAAAGCGGACGTAAATAAGGATCGATCTTTTCCTTCAAATCGCCCGGTAAGAAACCCAAGCTCTCGCCGGCTTCTACTGCCGGACGGGTTAAGATGATCTTCTTTACGGCCTTGTTCTTCAAAGCGCGTACTGCCAATGCAACGGCTGTATAGGTTTTACCGGTACCGGCCGGACCTATGGCGAATACGATATCGTTCTTGTCGGCTTTGCTCACCAATAATTTTTGGTTGGCAGTGCGCGCACGAACGGTTTTGCCATTGGGACCGAATACGAGTATTTCATTTGGATTGCGTTCTACAAAATTGTCGACGGTTTCTGCATCATCGCCGCCGAGAATTTGTTCGAAGTAATTTTCACTCATGTGGCCATTGCGCTGCAGGTATTGAACAATCAGTTCAATCTTTTCCCGGGCTGTACCAATTTGTTCGGGTGAACCACTTAATTTGAGTTGAGTTCCTCGAGAGAGAATTTTTAGCAGGGGGAATTTTTTCTTGAGGATGTCGAGTTTGCCATTGTTAACGCCGAAAAATTCGATGGGGTTAACGGTTTCAAGGTTGATAATTGTTTCAGTCAAATCACAAGGTTTTTATTTCACAAATAGCTTACTGACTAAATGACGAGCAAAGGACCGAAATGTTTGCTAAAGCAATATTAAATCGGTGTTAACCAAATTTAAATTTTCGTTTTTGGAATACAAGGGGTGTTTTTTCCACAGTTTGTGGGAAATCTGAGGTAGGCATCTCAAGAATAGTGGTTTACCACTTATAGCCGTTAGATCAAGTATTGAGTCGTTTATTTTGCTAGTTTTTGAACCGCAGCGGCGCAGCGATCGCAGCGGTTTCGCAGCGACAAAGGCCAGGAACCCATGCGTTCTTTTTTTGACCACAGATTCTGTAGATTAAAACAGATTCCCACAGATTAGCCTCCGATATTCAATCAACCTGACTGCCGGCTGTTCAATTCTTAATTCTTAATTCTTAACTCTTAATTACTGTTGCATTACTCGCTGCTGCACACTCTTACTCCCATCTTCATTACTTAGTTTCAATAACAGCAAACCTTTGCCTGCAGCTTCCAATCCTGAGATGGGGATTACTTGATAACCCGATTGCAATTGAACACGTTGTTGTTTTATCAACTGCCCATTTCCGTTATATATTTGAATGAGGCCGGTTTCGTTGGCAGTCCAATTCACAGCCATGTTGAATCCACCCGAGAACGGATTGGGATACGCATTTACTTTTATTTGAGCCGACAAATCCGAACTAATTCGAATGATTCTCGAATAGAATACTATACCTGCACTGGTAGTTTCTTTTAAGCGATAAAAGGAAGTTCCTGAATAGGGACTTGCATCAACAGCTTTGTAAGTGGCTCGCGCGTCAATTGTAAAAGGAGCAATACCCGGAACGGTATTCCAATCTCTTCCATTATTGCTGCGCTCTACTGCTACAGTGCCTGTATTGGGAGCAGCGGCTGTTTGCCATTGCAATTGAACTTGGTTTTGTTGGTAGGTTCCACTAAAAGCTGTAAAGCTCAACGGCAAACTGATAGCACGTTGAAAAGAGATATTGCCAATTGCAATTGCTTGTAGTCGGGGATTGTTACGAACATTGGCAGAGTTTACGTTGCCATAGGTAATAACAACCGAGGTTACAATATTGGATCCGAAATCAACAATTACGGTTCCATTTTGAGCCGGACTCCCTTGTGCTAAACTGCTTACATTACCCCCTCCTGAACCTGAATTGGCAGTTGCTGTATTTCCGGTAATGTTTACGATGGAAGCAGCCGGATTCCATTCAGTTAATGTGGGTACAAGGGCGCCGGAAGGGCCTACACCGGTTACGGTTACTTGGTCTTGATAATCGTAAGGAGTACCACCGCCCGGAAAATCGATGTCGGCAATCGAAAAAGTTAAATTGGTAACAGACGATGAGAAGGTAAACGTAGTAACCGAAGACGAGGTTTTGTTTCCCAAATCTTGGTCAATTTCAATTGCGTCTGTTGATCCCTGTACCTGGAAATCGGCGCCGTTGCTATTGTTGTTGTTTACTCGGGGATAGGGCGACTGAAGTGATCCCGATCCTGAGATCGCAATCGAAAAAGTGAAATTGACGATGGATCCCCCCACACCAAGGGCTGTTGCACCGGTGGTAGGAGCTGAAAGGACAGGAGAGAAAGAACTTCCCCAGTCCATAGTATAGGTTTGAGCTGTTGCACTGCCTGCAAGAAAAAGGGCCAATGACAGACAAAATGAGTAGAAATAGCGCTTCATAAGATTCTTGTTTATCTAAATTCCGGTATAAGTGGAATTATGTACGGATAGATAAACTAAAAACCCTATGTGTTTAGTATGTATAAAAGGATGAAATCCTTTGTTAATAAGCGATTTAACCCATTTTTAAGGTCTGATCCAGTGGTTTTTGGGTAGAATCCTTTGGATTATTGTGCCTTATCAAGAATCTTGATCAGGCTCAATAACATGCGCTTCGATGATCTGGTGAAATTGTGATTCCTGTTTTAGCACCCAATTGGGAACGGTCTCCGGATTTGAAATTTTCCATTCGCCGTCTTTTTCCACTTTCATCATAATTCGATTGCCTTTATCGTCGCTCACATCTACTGTATAGGTTGGTAAGATTCCGTTGCCTACTCTTCTGAAGTTGAATTCTTTTAACCGTCCGTCTACTTTCAACAAACGTGTGAATTGCACGTTTCTTTGATATTGAATTTGCATATGTACCCCTTTGCTTTTGTACTATCAATTTTGATGCTAAACTTTAGAAATCAGGGATTTGTTGAAAAAAAATGAAGAAGATGAATAATTAATAATTAACAATTAATAATTAATAATGAAACAGCCATGGTGAAGGAACGAGGATGCGAGGAATTAAAGAAAAAGTATGTTTACCAATACAATAAATGATTGTGACTAAGTAGCGCCGTCGATTTATAGCGTTGAATGAAAATGAAACACGTAGAAAGAACAAAAAGACGGGGTAGCGCTGCGTTGCCGCTGCGTTCGCTGCGCCCCTGCGGTAAGGGTAATGTAACTAAATTGCGAATATATCTTTCCTCGCCTCCTCGTTCCTTACCTCCCCCTCTTCTTCTTCTTGTTCTTTCTCTGTATTTTCCTCGTTCCTCGCCTCTTCTCATCCTCGCCTCCTCTCTTCCTCCTCTTATTTCCTTATCTTCAACCTCCTTAATCAAACACACATGACAACCCAAGTACGATTGAAAGCCCTGACAATTTGCCTACTTCTTTTTACCTCAATTGGCAGCGCTTCTGCCCAACTTCGACTGCCTGCCTTATTTGCAGATGGTATGGTACTGCAACAAAAAGATTCGGTTCAATTCTGGGGATGGGCAGGTCCCGGTGAAACCGTAACTATTAAGCCGTCTTGGACTTCACAGGTATATACTGCTAAATCTTCTTACATGTCGCAGTGGATTACCAAAGTTAAAACACCTGAAGCCGGAGGACCTTATACTATTGAAATCAATAGTCGCAACACAATTATTTTAAAAGATGTATTGATTGGAGAAGTGTGGGTTTGTTCCGGTCAATCAAATATGGAATGGAGTTATTACAATGGAGTTTCAGATATGAACGATCAATTCGCTCTTCCTCCTAATAAAAACATCCGCTTGTTTCACATCAACAAAGTGGGTTCTAATACGCCTCAAGATGATGTGAAAGCTTCTTGGACCATCACCGATTCAAACACTATGAAGGGATTTAGTGCTGTAGGATATTTCTTCGGTAAGAAATTGCAAGAGCAATTGAATGTGCCCATTGGATTGATCGGATCTGCTTGGGGCGGTACTCCTGCAGATACTTGGACGCCTTCCCCCATAATAGAAAATAACCCGGTTTTCAAAGCCGATAACGACAAATTGAATCAGTTGGATTGGTGGCCTGTTCGTCCGGCACAAGCGTACAATGGAATGATCGCACCCATTTCAAAGTATGGCATTGCCGGAGTTATTTGGTATCAAGGTGAAAGCAATGTAGGCAATCATGCCAATTACCGCCAATTGTTCACTACCATGATTGATGCATGGAGAGCTTCTTTCAAAAACGAAATGCCTTTTTACTTTGTGCAAATAGCGCCGTTTAATTATGGACCAGGCGAAGATGCTGCGCATTTACGTCAAGCACAAACAGCCTCTATGACTCATCCAAAAACCGGGATGGTAGTAGTAAACGATTTGGTAGATACGGTGAGCGATATACATCCGAAACGCAAACGTCCGGTAGGGGAGCGCCTTGCGGCTTGGGCCTTAGCGAATACCTATGGAAAACAAGGAATCGTTTACAGAAGTCCTGAGTTTAAATCGGCTACAAAACTCAAAGGAAAAGTAACAGTAGAATTTGATTTTATTGGGTCGGGCATCCAATCTTCTACTCCAAAAATTACCGGTTTTTATTTAGCAGGAGCTGATGGTGTTTGGCAACCCGCTGATGCAGTGATCAAAGACAATAAAGTAATTCTTAGTTCTAAATTGGTGAAAGATCCAACACAAGTTCATTATTTGTATGGAAATGCTTTATTGGGTTCTGTGCAATCGAAAGATGGATTGCCTTTGAATGCATTTAAAGCTTCGATCTCGAATTAATATTTTTGGAATAAATTTTTTATGGCGCCGTGAAATTCATGGCGCCATTTTATTTTTTACTTTACCGCAAAGAAACAAAGAACGCAAAGGTACGCAACGAAATACCTTTGCGCCTCTTCTACCTCTACGTCTAAAAAAAATCTCTCTGCGTTCCTCTGCGTCTCAATCTCCTCTGCGTCTAAAAAATCTCTCTGCGTTCCTCTGCGCCTCTTCTACCTCTGCGACTTCCTCCAAAAAAAAGCGTGATGAAATATTCACCACGCTCTCTATCTATGATCCGTTCGCGAAAATTAGAGTTATTTTTTACCGCAGCGGCGCAGCGTACGCAGCGTTTTCGCAGCGCTTTCTCCTCTTCTTCGCATCCTCGTTCCTGCGCCTTGGCTGTTTCATTATTAATTCTTAATTCTTAATTCTTAATTATTGATTAGTTTCCCCCTCTTCCTCTACCTCTTCTTTCTCCCTGATCGTTTCCACCACCGCGTTGTCCTTGGTCATTACCGCCACCTCTTTGTCCTTGGTTCCAACCACCGTTGTTACCACCACCACGCTGACCTTCAGATCCACCACCTCTCTGGCCACCTTCGAAGCCGCGTTGGGGGCGTTCTACCGGACCGGCTTCTCTTCCACCACCGAAACTACCGCCGCGTTGTCCTTGTCCCCAACCACCACGTTGACCTTGATCATTGCCGCCTCTTTGTCCTTGATCATTTCCGCCACCGCGTTGACCTTGGTTCCAGCCGCCATTGTTTCCACCACCACGTTGACCTTGATTCCATCCACCGTTGTTACCACCGCCTTCATTTCTTCTTTCATCTCTACCGTCACGTCTTTCAAAATCACGACCATCGCGTCTATCATCGTCACGTCTTTCGTAACCGCGACCTTCTCTTCTGTCATCGTCTCTGCGGTCATTACCTCTATAGTCTCTTCTATCATTGTTGCCATAGCCTCGGTTACCATATCGATTGTTATTATCGTAACCGCCACCTCGGTAATCTCTGTTTCCATAAGCGTACCCTCTAGGTTCGTTACGGAAACGGAAATCATTATTTCTGCCTGGACCGTATCTGCGATTATCAAAGTATCTTACTTCTATCGGGCGACCACAATAACGCTGTGCATCATAACGGTTAGGACCATAGCAATAATTATAAGAGCGATAATTGTAATAGTTGTTTACTACACGCACACCTCTGAAAATAGAGATATTCAAATTGAAAGGAGCGCAATAGTTACGGAAACTTCTATCGTAGATATAACCACGATTACAGAAGGTCCAGCGATCTGTACCAATCATTCCAATACTGATATTGAACGAAGCACCGAACCCTAACGGAGCCCAACCATAATAATCTCCGCCCTCACTCCAGGCCACCCAAGCAGGAGCCCATTCATAGCCGGGGATCCACATCCATCCACCATAATAAGGGTCGTATTCCCAGCGGCCGTAGTGGAAAGGAGCCCAACCCCAATTGTAATCCGAAACCCATTCCCAACCGTAATCGGTATAATCCCAATAACCATTGCTATAATAAGGACGGAAATTAGGTTCGTTGTAAATCCACACTTCGCCAAAGCGAGGGTGCATCATCCACCTACCATAAGGTGAAAGTTCGCTTCGGAACAATCCAATGTTAACCGAAACTTGCTGTGCCTTCGCTTCACTTGTGAAGCCGGCTAGCGATAAAAAGCTGAACAATCCTAATATCCAAAGTGTAGACCTTTTCATGTGTTTCATATTAAATGTGAACAATCGTGTTTCACTTATTTCTATCCAAATAGACGGCCAATAATTGTGAAAGATTGTTAAGGGAGCGTGAAAGTGAGAGTAATTAGGAATTAATAATTAACAATTAATAATTAATAATTGAACAGCGGAGTACAGGAACGAGGAGAAGAGGAGACGAGGAGAAGAGGAAAGACAGAGAAAGAACATGAAGAGGAAGAGGGGGGAACGCCGCGAAAGCGCTGCGTGCGCTGCGCCGCTGCGGTAAAATGGAATTATAATAAACATTAGCCAACCGGAATAAAGGAACGTGGATGATAGAAACCTTTGCGACAGCTTTGCGGTCTTTGCGATCGTTGCGGTGAAGTTCCGCTTCGGTAAGAATAAATATAAGAATTAAGCGTATGGCCTTCCTCGCTCCTCGCTTCCTCTTATCCTCTTTCCTCATTTCCCTTTTTCTCGTAACTTTCCCCTATGAAAAAGATCCAACTACTAACTGCACTTTCTTGCATTGCATTGACTGTATTTTCACAGCCAACTCAAAAGCCACCCTTGCACGGAAAGCATTGGATGGCTATTACCGGAAAGCCTTTAGCAGCAACTGCAGGCTCCATGATTTTTCAAAAAGGAGGCAATGCCGTTGACGCCGCTTGCGCCATGCTCGCATCTACTTGCACCATGTGGGACGTATTGAGCTGGGGCGGAGAAACGCAGGCCTTGATCTATAATCCCAAGACGAAAAAAGTAACAGCAATCAACGCTATGGGTGTGGCACCTACCGGCGCTACGGTTGATTTTTTTAAATCGAAAGGTTACGAATTTCCACCGGAATACGGTCCCTTGGCTGCTACAACGCCCGGTACTCCCGGAGGACTATGTTTCATGCTGGCCCGATACGGTAAACTGAGTTTGAAAGAAGTATTAGCACCTGCCATGCAACTGGCACAAGGATACCCTATAGAAGCACAAACCGCCAATAGCATGGAACGCGGAAAAGACCGCATTAAGCAATGGCCTTATAGCAAAGCTGTTTTTCTTCCGCATTTAGGAGAGAAGAGAGAAGCCCCTGAAGCCGGTGAAATTTTTGTACAAAGCGATTTGTACAACACTTTGAAGAAAATGGTGGATGCAGAACAAGAAGCACTGAAAAAGGGTAAAACCAGAGAGGCTGCTATTATGGCTGCTTACGACCGATTTTACAAAGGTGATATTGCCAAAGAATTTGTGCGGGGTTGCCAAGAACAAGGTGGCTTAATTACTTTACAAGATCTGGCAAATTGGAAGCCCATTGAAGAAGCCCCCATGCAAGTTAACTACAAAGGCATTGATGTTTATAAGTTGCAACAGTGGACGCAAGGTCCCTCCATGCTGCAAGCCTTGAATATTCTCGAGAATTTTGATTTGAAGAAAATGGGCTATAACAGTCCGGAATACATTCACACTGTTTATCAATCGATGAGTTTGGCATTCGCAGACCGCGATTTTTACTACGGCGATTCTTACAAGGCACCCGAAGAACCCATGAAAGGATTGCTCAGCAAAGAATACGCAAAACAAAGAGCCGCTTCTGTTTTAAAAGATCAGAATGATCCGAATATCGGTCCGGGTGATCCCTATCCATTCGAAGGGAAAACAAATCCTTACATAGAAATTTTACAGAAAAGAGGATTTCAAACAGGAGCGAACAGCCGAAATTTTGTTCCTTCTCACGATTCAACCATTGCAAAAATTGATCAAGCTTATATGGAACGTTTGTGGGCAGGCACTACTTCGGTAGAAGCTGCAGACGAAGAAGGTTGGGTGGTTTCAATAACTCCGAGTGGTGGTTGGTTACCCGCTTGTATTGCGGGCAGAACGGGAGTAGGAATGAGCCAACGCATGCAAAGTTTTGTTTTGGATGCCAACTTGAATCCATTCAATGTAGTAGAGCCCGGAAAACGTCCGCGTGTTACCTTAACTCCATCATTGGCATTGAAAGACGGTAAGCCATTCTTGAGTTTTGCTGTGCAAGGAGGCGATACGCAAGATCAAAACTTATTGCAATTCTTTTTAAACATCGTTGAATTCGGGATGACGGTTCAACAAGCAACAGAAGCCGCCAATATCAATACCAATCAATTGTGGTTAAGTTTGGGTGGTTCCAAAGCTGCCGATCGAATGCCAAGAGCCGGACAATTGCTTTTATCATCCAAAACACCGGAAGCTACTCGGGAAGCATTGAAGAAGATGGGATATAAATTGAGTTTTGAAGAAAGAACAAGTGGTCCTATCAATGCTATTTATTTCGATTGGAAACATGGAAGTTTTTGGGGCGGTAGTTCGAATCATGGGGAAGATTATGGAATTGGATGGTAGATTTAGAGTTTTAAGTTATTTAGTTTTGAGTTTTTGAGTTTTGCGCAGCTTCGCTGCTTGGCGAGTTCACCGCGGAGACCGCCAAGAGCGCGGAGATGTCGCGAAGGTTTTTTGAAACCACAGATAACTTCAGATTTTAAATATAGATACCACAGATTAGAGTCTGTTATTCGTAGTGTATAACAGAATACTCAGCCCCTAATCTGTGGTAAATCTGTCATAATTTGTGCGGATCCGTGGTCAAAAAAAATATTCCCCGCAAACATAGGAGCGCGCAGAGACCGCGGAGAAGTCGCAGCGTTTTTCGTTGCGAACCGTTGTGACCTTTGATTCTTTGCGGTAATGGGAAAAGAAGGGGAGGGAGTTGTGAGTTATTAAGTTTTAAGTTTTTTAGTTTTGGGTTTTTGAGTTATCTGTTTTAAAATGATCCTTCGGTAAACAACAATTAATCAATCAGTGTAACAAACGAAAATGAATATACACCGACTTTCGAATCCTTATTCACTGGCTTGGACGGCACAAGAGGCAATTGATGAATGGATGGGCCAGAGATCGAACCCGTTGATATGTGTGGCATCGGGTTCCTCGCCCGAGGCCTTGTACCAGCGTTGGGTAGATGCCTATAGAAACGGCGAACAACGGTATCAAAAATGGAATTATGTTGGTTTGGACGAATGGTGGGGTTTGGGAAAAGATGATGCCGGCAGCTGCGCCGATTTCTTATTAGAAAAAGTTTTCAGTCCGCTTCAACTCAACACCGATCAATACACGTATTTTAATGGCAAAGCCACGGATCCAAATGAAGAGTGTGCCAGAATAGAACAATATGTGAAAGCGAAAGGAGGAATTCATCTGGCGGTACTGGGGTTGGGAATGAACGGCCATATTGGTTTGAACGAACCGGGATCTACCATTACCGATCGAACACGCACCACCGCCCTCTCACAAACTACAATAGATGTAGCACAGAAATACTTCACCATTCCTACAATGCTTTCTACCGGAATAACACTCGGCATAGCCAATTTATTGGAAGCAGAACACCTTGTTATTCTGGTTCAAGGAAAGCACAAAGCACCGATCGTAAAAGAATGGCTTACGGGTGCATTTAATGAAAACCTTCCTGCTAGCCTACTTATGCATCATGAAAATTTACATGTGTTTTTAGATCAAGAAGCTGCATCGTTGATTTAAAATATGCCTTAACTTTAGTTATGGCGAAGCCGGAAAATAAGAAGTGGATTTGGGTGGTATTGGCAATCTTTTTGCTGATATTAACCAGGTTCATACTTTTTAAAAAATCGCCCGGTTATTACAAAGCTTATTTTTCCAATGAGTATTCTATTAAAACATTGAAAGAAGGCTGGCGTCAAGCAAATGTAAAACCATTTGCTACACTTACTTTGTTGGCAAAAAGCAAGCGTTTGACCACTTCTTACAAGATCGATAATATAGCGGGTAATGTGTTGGGATTTGTGCCGGTAGCTTTTTTGCTTTCCTTGCTCTTTAGCGGCAGGGGCCTCGCTTTGCGCGTTATTGGTATTACTTTTCTGATTAGTCTCTTTTTTGAATTGATTCAATTGTTTTCAGGTTTGGGCTCTTTTGATGTAGATGATTTGTTTTTGAATTCCATCGGAGGAGCGCTTGGCGCATGGATCTATTATGTATTCACGCCTAGTGAAAATCAAACCATTTCTTATTCTTCGATGTCTGTTCAATGATTACTTGAATGGGTTATATTTTCGGTTAAAGCTCCGCGTTATATAGTGTCTTTGGCTGCTCCTTTTGAGTTGCCGGGTAGTAGTTTATTATAGCAAGTTTCATTTTTTAGGGGTCTTATTCTACTTGATCGAAATCAAGTCTAAACTAAATACCTACAAGGAACCCATTATTTTATTCAGAAGTATTTGTATTTCATTGATGTATAGAGATAGGATTGGTGTGTTAATCAGTACTTTTTAATATTATTGTTAGGTAGTCTTATGAAGAAGATTATCTTTTTAAAGTTTTCAATAATGGAATTTTGATGTTGAAACAAAGAGATAGGAGTAAGCTATGAAAAAGTCCATGACGATCAATGCCAGCAAATTAGGTCGATCTTTCGATTCTAATCTGATTGCCTCCTTTGATGGAACGGTGAGCTATCTAAGCAAATCGGCTAAAGACTTATTTGAAAAATTAGCCATCACCGGTCTTCATTCACTCGGTGCAATTTTCAAACAAGTGGTTGATGAAGACGGAAGGGAATTGAAAGAAGCTGACTTACCTCATCATCAAATTATTTCGGGCAAAGAAAAAAAAGCACAGAAACTAATTGGATTTTCCTGTACTGGAAAAGAGATTCAATGGTTCAATGTTCAAGCGGAAGCTCGCTATTCGAAATTGGGATTGCCACCATCGCTTACACTTTATTTTATAAAGGATGAGAATTATCGCTTACCTGTTGCCAATTTTCCGGGCATTACCCAGGCTGATTTCTTGGAATACATCGATGAAGGCTATATTCTGGTAGATCAAGAATGGTGCGTTCAATATTTCAACCGCAAGGCAAGCGAATTCGCTTTTTCTGTTCTTAAAACCTATTTTAAAAGCGGTGTTTGCATTCTCGATTACACACCTCCGGAATTGCACAATGACCTACTTGAGCGTTTAAAAGCAGCTTTAAAAGGAGAAACCATACACAGTCAAAGTAAGATCAAACTCGATGATCAAACAATTTACTACGATTTATCGTACATGCCTTACTTCACCAATGGAAAGGCTACCGGTGTGATCATTCGGATGAAAGACGTTACCCAACATGCGCTCTTGAAAAAGGAATTGGATGAATCGAACGAACGGTTTTTGGCCGCAGCAGTAGCCAGTTACGATCTGATCTGGGAACGCGATTTTGAAGAGGATAAATATCATTTTCCCAGTGGTCATTCAAAAATATTTGGATATGATGTTTCTGAAGTAGATCGTGTTGAAATATTCTTAAATAAAGTAATTCATCCCGACGATAGAGTGATGCTTGTTGAGTTTTTAAAGACTTGTTACGAAAAAAAGACACAAGAAATCAACTATCCATTGTTACGGTATGTAACAAAAGAGGGTGAAACTCGGTATGTAAAGGCTCGATCATTTATCAACTATAACAGAGCCGGAAAACCCAAAAAAAGTATTGGATTCTTGCATGATATTACTGATTCCTATGTAGCAGAAAAAGAATTAAGAACCAGTAACGAACGATATGAGTTAGCCACAAAGGCAAGTTTGGATGTGATTTTTGAATTGGATTTTAAAACAGATCTGTTCACTTTCAGCGAAGCATTTAGTCGTTTGTTTGGGTACAATCATTTAGAGAAATGGTCACGCGAACGATTCTTTACCGAAGTCATTCATCACGACGATCGAATGAAAGTACGTCAGTTTTCCCAGTCTTGTTTTGATCAGCAACGGGTAATGTTTCAATATATTCCACATCGGTATTGGAAAATAAACGGCGACATAAGTTATGTTCAAGTGCATGCGTATGTTACCTACGATGCGGATGGACAAACTCAAAAGATGGTAGGTATCGTTCGTGATATTACAGAACAACACCTTCTTACCCTCTACCTGCAGAAAGCCATCGAGCGGTACGATTTGGTTGCAAAAGCTACTTCTGACATACTTTGGGAATGGGAACTGGAGAACGATAAGATCAAATTCTGGAACGAAGAATTGGGCAAACGATTTGGATATTCCGATTATTCAGAAGTGAGCCCCGATTGGTATTTTGAAAAAGTACACCCCGATGATATTGATCGGTTGCGGAAATCTATTGACCGCTCATTGTACAACATGCTAGAAAGCCATACCTGCCAATACAGATTACGCGACGCCAGCGGACGTTACCGAGAAGTACTCGACCGATCGTATGTTGTGTACAACGAAAATGGCGAACCTGCTCGTATAGCCGGTGCCATTCAAGACATCAGCGAAATCAAGTTGCTTGAGCAAAGAATTATAGAGGAAACTTTGACCTATCAGAAGAAGCTGAATGAGATAGCTATTTATACCTAGGAAAAAGAGCGTGAAACCTTTGGTAAAGAGCTGCACGATAATATCAATCAGTTGCTGGCGATTTCATTGTTGTACTTATCGATGGGAAAATCAGATGAAGGGCAGCGCCTCGAAATGATCGACAAAACAACAGAAACCATAAAGAACGTGATACAAGAGATCCGTAATTTATCGAAACGAATGATCTCGCCGGTATTGGATGTAGGATTGGAAGAAGCCTTGCAATCGCTCTGCACCGATACTTCTACATTAACCCGAATCCCGGTTCGATTCTCAAAAGATCATTTTGAATACAAAGGATTGCCGGCCGATATGCAACTCATGTTGTACAGAGTTTTGCAAGAGCAAATCAATAATATCATTAAACACGCGCACGCTTCTGAAGTAAACGTGAAATTAGGAGTAGCCAATAACACCTTGCTTCTTTCAATTCATGATAATGGACGAGGCTTCAATATTGATAATAAGTCGAAAGGCGTGGGAATGCGAAACATGAAAAGCAGGGTTGAAGCGTATCAGGGTTGTTTTGAGGTAAAATCTTCAGTAGGTAAAGGAACTGAGGTAGTAATTAAGATACCGGTGTGAGTACAGGAACGAGGAGACGAGGATGAGAGGAAAGACAGAGAAAGAAGAGGGGGAGGAGCAGGGGGGGATGGTTAATAATTAAGAAGTAATAATTAATAATGGAACAGCCAGGGTAATTAATAATTAATAATTAATAATGAAACAGCAGGAATACAGGAACGAGGAGACGAGGATGAGAGGAAAGACAGAGAAAGAAGAGGGGGAGGAACAGGGGGGGATGGTTAATAATTAAGAAGTAATAATTAATAATGGAACAGCCAGGGTAATTAATAATTAATAATTAATAATGAAACAGCAGGAATACAGGAACGAGGAGACGAGGAAACACAGAAACGCCGCGTTATCGCTGCGACCGCAGCGCCGCCGCGGTAAAAAACCTTAAGCCCAACGCCTTAAGCCTAACATCTAAATCCTAAAGCCTAACACCTAAAGCCTAACGCCTAACACCCAACACCTAATTCTTAATCGACAACGCTCCCGACGGGCATTTCGCCACCGTAGCCTTGATCTCTTCAGTACTTCCGCCATCCATTGTAATCCAAGGACTTTCTTTCGGCTTGAAAACCGTTGGTAAGTTGCGCACGCAATTGCCGGAGTGAATGCATTTGCCCGATTGCCATACCACCGTGATCTCTCCGTTGGTATATTCTTTAACGATGTTTTTCTTGTCCATACCTACAATTTACTGTTTTTAATTCACTAATCAACAAATTCACCAATCAACTAATTAACCACGTCTTGCCATTCTTTCATTCTCTTGAAAGTAGCATTGGCAAAGGGACAAAGCGGTACAATTTTCAGTCCTTTTTCTCTCGCCATCATCACGGCTTTTTCAACCAATTGTTTCCCTACACCCAAACCCTTCAATGATTCATCCACTTCCGTATGATCAATAATGATTTTGGTAGCACCGGCCCACACATAAGTCATTTCGGCTACTTGTATTCCATGCTGCTCCACATAGAAAGCACCTTTTTTGCCATCGTCTTTATGCAAGATTTCCATAATTCGCGTCGGTTGGTATGAGAATTTTGTTTTCGAGAATTTTTGATACCGGACATTTACCGGCAATCACGAGCAGTCGGTCGCGTGTTTCTGCATTTACTTCTCCAAAATCAATATGTCGCTCAATGGTAGTGGTAATGGCACCGCTCACATTTGATTGTTCCATATTCAATCGCACTTTTATAGTGGGGATATTCCATCCTTTTCGATCGATGTACATGCGCAAGGTCGAAAGGGTACAACCCGCCAATGCCGCCAACAGTGTGGTATAGGGGTCGGGTCCGCGATCCTTTCCATTGATGTCTGTAGGCTCATCCATAATTAAAGTACCCGCTCTCCACTGAATGCTGCAGAGATAAAGATCTGTTCCAATTGAACCGGTAATGTCTTCTTTGAGTAGATTCATAGTACGAAGGTAAGATGAATTAATAATTGAGAATTAATAATTAAGAATGAGACAGCCGGGGTAATTAATAATTAAGAATTAATAATTAATAATGAAACAGCCGAGAAGTAGGAACGAGGATATGAGGAGGCGAGGAGAGAGGAAATACAGAGACTGCTAGCGCTGCGGTTCCGCTTGTGCAAAAAAATCAAATACACGCTATTGTAACTATTCGTGTAATGGTAATAGATAGATTTTAAAACATTCGGATTGTTATCTTGTCTTTGAACACCCAATGCTAACATCATTGCCGCGCTATCCTCCTGTTCTTCTTCCTGTTCTTTCTCTTTCAATTCCCTAAAACAAAAAAAGCCGTCACATCTCTGTAACGACTTTCTCAATTCTTGTACCCGGGACGGGAGTTGAACCCGTACGGCCATTGCTGGCCACTGGATTTTAAGTCCAGCGCGTCTACCAATTCCGCCACCCAGGTATCAGACAAAAAAAGGCGTGTGAAATCACACACCTTCTTCATCTTGAGCGGAAGACCGGGCTCGAACCGGCCACCCCAACCTTGGCAAGGTTGTGCTCTACCAAATGAGCTACTTCCGCTTGAATTCCAAAAGAACTTCTTTATTGCTTTGGGGATGCAAATGTAGGAATTATAGAATTCCTGCAAAATTTATCTCCTACTTTTTTTAAAATTATTTGTACTGTGGAGTGTACTGAGTGCTGCTCTGAATTTCCACTTCAGGTTTTCCCTTGTAACGCTTAGAATACAAACTATACGCACATCCAAACGTAAAGGCAATCAAGCATAATACCTGTAAATAAAACAAGAATACGGAAGAATTGACCCAACTGTGTTTGAAGTCTTTTTCTTGTGGATTAATTTCAGCGTGTTGATCCATAACAAGTTATTTGAGACGCAAAAATAAGTAATGCCTCCCATAATTCATTACTTATTTTTAACAATTTGATCGAATTTTTCTTTCTTCTTCAACAGCGCCGCATATACCATCGATCCCCTCCAATATCCTTTCCAATTCCGTTGATTCTTAACGGGTAACAAAGCTCCGGGTCTCCCCTTAAGCAACCATACCACATAGTCTTTATGCGCCTTCGCCACCGCCCACCAATAGCCTCTATCGCCTTTCAATAAAGCCCTGTAGGCAGCCGCCGTATCCAGTCCAAACCGCACCGGCATCCGCCACCATTTTTCACTCGCCGGCCAGTTTTTACTTAACATGTACAAACTGTTCCTAAAATTCAAATACACTTTTCTGCTATTGCCCTTCGGCAAGGTTCCCCCACCAACATGGTATACCACACTTTGCGGACAAGACCATACTTCATAGCCCTTCCACTGCATTCTCCAACACAAATCAATTTCCTCTTGATGCGCAAAAAAACTGGCATCAAAACCACCCATCTCCCAATAAACCTTGGCTCTTATAAACAAACTGGCTCCCGTGGCCCAAAACACCGGAATGGCATCATTGTACTGACCTTCGTCTTTTTCACAGAGCTCCAACACGCGTCCACGTGCAAATGCATAGCCCCAATGATCCAAATAACCACCCGCCGCTCCGGCATATTCAAAATGGTCTTTTTGATGAAAGGAGAGAATCTTGGGCGCACAAGCCGCTCGTTTTTCATCTGCTTCCAGCAAAGCTACCATGGGTTCGATCCAATTCGTTTCTACTTCTACGTCTGAATTCAAGAGAATATAGTAGTCTGCAGTTACCTGCTTCAATCCTTCATTGTAGCCTCCCGCAAATCCATAATTGTGATCGTTGATCACAACCCTTACCTGCGGATACTGCTCGCGCAAATAAGCCACCGATGTATCGGTAGAGGCATTGTCGATCACCACTACTTCCTTGTTCTCATAAGAAGAAGCCAATACCGAAGGCAGAAACTGCTCCAGGAAATGCACACCGTTCCAGTTCAATATCACAATGGCTACGCGAGGCTTGGCCATACTTTCAAGGATTTATTTTCGTTTTTAATTCAGCAAAGGAACGGTTTTTATAAATTCGAAGCATGATTCAACCTCTTTTTAACTGGAGAACAGGATTGGCCATTATAGCCATCGCTATTGTTAGTGGTACCATTCTCTATTCAACAGTACTGGCTAAAAAGATCGCAGCAGAAGAACGACAAAAAGCAGAGCAATGGGCCGAAGCAGGTAAATTGTTGGTGTCCGATACCAGCGGCATCTCCACGCCACTCGTGAGTTTGATCATCACCGGTAACAATACCTTGCCCATTATTTGGACAGATGAAAACGACCGCATCGTTCAATTCGCCAACCTCGATTCTGCATCTGTGGCTTCTGATACCAATTATGTGCGAAAGCAATTAGAAGAGTTCAAAACGCTCAATCCACCGATCGTTTGGGAAGATCCAGGCAACCCCGATCACATCAATCGATACTATTATGGTCATACTTCCTTGTTGAATCAAGTGCGCTATTATCCCTATGTGCAATTGTTTTTGGTAGCCTTGTTCATCATCATTACGGTTACTGCTTTAACCACCAATTTCCGTTCAACGCAGAATCAGGTTTGGGCGGGAATGGCGAAAGAAACAGCGCATCAAATGGGTACGCCCTTGAGTTCATTGGAGGGTTGGGTAGAGATGTTGAAAGAATCGGGCGCCGATCCAATGATGGTGGCCGAAATGTCGAAAGATGTGGACCGTTTGCGATTGGTTTCCGATCGTTTTGGTAAAATAGGCAGCATACCTAATTTGGAAGAACGGGAAGTTTCCGGTTTGGTGGTAGGAATGCAAGATTATATTAAGAAAAGAGCCCCAGGCAAAGTGCAGTTCATCCTCGATTTTCCCGATAAAGAATACATCGCCCCGGTTTCTGCGCCTTTGTTCGATTGGGTGATTGAAAACTTGCTCAAAAATGCCCTCGATGCCATGGAAGGGAAGGGGGCTATCACCATCACCATGGAAAACACCCATAATAGTGTGATCATTGATGTTTCCGACACCGGAAAAGGCATTCCTCGTTCTCAGTTCAATACGGTATTCAAGCCCGGATTTACAACGAAAAAACGTGGTTGGGGACTGGGTTTGAGCCTCTGCAAACGCATCATTGAACAATACCACAAAGGTCAACTCTTTGTAAAAACTTCAGAAATTGGAAAAGGAACCACTTTTCGTGTGATTTTAAATAAATAGTTATTATTTTTGCCGCCCCTTCGGTAAGAAAGGGTGATTGCCCAGGTGTTGAAATTGGTAGACAAGCCACTTTGAGGTGGTGGTGTCCGAAAGGGCGTGCTGGTTCGAATCCAGTCCTGGGCACAGAAGAGAGAGAGCATTCAATGAATGCTCTTTTTTTTATGGTAGAAATTTATCCATCAGAAGGCGTGCTCTATCCATTTTTAAGGGGTTGTTATTGTTGCAGCTTTGCACTATCAAAATCATAACAACAATGAAAAAATTTAATGTTCCTACCAGAGAACAAGTAGCCCCCGCAAACCAAGCAATTTTTGACAACTTACACAAAGCGCTCGGATTCGTCCCCAATTTGTATGCAACCATCGCCTATTCTGAAAATGGATTGGGCAGATACCTCGCTTATCAAAATGCAAAAACAACTTTATCTAATAAAGAAAAAGAAGCCGTGAATTTGGTGGTAAGTGAAGTGAATAACTGTTTGTATTGCAAAAGTGCCCATACTTTGATTGGAAAAATGAATGGGTTTACAGATGCTCAACTTGAAAACATTCGCCGCGAAAAAGCCGATCAGCCAAAATTGGATGCCTTGGTGAAATTAGCTGCCGCTATCACTCGAAATCGCGGTAATGTTGATGCGCTCTTAGTGGATGCATTCTATGCACAAGGTTATACAGATGAAAATCTTGTTGATCTGATTTTACAAATTAGCGACAAAACGGCGATGAATTACCTGCACAACCTAACACAAATTCCGGTTGATTTTCCGCTCGCTCCACCATTATCATAATTGAATCAATAAAAATGAATGCAGAAGTGATTCTAAAAAAAGCTTCTGCTTTCGTTTTTATGGAAAATTGTCCATCAAGTATAGGAATTCGTCCATTGTCATCACATTATTCGTTCACTACTTTTACTTTTTAATCATGAGCATAGAAATCAAACATCCCATTCCTCCCTTCACACTAGAAACGGCCGTTCAAAAAGTTCAGATGGCTGAAGACCTGTGGAATACGAAGGATCCCGAGCAAGTAAGCAAAGCATATACCTTGGATACGGAATGGAGAAATCGAACCAGTTTTATCAATGGAAGGGCTGAAGTGAAAGCCTTCTTACACTTGAAATGGGAAAAGGAACTCAATTATCGATTAAAAAAAGAGCTTTGGGGTTTTCGAGAAAATAGAATGGCCGTTCGATTTGAATACGAGTACCATTCTATTGAAGGACAATGGTTCCGTGCCTATGGCATTGAAACATGGGAGTTTGATGAAAATGGATTGATGCGAAAGCGCTACGCCAGCATCAACGATTTAGCAATTGAAGAAAAAGACAGGAAATTTAAATCATCTTGAAATGAATATGAACAACACAAAAGAAACAACACCCATCGTATTAGTTGATGAATGTGGCGACAGCCTCTGGGATGCTGTTCTAGAGCAACATGACTTAATAGGTTGATTACTCATTAATTCAATGGAAATGGAATAACTTGCGTAGATTATTGAACGTGAGAATAAAGAAAATTTGAAATGAAAGAATTGAAACGTGTAGTGATTACCGGCTTGGGTGCCATCACTCCTTTAGGAAATAATGTTGATGAATTTTGGGAGAATATTGTAGCGGGAAAAAGTGGTGTAGCTCAAATCACAAAATTTGATACAACGGCATTTAAAACAAAATTTGCTGCGGAAGTTAAAGGGTTCGATCCTTCTAAATACTTTGAAAAGAATGAAGCTCGTAAGTACGATCTTTTCACTCAGTACGCCGTTGCCGCTGCCGAACAAGCAATCAAACATGCAGGGCTCGACTTTAGCACTATTGATACAAATAAGGTAGGCGTTATTTGGGGCTCTGGAAATGGAGGCATAATCACCTTTCAGGATCAATTGGAGGAATTTTTTAAGAACAACAAACAACCTCGTTTCAACCCTTATTTTATTCCCAAGATAATTGCGGATATCCCATCGGGAGTTATTTCAATTCGACATGGATTGCGCGGATTGAATTTCTCTACAATTTCGGCTTGTGCTTCATCTACAACTGCATTGATCGATGCATTTAATTACATTCGATTGGGAAAGGCAGACATCGTTATTGCAGGTGGATCTGAAGCGGCAATTAATGAGAGTGGAATAGGTGGATTCAATGCATCGAAAGCATTGAGCACTCACAATGAAAATCCTCAAAAGGCGTCAAGACCATTTGATGTAAGTCGCGATGGGTTTGTGATGGGCGAAGGAGGTGGAGCCATGATTGTGGAGAGTTTGGAAAGTGCTTTAAGAAGAAACGCTCCCATTATTGCTGAATTTATCGGCGGTGGAATGGCGGCCGATGCCTATCATTTAACAGGCACGCATCCGGAAGGAGAGGGTGCTTATCTTGGAATGTTGGATGCAATGTCTGATGCCAATATCCATCCAGATCAAATAGATTATATCAATGCCCATGCAACTTCTACGCCCTTAGGTGATGAAAGTGAATTGCGTGCTGTTCAGCGAGTATTTGGAAACCGAAAAGATTTGCATGTGAGCGGCACTAAATCAATGACCGGTCACTTACTCGGTGCTGCCGGAGCTTTAGAAGCCATCATAACCGTGAAAGCATTGCTTCATAACATCGTTCCTCCAACCATTAATACGGAAGTTGTAGATGAACAGTGGAGCAATACATTCAACTTAACACTCGGTAAGGCACAGCCTAAGAATATTAACTTTGCCATGAGTAATACATTTGGCTTCGGCGGACATATTGCATCTGTATTGTTTAAAAAGTATCAAGGCTAAAGAGAATTAAATAAATTGTAATTGCAGGCTAATGATGAATCAATCAAATTATACCTTGATTAATCCTCAAACCGGAGACCTGGCTTTTCGATATGGAATAGTAGAAGACGCAAACAGCTTTGAAGAAATCCAGCGAAATCCCTTCTTCTCTTTGATTTGGGTAAAAAAAGGAAAAGGGAAAGTAATGGCCGACTTTGCAAGTTATGAATTTGGAGAGAATACACTGTTTGCCTTTGCTCCCTATCAGCCCTTTTCGATTCAATCCGATGAGGCGCTTTCAGGACTGGTCATAAATTTTCATTCCGAGTTTTTTTGTATCTACAAACATCATAAAGAAGTTTCTTGTAACGGCGTTTTGTATAACAATATTTACAGCCCTCCTTTTGTAACCGTTGATTCGGGCACCGAACAAACGCTCGACATGATTTCTTTACAAATAAAAACTGAAATTCAAAACACTGATTTGGCGCAGTATGAATTACTCGTTTCTTATTTGAAGATTTTTCTGATTACTGCTGCACGACTCAAAATGCAACAACAAGAACTCGTTCCAAACGACACAGCTACAGTTAAAGAACCCTTTTTATTGCAAAAATTAAAAGATGCTATTGAAGAACACTTTCGTTCCAAGCACAGTCCTTCTGAGTATGCAGAACTCCTTTACATTTCCCCCAAAGCTTTAGCCAAAATCACCAAAACGCATTTTCATAAAACACTGAGCGCTGTTATCAATGAACGAATCATCATTGAAGCGAAAAGAGAACTTTATTTAACAAATAAAACAGTGAAAGAGATAGCTCATGAACTTGGTTATGAAGATGAATACTATTTCAGTAGGTTTTTTAAAGTCAATGCAATGGTTTCTCCACAAACATATCGCGACACAGTAGGGTTTGCAAAAGCAGTTTAGAACAAATAAAATTAAGTTATACTATTAAGCTGCGCTAGAGCGATTTGACTTGCGCGAAAAATTTCATATTCTGATTTGATATTTATCAATATAGTTGTTTTTATTCTAATGCAATTACAGTCTTTTCAAATTGCATTTTGGGAACTCCAGTTTCATTTTGGGAATTAATCTTTTTTTAATTCTTGCCTAAATCATTGCATTTCAGAAGTTTAATAAATTGGCACGCAGATCGTAGTCTATGTGTTCAATAGTAGTCAAAAATAAAGAATACACTTATTCCGTTTTTGGCGCAGTTGAACCCAAACTATGAAAGAAATGAAAAAAAGTACGCTTAAAATTAGCTTTCGTATCCAAGCATTGGTTTTGGCAACGGTAATTTCAAATTCGGTTTTTGCACAATATTCACCGGGTGGAATTGGACGAGGTAGTTTGTTCGTTTGGTTGAATGCTCAGAATACAAGCTCACTTACGGTGGATGGATCGAACAGGGTTTCACAATGGTCCGATTTAAGTGGTAAGAACAATCACTTCACGCAATCTACTACTGCCAGCCGTCCGGTTTATGGTGCTGCCACAGGGCCAGGTAGTCGTCCCGCATTAACTTTTACATCCTCTTCTTCTCAACATCTTGGCAATACTGCATTACCCAATACACTTAGTTTCACTAGTGGCGTGAGTTCATTTGCAGTTGCGAATTTTGCATCTACCGGCAACTGGGAAAGAATTTACGACTTCGGTAACGGTGCGGCGAGTAACAATATTTGGATGGGACGGTATGGGAATACCACCAACTTCTGCTTCGAGGGCTGGGCCGGAAGTACGGGAGCCCAGGCATACACTACCGGTGGACCGGTTTCGAACGGTACCAATTTTATTTACGAGGCTGTTCAGGCAAGTGGATCAGCAGGAGCCAATACCGCTGTTACCATGGTGCGCAATGGAACCACTCAAGCCAGCAGCGGAGCTCTTGGATCTTCTAGAACGTATATTACCAATGCAGTGGCAAGAACAAGCAACTTTATTGGAAGAAGTAACTGGGCGGCGGATACCTACTTTAATGGTACCATGTCGGAAGTATTAGTATTCAATACAGCATTGAATACTACTCAACGTGTTCTTGTAGAAAACTATTTGGGTGCCGAATGGGGACTAACAGTAGGTACCTCACGTTTCACACCTCCTACTTCAACTACTTTCAATCAGAATTTAATTGGCATTGGTTACACCAGTTCAACGGATAACTTTGTAAACAATGCAACCGGCTCCGGTGGTTCCACAGATGGAATGGGTTTTCAAAGCGCTACTAATTCCGGTGGGTTCTTGAATACAGCAGGCTATATCATGGCGGCACATAACAATCAAGCAAACACGGTTCTCACCAACCAAACAATTACAGGGGTGCCACCAAGCGGAATCAGCCGTTTCAACCGTTCTTGGTATGTTGACAAAACCGGTGGAAACAATGCCGGTACTGTTACTATCAAATTCGACTTCAATAATTACAATGGGTCTACCTTGCCGGGTGGGGCTGTGAGTTATGGAATTTTGTACAATGCTACCAATGGTAGTTTCACTTCGGGAACCAATGTGCTGTTATCAAATAATTATACTATTTCAGGTACTACCATAAGTTTTGCATTAACCGCGTCAAACGTAGCAGACGGATATTATACGCTTGTATGGAGCAACTCATTTGTGTTGCCGATCACGTTCGAATCTTTCCAAGTGTCGCTAAACAATAACAACGAGGCTGTATTGAACTGGAAAGCTGATAACGATGGATCAAGCCCGTATAAGTTTTTGGTAGAGCGTGCCGATTTCAACGGTAGTTTTTCGACCATCGGTGAAGTTGCCGGCGCTACTTTAACCGGTTCAAACAGTTACAGCTTTACCGACAAACAAACACCATCTGGTACTTCGCTCTATCGTATTAAATTGGTGCAAGAAGATGGTTATACTGCTTATACAGCTATTGTTCGAATCAATAATACATCGGGGGGCACAGACCCACTAGTGGTTACTTATAAAACAGCCTCCAATCAAGTTCACTTGAGTTCAACCATCCTTCGTGGGAATGTGAATCTTCAAGTAATGTCGGCGAATGGACAGAAAGTATTTGAGAGAAATCTAAGTTTGAATGGAAGTGCCGATGTTGACCTTGGTAATATGCAAACCGGAGTTTACTTTTTGAAATTGCAGATCGGGCAAACGAATACTGTTCGAAAAATTTACAAGAATTAACCGGAGATCATTACTAACTACTTGAAAAGGCTGTTGAATATCAACAGCCTTTTTCTTTTAATATGATTGATGCTTAAGCTAAACTGACTTTCAATTCTTCCACTTATCTTTAAATACTTAAAATTCGGTGCATGTTTATATTGAAACTGACGACAAAGCAAAAAATGCTGATAACCGCCCTCTGTTTTGGCGTGGCTTTCTATGGCTTTATGATCAAACTGCCGTCTCGGTTTCACCACTACGACAAAGAGCTTCACAGCCTTTTCTATTTCGGAGCGGCTGCTTTTCTCAATTTTCTTTTTGTTGGGAAGAAATGGTGGGCACATGTGTTGGTTTTTATCGGTTTGTTTTTAATGGGGGTTGGAATTGAATGGGCACAAGAATTTTCCAATGGAATTACCGGTTCGCGCATTCACGGCCGTTTCGATCCTGAAGATGTTAAAGCGAATACACAGGGTTTGGTCATTTTTTCTGTTTTGTGGTTAGTAGGAATAGGCATCAATGCGCTGGTTCGGTCGAATGAAAAAGAGCCCACTCAAGAAACTGTCAAACAGCCAATGAAACCTATCGCGTCTGTTTCATTGCAATCAGATTTGAGCCGGCAATTCGGGGCTGCTTTAAAGATGGTAGAAAATGCCATCGTCTTTTGCCCTGATCATATGTGGGATACTCCTCGCAATTACTGGTATCAGGCCTACCATGTTTTATTCTTCGCCGATTACTACTTGTCGAAAGACCCCGCGAATTTCCAACCGCCTTTTCCATTTGATAGCTCCGAGTTCGAAGATCGAATGCCGAACAGAGTGTATACGAAAGCTGAATTACTTCACTATATGGCCCATTGCAGGGCTCAATTCCTTCGTTTTATTCCGGAAGTGAAACATCAAGGTATTCAATCTCGATGGATCAACAGTTCCAAAACGATGGACTATAGTTATGTTGAAATAGTGCTCTACAACATGCGTCATTTGCAACACCATGCAGCTCAAATGAATTTAATATTGAGAGAAGAAGGGGCGGACGTACCAGATTGGGTGTTTCAATCTGATATTCGCTAATACCAGCAAGGGGAATGGCGCAATGCCCCATCTTATTTTTTCAATTCAATCCGGCACTCATGGTTCTTTGGTTTGGAGGGAGGTAATTAATTTTCTAAAAAAGCCATGTTCCTCTGTTACTTTTTCCATTGAACCTACACTATTCTGTAAACAACACCAATTGAAACCGGATAAACAGCAATTTTTACAACTGATAAAAGAGCATGAACTCTTGATTTTCAAGGTCTGCCGAATTTACGGGCATACCGATCATGAACGCCAAGACCTTTATCAGGAGATCATGATTCAACTTTGGAAGGGGTTTGAAAGCTTTCGAGGCGAAGCCAAATTTACTACTTGGATGTATCGGGTGGCAGTATACACAGCTATTTCGGGCATTCGAAAAACCAAAAACTCCAAAGTAGAGTATAGAGATCCCACGCAAATTCCGGAACCCTCATTTCATCCCGATGATGGAAAAGAAAGGGAACAACAACTGGCCGCTTTATACGATGCCATCAAAACTCTCGATGAAATCAGTAAAGCCATTGTGATGTTGTATTTAGACGATAAGTCGTACCAAGAAATGGAAGACATTCTCGGTATTAACGAAGCTCATTTACGCGTAAAGATGTCAAGAATAAAAGAACGATTAAAAAAACTTACAAAAAATTAAAAACATGGAACTCGATATTTTTAAAAAAGAATGGAACAATCAAAGTTCTGAAGAATTAAAGCCTTCGAAAAATGAAGCGGAAGTTTTCCTTAACAATCAAAGCTATGGTCCTGTAGCTTCTTTGCGAACCAAATTTTTAAACCAGTTATTGATTTTCCCGGTGGCAATGGTAGTATTGGGATACGATCTTTATGTGAAACCCGAATTATGGAAGAGTGCTGAATTCGGAATTTTTAGCTTAGCGCTCCTTTTATTAGGAGTTTATTTTGGAATCAATTTTCTGATTGTGGGAAAGCTACAGCAGTACAATGCTTCCGTAAAAGCTTCTATGCTTCGTGATGTAAAGCGCATTGAAAACGGGTTGATCTGGTTTCAAGTAGTGCACGCCGTTTTGATGATTGCAATGATAGTTGTGGTAGAGGCTAGATTGGATGCAGTGATGAACCTTGAATTAAGAGACTGGTACCTTGTTCATCCGTTTTTACGTGGGTTAGCTTATGTTGGTATACTGGTATTAGTGCTTTATTTAGGTAGAAAGCGAATGCTTCGAACCTACGGAACACACCTTAACTTTCTGAAAGCGGCCATAGAAAAGATGGAAGCTTAAGAAAATGAGAGCAGGCTGAGCCCATTGGTTCAGTCTGCCCTTACAAAGCTTTAATTGTTATATTTCCAATATAGGCACCAATAGCTGTTGCATTGTTTGTTTGATTCTTAAATTGAAAGTAATTGAATACTTGATCTGATCTCAATTGACAATTATTGCACCCGCCTCCGTAACCAAGCTTGAAATCGCCTGTTGTTGCTAGTTTGTTTCCGTTCACAAAGAGTTCAAGCCCCCCATTGATAATCTTCAACTCCACGTGAATTTTTCGTTTCCTATTGGTAAAGTTGAGTAGTGGTTTTTTGATAAAAGCACCTTCCAATCCATTTTCACTATTAACAGCAGGACTGGTAGAAAGAGCCACTAATAATTCTCCGCTGTAATTATTGTTGTTATAATCCGATTCATCTCCTGCTGTAAACGACAAAGAATAGGTAAAGCCATTTCCGTTTTTCCGAGCGGTACCATCTTCATTCAATTCCCAACTACTTAATAGTAAATTCACTTTAGCACCTGTTCTTTCCGAGAAAGCATCTGTAGCAAGATCGAATTCAAAACTGAAATTTTTGGGTAATGGTTTCTTTACGCCAGTTGGAGTAATAGGGTTATTGTATCCCAATTTGATCCAGTTTCCAGCTAGGCCATTGATCTGAGCAACACTATGATGTTCACCGTATGTTCTGAAATACCAATTGCGTGGTTTATTTCCCACCATTGCATCACTCAAATCATCGCTAAACCAAGCCCCATTTTTGGTAGTAGCACTCGGCAAACTTGATACTACTCCTTTCTTGTTTCTGTATGCATTCAATCGCTGGGTCAAATCTTCTTCATTTAGTGGACGGTATTCCTTTCCTTTAACCTTAATGGTATCATAGAAATAATTATAAATGTAGTCATAGTTAATGTGCTCGGTCATGCTACGGTACATTTCATACAGTTGGTTACCGTCTTCTTTGCGCTCATAAGGATACCAAGCTGCGATCCACTGCGGTATTGGAGACTGACATTTAATCATAGTTTCTTCTAACAGCTTGTAAACCGGAAAAATAGCATTCCGTTCTTTTTGGGAAGAGCTGATCTCAAAAGGATTCGTACCATTTGAAAAATCGCCTATGAAACTAGGTTGCATGTTTCGTAAAACTGCCGGTTCGGTTAAACGAGACTGGTATTTTTCCTTATACTTGAAAATGTTCTGTTTATAGCCTTCATATTCCTTCACTACATATTCGTAGGCCGACTCTCTTGATTTTTGATCTGCCGCAGAAGATCCCGGCCACTGGGAGTCAATTCGATCTTTTCTATTTTTCAATTGCTTTTCGTAAGAGGCTGAAGCCATATCAAGGTATTCGCCAATAGTAACAGGTAGAAAAGGAAGCCGGTTTTCAGGACCAATAAAAACAGCCTGTAATTCATTGCTCCGTGTGAAAAAGGTTTTACTGGCGGGTGCTTGTTTTAGTGCCAGATCTTTTCTTTTAGTAGGTTCCGATGTATAACCATCCGCTGGCCAGGTGAAATAATATGATTTAGATACTTCATTGAAATATTCAATAGGATAGGAGCCCGGGATCGCATTTGCTTGAATGCCAAATGGCGTATTCTCTTCTGAAATTGGCTTGAATTGCTTTTTTTCATCCAGCCACATTGGATCAAAACTTACATTCCATACCATAAAATAGACCCCAAAAACATTCTTGAAGTTTTGTCGCCTGTAAGTTCCCAGTCCACCAACAGGTTGATACGACTTTTTCATCCAAGAAACTATTTGATCATCAATTGCTACGCGCTTTTTATAAACAGGGTCAGTACTAGGTTTTAGGAGATTGTCAAATCGTTGCGTAGTCCACCATCCAACTACACTGTCTTGAATTCTTCGTTCATTATCAACTTGTGCAAAAGCGCTATCATTCGTACTCATTAGAATTAGTAGGTAAATACTAAGATGGAATTTCTTAATGAAAGAGGAGTTGATGTAGTAGCGTATGGTGCGCATGAATGGTCTGATTTTAGAAGTGTCACTGTATCACCATCATCACATTACAAATCTAAGTTACGGTGTCCATTTAATGCTTCAAAATAAGTCTAGAGTGGCAAGTTGATTGCCTGAAGATTGGATTTTTTTCAATTGAATAAAGATGCTCCTTTTTTCTCTTTGTACAACCTGAAGCACTCATTTCTTCGATTTATAACCGGATAAAAGAACGGTAACATTATTTATTTATGGCTTAATTGTTAAGTGATTGAAAACTAACACCGTAAATAGTGATTATTTTATCAATTAATGAATATTTGCATGTTCTTCCGAGCAAGGGCTTTAGAACCACACACTACAATTTAAATTAACAAGTAATGAAAAAGACGTTTTTAGTAACGTCGTTTTCAAGGTATATCACTCTGAGTATACTGATAGTTTGCGCCAATACCAGTGCATACGCTCAGTCCGATTCCGGTGTGGTAGTTCCTGAATACGATCTTCATATGTATAAGCAAGACAGTCTGTATTTTTCTGCCCCCCATCTTTTTAAACAGATTGCATATACACCCTCCAACATCTGGCAAATCGCCAAAGCTCCCTTTCAAAAGCGCAACTTACCTGCTTTAGCCGCCGTGGCCGTTTCAACCGGAGTTTTAATTGCCGAAGATCAAAACATTATCAATGGGGTCAGGCATTTTAGTGATCAAATAGGGCTGAGTCCTAACACCAATTACCACATAGCGTTTCAAGTTGGAGATACAAAAATCATTAAGATCCCCAAAAATCTAAACACCGGATTGTATCAATTAGGAGAAGGAGGCACCAGCATGATCCTCGCTGGCGGCATGGCTGTGTACGGTGCTATTTCAAAAGATAGGAGAGCAATGGCTACTGCAATTGATCTTACTGAAACCTTCGTTACGATGGGGCTTACCACTCAAATTCTAAAGCGCATGACCGGCAGAGAGAGTCCCTTTGTGTCAACAAAATCAGGTGGTGCCTGGCGACCCTTTCCTTCTTTTAAAGAATATCAAACTAATACCAGCAACTACGACGGATTTCCTTCCGGTCACCTGTCAACCTTAATGGCTACTATAACAGTACTTTCCTACAATTATCCTGAAAAGAAATGGATCAAACCTGTTGGTTATTCCATCATGAGTCTTAGTGCCTGGGCCATGATGAATACGGAAGTGCATTGGGCGGGTGATTATCCGCTTGCATTAGCCATAGGTTATTTGTCGGGGAGAATAACCACCATGCGTCACCGCGTAAAACCTGAACAAAAAGTAAAATCATATTTGTAGTCCAAGTAAAGCACATATGAAAAAGTCACAATTTATAGTAAGCCTATTGCTTTTGATAGCATCAACTCAGACTTTCGCTCAAGATACTGCAATAGTCGATTCTAAATCTGATTCAAATACTGCGCATATAGAACAGAAGTCGATACACATAACTGGTCGTTCCTTTATTTTGCCGGCAATAATGTTTGGCTATGGAGTAAGTGCGATTAAAATTCAAGCGCTCAAAGATTTAAACAATAGTATCAAAGAAGAAATGGTTTGGGAAAATCCCCATCCAAAGCAACACGCCGATAACTTTTGTCAGTTCACACCCGCAATTCTTACTGTTGCTTTATCAGGTTTTGGAGTGAAGGCTGAGCACAAGCCACTTGAACAAGTGGTGTTATTCGGATTAACTAATGTAGTGTTGAACACGACCGTTACTTCTATCAAACGAATTTCGCATCAACAGCGCCCCGACAGCTCGTCCTACGAGTCGTTTCCTAGTGGTCACACTGCTGAGGGGTTTGCAGGCGCAGAAATGATGCGATTGGA
Source organism: Endoryza foliicola (assembly GCF_050589245.1). Classification (NCBI taxonomy): domain Bacteria; kingdom Pseudomonadati; phylum Bacteroidota; class Chitinophagia; order Chitinophagales; family Chitinophagaceae; genus Endoryza; species Endoryza foliicola. Next base: position 136,789 of record NZ_JBOBEW010000007.1, on the reverse strand, counting down.
ATTTCAACATCAAAATCCGCTCTTAGCTTATTCAGGTTATCTATTTGCCGCCGCCACCGGCTATCTCCGTATCTATAATAACAAGCATTGGTTCAGTGATGTGGTGGCCGGGGCAGGAGTCGGGATCGCATCAACTCGATTCACTTATTGGGTTTATCCAAAACTAAAAAAATGGGTGTTCAAAAAATCTTCCTCAAAAAACATTATTTTACCAACTTATAAAAACGGAGCAGTAGGATTGTGTTTTCAATCCAAATTTTAATATTACAAGCGCGAACTTAAAATGCTCTTAAATCATAATTTTTATCATATCCTCTTACCCCTAAAATATGCCGGTTTGCCACATATCCGAAAATGTAGTTTGTTTTTTGTAGACTTTTTCTAAACTTGTGATTTAATATAATTTAATGAGGATAGGTTCGTTTTTTCTAAGCGTTTTAGTACTCTTTTTTTTACTATTTATTTCCTCCGATATTAGAGCTCAAATTGCAGTGTATAAAATACGCCTGATCGACCTAAAATCGAATCAACCTGTATCGGATTTCACCCTGTTAAATAAGTCCAATTTTCAATTGGTGAACAGTGAACAAGGTGTCGCATTTATAAAAGCGATATCCTCTGATACTCTTGAACTGACTGCCTTTGGATACGAATCACAGCAATTGATCGCTTCAAAGTTGACGACTCAAAAAATCAATCTGATCTACCTTTCACCCAGTAACATTAGCTTGAAGGCAGTGAGTGTGGTGGGAACCTTGAATAAGTCCGTTTTCCGAACCATTTCCGATTTAGACATTCATACCCGTCCAATTGCCAATTCGCAAGAAGTGCTGCGCATTGTTCCCGGACTATTTATTGGTCAACATGCCGGTGGTGGTAAGGCAGAGCAATTGTTTCTTCGAGGTTTTGATGTTGATCACGGTACCGATGTGAGCATTACAGTAGATGGAATGCCGGTGAATATGGTCAGTCATGCGCATGGTCAAGGCTATGCCGACCTCCATTTTTTAATTCCCGAAATGATTGACCGCGTGAACTTCGGAAAGGGGCCTTACACTGCTGAAAAAGGAAATCTAACTACAGCAGGCTTTGTGGATTTTAAAACCAAAGACCTGCTTGAAAACAATTTTGTGAAAATTGAAGGCGGACAATTCAACACAGGAAGAATTGCGGCAGGAGTAAATTTAATTTCCGAGAAAAAGCGAAGCGCCGAGCACAATCTTTTAGTAGCCGGCGAACTTTCCTATACCGATGGTTATTTTGATGTACCGCAGTATTTTAGTCGATTTAACGGAATTGTAAAGTATACCAAACGAATATCCGAATCATCCACTATTCATTTACAGGCCACCGGTTTCAAAAGTAAATGGGATGCTTCTGGGCAAATTCCTGATCGTGCTGTGGCAGCGGGATTGATTGGTTTTTATGGAGCCATTGATTCTACCGAAGGTGGTGCTACTGGACGTTACAATGTTTCAGCCGGCGTTAAAACCGATTTCAAAAATGGTGCTCATTGGCAAAACCAATTGTATTATTCAAAATATAAATTCGAACTATATTCCAATTTCACCTTCTTTAAAAACGATCCTGTGAATGGAGATCAGATTCGCCAGAAAGAAGATCGTACCATTCTCGGCTGGAATTCTAATTTTCAAACCAAATTGAATCGATTGCTTTCCAACGCGTATTTTAAAGCAGGGTTTTTTGCAAGAGTAGATTATGTAAATGATATAGAACTATCACATACCAAACTCAAAGAAATAACCCTCAATCGAATAAGGCTTGGTGATGTACATGAAACAAATTCAGGAGCCTATGCTTCCTTGAATTCAAGCCTTGGTTCGAAATGGGAAGCCACCGCAGGACTTCGCTTCGACTATTTCACCAACTATTATTTTGATAAACTAGTAGATACTTCCGGTAGAGCCTCAAATGCAATTTTTTCTCCGAAGTTTCAATTACAATACACTGCAAATAAGCAAACCAAGTTCTATTTATACCTCGGGCGCGGGTTTCATAGTAATGATACTAGAGTAACAGTAGTGGAAAAGCGAAAAGCATTGCCGGCTGCTTATGGAGTTGATCTGGGAATGGTTACGAAAATTGGCCCCAAACTCTTGATTCAAACTGCCGTTTGGTATTTGATGCTTGATCAAGAATTCATTTATGTAGGCGATGAAGGAGTAGTTGAAGCGGGAGGCAAAACAAAACGTATTGGATTCGATTTGTCGGCCCGTTATGAACTCGCCAAGAACTTGTTTGCTGAATTTGATATGAACCTGGCCAAACCTCGGTCTTTAGACGTACCGAAAGCGGAGTCCTACATTCCGTTGGCGCCAATTATTACAAGTACTGGAGGATTTACCTATAAAGCGACCAATAAATGGAACGGGAGTTTCCGTTATCGATACATGGGCGATAGACCTGCTGATGAATTCAATCAAGTGATCGCCAAAGGTTATTTTGTAGCCGACCTGCTAGTAAACTATACGCAAGAAAAATGGGATATTGGACTTTCTGTACAAAACCTTTTCAATACTAAATGGAAGGAAACACAATTCAACACGGAGAGTAAATTATACAATGAAGTTACTCCCGTAACGGAGATTCATTTTACTCCGGGCACCCCATTGTTTGCCAAATTGATGTTTACTGTTTATTTTAAATAAGAAGAGTGTTGTTCTGAAAAAACTCAAAGAACAACACTCAGTCAATTTAAGTGCTTTGATCAATTTAAGTCAGAGCAACGAGGTATCATAGAAATTAACTTAGGTAAGTTTGAACTTCACCAATGCTTTCGACAGCAGTAATGTGCAAAAAGCTATACCGGTAAATGTGATGATTGTGTTCATAGGATGGAGGGTTATTACGTCAAACAAAGAACTTATGAAGTTGTTTTTTCCTGAGATTCTTTGCACCAACCAACCTGATGCTGCAATACTAGCTATTACACCACCGGCAATTCTAAATTCATTCTGACTACTTGAGTAGCAGAATAAAAAGATTGCAGGAATACAGAGTAGTACAATTAAAAGCTGCATCACTTCGATCCCCAAATTGAAGCCAAATAAACTTAAGGCAAGTGTTCCTCCATCCAACTTCAGTTCTGTTAATGTGGAAGCGAAAGCTGCGCCGTGAATAAGCCCGAAGATTCCTGCGATGAGTTTCTCTTTTTCAGGAAAGATGGGTTTGATGGCATGAACTGCTGTTACAAGTATGGAAATGGCAATTAAGATCTCAATTGGCTGTTGCGGAAAACTCAATACCTGAAATGCACAAAGTATCAATGTGATAGAGTGACCTATTGTAAATGCTGTAACAATTCGAACGATGTTTTTCAAACTATACGAAGGCCCTCCAAATCCCACCCATTTGCCTTCAAAAGAAACAAAACAAGCGGCAATCAATAATGTCAAAAGAAACAAAAGGTGGTCCGTACCTTCTTTAATGTGACTCATTCCTAGTTGAAACATGTTCCCAAATCCTTTCCACCAGCTGCCTTTTTCTATCTTCACTTGTAATGGGAAGATCTTGCCTGTTGGAATGTCGAGAGAAATGACGCCTACCTCTTTCACGTTCGAGGCGTCAATTGCGTTGCTCCAATCCTGATCAATGGAAAACAAAATGGAATGATTGGGTATTTGATGTATGATCAAATCCGATTTGATCTCAAAATTCCGCAAGCTTTCTTTGTTAGAAGGAGTCAATAACAAAGAAGCAGTAAACTCTTTATAGTTGCCTACAATTGAATCGCTGGTTTCTGAACGATAGATGGTGTCAAATTGAATGTCCCAAATTGAATGAAGCGGGTCTTGAACAGTAAAATGACTTAAATAATAATTTGCAATTTCCTTTTTTGAATGTTCATTTGATAAATCGATCTTTTTGCCAAATGCTATTTCCAAATCGTCAACAGGAGTATTCAACTCTATTCGAAGTTGTGTTGAACCAACATGAATGCCTCCTTTTGAATTCGGCATGGGATGTGCAAAAACCTGCACCCATCCTATGATGAGTGCAGGAATTAGAAATCCGAGCCTTAAAAACTTATTTTGTACCTGCATAGTCTGATACTCTATCTCTCCAAATTGAATGGTAGTGAACTCCACTTAAAATAATACCTCCTTGTACGCTGAATTCGATCCAAACATGCGGACCATCTATTCGGATATAATCGTTTTTGGTTGACATAGCAGTTGTGCCACTATAGGTCACATATGTATTGTCGAGTTCCGAAGTATACAAAGCAAGTATCGTTGCCGCTTCCGCATCACTGATATCGTTTACATAGGTCTTAATGGCATTTAAAACCAATGTCTTCTTATCAGAACTCAACGTTCCTACTTGAAGTCCTGTGTAAGTTGTAGGGAATTGCCAGTCTTTTCCGGGTGCTAAAATCAAGTCTGTATAAGTTGAGCTTGATTTTGCTGTACTGAGCTCACTGCTACTCAAGCTCGCTAAAATTGCCACAAACGCGTCTTTTTCTTGGTTAATTGGGGCATATGTTGCACCATTCCAAGTAAAAGAAAGAGGCTCCACTGCAGCGAAATGTGGTGTTGCTGCAACAAGAGAACCTGCACTATATGTATTGGCTACTGTTTTGTGATGCCCGGTCATCATGATCTCGAATTTTCCGGTGGTAGAAGGCGTTCCGAAAAATGCGATATAATAGTTGCCTGAACCATAGGAGCTTCCTCCGCCCACAGAATAAAGATAATCATCGGCATACCATAATTGCTGTACTTCATCCCAGCCTTCGTTGGCTGTACTTTGACCACTCATAGCTTTTACCAAGGCTTTGAATGCCGTTAATTGTGCGGTGCTCATTGATCCCGTGCTTATTCCCAAACGCGCCGACATGGCGGCTGGTAAATTAGACCAAGTTTTGATATTACTAAATGTGTAATCAAGTTGAACAGCACTCAACTGAGAAGAGCTTAAAGTTGCCTTGAATGCTTCAGCTAAGCACACGATTTGAGATACGCCCGATAAAGCGTCACAGGAACTTGTAGTAGTGGAGGAACTTACTGTTACGCTCAGTGTACATGTTTGTCCGCCAAAACTTAACGCAAAACTGGCGGTGCCTGCACCACTGGCCGTTCCCGAAATAGAATAACTTATACTTCCTGCCCCACTGGCTAATGTTCCCGCGCTTAAAGTAGCCGTTAAACCGGTTATTCCTGTAGAAGAAATGCCTGAACCTGCACTATAGGCAGCCCCATTACCTCCGGTATAAGGTACCGAAACGGTTCCTGAAAATGCGGTGCCCGCCGTAATGGTACCTGAAACGGTGGCTGAAGAACAATTGAGTGCGGTGATACTAGCACTGCTCGTTCCACTGCTGGTGGAACTGGTATCTTTTTTACAAGCTACCAGGATAATTACAAGTATAGAAAGGATACTTGCGCCTGTAAGGAGTCTCTTAATCATAGTACATTTTTTGCGTGAATGAGGGCAGTTGCCTGCGTGTCATTCTAATGGATGCAAAAAACGGACAATGGTTTAGCTTAAAAATGTGATATGTGGTGAACACCTTTAATTTAGGGGTGAACCATAGGCCTTTAGCTTTTATTTAAGAAATCCTTTTAAATCAGCCTCATAGCTCTTTCCAAAGGGGAGTTCAATAGTACCTATTTTTACATATTTTGTGCCGATATAGTTGATCTTGCTTTTTGATACGATGTAAGACTTATGGATCCGGAAGAATTGCTGGGTTGGAAGATCGTTTAAAATTGCTTTCAGGGTATTTCTCGATAAAACGAAGTTTCCATCTTCCAAATGAATTTTAATATAATTATCGAGCCCTTCAATGTATAATATATCTTGGATAGGTACTTGAACTAGACCCAAATCTGCTTTGATTGTTAACAAGCCTCCCAAAGCAGAATTCAACTTCAATAATTCAGATTGTTTTTGGGCTTTTTCTACAGCTTTCAAAAAGCGATCGAAAGAAAAAGGTTTTAACAAATAATCAATAGCTGAAAGTTCGTAGCCATCCAATGCAAATTCACTGTAAGAAGTGGTTAAAATAAGCAAAGGCTTTACTGTAAGCGATCTGAAAAAATCTAAGCCATTTACTGATGGCATGTTGATGTCGAGAAACATCAAGTCGACTGCTTCCGCTCTTAAATGTGAAGCCGCCATACTACTATTGGTAAATCCTTGTATCGATTCAATTAGGGGTACTTTCTTGCAGAATGATTCAATGATTTGAATTGCCAGTGGTTCATCGTCTAATGCAATTGCTTTCATGATGCAAGTTTTAGCGTTAACTGAAGTTGAAAGTATGCTGCATTGTCCTCAATTTTCAACGTATGGCTATTCGGATACAAATGGGCCAGTCGCTGCAAGGTATTGTTCACGCCAATGCCTCCTGAAATTACCGATCTAGTAGTGTATTTGTTGTTGAAGGTGGTCAAAGTTAGGAGGCCCTCTTTTTCTTCGATTGAAATTCGAATCGGATTACTATTCGCGTCGTTATTGATGCCATGCTTGAAGCAGTTTTCAATAAACGAGATCAAAATCATAGGAGCTATTTTTAGCTGCTCTCGTTCAATCGAAATTGTATGTTCAATTTTGGCGGTATCGCCAAGCCTGATTTCTTGGAACGCGAGGTAATTGTTTATATATTCAATTTCATTTCTCAAAGAAATGCTGCTTTCATTCGCTGTTTTCATCGAATAACGCAATATTTCAGATAGCTCATGTATGGCCTTTGCTGTTTTTTCACTACCTGTTAAACTCAACGAGTATACCGAGTTCATAGCATTGAACAAGAAATGCGGATTGATCTGATTTTTTAATAACAGCAATTCAGCTTGTAATTTCTCTTCATGCAATTGAGCTACATGTTCTCTAGCTTTAAAGAGTAAGGAAAGAAATACGGCACTGAATATTGAAAACAAATGCCTTCTTACTTCATCAAAGGCAAAGAGCCAACCACTTTTTTGCTTTGGTATAGAAAAATTGGCTTCCTCTAATCGCTCTAGCTCACTTTTTTGAATCATTCCTTGATCCATCAAATTACTGCCCGCCAAATGGGGAATCGATAATAGTAGAAACAAGGTAGCAGCCGATAAAGCGATGTAAATAACGTATTTCTTGGTATAGAAGAATTGTGGAATGTAGAGGTAATAATTCAGATAAAAGAAGCCATACAAAAGCGTATTTGCCACAGTGTTTTGTACAAAGGGCCGGGTTAATTGAAATAGGTGCTCACCGGGAGGTCTCACAAAAGCGATCAATGGTACCACCAAAAAAAGGAAGAATACAAACAAATGCAACAGGCCATTTCGATATCGTGCGGTAGATGAATTCATGTTTTTACTGTGTAGCTAATGGTTAACTAAGATACACAATAAGTCAGATGCCGAATTCGTGCTTTCAGTGGGGCCTCCTTCCCTCTATCAACAAAAAAATCCCAACTTTCGTCGGGATTCCTTAATTCTTAACTCTTAATTCTTAATTTGTATTACTCCCAGTACTTATAATTGTACTCCACCTTTCCAATCAACACCTTGCTCTTAGAATAACAAGCGTCCAAAGCCTTCAGTCCGTCTTCATCATAGCTATAATACCATTTTTGATAGTCCCCATCTTCCTGAACTACCATGAATGTGGCCAACTGACCTTTTTCATTGTATTCCATCACATAGTCAGGTAACAGTCTTTTTGCTGCAATATTATAGCGCACTACATCCGTAAGGCGCTTTGCATCGTCGTAATAGTAGTAGTAGGTAGGTAGGGGCTTGCCCTTTTGGGTGCTTCTTTCCTCAATGATGTTTCCCTTTTCGTCCTTAATGAAAGTTACAACGGTGGTGTCTTTATCGTTTTTTACTTTCAACATTTTAACCGGCGAACCGTCGGTTCCATAGCTCCACAAATGTTCTTCCTTGATCTTAAAATCACCTGCAGATACTGTAATGTTTAAGATTCTAGCCAATTTCCCACCGGCATTGTATTCGTAGGTTACCGTGGTTTTGGAACCATCGGTAGTGTCAAATGACTTGATCAATTGTGCATTGCTGTTGTAATATCCTACGCTGTAAGTAGGAGCGCCTAGGGGAGTAGAAGTAGTGGTGGCCACTTCTGTACTGGCTTTGTTTACCATTTGATTGCTCGAGAATCCTTCAATAGGCTTGCCTTCGCCATCAAAACTGATAAACTCAATGGAATGAACCTTCTCTTTTTTGAATATAGAATGCTTCTGATTGGCAGCCTCTACGGTAAGTAGATCCTTGTATAAAAACTGAGCCGAACTGCTGAAAACGATCAAAGCGCTTGCCGCCAATACCAACAAATGTTTCATTGAATTGAATTTTAACGTGTTCTAGAACGCAATATAATGCGTTTTAATACCAGAAACTGCCTAAAATTTTCCCCGAATCCTTAATTTTAAGAAAATTTACACGGTGTCCCACTCCAAACAAAGAGTCGAAAAAAACTGCTTGAACTGCGGCACAGAAGTGCAAGGCCATTTTTGCCAAAACTGCGGACAAGAAAACATTGAACCCAAAGAAACCCTTTGGTCCCTTATCAGTCATTTCTTTAGCGATATCACTCACTTCGATGGGAAGTTTTTCAAGACCTTGAAAACAATGATACGCAAACCCGGATTCCTCCCGAAAGAATACATGGCCGGGCGCAGAGCCACCTACCTGCATCCCATCCGTATGTATGTTTTTTCTTCTTTCGTCTTTTTTCTGGTCTTCTTCAACCTCGAATCCGTTCACAAACTCATCGAATCCGATAAAGTGGGAACACAAGGACTCAATTCCGGTAAAATTGACCGCTTCGAAAAAGAAGCTCTTTTTACAGTGGAAAATCAGAAAGACAGTCAGTTTGTAACAGCCTCCATGGAACGGTTTCGGAAAATTGTGAAGAACTATGGCGATACCAGTCAAGTAGTTCGACCCTTCCAATTCGATCTTCCCAAGCCAAAAAATGATACTACAACAGGAACAAAACCTTATCGGTACAAGAATGGCGACTCAACTGTATTAACGAGTTCATCGGTTGATTCTTCTCCAAAATCCAAAAAGGATACAAGTGAAAAAGACGACAGCAATGTTGTTAGATTCAATCGATTGACCGATGACGATGAATTCAAAAACAAAGCAGAATACGATTCAGCTCAAAAGGCACTTCCTGAAGACAAGCGCGATAGCTGGTTTGAACGTCAAATGCGATACAAAAACTTTCAAATCGACGAAAAATACAAAGGAGATGATGCAGCTTTCATAAACGCCCTCATCGATAAATTTCTCCATAAAATACCGGCAATGCTATTCGTTTCCTTGCCCCTCTATGCCTTCTTTTTGTGGCTGATGTACAGGCGTAAACACAAGGAATACTATTTTGCCGACCATGGGATGTTCCTCATCTACCTCTATATCTATACTTTCCTGTTTCTACTCGTTTTATTGGGTATTCAATACTTAAGAGACAAGCTGGATTGGACTTGGCTGAATTGGGTAATGGGCCTCTATATTTTGTATGGCCTTTATTACACCTACAGATGTTTTAGAAATTTCTATGGACAAAGCAGATCGAAAACACTGGTGAAGTTCATTATTCTCAATATTCTGGCCATCTTCACTTTGATGTTATTGTTCACAATTTTCTTCGGCTGGACCGTATTCCAGGCATAAACTATGACTACCAAACAAGCAGCTATAAGCGAAGCTTTTCTTAAAATGGTGACTATAATGGACGAGCTTAGGGAACAATGCCCCTGGGATCGCAAGCAAACCATTCATACGCTTCGACCCCTCAGCATAGAAGAACTCTATGAACTGGCAGATGCTATCACCGATTCCGATTGGAAAGGGATCAAAGAAGAATTAGGCGATCTATTTCTTCATCTGCTTTTTTACGCAAAAATAGGCGAGGAGCAAGGGCAGTTTACCCTTACGGAAGTGTTGGATGGAATTGCTGCAAAATTGATTCATCGGCACCCTCATATTTACGGCGATGTTAAAGTGAACAATGAAGAAGATGTAAAGAGAAACTGGGAACAGTTAAAGCTAAAAGAAGGGAAAAAATCGATCTTAAGTGGTGTTCCGAAATCACTCCCCGCCGTGGTTAAAGCCACTCGATTGCAAGAAAAAGCCAAACAAATTGGCTTTGAATGGGATACCAAAGAACAGGTTTGGGAAAAGGTAGAAGAAGAAATGGGTGAATTGAAAGAATCTGTTAGTGAGGGCGATCCCAATAAGATTCAAGAGGAGTTTGGTGATTTAATGTTCTCTTTGATCAATTATGCACGGTTTTTGCAGATTGATGCAGAGAATTCATTAGAGTTGACCAATAAAAAGTTCATGACTCGATTCATGGGTATGGAAGAACTGGCCAAAGCCGAGGGAAAAAAGCTCGAAGAAATGAGTTTGACCGAAATGGATGAATTGTGGAATCGTATGAAAAAAATAAAATAGATCGAGTTGAAGCAAGCATTAAAAAAATGGGCACAAACCAATTTGTACCTGTTGCTCTTGGCAACGGTCTTTTTTATACTTGCTTTTGTTTGGAATCGCTTCTTGGGAAGTAACAGCACGGCTTCTTACTACACCAATGAAATCGAAAAAAACATTCAAAAAAAAGAGAAGCACTTTCAATCCCTTAATAAAGACACGGCGCTCATTGCTGCTCTTGTAAACTCCAATTATTCACAAGATACCCTTACCGATCTATTAGAAGACAAATTGGGTTATGGATTCTTCATTTATGATGAGTCCTACACCGGTGAACCGGTTTTGCGTTTCTGGAATACCCAATCGGCACTACCTCCGCTAAACCTAATGCAAGAGTCGGATGTAAGCAGAATGGTGACTTTGAAAAATGGACAATATGTTCATGTTAGCAAACAACTCAATTTAAAGGGGAAACGGTATGCTATTGAAGCCATCATTCCCGTATTGCACAAATACTTTGTAGAAGTAGAAAATCTGCAAACAGAATTCGAAGATTTCCCTGATGCCTTGCGATATGTGCAGTATTCAACACAACCTACAGTTCATAAGGTCAACAGCTCTTTCGGTAATACGTTGTTTTATTTACAGCCCATCAATGAAAACCAACACAAAGCCGATCCATTATTGATAGTATTGGTATTGCTCGGCTTCTTCTTCTTAAGCTGGTTTGTACATCAGTTGGCTCATAAAATAGCTGTTAAACTAGGGTGGTGGAAAGGTGCGCTGGTACTTGTTGCAGCTATCATTATGATTCGATTGGTCATCTATTTTATTCCGTCTCTCCTCGACTTACGTCAATTCGAACTTTTTGATCCCGCTATCTATAGTTCCAGTTATTTACTCGGATCGCTCGGTGATTTGCTCATCAATGTTGTGCTCTTTTATTGGGTAGCATTTTTTATCAATCGAAGAATTCCGCGCTTCTTTTCTGAAAACAAACAGCCTTCTTGGTTAAATTGGCTACTGGTTGCAGCATTAACCATAGTATTGGTGGTTTCCACTCTTTTGTTTGCGCGAGTAATTCAATCGATTGTAGCAGATGCGAAAATTTCCTTTAATGTTACCAATGTTTTTAGCCTCAATATATACTCAGCAGTAGCCTTTGGAACCTTGGCAACGCTTGGACTGGCCTATTTTCTAATGTCTCAAGTGCTGTTGAGATACATTCAGTATTTCAGCAATGGGGTGTCTTATATCAACTACATCGTTATAGGAGCGGTTGGACTTTTAATTCTCACTTTCTCTGGCAACTCCGATTTAATGGAGCTAAACCTAATGACCCTACTTTGGTTGGTGGTGTTTGTTTGGTTAATGCAACGTGAGTATTTTGCCGGATTAAGCAGCAGCTTTCAAGTGGCAGATGTTTTGTTTTGGTTGTTTGTATTCTCTATGTCTATCTCCACTATTATTTTCGGAGAAAACAGGAAAATTGAATTTGAACAACGCAAACGATTTGCTGAAAAACTTTCCCTTCAAGCCGACCCTTCGAATGAACGATTGCTGAGTATCGCATTTACCTATTTAGACAATGATTTTCTCGCCCACAACTACCTTCGTTTCCGAGACAAATCGACCAACCTGTTTTTGAAAGATAGCATCCTCAACGTCAATTTTAGCCCATACCTTAACTTATTCGATGCTCGAATGTACATGTTTGAAGCAGGGGCGAATCCGCAATCGATGTACAACGAGGATCCCATTTCATACGATACCCTGAACACCATCTATAATGTTCAAGGGAAACCTACTTCAATTGCCGACCTTCGCTATTTTGAACAAAGCTTCGATCAATATTCATATATTTTCAAAAGAGAAATTCGCTCTACTGAGGACAGTGCAACCCTGGGTTATTGCTTCATCATCGCCGATCCTAGGAAATATAAACGAGACGCTTTGGTACCGGAGTTATTTCGCCAGGCGAGGGAATACATGATGCCTGAAAATACAGGTATTTATAGCTACGCCATATATTCCGATTATAAACTACTCGATTATTACAATGAATACGGATTTCCGTCAACTTTAGAAGGAGTAAGGTTGCCAAGAACAGAGTTCGAAACCAGAAAGAACGGAGATTACGAAGAATTGTGGTACCGTAAGAGTTCCGATAAAATTGTGGTGATTGCGAAAAAAGGAAATGCTTTTATTGAGTCCATTACCTTGTTTGCATACCTATTCAGTACGTTCCTGGTGCTTATTGCACTTTATTGGATGGCTGCAGTGGTGATCCGAAGTCGATTCCGTTGGTCCGTGTTTAAAAAGCATTTTCAGTTCAGCATCAAATCTCAAATTCACAGCACCATCCTATTGGTGAGTTTGCTTTCCTTCATTGTAATTGGTGCAGCTACCATTGTGTTCTTTATCAATCGCTACAACCGGAACAATCAAGAGCGATTGAGCAGAACGATGCAAATCATGATCAAATCGGTTGAAAACAAGCTAAAACAATACAATACTTTCAACGACGGACTTGCATTGTACGAAGCCGGTGTGAACGAAGAATTGGCTAAACTCATGGAGGAAACCTCCGAGATCCATGGTACCGATATCAACCTCTACGATCCTCAAGGTACCCTTAGAGTTACGTCGAGGCCTCTGATCTATAATAAAGGCGTTTTAAGCGATAAAATGAACCCCGATGCTTATTACAGTCTACACGTAATGAGCGCTATCCAAACGGTGAAGCAAGAGCGAATGGGAAAGGTAGACTTTCTTAGCATCTACAATCCGGTTCGCACGGCAGATGGGACCATTTTCGCTTATCTGAATGTGCCAAGTTATAGCTCACAAGGTGAATTGAAACAAGAAATCTCGAATTTCTTAGTAACCCTGATCAACTTGAATGCCTTTATCTTTTTAATTGCCGGTGCAATAGCGCTCTTCATCACAAATAGAATCACGTATTCGTTCACGTTGATTGGTCAGAAAATGCGTGATATCAACCTGAGCAAAGAAAACCAGGAAATTGATTGGACAAGAAACGATGAAATTGGGGAATTGGTTATTGAGTACAATAAGATGGTGCAAAAATTGGAAGAAAGTGCCGCTGCCTTGGCGAAGAGTGAGAGGGAAGGGGCTTGGCGACAAATGGCCCGTCAAGTAGCTCATGAAATCAAGAATCCTCTTACACCTATGAAATTAAGTATTCAATACCTACAAAAAGCAATCGACAATAATTCTCCTAACGTGAAAGAGATGACCACCAATGTTGCCAAAACCTTGGTAGAGCAGATCGATCACTTATCAAAAATAGCGTCCGACTTCTCTCAGTTCGCGAATATTGGGAATCCCAAAAATGAAGTGTTTGATTTGCATGAAATCTTCCAATCGCTCAGTGCGCTTTACAGTGCTACAGAAACTACAGAATTCAAATGGCAGCCCATTTCACAGCGAGTGATCGTATTTGCCGATAAAACGCAACTAAATCGTTTGTTCACTAACTTATTGCAGAATGCTGTGGAAGCGGCTTCTTCTCGCGATTTGAAAAAAATCACCATCCGCGAATCAATCAAAGATGCGCATATCATCATAGAAGTAGAAGACAATGGCGAAGGTATTCCTGCCCATACCCGCGACCGTATTTTCACCCCTAACTTCACTACTAAAACTTCAGGTACCGGCCTCGGACTTGCCATGAGTAAAGGCATTGTTGAGAACGCTCAAGGCTCCATTTGGTTTGAAACCCATGAGGGCGAGGGAACCGTGTTCTTTGTAAAATTGCCGATTGTAAGAACGAAGGAATAGTAAGAAGTTGTTGAGTTTTTCTGTTTTTTAGTTTTTGAGTTTGCGGCTTCGCCGCTTTTCTAAATACATGTCACAAAGTTGCACAGAGTTAAAGAAGGAGCTCAAAGAAGTTATAAGTGATAAGTTTTTGAGTTTTGTTCCATGATAATGGCTTGTATATTATAAAAAAAGCCTAATGCCTAACTCCCAAAGCCTAATGCCTAACACCTAACACCTAGTACACAGAACTCACAATCACTTTCTTCTCCCCAAAAACTCCTCCAACTGCACTCTCGTCATACTACTCAAGTTCTGTTCTTTGGTCAATCCTCCTTTCTGAGCGGCCAGTACGCCGTACAAGCAGTCTTGATAGCCTTCAATGGCGTGGGCATCCGGATCAATGGAAATGAATACGCCTTTTTCTGTGGCATAAGGGATCCAACTCCAATCAATGTCCAGTCGTCGAGGGTGGGCATTTAATTCAATCACCACATTGTATTCAGCACAAGCATCAATAATGGTTTTGTGATCAACAGGGTAGCCGCTTCTACTGAGCAACAATCTGCCCGTCATGTGTCCAAGTATAGTAGTGTATTTATTCTGAATAGCAGAAAGCAAACGCATCATAGCTTTCTCTTCACTCATTTTTAAGTTGCTGTGAACAGATGCAATTACCAAGTCGAAGGTGGAAAGTATTTCATCGCGGTAATCCATGCTACCGTCGCCAAGAATGTCACATTCAATGCTTTTGAATATTTTAAAGGGTGCCAATTCTTTGTTGAGTCGGTCCACTTCTTTGTGTTGTTCTTTTATTTTTTCTTCCGATAGTCCTCCCGCATAAGCAGCAGCCTTACTATGGTCGCTGATTACAAGGTATTCATAGCCTTGTTCTATACAGGCTTTTGCCATTTCTTCAATGCTGTTCATGCCGTCGCTCCAAGTACTGTGCGAGTGAATGATGCCCTTGATATCGCCCGGTTGTATTAAAGTTGGTGTAGGAGTATCAATAAAATGCGCATCGTTTCTGAGTATAGGAAGAATAGGGGAGATGCCTGCTTTCTTGAACAAGTCTTCTTCGCTGTTAAATTCCTGCTCTTTTACAATGGGGAAGCGCTTTTCAAAAGCTTGGTGAAACGCTTCATGACCGCTGGTTGCAAACAATACTGATCCGAAATTTGAAACAGCACTGTAGAGTTTCAACTTCAACCCTATTTTTAATTTATATAAAATAAAGGTGTCGGTTTCTTCTACTATTTCAGGAGGTTGTGCTGTTTGAAAGACCGGTTTTATTTTATCGATACCTGCTGCAATTACAAAACTCAATTCATCCATTGTAAGGTCTTGGTTGCGATACGCGCCAGTAACGGCTACTTTATCTGCGCCAAAACTCTTCTTCAAATATGCTTCAATGTTCGGATACCAAGCAGTTACTTCTGCGTATAAGAAACTGCCTTGGTGTTGCAGATAGAATTCAATGCCTTCTTGGATGTTCTTCTGTGTTTTTTCTCCAAAGCCTTTGAACATGGAAAGACGGTTCTCATTGCAAGCATACAAGAGTTCTCCGATGGATTCGATTTCCATCTCTTTCCAAATGGTGGCAATTTTTTTGGGGCCTAGCCCTTTTATTGAAAGCATCTCCAATACGCCCGGTGGCGTTTGGGAAATAAGTTCTTGCAAAGCCGACAGACTGCCGGTTTCAAGGATCTCCATTATTTTCTTTGCGGCAGATGCTCCAATACCCCGAGTAGAAGCCATATCACTTTCGCTCATCTGTGCCAATGGCTGCGGAAGTTTTTCTATGGTAAAAGCGGCGGCCCCGTAGGAGCGTGATTTGAAGGAGTCGCCTCCATGAATATCGGTGAGTTTACTCAGAAGCGAGAATTGGTCGGCAATGGCGTAGTTATCGAGCGACATGAATCGGATACTTTAAATGCAAGATAAAAATAAAAGTCCCCCACAATGTGGAGGACTTTAGTATTTTCAGCTGAAGTGCGAAGATTACTTCTTCTTAGCAGCTTTCTTAACAGCTTTTTTAGCGGCCTTTTTAGGAGCAGCTTTCTTTGCAGCTTTTTTAGGAGCGGCTTTCTTAGCAGCTTTCTTAGGAGCAGCTTTCTTTGCAGCCTTTTTAGGAGCAGCTTTCTTAGTTGCCATTGTTTGAAAATTTAACGGTTAGTAAATAGAATTTAACAGTGGTAAAAATAAACACTAAATTCAAACCGTCAAAAATTTTTTCACATTTTGTGAAAAAATTTTTTATTGTGCAGCTAAAACGCTTACTACCGTCTTATCGTTCTTGGTTTTCTTAAACTCCACAACGCCGTCTGTTAACGCAAACAACGTATAATCTTTACCTACTCCAACGTTTTTACCAGGATGATATACAGTACCACGTTGACGAACGATGATATTGCCGGAAATAGCAGGTTGACCACCATAGATCTTAACTCCAAGACGTTTGCTCTGTGAGTCGCGGCCGTTCTTTACACTACCTTCCCCTTTCTTATGTGCCATGATTTACGATTTTTTAAGTTGGACGAAGTCGCAATTAAGCGATCTCAGTTACTTTGATTTTAGTATAATGAGTACGGTGACCGTGCTTCTTACGGAAACCTTTTCTTCTCTTTTGTTTATAAGCAATAACCTTATCACCTTGAACCTGATCCAGGATCTCAGCTTTAACTACCGCTTTAACTTGGGTGCCTACTGATAACTTGCCATCAGCATCAACCAGTAATACTTCAGCAAATTCTACTTTATCGCCGGCATTCCCACTTACGCGAGGAACGTATAAAGTCTGATCTTTTTCAACTTTAAATTGCTGACCGGCCACTTTAATTACTGCAAACATGATTTTCCAAAAATTAGGACGGCAAAGGTAAGATTTTCCAAGACATAATGCAGTTTCCTTTCAACTTTTTTTTGAAGAGTTTCCCCCACCTCTGAATTTCGCCAAATTTCGGGGTTTTCCACCACTTATACCCGAATCGCCCCTTCCACGGTTTTTCATTGATTTTTAACAGGTTCGAACCGATGGCAGTATTCCCTTTTTAGGGTAGATTTGCCTTTCAAAGCCCGAATAGAGGATTATGAAATTCAAATCACTTCTCGCCAAGCCCTTCGCCGGCTATATATATAAAGGTGTAAAAAAAGATATGGAAAATGCCCTGGCCGACCAGGACCGTATCTTTAAAGACCTCATCAAAACAGCCAAAATTACAGAGTTTGGGAAAGATCATAAGTTCGATCAAATATCTCAATACGCTGATTTTCAACAAGCTGTGCCCGTGCGCGATTACGAACAATTCAAGCCTTACATCGAGCGCATCAAAGAGGGAAAGCACAATGTATTATGGAAGGGGAAACCCATCTATTTTGCCAAAACTTCAGGTACAACCAGCGGCGTAAAATACATCCCCATTTCCAAAGAATCGATCTCAAATCATATCAACACCGCCCGTAATGCCTTGCTCTGCCACATCGCAGAAACAGGGAACAACAAGTTTACCGACGGGAAAATGATCTTTTTATCCGGTTCTCCAGTACTCGACAGAGTAGGTGGCATCCCTACCGGACGCCTCAGTGGAATCGTTAACCACCATGTACCCGGCTATCTCCGTACCAATCAGCTTCCTTCTTATGAAACAAATTGCATCGAAGAATGGGAGTCGAAACTAGATCGAATCATCGACGAAACCATGAAACAAGACATGCGCCTGATCAGCGGCATTCCACCTTGGATGCAAATGTATTTCGATCGACTCATAGAACGAACCGGTAAAAAAGCAGCAGCACTGTTCCCGAATCTTTCAGTAATCGTTCACGGAGGTGTGAATTTTGAACCCTACAAAGCACGATTGTTTGATACCATCGGAAAATTTATTCCACACGTAGAAACTTTTCCTGCTTCAGAGGGTTTTATTGCTTTTCAAGACAGTCAAGAAGCCGAAGGTTTGCTGCTTAATACCAATAGTGGTATTTTCTTTGAATTCATCCCCACTTCGGAAGTATTCAATGAAAACCCGCGCCGCTTGAAATTGCACGAAGTAAAAGTGGGAGAGAACTATGCGCTCGTGATTAATAACAATGCAGGATTGTGGGGCTACAGTATTGGCGACACCGTACGTTTTGTTTCTACCAACCCCTACCGCTTGGTGGTAAGTGGAAGAATAAAACATTTTATATCAGCTTTTGGAGAGCATGTAATTGGTGAAGAAGTAGAATACAGTTTGATGAAAGCCGCTACAGAACAAGGTATCAAGATCACTGAATTCACGGTAGCACCAATGATTCAACAGGGCAAGGGCAAAAGCTTTCATGAATGGTTCATTGAATTCGAAAATGAACCCGAGAACATCGAAGCTTTTGCGAATCAAGTAAACGAAAACCTCCGTGCTAAGAACATTTACTACGATGATCTCATTACCGGAAATATTTTATTACCGCTTCAAATTAGATCCGTTCGTAAAAATGGATTCATCGATTATATGAAATCCATTGGCAAACTGGGTGGTCAAAACAAAGTACCCCGACTCAGTAACGACCGAAAAATTGCAGAGCAATTGGAAAATTATATCGGCTAAGTCTTGACTTTTATTATTTTAGTTGTTTAGTAAGTACCATCCATGGCAAAAACATTACCGGTAAAAAGAATAGGAATTTTTGGTTCCACAGGATCCATCGGCACCCAAGCGCTCGATGTAATTCGCGCCAATAAACATATGTTCAGTGCGGAAGTGCTCACCGCACAATCGAACGATGAACTTCTTGTGAAACAAGCGTTGGAGTTCAATCCCAACATTGTAGTAATTGGAGAGGAAAAGAAATACAACAAGGTGAAAGCTGCCTTGGCCAATACTGATATCAAAGTTTTTTGTGGTGAAAAAGCATTGGAAGACGTAGCATCAATGGATGTGTACGATATGATGTTGGCAGCTATTGTTGGTTTCGCCGGATTACGTCCAACACTAAATGCCATCAATGCCGGAAAAGCGGTAGGATTGGCAAACAAAGAAACCTTGGTGGTGGCAGGGGATATAGTAATGCAATTGGCCGTTGAGAAAAGAGTGCCCATTATTCCGGTTGATTCAGAGCATTCGGCAATTTTCCAATGTTTGGTGGGTGAAACACTCAATAGAATTGAAAAAGTAATTCTCACGGCTTCAGGTGGGCCTTTTTTAGGAAAGAAGCCGAATTTCTTGGTAAATGTAAAGCGCGACCATGCATTACAACATCCGAATTGGAGCATGGGAGCTAAAATATCCATCGATTCGGCCACCCTTATGAACAAAGGCTTAGAAATGATTGAAGCCAAATGGCTGTTTAATTTGGAGCCCGATCAAGTACAAGTTGTGGTGCATCCCCAGAGCATCATTCACAGTATGGTGCAATTTGAAGATGGTAGCATCAAAGCGCAAATGGGCCTGCCTGATATGAAATTACCCATCCAATACGCGATGGCCTTTCCTCAACGGATACCCAATAATTTTCCGAGATACGACTTTAAAAAGCCCGGGCAGCTCACTTTTGAAGAGCCTGATACGAAGACCTTCCGCAATTTAGCCTTGGCTACCGACGCCCTTTACAAAGGCGGAAACGTGCCTTGTGTGCTCAACGCAGCCAACGAAATCGCAGTTTTTGCCTTTTTGAGGAACAGAATCGGGTTTCTAGATATGACCGACCTTATAGAAAGAACCATGAATCAAGTGCCTTTTGTGGCAAAACCCACGCTGGAAGAATATTTTGAAAGCGATGCCGAGGCACGTAATTTTGCTGCATCCATCATTAAACTGTAGCCCTAAACTAAAAAACATTTTTATACGTTTATGTAGTGCCTGACCCCTCTGAAAAGTGCGAGATTGAGGGCAGTGCTAAAACATTCATTTACAACTCATGATTCAATTAGCGATCGACTGGTCTGTAGTAGGTATCAAAGCTGGCCAATTAATTTTAAGCCTCTCTATATTAGTAGTGCTCCATGAATTGGGTCATTTCCTTCCTGCAAAATGGTTCAAGTGCCGTGTTGAAAAATTCTATCTCTTTTTTGATCCTTATTTCTCTCTCTTCAAGAAAAAAATAGGCGAAACAGAATACGGAATCGGTTGGCTTCCTTTGGGAGGTTATGTGAAAATTTCCGGGATGATCGACGAAAGTATGGACAAAGAGCAACTGAAAAAACCGGCCGAAGCATGGGAGTTCAGAAGCAAACCTGCTTGGCAACGTTTGATCATCATGATTGGAGGTGTTACGGTAAATCTCTTACTCGGGTTCATTCTTTTTGCAATGATCTTGTTTGTTTGGGGTGAAGAAGTGCTGCCATCCAAAAACTTGAAATACGGTATCTATGTCGATAGCCTCGGGCAAAAAGTGGGATTGAAAGACGGTGATATGATCTTAGAAGTAGGGGGCAAAGAATTACCAAATTTCTTCAAGCTATCAAATGAAGTAATTCTCAACGAAGCAAAATCAATAACGATCTTAAGAAACGGTCAGAAAATAAACTTACCGATTCCGGAAGGTACGATACGTCAGTTGATCTCTCGTAAAGGTGATCCATTGGCCTATCCAAAATATCCTGCCTTTGTTGATTCGGTTTCTCCTGAAATAAACATCGTAGAAGGCACCTTCCGTAAAAACGACCAAATAATTGGTTTCAATGGCGCGTCAATTGATTCTTATGCTGAATTGTTAGATAAGAAAAGACAGTTTAAAGATACGGTTGTGTCATTGCAGATATTGAGAAACGGTACTGATACCCTTATAACTAAGGTGAAACTCAAAGAATCTAGCATTGGCTTTATGCCTAAGAAGGCAAGCAATTTCTTAAAGTTTGATACCATTACCTATACCTTTTTCGAATCAATTCCGGCAGGGGTGAAAAAAGGATGGAGTACATTGGTAGCGAATGTCCAAAACTTTAAGATGCTCTTCACTTCTAAAGAAGTGAAAGCAAGTGAAAGCTTGGGAAGCTTCCTGAGTATTGGTAATATGTTCGATGCAAACTGGGATTGGGAACGCTTTTGGAGCATGACCGCCCTGTTAAGCATTGTACTCGCTTTCATGAATATTCTTCCGATCCCCGCACTCGACGGCGGACACGTTATATTCACGCTCTACGAAATGATCAGCGGCCGTAAGCCTAGCGACAAGTTCATGGAATACGCACAAATGGTGGGTATGGTGCTCTTGTTAGGATTGATGGCTTATGCCTTGGGGCTTGATTTTTGGAGATTGTTTAAGTAGCTCTTAGGCTTTGAGTCGTTTCATTTGCAATCAGTGTTGGTTTCAATGATTTAAAAGGCATTGGGCTTTAGGCCTTAGGCTTTGGGCTGTTTCACTTACAATTCAGGTTGGTTTCAATGTTGAGAAAGGTATTAGGCTTTAGGCCTTAGGCTTTGAGTCGTTTTATTTGCAATCAGTGTTGGTTTCAATGTTTAAAAAGTCATTAGGCTTTGGGTCGTTTCACTTACAATTCAGGTTGGTTTCATTGTTGAAAAAGGCATTGGGCTTTAGGCCTCAGGCATTGGGGCATTTCACTTGCAATTCAGGCCCATTACAATGTTTAACAATATCTAACGCCTAAAACCTAAAGCCTAACACCTAAAGCCTAAAACCCAACACCTAACCTAATATTCACTATCTTTGCATCCCGCTGGGGGTGTATTGGTTTCGACAGCGTAGATCTTTGAAGGTGTAAGCATGCCGTGCGTTGGGTAATTAGCACGTAAATCTGAATACTCAAACCATAAATGGCAATACTCAGTATGCCATGGCTGCCTAATCAGTGATTAGATAGTCATTTGGGCCGCGTTGAGCAGGTTGATCTGTTACCAAGCTCCGCCGCCGACTTAAAAAACAAAACAGGTTGCTGCTAGTGAAGGCTGTGACCCTAGCAAAAGACTCATTCAGCTAAGAAGGTAGTTGGTTCGTTCGGTTCCTGCTTCTTTCCGACAATTAATTCCGAAATAAGCATGTAGAAAGCTTTTGGGGAATATGTTTGGACAGGGGTTCGAGTCCCCTCACCTCCACAAATAGATAAAGTAGTAAAAAACTAAAAATTTACAAAGGGCCCTTCATTGAAGGGCCCTTTTTTTGTTAAAGTAGTTCATCGAAACGGCGCAGCAGTCCTTCAACTCAACCTCAGGAACCTCGCAATGAATTCACATAGACTCTTATTTACTTCCCCTTTCTTTCTTTTTTCACCGCAGCGGCGCAGCGATCGCAGCGTTTTCGCAGCGCTGGTAGTTTCTCCTTCTTTCATCGTTTCCTCTTCTCCTCTTTCCCCTTCTTCATTCAACCCGATAAATCGCGTTGCTACAAATCGATCTTTTTGAAAGTCCGCCGCGATAAATCGACGGCAGTCCTCAAGTACACTCATTTCGTCTATTCATAAACATGTTCTTCTACCTGTTTTTCATTGCCACATTCACCAATTCTCCTCCTCGTCTCCTCGCTTCCTCGCATCCTCGTTTCCTCTTCTCCTCGTTCCTGTTTTCCCGGCTGTTCAATTATTAATTATTACTTATTAATTATTACTTATTAATTATTAATTACTCCCGGCTGTTCCATTATTAATTATTAATTCCTTAATTATTAATTAAAAAGAGGGGTCCGAAGAATCGGACCCCGTGTTTCCTTAACTCAACTATTATAACTGTTTGCAGTTATGAATCGTTGGAAATGAACTAACGTCTCTCTTAACTTGCTTTACGTAGTTAGTAAAGCAGCTCGTTTTGCTTTTCTTTTCGAATAAGCCTTCATAATATGGTGCACTGTGAAAGTGGTTATTAATCCTATTACAATATTTACAAAAACACCTACCATAATCAGTACCCCTAATCGAATCTTATCTCGATTGTCTGATTTCCATACAGTACGCCATTTTACAGTTCTCAAAACCTGAATGGATACAAATAATAAGAGCCCCGCAAAAACTGCTACAGGCACGTGAATCAAATAAGGCGCTACGAGCACCGCAACAACCGTAGTAAACACCAACTTTGAAACAAGTAAAACCGGTGTCGCAACGCCTTCTTTGATTTTTATGGAATCACTATTCATGATTCCTGAAACAGGCCCTCCACCAATAATCGGACTCAATATTTGAGTGAAGCCCATTCCTGTAAAAGCTCCCCTTGGGATATTGGAATTGGATGCATTGAGTTCAAAAAGAGCTACTACCGTGATCGAACAACTCAGATACACGAGTTGGGTAATTTGATGAAAATTCCATTCTAAGGACATGGGTTCGAAAAAGACAGGTAAAAGGGATACCGTGTTTCCCCAAACTTCACCCCAGGTTACAATATTTTTTTCACCAAGTATCGTAAGTGACAATACTGTTCCGGCTATCATACCGCCAAAACTAGCAGGAATGAGAGTCCTGAAATTCGACAATGCCATTGCTGCAAAAACCGTTACAGCGGTTATATAAACACTCCAATCGTTCACTTTGTGAATTTGATGAACGGCTTTGTACAAATGAGCGATCCAACCTGTTGAGAAAAATGCAGAGGATTCAAAACTGGAAATACCCAAAATTGGATTCAGTATCAATCCCCATATACTTATTACTACTACAATGGAAAATCCTGTTTTAAAGGTTGCCGGCAAACCGTCAAAGAACTTCTTTAAATCAAATATGCTAAATAGCAATACCAAGAGCCCACTGATTAAGGCAGCAGCTACCCATATGGTATAGTCGCTATCCCGGAATGGATTGGCGCCGGTAACCTCTGTTGCAAAGAATCCTGCCAATATTGGAACCAAGGCAAGGCTGTATCCCATGCGGTTTATGCCAAAAATAGCTCCACTCAATACTGACAACAGTAACCCTATCAATCCAACTTCCGGCCGAAATCCCATGGCCATCGCCACAGCAGCAGCAATCGGTAACTGCGAAAGCGATAACCGAAACGATTGCTTGAGCGTGGTTGGAACTTGACTAAGTTGGTGTTGATATTTTGAATACTTCTTCTTATGTAAGAAAAGATTCTTCATTATCTTGTAACCTCCACTTTATCTGCTGACTGATGCTCGCCATCAATCGTTGCTGTCGACTGTTGAATGAATCCTGTTCTTTGAATGGTTTCAATCAATTGTATCGGCAATGCGGCTTTTCTTAAATTTTTGATTAACCACCTGTGTTGAGCACTTGTTGACAAGGTCCCTGTTGGTAGCATTATCATGTCCACTTTGTTGCCTTCACAGAAATTAGCCAACGCCGCCCTGTTCCAGCCTCTAAACACATCTACAGTAAACTCTTGTATTTTGTTCTCGTGAACATTTTTTATGATATCCAATTCCTCTCGAAATTCTTGATCCAAATATTTACGGATTCTACGGCTCTTACTTTCGAACAACAGAGAGAAAATAGACTCTTCTGTTTGTGACGAAAACACCAGTCGAATTTTCACCGGTTCATCTATTTGCGTTAAACACGAATGGATGAAATTCAATGATTGGTGATTAAAATCGAAAGGAATCAATACCGTTTTGTATCCCATAACTTTTTATTGAGAATACAAAATTCCTACCCCGATATTAGAGTGGCTTTAGAAATAGATTAGGATTTGATTAGAATTATTGTGGAATTTTGGCAATAGGGAGTTTGATATGAACTAAACTGCCCTTATTTTCTTGAGAATCAATCACTAACTCGCCTTTGTGCAAGTGAATGATATTGCGGGTAAGTGGCAGCCCAATGCCGTATCCTTCAAATCTTTTGGCGTTTTTAGCTTTAAAAAAGGGATCGTAAATATAGGGTAGGTCCTCCACCGGAATGCCAATTCCGGTATCAATTACCTTGATGTTTACATACTGGTCGCTAGAAGCTACACTTACTGTAACTATTTGGTAATTCGAATATTTACATGCATTGTTTATGATATTGCCCAAGGCCACCAGTAACAATTGGCGATTCCCGTTTACTTTCAATTTGAAAGAATTCTCCGGAAGGAAATTGAAGTCTAGATTAATACGTGCCTTTGGATGTAATTTTTCAATGGCTGTTGCTGCTTCTAACACCAAATCGTCGCATCGTAAAATCGTTAAATCAATCGCACGATTGTTGTAACCAATTTGTGCCAACAGTAAAAGCGACTGAGTAATGGTGTTAATTCGTTCTGCGTGCGTAAGAATAGAGGTCAACGCCTCCTTGTATTCTTCTTGAGTACGGTCTTTTTTCAACGTTATTTCCGCCTCTCCAATTATGGCAGTTAATGGCGTTCCGTATTCGTGGGAGGCGTTGCTGATAAAATTGTTCTGGCTTTGAAAAGCTGTTTCTAGTCTGCTTAATAAGTCATTGAATGTAGCAATCAAAGCATCTATTTCAGGACTGTTTTTTTCTTTCTCCAAGCGTTCATGAATATTCTCGGTGCTAATGGCCTTTACCTTATTGGTTACCTTTGTAATTGGATCGAAGATGTTCTTTGTGAAGTAATAGAAGAGCAATGTTACTACAAGAGCCATAATAATGATGATGCCAACTAGTAAATAGCGAATGAATTTCAAATGATTTTCAGCGTAATAATTTTCTGCCGATAGAATAACCAAGTAGGTTTTTCCATGCTGCACATATTTCAAGGCCTCGAAAAATACGGTGTTTCGCTGATACCGATTCTTTCCGTTTTTTCCAGCCAATTGAATAAAAGAAGAGGGGAGTTCTAACTGTTTGATAATAGATTTGCCACTATCGCTGTTTACCTCAACAATATGAAACGCTTCATTATTGAGTGTTTCTAGATATTTTTCACGAAGCCTTTGATAAGTTTCCGACTCCTTTCCTTCCACTTCGAAATAGTAATCGCCCGTGATGCGGGCCCTTGTTTCCAATCGCTTGTAAAAATCAGTGTAAGAATAGTTCTTAATAAAATAATACGTGGCCACCGCCAATAGTGAAATAATCAACGTACTGGCTGCAATAATTACCCACGCTAGTTTACTGGTTGTTTTCATGCTTATCGTATGGTGTAACCCATCCCTACTACAGTTTGAATCAGCTTGTTTTCAAATTTCGAATCTACTTTCTTCCTCAAATAGTTGATGTACACATCTACTACATTGGTATTTAAGTTGAAATCAATTTCCCATGCCATTTCTAAAAGCTCCGGACGAGAAACCACCCTTCCTTTGTTTTTTGCTAATGCCATCAACAGTCGATATTCGGTTACCGTAAGAGTTAACTTTTCTCCGCTTCTCGTAACTGTTTTCGCATCGTCATCGATGATCAAATCTTCAATTACAATATTTTTCGATTCTTTTTGAAGTACTTGATTGATAATTTGATTCCTTCTCAATTGCGCTCTTATCCTAGCTAACAACTCGTTAAACTTGAAGGGTTTAACAATATAGTCGTCGCCTCCACTGTTCAGCCCAAGTGCAATATTGTCGCTGCTTCCCAATGCTGTTAGAAAGATAATGGGAGTGAGTATATTCTGTTCTCTTAGAATTTTACAAATTTCAATGCCGCTTTTATCAGGTAGTAGAATATCTAGTATTATCAAGTCGAAGCTTTGTTGCTGGGCCATATCCAAAGCAGTAGTTCCGTCAAATGCTACCGTTAACTCAAAGTCTTCCTCCGATAGCCCCTTGTTTAACATCGACACTAAACTCGTTTCATCTTCAACTAGTAATATCTTTGGCATTTCGTTAATGTTTTCAAAATCAGGCGAATACATGCATTGCTTAACTGAGGTAAATATCGTAATTTCCACTCAGAATCCATTAAGGGCAGTAAACAAAGGCCCTGAATAGTAAAACCTTCATTCTATGAAAAAGGTTCTCTTACCTTTTAATATCGTGGTCTTAGTTCTATTGATGGCCTGTTCAAAAAAGAGTGCCAACCCCGATAGTCGTCATTTCTATATGGGTACTACTCCTTGGCCTGCCGACTTCACCGTTGCAGAAGTGGATACGGCGTATAAATTTATCAATACAAAATGTGACTTGGTTTCCCACCATTTCGACGAAGGAATCCCTTACGAAGAGGCGTATACAAATAAGAATTGGCCATCGGCACTCAATACCGATTTACTTACGCGAATCACTAAAGTCAATCCCGGAAAAAAAGTATTGTTAAGTGTAGCCCCCCTGAATTTGTCGCGCAAAAGTAAAGCCGATTACTATGCAACATCTACCATGTCCGATAGCATAAAAAATGTATGGAGAAAGCTTCCGATCAACGATCCTAAGGTAGTGGCGGCTTATGTTAACTATATCGGCTATCTCGCTAATAACCTGCAACCCAGTTTTATCAATTATGGAGTGGAATCCAATTCGCATGAATGGAACAGCGATTCTTTTCGAATCTACAAATCGTTTGTACAACAGGTTTATGATCAGTTAAAATCAAGATTCCCCAATACACCAATATTCCTGAGTTTTATGGTAAGCGAAGCGCCTGCTATGTTAGACAATGCGATACAATTGGTGCCTTATACTGATTATTTTACATTAAGTGCCTACCCATACACCAATGCCAGTTCTACCGCCGATGGCAATACCGATCCTGCAAAATTTCCGGCCGATTATTTCGAGCGTTTTCTAGTGCATTCCGCCGGTAAGCCAATCGCTTTTGCTGAAACTTCTTTTATAGCAGAGCCCTTGAAAATACCCTCTTTTCTGCTCGACAAGCAAGGAAATGAAGCTTGGCAAGCAGCCTATTTAGAGAAAGTAATTGGGATTCTAGAGAAAAACAACGGCGTGTTTTTGGTGTGGTTTTGCTCAAAAGACTACGATGCAGGTACAGCAACAATTAAATCCATGGGGCTGTTTCAAGATTTATTTCTGGTTTGGCAAGATACCGGGTTGAAAGATCAAACCGGGAGAGAAAGAGAAGCTTTTCGTGTGTGGAGTACTTGGTATGCGAAGTACAAACTATAGCTACTTGTATTACTCGAGGCTTTGAACTAACTTTCCAAATCAATTGACCCCAAATGAAACCTTTTGCTATGGTAGTTCCGGTACTTGTAATGGCGCTATTTAGTTGTTGCCAACGGGAAGTAAATGAATCAATCGATGGATTGATCTACGACACCGTTCCTACAGCACATACCGTTACACCTATGATTCAAGAAGCTTCAGGAATTGCCGATAGCAAAGCCAATCCGGGTTATATATGGGTTCAAGAAGACAGTGGTACACCACCGGAACTCATTCTCCTCGCAAAAGACGGAACGGTGAAAAAGCGTATTTATGTAAAAGGAGCCGAAAACAGAGATTGGGAAGACATGGCCCTCGTTGGTAATACCATTTATATCGGAGAAATAGGAGATAACAATGCCGTTCACGGAACCTATTATTTCTACTTGATGGAAGAGCCCTTGGCAACTGCAGACACGGTTTACAATGTTACAAAAATTGCCTTTACCTATCCCGATGGCAATCATGATGCAGAAGCTTTCATCGTAGACCCAACAACCAAAGACATCTATATTATTTCTAAACGCGACAATCCTTCCATCGTTTACAAACTTAGTTATCCATATCAACCTACACAAGTAGTCACTAAAATTGGCACCCTTGGTTACGGAGGAGTGGTAAGTGCAGCTTTGGCACCAGATAAAAATACAATTTTGGTAAAAACCTATTTCGGTTTGAATCAATTTGTACGACCTACGGGTAAATCACTTGGCGATGCCTTACTTTCTCAACCCAAAGGCATTTCCTATAAAATTGAGCCTCAGGGTGAAGCCGTTAGTTTCGCCCTCGATGGCAGTGGTTTTTACACCCTCAGCGAAAAAGGATTCAGCAATGCTGTGATCTTGTATTTCTATAAGAAGAAATAAGTTTCAGATAGCTGGCTGTTTAAATTCACCACTTCGTTTGACCTATCTCATAAAACTGGCACCATGTTCCAAACTAGCTTTGGCTAAAACGAATAAACATGGAAACCTTAAAAGTTGCAGTGCCATTAAATCAATTACACTTCGAACACAGTTTGTGGAGTAATGAGTTGTCTTTTTACAAAGACGAATTGAAATTGTTGAACAATTACTTAGAAGAAATTGCTTCAAAGAATACCAAACACGATGTTATGGTAGAAGTAGAGCAGTTCCAAAACAGGTTCATTCGACAAAAAGAAGTACTCGATACCCTTTTACACGACATCAATGAACACGAACAATTAGTGCTTCATGCATTTCAAAATCTGAATCCTATTCAGGCTACTAAATCAAAATTTGAGGATCATGCGGCTCTCCGAGAGTCAATAGATACCTTCAAAAAGCTCTATGCCGAGTTGAAGTTGGAATTCTTCAAGTTTTTGAACCGGAGAATGTAATGGGGATAGGCTTTGGTTTTTTAGGCCTTAGGCTTTAGGTGGGCATTATTTGGTGCGAACTTAGACTACTGTTCGATAGCTGATGACAACAAAACAGTGGTAGAACTGCTAAAACTGGAATGAAATTCTCAGCCGGAAATGGCTACATAAAAGCGAAAAGACCAGAACGATAGTTCCCCCACTTATTTAGCTTCTTCCACAATTTCGTTCATTCGAATGCCCATATGACTTTCATCATAAGTGCAGTCGCCGTTTTTGATCAAAATTACTTGGGGAGACTCGTGGTGAACAGCGAACAATTCTGCCACTTTATTGGAAATATTGCGGTATTGAAGCAAGTCGAGGTAGTAGAAATCAATGCTTTCTGGGCCTGTTGATTGATCTAATCTGCTTTTAGCCACGCTACTGATGCTGCAGCGGGTGCTGTGTTTAAAAATGACTTGTGGTTTTGTAGTCGATTTTACTTTGATATCTTCCAATTGCGCTTCGGTAGTAAGCGGAATCCAATTTACTGCCATGTTCTATTTTTTTGCTGGGCAAAATTACGAAGCTTTCTATTTTTTCAGTTACTATAAAGGGAAACAAAAACGTCCCGTTGCAAAAATGCAGCGGGACGTTCATTTATAACCGTCCTTGAAATATCTTATAAAAATTAATATCCGGTATAACCTTTGTGTGCATAGCAACCGTTTCCACGGCCACCTCTAGCTGAAACGCAAGAAGTTACGGTAACAACTGCTACGATAGCAATCACGATAAGTACGAATGTTCTTTTCATTTTGTGGTATTTATATAGTTTGAAATAAGCCTGATGAAATAGGAATCTCGGAACTCACCAGGTAGTTCAAAGGAGCGGATGAAAAGAATTTCTAGAGGGATTGGAAAAAGGATGATGTAAAATAAATACATCCTTTCGATAAATGCAAGTACCATGCCTATTTTAAAGGTATTTTCACAACTAAAATTGCGCATTTCAACCCCTTATGAGGGGTTAAAACAACCTTAAAATACTGTATTTCAATATTTTTCGACCAAAAGGGCATCAGCGCTTATATCCCTTCGCTATTTAATTTGTACATTTGCCGAGCTGGAAATTGTATTCAAACCTTTTCCTTTTTTAAAAATAACTCTGCCTAATGTTGAAACTCAACAGGCCAATGGCCATAATCGACCTGGAAACTACAGGCGTGAATCTTGGAAGCGATCGTATTGTTGAAATTGCAATCGTAAAAATTGGAACCGATGGTTCAAAAATTGTAAAGCGCAAGCTCATCAATCCGGAAATGCCGATCCCAACGGCAGCATCGGATGTGCACGGGATCAGTGATGAAATGGTGAAAGATGCACCCACGTTCAAACAAGTAGCAAATGAAATAAAGCAGTTCATTGAGAATTGCGATTTGGCCGGATACAATTCTAATCGATTCGACATTCCATTGTTGGCAGAAGAATTCCTTAGATCTGGATTAGAGTTCGATGTTAGAAATCGTCGCATGCTCGATGTACAACGCATTTTCCATTTGATGGAGCAACGGACTCTCAGCGCTGCTTATAAATTTTATTGCAATAAAAGCCTCGAAGATGCTCATAGTGCGGAAGCGGATGCAACTGCCACTTGGGAGGTTTTCTTGGCACAATTGGAAAAATATCCTCAACTCGGCGATTCACTCGAAAGCGTGTTGAAAGTAATTGGCGAAGAGGCAATCGTTGATTTTGCTCGCCGCTTTACTTTCGAAAATGGGGTAGAAGTCTTCAACTTCGGAAAGCACAAAGGACGCCCGGTTGCCGATGTGTTGAAATCGGAGCCTCAATACTATGATTGGATGATGAAGGGCGATTTCCCGCTTCATACCAAACAAAAACTCACAGAGATCCTCAATAGAACATTATTAAAGAAAGGATAACAGTTCAATAGGCTTCGGTTCCTAATGAATCCATTAATTTAGTTCGAATCTTTTGGAAAAATTAGTCATCATACCAACGTACAACGAAAAGGAGAATATAGCCGCTATTTTGGAGGCCATATTTCAACTGAATCAAGGTTTCCATGTGTTGGTAATCGACGATGGCTCGCCCGATGGCACCGCCGCTATTGTTACCTCCATGATGAACAATTACCAAGGGCAATTGTTCCTCGAACAAAGAAC
Organism: Endoryza foliicola; assembly: GCF_050589245.1. Lineage (NCBI taxonomy): Bacteria > Pseudomonadati > Bacteroidota > Chitinophagia > Chitinophagales > Chitinophagaceae > Endoryza > Endoryza foliicola. The sequence goes on along the minus strand of NZ_JBOBEW010000007.1, from coordinate 105,173 downwards.
GGGTAAACTCGGATTGGGAACCGCTTACATCCACGGTTTCAAATGGGCCTTAGCTCGGAATTACCAATTCATCTTCGAAATGGATGCCGATTTTTCCCACAACCCCAAAGATTTAGACCGACTTTACCAAGCCTGTAAAACAGGCGGAGCAGATGTGGCCATCGGTTCTCGCTATGTAAAAGGAGGCGGAACAGTAAACTGGCCTTGGGATCGAATTTTCTTGTCGAAAGGCGGCTCATTGTATACACGCATCATTACCTGGATGCCTGTTCGAGATACTACCGCCGGTTTTGTTTGTTATAAGAATCAAGTGCTCGAAACCATTAACCTCGATGAAATTACTTTTTTAGGTTATGCCTTCCAGATAGAAATGAAATTCGCCTCTTGGAAACTCGGCTTTACTATAAAGGAAGTTCCAATCATTTTCGAAGACCGTAAATTCGGGGCTTCTAAAATGCACAAAGGAATTGTGAAGGAAGGGATCCTGGGTGTGCTTCGATTGCGTTGGCACAGTTTGTTCAAAGACTACCGCAATCGTGTAAAGAAAGTGGCCCCTAGCTCCTAATCCTTTCCTGCCTCTTGAAACAAGCCCCAAACTGCTATGCGAAAATCTTTCATCCAACTTCATATTGCCGTGCTCTTAGCCGGAATAACCGGAATTCTTGGTCGACTCATCACCTTGAATGAAGCACTCTTAGTAGGATACCGCCTCTTGATCGCCTCTGTTACCATGTGGATACTGTTTTCGCTCACGAAAAGTTTGCAATCCATTTCAGCAAAAGATAAGATCAAGATTCTAGGCATCGGTTTTCTGGCAGCACTTCATTGGATCAGTTTCTTTGGTGCTATTAAATATTCGAATGTATCTGTTGCCTTGGTTTGCTTTTCAGCAGTTGGATTTTTTACCGCCGTTTTAGAACCGCTCCTTGTGGGAAGAAAGTTTGTGTGGATCGAAGTGTTCTTTGGACTTCTAGTAATGGCGGGCATCTATATCATTTTTCATTTCGATCCTTCGTTAAAAACCGGGATTGCTTTTGGAATCATATCTGCCTTTCTAGGCGCCCTTTTCCCGATTTTTAATAGTCAACTCATGCAACGCATGAATGCTCCCACACTAATGACTTGGGAGCTGTCAGGCGGATTTTTAGCCGTTATGTTAGTGTTGCCCGCATACCTCTATTTCTACCCGGCAGCCTATTATTTGCCTACAACAAGCGATTGGGGTTGGCTACTCGTGCTCTCTTGGCTTTGTTCCGTGTGGGCTTTTCAATTGTCTGCTAATGCTCTTAAGAAAATTTCTGCTTTTACTGTAAACCTTTCTTATAACTTGGAACCTGTGTATGGCATCATACTGGCATTTCTCATATTTCAAGAAAACAAGCTATTGGGAACTGAATTCTACATCGGCCTTGCCCTTATCATTTTCGCTGTAATTGCACAAACTTGGCGTGTATATAAACAGCATAAACCTAGTTCCGGAAACTAGTTGTTTAATTTGAACTTTTCTTCCCAATGGTTCATAATTGTTAGGCTTTAGGCAATAGGCTTTAGGTTTTAGGCCTTGGGTTTTAGAACCAAGTTTTGAGTACTAAGTTCTAAGTTTTGCGCTGGCAGTCTCTCCGTATTTCCTCGTTCCTCGTTCCTCGTCTCCTCCATCCTCCCTCCTGTATTCCCGGCTGTTCCATTATTAATTATTAATTATTAATTCTTAATTATTAATTACTTTGCCATTCATCAAATCTTTCCCCTTCCATCTCTCAATCCGCTGTTCAGCCCTTAACTTTAAGCACCAAAATTGAGAAACATGAGAAAAATTCAGGTCTTATTCCTGTTCATGGCTATTGCACTTACAGCCATGTCACAGAAAAAGCCGCTCGATCACAGCGTTTATGATGGCTGGAAATCACTAGGCGAGCGTCAAATTTCCAACAACGGACAATACGCAGTGTATTCCATTAATCCACAAGAAGGAGATGGTATGCTTGTGATCCAATCACTGGAGAATACCTATAAAAAAGAAGTGCCACGCGGCTATGGAGCTTTTATTAGCCCCGATAGCCGTTTTGTAGTGTTTCGAATACGTCCTTTGTTCAAGGATACCCGAGATGCACGCATAAAGAAAAAGCGTCCTGACGATATGCCGAAAGATACGCTGGCAATTGTTGAACTAGGAAAAGACAGTGTGTTGAAAATTGCTCGTGTAAAATCTTTCAAAACTCCGGCAAAAGGAGAAGGAAACTGGATCGCCTATTTGAATGAAAAATCATTGCCTGAAGCTCCTAAGCCTCGCGTAGCACCCGATTCAGCAACGCAATTGAACAACCTTACTAAAATGGCCGACAGCCTAATACGTGTAGCTGATAGTTTAAGAGCAAAAGCACTCGAAGCAAAAACAAAAGGAATCAGTGTACTGGCACCTGCTAAAAAAGATCGCCCGGCTACGCCTAAAACTCCGGAAGATCCTTTTGAAGAAGGCACAGAACTGGTGTTGCGCAATTTGAAAACAGCAGAGGAAAAGAAATACAAATTAGTAACAGATTACCTCTTCGATGAACAAGGATCAACTTTACTGATTGAAACCAGTAAGAAAACCGGCGACAGTACTATACAGGCTTCCGTAGTATTGATTAATACTTCAGATTTCAAAGCCGATACTATTTTCAAGAAATTCAATGATGCGAAGAATTATGCATTCGATGATGCGGGCAAGCAAGTTGTGTTTGTAGCTGAACGAGACAGTGCTGCCAAAGCTTTACAGAAATTCTACAAGCTTATCTACTTTGAAAAGGGTATGAAAGAAGCTGTTGTAAAAGCCGATCGTTCCACCACTGGCGTTCGCAATGGCTTCACCGTAAGCCCTGATTTCAACAATCAATTCAGTAAAGACGGATCTAAACTTTACTTTGGATGGGCGAACATTCGCAAGCCGAAAGACACAACCCTAGTCGATTTTGAAACTGCCCGATTAGACGTTTGGCATTACAACGACGATAACTTACAGCCTCAACAATTACTGCAAGTTCAAGCTGATTTGAGAAGAAGTCAATTGGCGGTTTTCAATAAAGGAGCAGCGTCGTTTGTATGGTTAGGAAACAGCGATGATGATTTTGTACAGACTGTAAATCAGGGTAATGCTGATTATGTGCTTGCTGCTACATCAAAAGGTTATCGCATAGCCGATCAGTGGCAAGGTTTCAGCAAAATGTCTGCTTATATAGTAAGTACCAAAGATGGTAGCAGAAAAAAAATAGCTGATACCATTCGTGGTCAATACAGCGCATCGCCTTCAGGTAAGTATGTATTCTGGTACAACTGGCTGAACAAAACCTATTTCGCATACAATGTTCAAACCGGAAAAACTGCGGCCATTTCGAAAGGAGTAAAAGCTCCTATTTGGGATGAAGAAGACGATCATCCCGATGATCCACCACCACACGGTGTTGCAGGTTGGTTAGCAAATGATGAAATGGTATATATCTATGATAAGTACGACATCTGGGGGTTGGATCCAGAAGGAATCAAACCACCCGTGAACATTACCATGGGAGTTGGAAGAAAGAATAAAATGGAACTGCGTTACAATAGAACCAATCCTGAAGAACGTTTCCTAGAAAATGGTCAAGAATTGTTGCTTAGAGCATTCAATACCGTTGACAAAAAGTCGGGCATCTATACTTTGAAACTGGGGTCCAATGCGCTTCCTTTTGAGAAGTTCATGCAAGAAGTAAGTGTGATGACAGTTACCAAAGCCAAAAACGCAACTACATATTTGGTTCAGAAGTCTACAATTAAATCGGCTGAATTATATGCTAGTAAAGAATTGGCAGGTTTCTCGCAACTTACAAATATCGCGGCACAGCAAGATTCCTACAATTGGCTAACAGCGGAACTCATCAAATGGAAAATGTTCGATGGTAAAGAAGCGGAAGGTTTGGTGTTCAAACCGGAGAACTTCGACCCGAAGAAAAAATATCCGGTGATCTATTATTTCTACGAAAGAGATGCAGACGGTTTGTACAATTACCGTGCACCCGCGCCTTCAGCTTCAACAGTGAACATTCCTTATTTCGTTAGTAATGGATACATTGTTGTAGATCCCAATATTTACTACAAAAACGGTGAGCCCGGAGAAAGTGCCTATAACAGTGTTGTTTCTTGTGCAAAGTACATGGCGAAATTGCCTTATGTAGACAGTACAAAAATGGCTATTCAAGGGCAAAGTTGGGGTGGATATCAGGTAGCCTACCTTGTTACAAGAACTAAAATGTTTGCAGCAGCCGGTGCCGGAGCACCCGTGGCAAACATGACTAGTGCCTACGGTGGAATTCGATGGGGAAGTGGCTTGAACCGCCAATTCCAATACGAACGAACTCAAAGTCGTATCGGTGCTACTTTATGGCAAAGAAGAGATTTGTATTTGAAAAACTCTCCTTTATTTGCAGCTGATAAAGTGACTACTCCATTGTTAATCATGCACAACGATAAAGACGGTGCAGTTCCTTGGTACCAAGGGATTGAATACTTCACTGCTTTACGCAGATTGAATAAAAAAGTGTGGTTACTACAATACAATGATGAAGATCACAACTTGGTTGAGAGAAGAAACAGAAAAGACTTGTCTGTTCGTTTAGGACAATTTTTCGACTATCACTTAAAAGGTGCAAAACCTGCTAAATGGTTGACCGATGGCGTTCCTGCTATTGATAAAGGAATAGATTGGGGATTAGAAGTAAATGAATAATAGAAAAAGGCTGTCGCGAACTATTCCGACAGCCTTTTTTCTTATGAAAAGCGGGTTAGCTCATGATATAACGTACCAAACTTCTTTTTGCAATGGGCAGCAAGGTTTCGTCGATTGGGAATTGAAGTTCAGTTTCAATGGTATACACAGCCGGATTAGGAAGGTCTTTGTGCTCTTTAATCAAATTCAACTTCACTCCTTCATAGGTATTTACAAAGCTTCTTCGATAATCGCCCATGTACTCCGTTTTCATGGTACGATAACGTTCTTGTTGCTTTTCAATAATATTCAAGCGATAGCGGTAGATACGCGTGGTGAGTTGCTCACCGCTGCTTAAAAAGAAATACCCTTCATTCGATTCAATGGGTACTAAGCCAATGGGATAGATGTTTAGCTTGTCTTCAACGAATTCATAAATTTCAGTACCACTAGTGATCGTGTATTTCATCCTATTAGAAGCATATTGAATGATTTCTTCAAGCTCCTGCATCAATTCATCATCTGTAACCAATTGTTCATACAAGAGTTCTAATTTTTGCAATTGAATGCCTGTAAAACGCTTTGGAAACTGGTCTTGAAGAAAGCGTTTGTTTTCGCGAAAAGAGACAAGATTGTTGTAATGAAAAATGAGATCTGCCAATTGAGGATAAAGTTTATTCTCATTGAAATGTTCCGAGATCTCTTTCAGATAGGCGAGAAGGGTATACTTCTTCAGCTCAAAATCGATATACCCGTCGGCAAACCAGGTTTCAGATAATGTTTTCATAACCGAAGATTTTCTATTCTGAATTTACAAAAAATCTTTCAATCAAAATACCGCTGTTCAATTTTTAAACGCGTCGGGATCATTTTTTAGTATTTTTAACGAAATCAAATACCATGCGTCTAGTAGTAAAATTGTTGTTAGTAGTGTTAGTGTTCGCTACTTCTTGCACCCATACTATTTATGTTGTTAGGCATGCTGAGAAAGTTGCTTCAAATGATCCGGATCCTTCATTGACAGAATTAGGAAGCATTCGTGCCGATGCTTTAAGAGACAGCTTGAGCAGCAAGAAAATACAAATCATTTATTCAACCAATACCAATCGTACGAGATCTACCGCAATTCCTACCGCTCTTTTTTTCAAGGATAGTATCAGAATTTATGGTCCACGACCCGATTCATTGTTCTATAATTCTCTTCTACAAAACAAAAAAAATACGCTTGTTATTGGGCATAGTAATACGATTGATGATATTGTAAATGGGGTGATGGGGAAAAAAGTGGTTCCCGGTGATTTTAAAGATTGGGAATACGACAACCTATTCATTATTCGAGTGAGAGGGAAAAAGAAGACTTTTGTTGCGAAGAAGTATGGACCGCGGATAATTAATAATTAAGAATTAATAATTAATAATGGAACAGCCGGGAGTAATTAATAATTAATAAGTAATAATTAATAATGGAATAGCCTGGATAATTAATAATTAAGAATTAATAATTAATAATGAAACAGCCGGGAGAACAGGAATCAAGGATAAGAGGAGACGAGGAGGGCGGAAATTCGGAGAGACTGCCAGCGCTTCGAAAACGCTGCGATCGCTGCGCCGCTGCGGTAAAGAAGCACTCCAAATATTCAGTCTTTTCCCTCTACCGCAAAGAAACAAAGTACGCAACGGTTCGCAACGAAAAACTTAGCGAATTCTCTGCGCTCCGCGGTGAAAAAAAACTAGAAAATCATCAATCTCCGGCAATGCAAAGCATAAAAAAAGTCCTTCACTATGAAGGACTTTTCTATTTCAAATTAAATTTCTCGATTGGGATCAAACGCCTCCAATTCTTTGGCCACCGCCGTTAAGAAAGAAGCTCCAAGAGATCCGTCAATGATTCTATGATCATAACTCATGCTCAAATACATCATATGACGAATTGCAATGGAATCTCCTTGTTCCGTTTCAACTACCATCGGACGTTTTTTAATGGCACCAACAGCTAAAATAGCAACCTGAGGTTGATTGATAATAGGAGTGCCCATTAAACTTCCGAAAGTTCCCACATTGGTCAAGGTAAAAGTACCTCCGGTAGTATCATCCGGTTTCAGTTTATTATTTCTTGCAGCATTTGCCAAATTGTTTACTTGTTTGGTCAAACCTAACAAATTCAATTGATCTGCATTTTTGATAACTGGAACAATCAAATTTCCACTTGGAAGTGCGGTTGCCATTCCAATATTGATATCTTTCTTCACCAAAATACGTTCACCATCTATCGAGCTATTCATCAATGGAAACTTCTTGATACATTTTACGATGGCCTCAACGAACAAAGGCGTGAAAGTGATTTTTTCATTTTCTCTTTTCTCAAAACTCTTTTTCACCTTCTCTCTCCACAATACTAAATTGGTAACATCGGCTTCAGTAAAACTGGTAACGTGTGGACTTGTGTGCTTGCTGTCTACCATGTGTTTGGCGATCAACTTGCGCATTCTGTCCATTTCAATGATCTCAACATTACCAGACGATGCAATTGAAACGGGAGTTGAGGGAGTAGTAGCCGCAGCAACAACAGTTGCAGCAGGCTTTGGTGTTTCGGTAGCCACAGCTTTTGGTGCAGCAGGTGTATAACTGCCTCCATTTTTCTTAGCGGCTACATATTCTAGAATATCTTTTTTGGTAACCCGACCTTCGTTGCCCGAGCCTGCAATTTGCTCTAGTTCCGACATTGAAATGCCTTCGCTTGTAGCAATATTCAATACCAGTGGAGAATAGAATCGTGCTCCATTTGAAATCGCTGCGGGTCTAGCCGTTTCTACCAATACCGGTGCTTCTACAACAGGCGCTGCTGTTACAACTGACGCAGCAGGTTTTTCAGCAACTACCGATGCAACCGGTTTCGTTTCAGCCGCACCATTGGAACCCTCTGTTCTTATTTTAGCAATTACGGTTCCTACAGGAACAACATCATTTACATTGAACAAAACCGACTCTATAACGCCGGCAGCCGTAGAGGGAACTTCACTGTCTACTTTATCGGTCGCGATTTCCAGTATGGTTTCATCCATCTTTACAGCATCACCGGGCTGCTTCACCCATTTAAGGATGGTAGCTTCCATGATGCTTTCGCCCATTTTCGGCATTATCAAGTCAACAACTGCCATATGCGTTTAAAAATACGAGTTAAAAAATAGGGTTGAAGCCGATCGGTTCACAGAAATGCTCAAATTATGGGTCTTCTCAAAAACTATCAACTGTTAGTTAAATAACACAGCATCAATGATTTAAGCCTGTAATTCAGTACCAGCAAGCAACTTTACGGGTACAAAGGTAATAAATTGATTTTAAACTAACTAGCTATTCGATAGGATGAACTTTCGCATCATGTTCAATGCATTTGTAGCCGTTAGTTGCATGTTTCGATCGCGGTCGAAGCGGAAATGAAAACAATGCGTTTCAATTTTATCCTTATTGCCCACAGCCACCCAAACGGTACCCACCGGCTTGTCGAGCGATCCACCACTAGGGCCCATAATTCCTGAAGTAGCCAACGCATAGTTCGTTTTCAAAGTATCTAAGGCTCCTCGAACCATTTGCACTACCGTCTCCTTGCTAACAGCACCTTTCTGCTCTAAAGTATCTGCTGTTACACCCAATACTTCTTCTTTTACTTCATTCGCGTAGCTAACGATGCTCCCTTTGTAATAGGCGCTTGATCCTGACCTGCTAGTAAGCAGGTGAGCAATGTAACCGCCCGTGCAACTTTCTGCTGTAGCGATGGTTTGCTTTTTTTCAATCAATATTTTTCCGATAACAGCTTCTAGTGGAAGGTCTTCGTTGATGACCATTACATCCTGAACTTCTTGTTGGAGCATATCGAAACAAGCATCCAATTCGGCGATCGTTTTTGCATCGTTTCCACTGGCAGTTAACCGAAGCTTTACCATTCCATAATTAGGCAAATAGGCAAGTTTGATATTTGAAGGGAGGTTTTTTTCAAAATCTTGAATGCGTTCTGCTAAAAAAGATTCTCCAATACCGGCTGTCAAGAGCGTTCTATGGACGATAGGTAGTAACTCAAATTTTTCATGAAGTTGCGGCAGCACATAATGATGCATCATCCCTTTCATTTCATGAGGCACGCCGGGCATCGATACAAAATACTTTGTTTTGTGAGAGCCATCTTTTACTTGTACCTCTTTTTCAAACCACATTCCCGGAGCAGTGCCTCTTTTGTTCACAATGGGGGTACACACATCAGGAACTTCCGCCTGTTTTAGGTTGCGTTCAATTAAAGGTCGCTTCAATATTGTTTCGAAAATGTGTTTTACATTTTGAAGCGATTCTTCGTGTACAACCAATTTTCCGCCAAAATAGTGGCAAAGCAAAGGCTTCGTAATATCATCTGCCGTTGGCCCAAGCCCACCCGTAATGAGTACTACATCGGAAAGTTGACTTTCTTCATCGAGCGCTTGCCAAATATCTTTCCAAACATCACCGATGGCAACTCTTCGGTGTACCCATATGCCAATTTTATTCAATTCCTGTGCCATCCAGGCACTGTTAGTATCGATGGTTTGGCCGATCAGCAATTCGTCGCCAATAGTAATAATAGTAGCTAAAACAGGTCCTCTATTCATGGTTCACTTTTTTAGAATACAAAGGTAGGGGCTTCAAGGTTTAGCCTGAAGATTTCAGGAGTTGAGATTCATCATTTGAAAATGGCTCTTTTTTTAGTATATTTTAAGTTCCCCGAGTTTAGCTGTTTCCTTGCTATTTTGTTTGCGGAAAAACTTAGTCTATTTTTTTGACTGTAAATCAGCAAAATTGTTTAACATTGTCGCTATGTAAGTGATTGGCAACCCTTTAGGGAGTAAATCACAGTTTACAGAACAATTGGTGAACCAAATAAAGGCTGCTCATGTCAAAGCAAAATTTTAAGAGCCACGCACGATATGTTCCGTTGTGGCATTTTGTAACTTCTTTTGCGATCCTCGCGTTACTGATTGGAAGCATCGTGAATTTTGTGAAATCAACTGAAGACAACGCGTATTCGGCTTCTTTACTAATTTTAGTGTCGCTTATCTTAGTCTCTATATTTTGGTATGCGCGCAGGTTTGCGCTTGTAGCCCAAGACAGAGCCATCAGAGCAGAAGAAAATTTACGCCACTATATTCTTACCGGCAAACCATTGAGTCGGCAATTAAGAACCAGTCAAATCATTGCACTTCGCTTCGCCCCGGATGAAGAGTTTGTAGAATTGGCGCAACGTGCGGTAAACGAGAAAATGCGCAGTAAGGCCATTAAAAAGGCCATTAAAAATTGGAAAGCAGATCATCATCGAGCATAAAAAAAGGAGCAAAAGCTCCTTTTTTACGTAATAGGTTATTTTGTGCAACTTTACTGTTGTACGTTTTCTCCCCTTTAGTTGGTTTCCTCAATTAAAATAGGTTGCCATCACTTCCATCAATTCTCTCGGCATCGTGGTTTTTTCTCTGGTATCGGCTTGTAAAAAATACAGCACCACTTTACCGGAAGTAAGCAATTTGCCTTTTTCGTTGTACACTTCTTGAAAGAATTCGATTCTGTGATCAACGGGTAGTTCCTTCAAAATCGTTTTCACAGTCAGCAATTCATCGTAATGTGCCGGGCGAATAAACTTTGCCGACCATTCTACAATGGGCATGATAATGCCCATCGCTTCCATCGACTTATAAGTAAATCCAAGTTTGCGAATGGCTTCCGCTCTGCCTACTTCAAAATACTGAGCGTAGTTGCCATGATACACTACATTCATTTGATCGGTCTCCGCATAGCGAACCCGAACTTCTGTTGTTGCTTCAAACATCTCAAATAATTAATTTAGAATCGTATTAGTGACCCATCGCTGCATCTACACTGTATTTCCCGGGTCCCACAATCATAATTACCATATAAACTACCCCATAAATAAGGGCCATTTCACTTTCGGAAAAAGCTTTGCCTTTATTTAACATAAAAAGAATAACACCCATCGTAATCAACAATGGAATCAAAGCCAATCGAGTAAACAAGCCTAAGAGCAATAAAATAGAGCAGAACAATTCTGCAAACAAAACCAAAATTAAACTCCATTCCGAACCTATACCAAAAGGATCGTAAAAGGATTGAGAACGGCTGCTGTACTGCATTAGCTTGGGTACGCCATGATTGATGAACATCGTAAAACCGAAAACACCTCGCAATAAAAGAAGCGCAATATTAAATCCTGTATCAGTGTAAGCAGTGGTAAGAATTTTTTTCATTCAGTTGGATTTCAGCAAAAATACAAAATGTGTTTTTGTGAAGTGTATACAAAAGAATTGTTAATTGATGCACTTATCCACACCTGTTTGGAACGATGTTTGGTTACCTTTGGAATAATAGGAAACTTTAACCCACCTTAAGGACTTAGGAATGAAAAAAATAACCGTAATTCTCGCTTTCTTAGGATGCGGCTTGACTGGATTAAAAGCACAGGAGACGAAAATCCTATTGGATCCCCAAGCCAATTTTCAGCAAGCAAAAGAATACTATCAGCGTGAGCAATATAGCTTGGCCTATCCGCTTTTTCGCGACCTCGAATTATCGCAGCGCGAAACCGATCGCAGTAACCAGGCTCTGAACTATATCGAAATCAAATACTATAGTATCGTTTGCGGATTGAAGCAAAATGAACGAGGTGCAGCCGACAAAGCCACCGATTTCATTAGCTTGGAGGAGAATGATGCCCGCGTTCAAATGATGAGTTTTCATTTGGCTGAATACTATTTTCGCCAACAAGCTTTCACTAAATCGATTGAACTCTACGAAAAAGCTTCCATCGAACACCTGAGTAACAAAGAAATTGCAGAAAAGAAGTTCCATCAAGGGTATGGATATTTCACGGTTCAACAATACGACAAAGCCAAGCCTTTATTGGATGCTATTCGTCAAATGAAATCGGATCCAAACTATGAAGATGCCAACTACTACTATGGCTTCATTGCTTTTTATAGCAAGAATTATAAGGATGCCTTAGAGTCGTTTTTGGTAGTCGATAACCATCAAACTTACGGCACGGTTGCTCCTTATTATATCTCTGTGATTTATTTTATGCAGGGCGATCAAAAGAAAGCATTCGATTATGCTGAAGCAAAACTGAAGCGTGGCAATTTGGTTTATGAAAAGGAAATGCAACAATTGGTGGGTCATGGCTATTTCATGCAGAAAGAATATGCAAAGGCGCTTCCATTCCTAGAGAGTTATGTTGCAAAAGCTGAAAAACTACAACGTGAAGATATTTATGAGCTGGCGTATTGTCAATATCAGGCTCAGAGCTATTCAAAAGCAGTAGAAGGATTTAAGAAATTAGGTGGCAAAGAAGATTCACTGGCTCAAAGTGCTATGTATTTGTTGGGCGATTCTTACCTCAAACTAGGACAAAAAGCCAATGCCAGAAACGCCTTTTTGTTTTGCTCTGTAAATAGCAGTAACGAACAACAACGCGAAGTTTCCATGTACAATTATGCGAAGTTGTCGTTCGAATTAGGGTATCAAGACATTGCCATCTCTGAACTTCAGAAATTCCAACAACTCTATCCTAATTCTAGCTATACTGCGGAAGCACTTGAACTTCAGGTAAACTTATTGGCGAATTCCAATAACTATAAAGATGCCCTCGCCTTAATTGAAGGCATTAAAAATCCCACGCCACTGGCCAAGAAATCATATCCTAGAATTTATTATGGTAGAGCAACAGAGTTGATCAATGATGGCATGTTGGTTTCTGCCAATGAACTTTTGACTAGAGCCGAGTCACATCCCGATAATGCATCTGTTCTCCCTTTGGTTCAATTCTGGAAAGGTGAAATAGCCTATCGAACCGGGAAAATTGATGATGCCATTCGATATTATTTTGAATACCTGAAATCGGGCATGGTAAACGGTGAAGTGAATCCGGCCAATGCTAAATACAATCTAGGCTATTGTTTTCTGAAAAAAGAAAATTACAAGCAGGCCCAAGGATTCTTTGAACCCTTGGCGGGCACTCCTAAAATCAATTCTCCTTCAATGGAACAGGATGCTTATTTGAGAATTGCGGATTGTTATTACATGAACCGCGATTACAAGAAAGCGAAGTCAATGTATGATAAAGTGCTCGATTTTTCTTGGCCGGCAAGCGATTATGCTACCTTCCAAAATGCCATGATTGCGGGGATCTCTAGTTCCAAAGAAAAAATCAATTTGCTCAATGGAATTTCCCGGAAATATCCGACCAGTAGTTTGATTCCGGATGCTAATATGGAGATTGCTAGCAGCTATTTATCCAATGAACAGTTCAGAGAAGCCATACCATACCTAAAGAATGTTTTGACCGATCCAAATGGCTCTTTAAAACCAAAAGCTTATCTCCGTTTGGGAATTGCCTATTACAATGTTGACAATAATGCAGATGCCCTGAAACAATACAGTACCCTGCTGCAACAGTATCCCAATTCTCCCGAAGCCGAGGAAGCTTTGGAGAATGCAAAAGTGATTTATGTTGAAGAAGGAAAATCAACAGAGTATGTAAACTTTGCTCGCAATATGGGCAAAGAAGTGAGCAATACGCAAGAAGAAGAATTAGCCTATAACGAGGCGGAAGTACAATTCAATAATGGCAATTTTCCAACCGCTGCTAAGAAGTTTGAAGACTACTTGGCCAAATACCCAAATGGAAAATACTCCTTGGAGGCTTTGTATTATAAGAGTGAGATCTACTTCAATCAAAAAGATTGGGCGAAAGCTTCCGCAGGTTATGAAGCCTTAGGCGATCGTGCCCCCAATAAATTTGCAGAAAAATCTTTACTTACAGCAGCTCGGTTGAATTTCTTTGACTTGAAGAACTATGAGAAAGCAGAGAAATACTTTGGTTTGCTAAAAGAATTCGGGTCCACCCAAGAAAATAAAATGGAAGCCATGCGCGGGCTGCTGAGAAGTCAGTTTCAATTGAAAAAATGGACTGAAGCAACGGCCAATGCACAGGAACTCTTGGCACAAAAGAATGTTGGAACCGACGACCGCGTGTTAGCTAATTTGGCAGTAGCTCGATCTTACCAAGCTTCCGGTAACTATACCGACGCTATTACAGCTTATCGCAACGTTGCCTCTTTGAGTAAGGCTGCCTATGGTGCCGAAGCGCGCTATGAAATCGCCAACTGTCAATTCATTCAAAATCGTTTGGGTGATGCTGAGAAAGCAGCATTCGAAACCATTAATAAATCGGGCTCCTATGAAGAATGGGTAACCAGAGCCTATTTACTGCTTGGTGATATTTACATGAAACAAAAAGACTATTTCAATGCGAAGGCTACCTATAAGAGTGTAGTGGACAATGCCAAAATCGAATCCATTCGATTGGAAGCAGAACGCAAGTTGTCTGAAGCTACTGCTGCTGATGCAAATGGAAATTCAGGAAACCGCTAAACCATTGTAGAACCTTAGAATTATCAGTATGAACTATTCAATAAAGTCAACCTTACTCGTTAGTTTAATGCTTTGCGGAGCTATTATAAGTGTTCACGCGCAAGATACTTCCAAAAAGAAAAGCATTGACATTACCTCTACTTTTAAACCTGTTTTGAGAGAGGCGGCAAAAATTAATTTCAATGCGGCACCACCTCAAACAGATAGTAATAAAACTGCCTTAAAATATTCAGTTCCCAATCAGCAATTATCATTCAATTATCAACCTGCAGAACTAAAGCCGGTGGCGTTGGCTGTAGATACTTCCAATAAATGGGAATCTAGTAATTTTATTAAAGTAGGAGTGGGGAATGTGCACCTGCCTTTCGTAAAAGCAGGCTTTAGCTTTGGAGATGGGGTGCGTTCGAATTACAATTTATTTGCTCAGCACTACAATTCAAAAGGAAGCCTCCCATTTCAGAAACACAGTTTAACCAGTGTTGGCGCCGAAGCTTCTTACATGAATCTGAAACACAGAGAGTGGTCCGGTAATCTGGGCTTTGCCAGCGATAACTATTACTTATATGGATATCGACCCACTACCTTGGTGTTCACTAAAGACCAATTGAAGCAACGCTTTCAAACCATTTCAGGAAAAGTTGTATTTAGAAACACGATTCCTACTGAATATGGTTTGAATTACCGTCCTTCTTTATCTGTAAATGTTTTCAATGATCAGCACAGTTTAAAGGCGAACGAAAGCAATACGGTGTTAGATCTTCCATTAGAAAAGACCTTCGGTCAGTCTTTCGCTTTCGATTTAGGTGCTACTGCCGATTTAACCAGCTACACCAAGAAAACCGTTTCAGGCAAAACCACAGTTCAGAATAACTTATTTTATATTTCACCGGCTGTAATTTTCAAAACGCCTAATGTTTTTGTTCATGCCGGCATTCGTCCCTCTTGGGACAACAAAGTGTTTACTATGTTGCCTAATGTAATGGCCGATTTCAGTACCACCGATCAACGTTTTGTGTTTCAACTAGGTTGGATTGGATATTACAACAAAGGATCTTATCAACGTTTTTATGGAATAAATCCTTGGCTAGCCCAGCCCGATTCACTCCTAAACACCCGCGTACAGGAACGCTATGCCGGATTCAAAGGGACAATCAAAAACTTTACGTATTCAGCGAAAGTTGGCTTCCAACAATACCGAAATATGCCTTTGTTTGTAAATGATGCCGTTGACGGTAAAACTTTTGTGGTTCGTTATGAATCGAAAATGGAAGTACTTCAATTGCATGGAGAAGTTGGCTACACCCGTGGGGAACAGTTCTCCGTTACTTCTAGTTTGAATTTTAACCAGTTTACCAAGCTGCAAAAAGAAGCGAACGCATGGGGGATGTTGCCAATTGAATTCAATACCAATTTAAGATGGCAACTGATGAAGGACCTATGGTTGAAAACAGATGTTTTTATGTTCAACGGAGCAAGATATAGAGCCGCCAATGGTGATTCATTCAAAGGCGACGGTGCGGTTGATTTGAATTTGGGTTCAGAATTTAGAATCACTAAAAACTTTAATCTTTGGGTGCAGTTCAATAACGTATTTAACAACAAATACGAGCGATGGAATCAGTACGAAGCCTATGGATTCAACTTCCTGGGTGGTATTACCTACTCCTTCAATCAAAAGCCTGTGAAAAAGTAACCTAAAAGCTGGGATAACTTCTTTTTTCGGTTCCTGTAATTTTGTGTTGTTTCGCAGAAGATTATGATAGCACTTCTATTACAATACCTGCGTCAAAAACAACAATTGCCCATACCGGGTATTGGCAGCATTGTAGTAGAACGCGTACCTGCTCAGACCGATTTTGTGAACAAACAAATACTTCCACCAAGCTATCATTTACGGTTCGATAAATATTTCGATTCGCCGGATAAGGACTTTTTTTCTTTCCTGGCAGCTCACTCTAATTTGGCCGACTTTGAAGTGATGAAATGGTACAACGAATGGGCGTATGAGCTGAGGGCTAATATCAAACCTCAAATAGGACATACGGTGGAAGGATTAGGATCGTTCACCAAAGATGAATCCGGAGATATTCAATTCAAACCGGCTTTCAATTTAGTGCCTTTCTTACGCCCGGTTGTTGCAGAACGGATCATTCAAAGCAATGCAACACATACCGTACTTGTTGGTAATACCTCTAAAGAATACACCACAGAGGAGATCATGAACATGCCTCCATCTGATAGTGATAGTAAAGAAGTCAATTGGCAACGGATTGCTTGGATATTGGCCTTGATTGCACTCGTTTTCTTACTATGGCATCTGTTCAATCCAACCGGTAACCCAAGTCCAACGGGTATCCGATACTAAGCCCTGTTATTTCCCCTTATTTATGTTTCTTTGCATTCTATGAGCAATCGCATTCATTATATTTCTTGTCCTGCTTGTGCAGCAACCAATCTGTCATTGGCCCTAAAAGCTAAAGATTATACAGTTTCCGGAGAGGTGTTTGAAATTTACGAGTGCGCCAACTGTCAGTTGCGTTTCACTCAAGATGTTCCTGATGCAGCCGCCATTGGACCCTACTACCAATCTGATAGCTACATTTCTCACACCAATACCAACAAAGGGTTGGTCAATAAGCTGTATCATAGAGTTAGAAGCATTACGCTCAATCAGAAGGCGAAATTGATTGAAGCAACATCTAAGAAGTCGACCGGTACTTTGCTCGATATTGGCTCCGGCACCGGAGCATTTGCGGCCCATATGAAAATCAAAGGTTGGCGTGTTACCGGTTTGGAACCAGATGCATCAGCCAGAAGCATTGCTGCTGCCACTAATAAGATTCAACTACTGGAATCAGGAGAATTATTTCAGTTGCCGGCAGGTTCTTTTGACATTATTACGATGTGGCATGTATTGGAACATGTGCACGACTTGGATGCATATTTAGCTCAGATCAAAAAATTACTTGCTCCCGGTGGATGGTTGTTAGTTGCGGTTCCCAATTATACTTCTTTTGATGCAGGCCACTATGGTGAATATTGGGCGGCCTATGATGTGCCGCGTCACTTGTATCATTTTTCTCCCGAATCAATGAAGGAGTTGACCAAGCGTTTTCAAATGATAGTAAAAGATATCAAACCAATGTGGTTCGATAGTTTTTACGTGAGTTTGTTGAGCGAAAAATATCAATTCAAAAAAAGCAGCCTCTTGAAAGGAGGCTGGGTGGGACTTCTATCGAACTACCATGCTTTCAAAAAGAAAAACACCTGTAGTTCACAAATATATTTGATTCAAAATCATTAAACTGACGCTGCTTTTTAAGCATTGAAATTCAATATTATTAAAACTTGATTTCGAAAGCGGTTGGCCATTTTTTTCCGGTAACCAAGAAATTTCCCGTTTGCGGGTCACGCGCTATTCCGTTCAATTCAAATTCATCTTCACCATTTGGATAAATTTCGTTTATCAAAGCAGTGAGGTCAAGTTTACCAACTACTTTTCCTGTTTTGGCTTCAATTTTTAAGATGAAAGGAGTTTGCCATCTGTTCGCATAAATATAGCCATCCACATATTCCAACTCATTGATGTTTCCTATTGGTTCTGAATTATCGGTTACTGATACAGTGTAGGCAACCTGAAGCGTTTCCGGATTCAAAAACAAAAGCGTATTCGAACCATCACTCATAATTAGGTGCGTAGAATCGTGTGTGAGTCCCCAACCTTGTTGACTGGGAATTTCGAATGTTTTTAATTGTTTGAAGGTCTTAGCGTCGTATACGAAACCGGTTTTAGAGGTCCAGGTGAGTTGATAGAGTTTGCCGTTAAAGAAAGTAATGCCTTCTCCAAAATACTTTGATTTGTCGATGCTAACCTTGGTAGTCACTTTTCCGGTTTTCCGGTCAACGATTCCGAATGCTGAAGGGTAGGGGCTGCTGTCCATATTGCCGCCGGAGCTTTCAAATAATTGATTTTCATGAAATTCTAATCCTTCTGTGAAATAGGCGGTATCATGGGGATGTCTGGCAACAATACTATAACTGATCACAGGGGCATAATTGGAAGCAATAGCCGGCGTTTCAGGTGAAGCGGGTGTTCCGGGTGTTCCGGGTGTTTCGTTGCAACCCGCTAGCGTTGCGAGTACCAAGCTACTGAAAATGAACGGTTTAATCATTTTGTAAGTGATTGAAAATCAAAGTTAAATCTATTTCAACGGCTTCAAAAGCAAATTATGGATAAATTTTAGTGAAGATATTTTGATTTACTAGCTTTTTTTTATTGTTTTATGCTCGCTTATCGTCTGAACACCGCCCTATTTTGATCTCACCCTATACATTGGCGGCTCATCTATAAGTCCCCACATTCGTATTTCCCCTTTAGAACTGTATTTCACAGCATTACCTCTTATTGTCCAAAAATCTGTTTAACCACCATTCAATCCACTTTGGAACACATGTTCCTATGCTGTCCCGTGAATCATTCCGATTCATCCATTCCTGTTGAAGAAACAAACCACACCTATGTAACCGCCACAAAAAGAAGCAGTTACAATGAAACAAGTTTGTTTATTAATCTTCGTATCGGTATTGAAGGCAACCGGGCTATTGGCTCAAACTTCCTGTGCCACTGCGGAGTATTATCAAATAGCAATAAAAGCGGATCCCTCCTTGGTGGGTAAAGCAACCTACGCTCGGGGAACCGCAACATCCATAGCATTGGATCAAACAACCACCAATGGCAGCGTTTCGAACGCAGCTCTTTCTATTATTAAGATTCCGGTGGTAGTGCACGTATTGTACAATACCGACGCACAGAACATTTCCGACGATCAGATCAAATCACAGATTGTAGCGTTGAATCAGGCATTCAGACATCAGCATGCCGATACCGGAATGGTTCAAGCCATGTTTAAATCCTTAGTAGCAGACACTTATATTGAATTCGAACTCGCATCTACCACTCCAAAAGGGTATGCTACTTCAGGCATCACTCGCAAAAAAACATCTAATGCTACTTTCGGAATGGATGATAAGATTAAGTTTAGTAGCCAAGGTGGTGAAGACGGCTGGGACAGTGAGCACTATTTGAATATTTGGGTTGGAAACTTGGTTGGCGGTGTGAATGGATATTCAAGTGTGTTGGGTGGCGATAAATTGAAAGATGGGATTGTACTCAATATTTCGGCTTTTGGTGTAGGGGGCTCAGCGGCTTCTCCAACCAACAAAGGAAGAACAGCCGTGCATGAAGTAGGGCATTGGTTGGGATTGAAACATATTTGGGGAGATTATTATTGTGGTACCGACGAAGTAGACGATACGCCTCAGCAATCAGCAGCTACCAGAGGTTGTGCATCAGGAACTGTAACCAACACTTGTAATGGTGTAACCAATGCCATTATGTACAATAATTACATGGACTTAACCTACGATGCTTGTACCAATATGTTCACCATTGGTCAGCGTACAAAGATGAGAGCCTTGTTTGCAGAAGGAGGTTTGAGAAACAAAATGTTGCAAACATCTGCATTGTCTGGATCAACGACCGTAGAACCGATTCAAACAGTTAGTTTAAGTACTTCTGTAAAGCTTTATCCTAATCCAACCAAATCGCAACTAACCATTGAGGTAAGTGGGATTGATTTTTCTTCTGGAACTATTGCTTCTATTTACAACACCATGGGGCAATTGGTACAGCAGGTAACTATTCGATCGCAGATTACTGCTGTAAATTTGGTGGCTACCAAACCAGGTATGTATGTGATCAAGTTTGCCAAACAGCCCAATTCTTACAAGTTTGTGGTGAATTAAAACCGGCTTTTTATTTGTGGAATAATAAAGGGGGATAGTGTTACTATCCCCCTTATTGTTATGTTCAACGATGAACGATTATAAGTGAATGGCTTCGCCGTATGCAACTTCAATAGCATCTTTCACACTTTCACTGATTGTTGGGTGCGGATGAATGCTATTCAATACTTCATGGTAAGTAGTTTCTAACTTGCGAGCGGTTACAGTTTGAGCAATGATTTCAGTTACATTGTAACCAATCATGTGAGTACCCAACCACTCACCGTATTTCGCATCGAAAATTACTTTCACGAAACCTTCTGTATGTCCGGCAGCAGAAGCTTTACCCGAAGCACTTAAAGGGAATTTACCTACTTTAATTTCATATCCCGCTTCTTTTGCTTGCTTTTCAGTGAAACCTACTGAAGCAATCTCAGGCACACAATAAGTACAACCCGGAACATTGCCATAATCCAATGCCTCAGGAGCATGGTGGTATTTTTTCTCGTTGTATCCAATTGCTTCTACGCAAATGATGGCTTCTTTGCTAGCAACGTGCGCAAGAGCTTGTCCCGGAGCGCAATCACCAATGGCATAGATGCCCGGAATATTTGTTTGATAGTATTTGTCTACTACTAAGCGACCTTTTTCAGTTTTGATACCGTTTTCTTCTAATCCAATTCCTTCGATGTTGGCAACAACACCCGCAGCGCTCAACAACACATCAGCCTCAAGAGTAACATTACCGTTAGCTGTTTTAACAGTGGCTTTTACTCCTGTACCCGAAGTATCTACAGCAGTTACTTCTGCATTGGTCATGATGTCGATACCGTATTTCTTATAGGTCTTCTCCAATTCTTTAGAGATGTCTTCATCTTCTACCGGAACAATGCGCGGCATGAATTCAACAATGGTAACTTTTGTACCCATACTGTTGTAGAAATATGCAAACTCAACTCCAATTGCACCGCTTCCAACCACGATCATCGACTTTGGTTGTTGTGGCATTACCATTGCTTCACGGTAACCAATGATCTTCTTTCCGTCGATAGGCATCGCAGGAAGTTGACGCGCACGTGCACCTGTTGCAATGATGATATGTTTACCTTCAACCACTTCTTTGGTTCCGTCGGCTTTTGTAACTTCAATTTGACCCTTGGTTTTGATCTTGCCAAAACCCATGATCACATCGATTTTATTTTTCTTCATCAAAAACTGAACACCTTTGCTCATTTTATCGGCAACACCACGACTGCGCTTCACTACAGACTCAAACTGAGGCTGTCCACTCGCTTCAATACCATACTCTTTCGCGTGTTTAATATATTCAAAAACCTGCGCACTCTTCAACAATGCTTTGGTAGGAATACAACCCCAGTTAAGGCAAATTCCACCCAGGCTTTCTTTTTCAATAATAGCAACTTTGAAACCGAGTTGAGACGCACGGATCGCTGCTACATATCCGCCGGGGCCACTGCCCAATACAACTACATCGTAGGCCATAGTTCGAATGAATTTTAATTTTTTGCGCAAAAATTGCAGCTGCGAAGCTAACACAGAATGGGTAAATTGTCAAAACAAGTTAGGCAGACCCGTCCAGCGGTCTTTTCGCTTGATTGTTAATGAATTGAAGGGGAATTCTGTTGGCAATTCTGATCGGCATACATCAATGCAAAAATCATGTGGAGCGAGCAGTCCATTTTCATTAAACCCCATCACTTAAAACCTAACGCCCAACACCTAAAGCCCAAAGCCTAATGCCTAACGCCTAACGCCCAAAGCCTAATTCCCTACCTAATAATCGTCACCGATCCGGTAAGTTTAGGCTCATTGTTTGTCCGTAAATCAATAACGTAGTAGTAAACGCCCACAGGAAGCGGCTTTCCGTTGCTCGTGCCATCCCAAGGTTTGGGGTATCCCGAACTGGTGTATACCACTTGCCCATAACGGTTCATCACCTGGGTCACCGATTCAGGGAAGAATTCAAGTGGTTCTATGACCCAGGTATCGTTGATGCCATCCCCATTGGGGGAGAAGATATTTGGGATCAGTACTTTGTCGTATACTTTCACAAAAACAGTATCGATATCTTCACCACACCCTAAATTAGAAACCGCATGTAGGTAATAGAATTGACTTTGAGGCGGATTCACTTTTGTAACCAAACGATCGGGTTGATCGATGTTTTGCAAGGGCGTCCAGAAATAGCGAATATCATTACCGGCAATTTTTCCGGTAATGGTAGCCGGAAAACCTATACGGGTTTTGCGGTCAGGTCCTGCATCTGCAATGGGTTTACGCCAGATATTTACGCGAACACTTGCTGTATCAAAACAACCATATTCGTTAAATATAATGAGCTTATAAACGGTAGTATCGTTGGGTTTTGCAATGGGATTGGGAATGGTATCATTGCTTAGGGTGGCCGCCGGCGACCAACTATACCTCGTTCCCCCCGAAGCCCGCAATTGAACGGATCCGCCTTCGCAAACTGACTGAGTGGGACCCACTGTAACATGAGCGGCAGGGTAAATGATAAGGTTCGTAGAATCCTCATCAGCACACCCATTATAGTCAGTAACTTTTACTTTATACCAACCCGTATTGGTAAACTGTACGTTTTTTAATTCCGGTCCTTGTACGTTGGATGTAAATCCTGAAGGACCGGTCCAACTATAAAAACTTCCTCCAGCCGCATACAAACCTATTGTAGAACCATAACATCCGAATACATAATTGGTAACTTGAGCATCGGGCTGTGATACTACAACGGTGATATCGTTCGATGCCAATCGGCACGATATATTGTTCAAATTGGGGCCGTCGGCCACCAACATTCTATAAGTATATTGACCAATATCGCTCGGGGGGCGCAAATATTGATTCGAATTGGCACTGGGAATATCGGTCCAAGTAGTGCCACCATTCATACTAATTTGCCATTGATAATTTGGATTTGCATACACTCCCGGAGTAACATCGGCTTTCAAGACATAGGACTTATTGGCACTTTTACAGGCCACTATAAAGCTCGTGTCTGCAGCTGCAACTGTTGCTGTGATTTTTGCTCCGCAGGGTCTAAATGTGATATCATCTAGGGCTAAATCATTTCCACAACCACCGGGCGCATTGTTGCGTAACCGAATTACAACTTCAGGTGTGCCGGGCGGGGAAACGAAAAATGCGCCGTATTGTCGCCAAAATGCCGGGTTTTCTGCTGGAAGATCTCCCGAGTTAACCGTGGTGAGTACCGTTCCTGTAACGGTCTCCACACTAAAAGTGAGATTCGGACGAATGCCATTGCTTCCGCATGCCTCCGGTTTTAGTACATTTTTAACCCAAGCTGCAAATTCATAGTTGGTATTTGGGCAAAGCCCGCGAATGGTATCTACGTAAAAATCGCCCGGTGTAGCAGAGGCATTCACTAACATATAATATCCGTTTGCATCATTGGGTGTGTGATCACCGGCAAGGGTATGCCACGATTGTCCAAAACAAGCAAACGATAAGTTCTGAAGACTGTATTGTCCATCATTTGGACAAGAGGAAGGAGTATATGCATAGGTAGTAACACCGGGAGGTAAGGCAGGGCCCGCACCGGAACCGGCTCCAAAAGTGATATGTACAACCGGATCACCCAAACTTCCTGAACACAATTGTGCATTCGCAGAAACTCCGGCTATCAATAGCAGTATGAACAGGAAAGGCGCTGTTTTCATTAGTTACACTCCGTAATTCGACATTTCAAAAATAACCATTTGGCACCTAACAGCGGTTAGGTTTCCTTATCTTTGCCCACTTATTTAACAATACGTATCTTTTTCATTATAAGTTTTGTATATGTCAACCTTAACAGCTCAACTTCAGGAAACAACCGCCTTTATTAAAGGTATTTACCCTCATACGCCCGTTGCCGGAATAGTGTTGGGAAGTGGACTAGGTAATTTTGCAAATGAAATAGATATTGAAGCTGAGATTGATTACAAGGACATTCCACATTTCCCTGTTTCAACAGTAGAAGGGCATAAAGGCAAGTTGATTTTTGGAATCTTAGAAGGAAAGAAAGTTGTGGCCATGGCCGGACGCTTTCACTTTTACGAAGGGTACACAAGTCAGGCAGTTACGTATCCCATTCGAGTAATGAAGTTTTTGGGAATTCAAACACTCCTACTATCGAATGCGGCAGGTGGTGTAAATCCTGATTTTAGAGTAGGTGATATCATGATCATTAACGATCATATTAGTTTTGGTACCGCAAACCCTTTAATTGGTAAAAATGAAGAAAGCATGGGGCCTCGTTTTCCCGATATGACCGAGCCCTATAGCCACAAATTAATAAACATTGCAAAAACCGTAGCTGTTTCAAACAATATTAGTGTGAAAGAAGGGATCTATTTTGTTGTAACAGGCCCAACTTTTGAAACAAAAGCTGAATACCGAATGATCCACAAGTTAGGCGCTGATGCAGTGGGCATGAGCACGGTACAAGAAACGATTGTAGCTGCACACATGGGATTGCCAGTTTTTGCGATGAGTGTAATTACGGACATGGGATTGGGCGATCATGAAAAAATTACACACGAAGAAGTTTTGATTGCAGCGAAGGCCGCTGAACCTAAATTGGCCACTATTTTTAAGGGGATCGTTGCATCCTTATAATTGATTTAACGAACTTATAAACCCAAGCCAGCGGCTGAATGCGTATTTTTGATTTTTGCAAAAAGATTCTATTGAAGAACATTCACGTACTTATTGGAATATTCTTTTTTGCAGTGGCTTCTTTGCCGCTGCATTCTTTTGCTCAAATAAGAGGATTGCAAGGAGCCGCAGGCAGAGTAGGGAATTTTGGAAGAGGGGCTACCTCCGGTAAGGCAGATAGTTTGCAACACCGCACAGGAATGGAAGATTCGATAACCATCAAATTCCGATATTTCGATTCCAGCAAAATGACGGTTTTTGATTCCAGTATCATCGATTTTACACGAAGAGTTCCTCAAAAATGGACACAGGTCAATTTGGGCAACTCTGGTACTGCAACCGAAGAACGGTTTTTTAGCCCCTTGTACAAAGCTGGATGGGATCATGGTTTTCATTCTTTCGATGTATATAATTTTACGCTTGATCAAACAAGGTTTTATAATACCACACGCCCCTACACTGAATTAAATTACTTACTGGGAAGTGTATCTGAACAAATGATTGGTATTTTGCATACTCAGAATATCAAGCCCAATTGGAATGCTGCTTTTCAATATCGACTGATCAATTCACCGGGAACCTTTCAAAATCAGAATTCAAATCATAACAACTATCGGTTCACTTCTTGGTATCAATCGCCCAATAAACGCTATCAAAACTTTTTAGTACTCTTAGGGAATAAGTTGATGGTAGGGGAGAACGGTGGTATTAAAACAGATGAAAACTATTTAGACAGTAGTTCTTATCTCGACAATCGTTTTGTGATTCCTACTAAAATTGGAGCAACAAGTTCCGGTGCTCGTAATTTTTTTACAACAAATATTCCAACCGGGTCCTATTATACCAATGCTACCTATTTGTTCAGGCAACAATACGATTTAGGTCAAAAAGATTCAATTGAGGTTAACGACTCTACCACCATTCGATTGTTTTACCCCCGTTTGCGTTGGGAGCATACCATTTCATACAATACCTATAATTACAGATTTACAGACATAGCTGCCGACAGCGCTTATTATAAAAATACGTTCAATATTGATGTGGCATCGGGTACTACAAAAGTTTTTCGGAGAGATATGTGGAAAGAGTTATTGAATGATGTTTCTATCTATCAATTTCCGGATGCAAAAAACTCATTGCAGTTTTTTAAAGTTGGGGCTAGCTTTCAAACCTTACAAGGGAATTTCGATACAGGCTTAGTAACCAAATCGTTCACCAATATTTGGCTGCACGGCGAGTACCGTAATAAAACGCGTAATAAAAAATGGGACATTTTCGCAAAAGGCGCGTTTTACCTCAGTGGCTTTAATTCAGGCGATTACAATGCTCAAGTGAATTTGCAAAGATTGGTTTCTGATAAGTTTGGTTATGTAACACTTGCATTCGAAAATGTGAATAGAACACCCTCCTATACATTCGAAGGCATGAGCAGTTTCTATCTGTCATCAACTGTTCAAACCTTCAATAAAGAGAACCACACTAAGTTTTATGCTGCAATTGATCGTCCAAAGAAACGATTGAAATTATTTGCACAATACCAATTGCTGAATAATTATACTTATTTCAAAAACTATTTTGAAGCTGCACAAGAGACCGGTTTGTTTACCGTGTTACAAGCAGGAGTGGAGAAAGACTTCAAACTGGGTAAGAAAGGATGGCATTGGAGAACTTGGATCCTTTTACAACAGAAAGCCGGCAATGCGGAAGTGAATTTACCCTTGATTAGCACCCGCAACCAATTTGCATACGATGGAAACTTAGGATATAAGAACTTAAACTTGAGCGCGGGACTTGAGTTCCGTTATTTTACAGCTTACAAAGCCAACAACTACTCACCGGTTTTGGGGCAGTTTTTCTATCAAAACACAGAGACCATCAAAATGCGTTTGCCCGAAGTTACAGGCTTTGTTCATTTCCGCATTCGGAGCTTCACCTTCTATATTCGTTTCGAGAACTTGAATGCGCTGAACCCCGCCACGGGCACTTTCACCAAAAACAATATCCTCTTAGGCAGTTACCCAAGCCCCGGAATGCTCATTAAAATAGGTGTTTTCTGGAGCTTCGTGAACTAATAATCCAAGCAAGTTAACCAAGGAAATTGCACTAAACTTAATCTAAACCATCAGTTCTCAATACTTTAAATTTCTTCCTCGCCTCCTCCTTCCTCCCTCCTCCATCTTTGTATTTCCTCGCTCCTCGCTCCCCGTCTCCTCGTTCCTCTTCTCCTCGTTTCCTCTTCTCCTCTTTTTCCTATTTGTTAAAATCAACCCCCACCCATTTGAACTCTGCCAATTTGTACTAATTTTGCCTTGAAATGAAAAAAGCCCTGCTTTCCATATTGGCCGTTTTGTACCTCACCATCACCAGTGGATTGGTAGTGAATTGGCATTATTGCATGGGCCGATTAGCATCCATCGACTACGGCGCTTACGAAAACAAAGTTTGTGGTAAGTGTGGGATGAAAGACAAAAAGGGTTGTTGCGAAACAGAACACCAATTCTTGAAAGTTGACGATGCACATCAGTTAGTAAAACTTCAATTCGAGTTCAACGCATTTGCTATTGAAGCGCCAAAATACGCGGCGCTTACACAACAATACATTCCTCAAGCAGATCAGTTTATAACGTATCAATCCCATGCACCACCTAATTTGGAGCTAAATAAACTGTATCGTTCCATTAATGTTTTTAGAATTTAGTAGAGACTGTTCAATCGAAACAGCCTCACTATTATTTATTATTCTAAAAACATTTTATATGAAAATCTTAAGTTTTGTAATCACATTATCATTCTTCTTCGTAAGCAACTCTTTCGCACAAAAGTCTGAAACCATTCCTGTGTCAGGAAATTGTGGCATGTGCAAAAACACCATTGAGAAAGCAGCAAAGTCAGCCGGTGCAACAACCGCCACTTGGGATAAAAACACTAAGAAGCTTAATGTAACTTATAGCGCAAGCACTAATGCGGAAAAAATCCAGAAAGCTGTTGCAGCAGCTGGATACGATACCCGCGATTTTAAAGCAAACGATGCCGCTTACGAAAAGTTGCCTTCTTGCTGCCATTACGATCGTTCCGGCAATGCATCTAAAGCGGATGCCAAGCACGATAATCACGAAGCTCATGACGCCAGTAAATGCACAAAAGAGAATTGCAAAGAGTGCGGTGATCATGCAAAAACTGCTTCATGTTGCGCCGATGGTAAATGCACCGACAAATGTGAAAAAGTAGACGGTAAGTGCAAAGACATGGCCGCCTGCAAAGACAAATCTTGCTGCAAATCTTAATTCAAACCTCCTAAACATTATAGGATGAAAAAAAGAATAGGGAGTATCGGCTTTATGCTGATACTCTTCTTCCATTTGCATGCGCAGCAAGCAAAAGACTCCACTGTTCATTTTTGGGTGAATGGCCTTTGCGATATGTGTAAAGACCGAATCGAAAATGCAGTGAAGAAAAAAGGCGTGTCTGTTGCAACATGGGATGAAAACACAAAAGAAATCACAATCAGTTACGATCCTTCTAAAATCAAACTGATTCATTTACATCAATGGATTGCCAATGTTGGTCACGATACCAAGCTTAGAACAGCAACCACCACCATGTACAATAGTTTGCCTGAATGCTGTAAGTACCGCGATATGGATAAAGCTACACACGACGGTGAAGCCGAATCGGGCCATAATGATCACGCAGGTGATCAACCAAGTATTGTTAAAGGGGTGGTACTAAAAGAAACCGGTAAAGGTGCATTTGTTCCGCTCTTAGGAGCAACGGTACAATGGATCGAAAGTAAAGAAACGGTTTTGACCGACTCTAACGGGGTTTTTAAAATACCCATGCTTGGAGTTGGAAAAGAATTGGTGATCAGTTATACAGGATTAAAATCTGACACCTTGGTTATTACAGATGCGAAAGATCTGAAAATGGTAGTGGTGTCGGGAACAATGTTGAAGCAAGTTGAAGTAACGGCCCGTCAACGTTCCTTGTACAGTTCCAGTGCCAGTATCATGCGAACACAAGTGATATCGGAACGAGAACTGTTCAAAGCCGCTTGTTGCAACTTAAGTGAGAGCTTTGAAACCAATCCTTCTGTAGAGGCAAACTACAACGATGCCATCACAGGAACCAAGCAAATTCAAATGCTGGGTCTTAGTGGAGTATACTCGCAACTTACCGTAGAAAGCATGCCTGGTCCGCGTGGATTGGCTACCGCATCCGGACTCGGGTTTATTCCCGGGCCTTGGGTTGAATCGATTCAAATAAGCAAAGGTGTGGGATCTGTTGTTAACGGTTTTGAGAGCATTACAGGACAAATTAATGTAGAATTGAAGAAGCCGGAAAAGGCAGAACGACTTTTTGCAAACGCCTATGTGAATGATATGGGGAAAGCCGATTTCAATCTCGACTTGGCTCATAAAATTTCCGGTAAATGGTCTACTGCTTTACTCTTGCATCATAATTTCATGAACAATACCATGGCTGATGCAAATAAAGATGGATTTCGAGATATTCCTACCGGTTATACTTCTACATTTCAGAATCGCTGGAAATTCGATAACGGAAAAGGATGGATGGCACAATTTGGTGTGAAAGGTTTGTGGGATGATAAAACAGGAGGGATGACCGATTTCAATCCTAAAACTGATCAATACTCTACACATCATTACGGTTTTGGAATCAATACCGTTCGTTGGGAAGGATTCAGTAAACTAGGATATGTATTTCCCGAGAAGAAATACAAGAGTATTGGCTTGCAAGTAGCGTACAACTATCACAATCAAGGAAGTTATTTCGGTCAAACACGTTACGATGCCAAACAAAACGGACTCTATTCCAATTTGATTTACCAATCTATAATTGGAAATACCAACCATAAGTTTAGAACCGGGCTCTCTGCTTCTTCCGACAAATTCGAAGAATTCTTCAGAAGTACTCCCTACAACAGAACAGAAAACATTGCCGGTGCATTCTTTGAGTACACCTACTCTTACTTAAATGAGTTCAATGTTGTGGCTGGAATACGCGCCGATCATCATTCTATTTACGGAACATTTTACACACCCCGTTTGCATGTTCGATATGAACCGGTAAAGGGATCAGTGTTAAGAGTAGCAACAGGAGCAGGAAGAAGAACCGTCAATGTATTTGCAGAAAATATGGGCGCGATGGCATCGAGCAGAACTTGGTTAACGAACGGGTTATATCCCTTTCAGCAAGAGAAAGCATGGAATACCGGTTTTACGTTTGATCAAAGTTTTCAATTGTTTCAGCGCAATGCCAGTTTCAGTGCTGATTACTATTACACCCAATTCAAGGATCAAGTTGTGGTGGATATGGAAAACCCGACCCTTCTTCAGTTTTATCAGTTAAGAGGTAAGTCTTATTCTCATAGTGCGCAAGTTGAATTGTCATTTGAGCCATTGCCCAAATTGGAAATGCGGTTGGCTTATCGTTGGGTGGATGTAAAAACGACGTACAACAGTGGATTATTGGAGAAACCTTTGGTGGCCAGAGACCGAGCCTTCGCCAACATTGCGTATGAATGGAAGCGTTGGAAGATCGATGCTACCGCCAATAGAGTAGGGCAGAAACGGATCCCGTATAGCAGTAGTCCCGAAGCTACACAAGAGCGCTCACCGGCCTATGTTATTTTCAATGCGCAGCTAACACATGCTATTGGAAAGAAAAAAACGTTCGATTTATATATAGGTGGAGAAAACCTATCCAACTATTTTCAAAAGAACAGCGTCTTAAGTGCAGCCGACCCCTTTGGCCCCAATTTCGATGCGTCCTTGGTTTGGGGTCCGGTGTATGGAAGAATGTTTTATGCGGGGTTCAGATATAAGATCAAGTGAATTAATAATTAAGAATGAATAATTAAGAATTAATAATGAGTGGTTTAGAGGCGAATTTTTCCGGTTTATCAGGAACTACGGCCCAAAGCCTAAAGCCTAAAGCCTAACGCCCAACACCCCAACTCAACATATTATCCCTCTGAAACTACTAATCTCCCCTCGCCATTGCGAGGGGATTCTTATTATCAGCCCAACCCCAAACCCCAAAGCCAAACGCCCAAAGCCCAATACCTAAAGCCTAATACCCAACCCCATTTTCCCCACTCACCATTAGTGTCTTCTCAAATAAAAACGTATATTTGTCTAAATATTAATTTAGACATATCTAAAAATTGAGGCATTTTCTTTTCATATTATTCATGGCATTCATTGTAAAAGGGGCCGCACAGTCAGTAAAAGTGATTGATAGTGCAGATGCCAAGCCTATTCCTCATGCTACTGTTTCGTTGGGTAGGGATGGGGTGAAGACTTCTGAACAAGGAATTGCTTCTAGTAATTCGTGGTTGGGTAAGGAACTGCGTATCAGTGCGGTTGGTTATGCAACAAAATTCTTGCGCATTGAAGCAGGAGAGAACTTAGTTGCACTAGTAAAGCAACCTACAGCCCTTGATCCGGTTGTGGTATCGGGAACATTAAAACCGGTACTCCGATCTAAAAGCCCCATTGCTGTTTCTTTGATCTCCGGTACCCAATTCAAAAAAATTGCAAGCAATACGGTTTTTGATGCCTTGCAATTGGTAAATGGTGTTCGGCCACAAGTAAATTGTAACGTTTGCAATACGGGAGACATCCGTATTAACGGGATGGATGGCCCCTATACCTTGGTACTCATCGACGGTATGCCGCTAATCAGCAGCTTGGGGGCTGTTTATGGACTGACTAATATTCCTGCCTCTTTGGTAGATCGAATAGAATTGGTAAAAGGTCCGGCTTCCTCTCTATACGGATCAGAGGCAATGGGGGGAGTGATCAATATCATCACGAAAACAGCAGCTAAAGCGCCAAAACTATTTACTGAACTAAATTCAAATTCTTGGGGTGAAACTTCATTGGAATGGGCAGTAAAAACCAAACTTTCGACGAACCTGAATTTGCTAACAGGAATGAATACCTTCTTATTCAATAATCGAATTGATAAGAATGGAGATGGCTTTACAGATTTAAGTCAACAAAAAAGAGCAGCCGTATTTACAAAGTTAAATGGTTTGAAATCGCAATTCTTGGTACGTTACATGTACGAAGACAGATGGGGTGGGCAAACCAATTGGTCAAAAACTTGGCGAGGGTCTGATAGCATATATGCTGAAAGCATTTACACTTCTCGATTGGAAGTATTGGGAGATCATCAATTTTCAACCAAACTTCCTTTAAAGCTTTCCGGGTCTTATGTAATGCATAAGCAAAATTCATTTTACGGTACCACATCATTTATCGCTTCGCAGCAAACAGGATTTCTTCAATTAGTAAGTAATAAAACTGGTAAGCGTTTCGACTACTTATTGGGTACAGCTGTGAGGTTCAATGGATATGACGACAACACTTTACTTACTAAAGATAGCAGCACCGGCAAATCGATACCTACCCAAGACTTCATCCCGGGTGCATTTGCACAATTGGAATGGCGGCCGACTGAAGCCCTTACACTTTTAGCAGGTGCTCGAATGGATTATCATCCGGTTCATGGATGGGTGTTTACTCCACGTTTTGCGGGAAAGTGGAACATCAATGAGTTGAACACCGTTCGGTTTTCAACCGGAATGGGTTTTAGAACGGTGCAAGTTTTTACAGAAGATCATGCGGCACTTACCGGTGCGCGAAAAGTGGAATTTAAAGAAGCCTTGAAGCCTGAACGCTCCACCAATATTTCTCTTCAATACACCAAAACCTGGAGTACGAACTGGGGTTGGTGGGAGTGGGAATCCAATTTTTGGTATTCCATATTCAGTAATAAAATCATTCCTGATTACACAACCGATGCGAATAAAATCATCTATGCAAATAATCAAGAGGGTGTTTATTCAAAAGGAATCTCAACGAGTCTGGAAACAGCTCCCATACCTGAATTGAGATTTAATATGGGAGTAACCCTTCAGGATATTTACCAGAACAAAAATGATAGAAGGGAGCGATTGATGTTTACTGAAGCTTGGAGTGTGAATGCCGGACTGAGCTATTATCTCAACAAGCAGTTCACGTTCGATTATTCTTGCTGGGGATATGGAGGCATGCGATTGCCTTTACAAAATAACTTAGATCCAAGGCCTGCCTATTCAAAGCCTTATTCGATTCACAATATTCAGATAAGTTATAAGGCAAGAAAAGGTGTTGAGTTTTACTCAGGCATTCGAAATCTGTTCAATTGGACCCCTGCTATAGAAACTCCCTTCCTTATCGCCCGTGCCAATGACCCTTTTGATAAGCAAGTTTCATGGGATCCCGGCGGCCAGCCACTTGCTACCCCTAACAATCCCTATGCACTTACCTTCGATCCCAATTACGTCTTTGCTCCAAATCAAGGTGTCAGAATATACGCAGGTTGCAGAATAAGTATCAATTAAAAAGTGAGCGAACGATTTTTTATTCCGCTATATACATTGCGTAACTTCCTCAACTTTTTCCTTTGCGTCTCATTCCGCAGCGAAGCTGCGCCTAAAGCCTAAAGCCTAGCGCCTAAAGCCTAAAGCCTAGCGCCTAACCCCCGCTGCCTACAAATATTGTCATTTTCCAAAATTCCTCGTACCTTCGGGGTAATGCGGAAAGCGCTTGGCATATTCTTTCTAGTAATTTACTCCTTCTCATTCTCTGAGTTTCATCAGTTAATGAAGATTCCCGCATTCATTCAACACTACACCCAGCATTCGAAAAATGACCCTTCTCTCTCGGTTTTGGATTTTATCAAAATTCACTACAAAGGTATTTTCGAGGTGGACGATGATTACCAACAAGACCAACAGTTACCGTTCAGAAGTTCAGATTGCATGGTCTACTCCGTAAGTATTTGTGAAGCTCCCGTACTCTTTTTTGAGGTGAGCCCAAACCCTCCAGTTATACAGAAACAAATCTTCCCACACGATGAAAGCGCCGAGCATTTGGCATGCTTGCGTGATGTTTTCCAACCTCCAAGACTAGCCTAATACCATATTGATTCATCGTATTTTCTTTTTAGGCTAAATAAATTTTCATGTTAAATAGAATAATTCGCTTTTCCATCGCGAACAAGCTGATTATTGGTATTCTAGTGCTTGCATTAGTTGGGCTCGGTATTTATGATTTACAACGACTACCCATTGATGCGGTGCCCGATATTACCAATAACCAAGTTCAGATCATAACCGTTTCCCCCTCTCAAGCAGCTCCGGAAGTAGAGCGATTGATTACATTTCCCATCGAGCAATCGGTGGCAAGTGTGCCGGGCATCAAAGAGATGCGTTCTTTCTCTCGTTTCGGATTAAGCTTAGTAACCGTTGTATTTGATGATGCCACAGATGTGTATTGGGCTCGTCAACAAGTCACCGAAAAACTGAACCAAGTAAAAGATCAAATTCCGGCAGATGCAGGCAAACCGGAACTGGCACCTGTTACCACGGGCCTTGGTGAGATTTTTCAGTACGCTGTACGTCCGAAAAAAGGATACGAAGGCAAGTACAGTGCCATGGACCTTCGAACCATACAAGATTGGATCGTACGTCGACAACTCTTGGGAACTCCCGGAGTAGCTGACGTGAGTAGCTTCGGCGGTTTCTTGAAACAATACGAAGTAGCAGTTTCTCCCGACAAACTCAAAAGCATGGGCGTGAACATCAAAGATGTTTTCAATGCCTTGCAAGGGAACAATCAAAATACAGGTGGTGCTTACATTGAAAAGGGTCCCAATATTCTATACATCCGAACAGAAGGCTTGGCCAAAAGCATGGCCGATATCGGAAGTATTTTCGTGAAGCATACCACTAATGGTATTCCTGTTTTTGTAAGAGATGTTGCCGAAGTAAAACTAGGTACCGCTGTACGTTATGGGGCCATGTGTTTCAACGACCAAGGTGAAGTAGCCGGCGCGGTTGTAATGATGTTGAAGGGAGCGAATTCTTCTAAAGTAATTAAAGATGTAAAAGACCGCATAACCCAAATCGAAAAAACACTGCCTGAAGGCGTTACCATTGAACCGTTTTTGGATCGCACTAAAATGGTTAACAATGCTATTGGTACAGTAAAGCAAAACTTGCTAGAAGGCGCTTTGATTGTGATTTTCGTTTTGGTGCTTTTCTTAGGTAATATAAGAGCCGGTTTAATTGTGGCTTCCGTTATTCCCTTGGCAATGCTCTTTGCAATCATCATGATGAATTTATTTGGCGTATCCGGAAACCTGATGAGTTTGGGGGCGCTCGATTTTGGATTGATCGTAGACGGTGCCGTAATCATTGTAGAAGCAGTGATGCACCGACTCTATCACAGTAAACAATTCTCCGATATAACTAGGGTTTCCCAAGAAACGATGAATGCTGAAGTAGAGCACTCTTCCGGAAAAATGATGAACGCTGCCGTATTTGGACAAATCATCATTCTCATTGTGTACCTACCTATTCTTACCTTGGTAGGTATTGAAGGAAAAATGTTCAAGCCCATGGCTCAAACGGTTTCCTTCGCATTAATTGGCGCCTTTATATTATCTCTTACCTATATTCCGATGATTAGTTCTTTGGTGCTTAATAAAAAGATTAATCATAAGGCAACTTGGGCCGACAAAATGATGACGGCCTTGGAAAAATGGTACACCCCGTTATTAAAATTCGTCCTAAAAAATCCTAAAACCTTTATTGGATCAGCCGCAGTATTACTCGCAGTGAGTATTTGGGTGATGACAACCCTTGGAGGCGAGTTCATTCCCAAATTAGAAGAAGGCGATTTTGCCGTTGATACTAGACTACTTACGGGTAGTTCCCTTACCAATACCATTGAAGTAACACAAAAAACAGCGCATATACTTTTAACTCGCTTCCCAGAAGTGAAAAAAGTTGTTACCAAGATCGGTTCGGGGGAAATTCCAACCGATCCCATGCCTGTAGATGCATCTGATATGATGGTAATTTTGAAAGACAAGCATGAATGGACTTCAGCCAAAACATTCGATGAACTCGCAACAAAAATGAGCACTGCTTTGGAAGAAGTACCCGGAGTAACCGTGGGTTTTCAGTTCCCTGTTCAAATGCGCTTTAATGAGTTAATGACCGGAGCTCGACAAGACGTAGTTTGTAAAATATTTGGAGAAGATCTTGATTCCTTATCGAAATACGCCGGTGCATTAGGTGAAATGATTAAAAAAGTTGATGGTACTGCCGATTTATATGTTGAAGCAGTTACCGGCCTGCCACAAATAGTGGTTGATTACAATCGTGAGGCAATGTCTCGTTTCCAATTGTCCATCACCGATGTCAATCAAATTGTAAAAGCAGCTTTCGCTGGGGAATCTGCTGGAATGATTTATGAAAATGAGCGACGTTTTAATTTAGTTGTTCGGGTAAAAAGCAACGAACGCAAGTCGTTGGATGATATTCGTCAATTACTGATTCCTACGCCAACCGGTTTGCAGATTCCTTTGAGTGAAGTAGCCGATATTCAAATTAAAGACGGACCTAACCAAATTCAACGAGAAGAAGCAAAGCGACGAATTGTTGTAGGATTCAATGTTAGAGGAAGAGATGTAGCATC
This sequence comes from Endoryza foliicola, assembly GCF_050589245.1. Classification (NCBI taxonomy): domain Bacteria; kingdom Pseudomonadati; phylum Bacteroidota; class Chitinophagia; order Chitinophagales; family Chitinophagaceae; genus Endoryza; species Endoryza foliicola. The sequence goes on along the minus strand of NZ_JBOBEW010000007.1, from coordinate 68,954 downwards.
AATTGTTTCAGAACTTCAAAAGAAAGTGGATGCAAATTTGAAGATGAGTCCCGGCTATTATGTAACCTACGGAGGCCAATTTGAGAATTTGGTTCAAGCAAAAGCACGTTTGTCGATAGCTTTACCGGTGGCCCTCTTGCTTATTTTTATCATGTTGTATTTTGCATTCGGGAATTTCAAATACGGCCTACTCATATTTTCTGCCATTCCGCTTTCAGCGATCGGTGGAATCTTTGCTCTGGTATTTCGTTCTATGCCATTCAGCATTTCAGCAGGTATTGGTTTTATTGCCCTATTTGGTGTAGCAGTGTTGAACGGTATTGTATTGATTTCCGAGTTCAATCGAATGAAAAAACAAGGTATTCAAGATCTGAACTACATTGTTTTGGAGGGAACCAAACTTCGCCTACGTCCTGTATTGATGACTGCTGCAGTAGCTTCACTTGGATTCTTGCCCATGGCCCTCAGCAATGGCGCCGGTGCCGAAGTACAGAGGCCTTTAGCAACGGTTGTAATTGGAGGACTTATTACGGCAACCATTCTTACACTTCTTCTATTACCATTGCTTTATACTTTAATAGAAAAGAAGCATTTTCATATGAAAGCCGATAAAACAATCGCCACAATACTTGTTTTGTTTTTGACTTTGCCTTCTTTCGCTCAAGAACAAAAACTGAGTTTGGATTCAGTTGTTGCTAGAATAGAACGAGAAAACATTCAATTGAAGAGTATTCAACAACAAGCTGCCTATTGGAATGAACTAAGTAAACATGTTTTTGAAACAGCTCCTACCCAACTGGGGCTGGAATACGGAAACATCAACAGTGCATTTTCAGATACGCGCTTTTTTGTGAATCAGACCTTTCAAGCGCCGGCTGTGTACAATCGACAAAAACGTTTGTACGAATCGCAGTTCAATCTTACCAAGGCTGATGAAGCGTTGGCACTTCATGCCATTAAAAAAGAGGCATCATTGGTTTTTTATCAATTGGTGGACCTCGAAGAAAGAATGAAATTGATCGTACAGCTCGATTCTTTGTATTCAAATATCTTGAAGGCTTCTTCTCTTCGTTACAAAACAGGTGAAACCAATTTGTTGGAAAAGGCCAATGCTGAAGTTGCTTTGCAGCAATTAAGATTGCAAGCTTCTCAGTTGCAAACTGATTTCAAGAAAGCGCAATTGCAATTGAAATACTTGATGCATGCGAACTATGTGGTACAACCCGAGTATAGTAAAGCAGTTTATCCAACCGCAGTATCAATTGAGTGGAATGGCTCCCATCCTTTAATTGCACGACAAGAACAACAAATTGCCTTGTTGAAGTCGCAACAAAAAGCTGAATCTTCTCTGTTACTGCCGCAGTTTTCGCTAGGTTACAGTAACCTTTCTATCAAAGGTTGGCAAAGCCCCGATGGAATCAATCAGAAGTACTACAGTGCCTCCAATCGGTTCAATATTGCCTCCGTAGGAGTAGGACTTCCCTTGTTTACAAAAGCAACACGAACGAAAATTGCTGCTACCAATCGCTTGATTGAAGGAGCAGTTTATCAAAGGCAATTGCTTGATAGTGCTCGAAGTACTCAATATCAACAGGTGTTTCAGCAATATGTGCAATCCAATTCGGAGATTCAGTATTACGAATCTTCCGGATTGAAACAAGCTGATCTGTTGTTAAAAACGGCTCAAATTGCTTTTCAGCAAGGAGATATTGGATATGCCGAATGGGCTTTGCACATGCAACAAGCCCTTCAGATAAAAGTTGGATATATCAATGCTTTGTCGTTGAACAATCAACAAAAAATAGAATTGAATTATTTAAACGGAATGAAATAACATGAAATACTTACAATACATAGTTTGCGTATCAATATTTGCTGCTTGCGGAGGAGCCGATACTAAAAAGGATGCAACAGCCGATACCAAAAAAGATATCAGTGTTGAGACCGTCTCTTTGACTGAGATACAGCTCAAAAATGCCGGAATTGAAGCTGGGGTACTCACCAATCAAACCATCAATGAAGAAATAAAGTTGAATGGAACCGTGGATGTACCACCTCAGAACATCGTGTCTGTAAGCTTTCCAATGGGTGGATACTTGAAATCGACGAAATTACTGCCGGGGTTACATGTGAATAAAGGAGAAGCCATTGCGGTTATGGAGGATCAAGGTCTTATTCAATTGCAGCAGGATTATTTATCAGGGTTAGTGAAATTGAATATGACAGAATTGGAATTGACTCGTCAAAAGGAATTGAGAGCTGGCGAAGTAAATGCAGCAAAAGTGTATCAGCTGGCAAAAGCAGATTACGAGGCCACGCAAATAATGGTGAAAGGTTTGAGTGAGAAGCTGAAACTTATTGGCATCAATCCTGATAATTTGTCGTCTCAAAACCTAACGCGCTCTGTGCCGATCTATTCACCGATCAATGGATTTGTAGCTAAAGTAAATGTGAACATTGGTAAGTTTGTAAATCCATCGGATGTGTTGTTTGAATTGATCGACCCGAACGATATTCACGCTGCCTTAACGGTTTTTGAAAAGGACATTGCAAAGATCGCAATGGGGCAAAAAGTGAAAATTGTATTCGCAGATGAACCCAACAAAGTATACGACGGGGAAGTAATCCTTATTTCCAGAAACATTGATGAAAACAGAAGTGGGATCATTCATTGTCATTTTGAAACAAAGCCCAAGCAATTATTGCCCGGCATGTTCTTGAACGCACGAGTGATGGTTAACAATGTTAAGGCACTAACAATACCTGAAGAAGGGGTGGTGCGCTTTGGAAATCAGGAATATGTTTTTGAGGCTCTCAGTAACACGAATTTCAAAATGATTCCTGTGACTACGGGAGTACATGAAAACGGCTTCGTAGCCATCACAGCAGAAGGGCTCAATGAGTCAAAGCAGTATGTTCGAAAAAATGCTTACGCTATTTTAAGTAAGATGAAGAATACTTCAGATGAATAGATTTCGATTTTGGTGGATAGTGTTGTGGCTAATGTCATTTAACCTAGTATCGGCACAAGCCGATACTACGGTTTATGCGTTGAAAACGAAATCGCCCTCGGTTGTGAATACTAATGCTCGCAAATGGCCGCATTATCTCTCAGGCGGGCTTATCGCATTGGGAGTGTGGGGGACTGTAGATAGCTCAATTATTAACAAACACCGTATTTCATTTCAAGGCAAACTTGAGAATCAAGGATGGCACAAACAAATCGATAACATTGGTACTGTATTGCCTGCTGCTATGGTGTATGGACTTGAGTGGGTAGGAGTAAAGCCTAAAACGGATTTTGCCAACCGATCTGTTATTTTAGCCAAAGCGGAAGCTATGATGTTGATCTCGGTTTTTGCGATCAAGCACTGGTCGAATGTAGAAAGGCCCGATGGAAGCAACTTTCAGTCTTTCCCTTCAGGGCATACGGCTCAGGCTTTCTTAAGCGCACATTTCTTTCACAAAGAGTTTGGTTACAAAAGTATTTGGTATTCCATTGGTGGCTACGCAGTAGCATCAGCAGTAGGCGTGATGCGCGTTGCTCACAACCGACATTGGATCACGGATGTAATGACCGGCGCAGGCCTTGGTATTCTTTCTACAGAAATTGCATATAGAACGCACCGTTATCGATGGAAGAAAAATTTTCAGTTTACGGTACTCCCTTCGTATGAACGTAAAATAACAAGCTTGACTGCGTGGGTTCGATTCTGATAGCTGTTATTTGTAATCTTCTCTTACAGGTGTAAAAACATCTATCACCACACAATCCATCGGTGCAAACGCTTCATGAGGAGTATTGGAGGGAATTACATAGTAATCGCCTTCTTTCAAGGAAACTTCTACGCCCCCTATTTTCATGTCCAATTGACCTTTTACAATATAAGTGATCTGCTCATTGATGTGATGATGCAATCCGAGTACACTCCCTTTTTCAATGGATACATAGCCTACTGTAGCATCGGTTCCGTGAATATAATTGCCGAGAATGCCCTGGCTCAGTAACTTGGCGGGAATTTGATTGATTGATGGCATGTGGTCTTTTTTTAAAATAAAAAAACCCTGACGGCCGAAGCGGACAGGGTCACGATCTTTTTATAGGAATATGAACCAATGCGGTTCTGTGTGTTTCAGTGCATCAAAGATAAGTGATGAACCTGCATTGATTCTGTTTAATTATCAACAATTATTCGTTAAATGTTATTAAGCAGTTTTGGTTGCTTTCTCAATTCCCTTCACAATAACATAATAAGCAATACCGGCTCCAAAAAGAATCATCCAAATCATATTTTCTTCCCAATTCCAATTGAAGTTCTGCGTTTCAACTGAAATGAATAACAAGAAAACAATATTCAAAAGCATAATACCGGTTTTCTCTTGCTTCAATCCTTTCCAAAGATTCATACAATTCGAGAATGGCTTCCATTTGCCGAAGCTAGGTAAGATTGCCGGAGTCTTTTCAGTCCATTCATCATAAGCAGGCTGAAACTTAGATGCCAAATACGCCTCTTCTGCTAAAATGATCCGCTCATAATATACGATGTAGAACAAAACAAAGGATACAATGAACCACAAGTGATACGTGAGCATACCAACGCCTAACCACATAAAGAAATTTCCGATGTACAATGGATGGCGGCAAATGGAATAAATACCGGTGGTGTTTAAACTGTCTGCAACCTGACCGGCTGATATATTTCTACCGGATGTGTTTTTATCAGCTCTGGCAACGGTAACAAAGCGAATAACCAGTCCGAAAATAGAAACAGCGTAACAGAGATAGTGATACCATTCATTTTCACTGCCGCTGGTGTCGATGAATTTTTGGTCGCTGAAATACTTTACTGCTAAGGCAGGAATTAGGATTAAAACAGGAAGCCAGCCCCGATGCTTGAATAGAATGTTGCCATCGGAGACCATTTGATTCTGAAGTCTCATGTTGTGTAGTTGTAGTGTGTTCCTAAATTTAAGAATGTTTCAGCAATGAGACATTAAGAAATGATGAAAGTTTAAAGATATAAAAAACCCTGTAGTATTTTACTACAGGGTTTTCTTACTATTCTTCAACGCATTTATGCGTTTCTATTGATACAGTTCAAATCTTCGTACGACTGCTCCAAACGTTTGATAAAGGTTTCTTCTCCTTTTCTCAACCATACACGAGGGTCATAGTACTTCTTGTTGGGCTTTTCAGCACCTTCTGGGTTGCCTAATTGTCCTTGCAAATAAGCTTCATTCTTCTTGTAGTAGTTCAACACTCCTTCCCAAAATGCCCATTGCAAATCGGTATCGATATTCATTTTGATAGCACCATAGCCAATTGCTTCGCGAATCTGATGTTGCGGAGAACCGCTACCACCGTGGAATACAAAGTAAACGGGTTTTTCACCGGTGCCAAATGTTTTTTGAATGTGCAATTGAGAATTGTGAAGAATTTCCGGACGCAATTGTACGTTACCGGGGCTGTATACACCGTGAACGTTTCCGAAAGCGGCTGCTACTGTAAACAGGTTGCCAACTTTTTTCAAACGCTCATAGGAATAGGCAACATCGGCTGGTTGAGTATACAATTTGGAATTTTCAACATCGGAATTGTCCACTCCATCTTCTTCACCGCCTGTTACACCCAATTCAATTTCAATACTCATTCCCAATGGAGCCATTCTTTTGAAATACTCCACTGAAATCTCAATGTTTTCTTCAATTGGTTCTTCGCTCAGATCCAACATGTGGCTGCTGAACAAGGGAATACCTTTTTCTTTCTTGTGTTGTTCACCTGCATCAATTAAAGCGCTGATCCAAGGCAACCATTTTTTGGCAGCATGGTCAGTATGCAATACCACGGGAACTCCATAGTATTTGGCAACATTGTGAATATGTAAGGCTCCGGAAATTGCTCCGGAAATATTCGCTTGTAATGATTCATTAGGCATTCCTTTACCGGCAATAAACTGGGCACCACCGTTCGAAAACTGAACAATGATAGGAGAGTTTACTTTGGCTGCTGCTTCCAAGGCTGCATTAATGGTGTCGGTACCAGTAGTGTTTACGGCAGGAATGGCAAATTGATTGTCTTTAGCGTCGTTGTAGAGTGCTTCCAGCTCTTCGCCAAATAGCACCCCGGCTTTGTACTTTTTCATTGTGTTTTTTAAATTACTCTTTTTCGGGTTTTGTTATAAATGGTTCCCTCCAAAGCAAGCAAAAAGGGTGATTACGGACCGCTAAGGTAAGGCTTCCTGCCTTTTTTGCGAAAAAAAAGCCGATAACGTTCGTTTGTTAAGTAGGGGTTTGCACTAACAATTTCTTAATCTGCCGACTTACTCATGATTTTTTGCGCCAATAGCAGGTTCTTACGAAGGGTTTGTTTCAGTTGTAGTTTCACAATTTGACCCATCGACTGACATTTCAGAAACAAGGGTTGATGGTGGTATTCGGCCAATTCTTTCCTCAAAGAAGCCACTTTTTCAGGAGGAGAGAGTTCGTCCTTTACCATGATGTTCAACAAATCCATTAGGCGAAACCTCGAACTGGCTACTCTTAAGGCCATCATGGTACGTTCTTCGGTTTGGTATTGCTCAATCGAGTCTTTATTCAGGTGCTTTAGAGATAAGTCTACGAAAGCTTTGTTTTCTTTAAAAAATTGAGGCAGGTACAAACTCTTTCTTCCCTCATAGCTTTGTTGGTCAAAATCGATGCTTCGTATGCGGTATTGATAGTCTTCAATATCGGGTGTAATATCTATTACGAAGTTGTAGCTTCTCATATCACCTAGTAAACGAACAAAACAACGCTCATTGAATTTTACAAACTCTTTTGCCAATCGAATGCGATTGTTAAAAGGTTGATCCATCATGTTTTCAATAAACGAATCACCAGGAATCCCAGGGATGTGCTCTTCTACTAAAGTTTGGTAGTAAGTGAAATAAGTAATCCGGTTCGGCGAAAGAATATGTTCCAATTCCAATCCATAAACCCTGCTGGCATCGGCTATTTTAATGTAGTAGTGATCGTAGTTGTCGTTGTATTTGTTTACGATACGAATTCTAAATGGCTGTGAATTTCCGAAACTGCAAAAGTCAACACGTGCTACATCCAAATGTTTGGTATAACTCAAGTCACCCTCTGTTTTTAGGATCGCATAAATGGTCACCAATCCTTCTCTCAGAAACTCCCATTGTGGGGTATCGTACAACACTGTTTCCCAGTGCGTGTCTTTGCCATTTTTATCTTTAAGTGGAACTGAATAAGTAAAACGCAGTAAATCTCTATACATGACCGGAAGCTTCACCTCACGGCCATGCGTTTTTAAATAACCCCTTAGTTGATCGTTGATTTGATAGATCGCTTTTCTTCTGGAGGGTTTCTCCGGATCTTTTCCCGGATTTTGTGCTATTTCAATAAAGTCCATACGTAGCTTGAAGTTACATCATCGCAATTGCTCAAACAAACTTAAAAAGTAGGCAGGAGCGTTCGCCAGTCGCGATCCATACCAACTAAAATACTCGCCATCCACTAACATTACTTTCGCATTTGGAAGCATTGATTTGAAATAAGCAAGGTGTTTTTCTTTGAATGGGTAGGGTTCTGAAGACAAGAATATGAAATCAGGTTTTGCTTCTATCAATTCTTGTTCGGTAATAACCGGATAGCGTTGTTGAAGAAAGAAGCAATTTCGAATCCCGATATGATGCAGCATTTCATCAATAAACGTAGAACTGCCAACCACCATCATCGGTTCATTCCAGATGAAATAAGCCACAGATTCTTCTTGAAATATCCGGCTGCAGATTTGAAATTCTTTTTGAATTGATGCAATGATGCTTGTAGCCTTATCAGCGGTTTTAGTGATGTTACCTATTTGTTCAATCATCTTCACCGCATCTCCCAATCCGTTAATATCACTGATCCAAACCGGATAGCGTTCACTTAGGTATTCAATTCCGCCTTGCTCATTTTCTTCTTTATTGCCAATAATAAGATCGGGTTGTAGAGCATCAATGATGTTGTAATGATACTGCTTCGTTCCGCCTACTCTGGTTTTAGATCGAAACCATTCACTAGGATGGATACAGAATTTGGTAATGCCCACCACACGATCACCTAAGCCCAAATCTGCCAACAATTCTGTTTGCGAAGGAACGAGTGAAACTATCCGTTGCGGCGTTTCAGGAATCATCACTTCTCGATTCATTTGATCGATGTAAAGCGGCATGGAATTTTTTAGGCGAAGATAGAGAGGGAATTAATAATTAATAATGAAGAATTAATAATGAAACAGCCGGCAGTCAGGTTGATTGAATATAGAGGGCTAATCTGTGTCAATCTGCTTTAATCTGAGCTATCCGTGGTAAAAAAAGCTCTCATTGATTTCAGTCATCAGATTTTTAGATCTTTTTACTTTACCGCAAAGAAACAAAGATCGCAAAGGTTCGCAACGAAAAACGCTGCGCTGCCGTGGTGAACCACTCCGAAATTCAGAGACTAATCTGTGTCAATCTGCTTTAATCTGAGCTATCCGTGGTAAAAAGCTCTCATTTATTTCAGTCGTCAATTTTTTAGATCTTTTTACTTTACCGCAAAGAAACAAAGATCGCAAAGGTTCGCAACGAAAAACGCTGCGCTGCCGTGGTGAACCACTCCGAAATTCAGAGACTAATCTGTGTCAATCTGCTTTAATCTGAGCTATCCGTGGTAAAAAGCTCTCATTTATTTCAGTCGTCAATTTTTTAGATCTTTTTACTTTACCGCAAAGAAACAAAGATCGCAAAGGTTCGCAACGAAAAACGCTGCGCTGCCGTGGTGAACCACTCCGAAATTCAGAGACTAATCTGTGTCAATCTGCTTTAATCTGAGCTATCCGTGGTAAAAAGCTCTCATTTATTTCAGTCGTCAATTTTTTAGATCTTTTTACTTTACCGCAAAGAAACAAAGATCGCAAAGGTTCGCAACGAAAAACGCTGCGCTGCCGTGGTGAACCACTCCGAAATTCAGAGACTAATCTGTGTCAATCTGCTTTAATCTGAGCTATCCGTGGTCAAAAAATACTTCGCGACTTCTTCGCGCAGAACTTAATAACTTAAAACTTAACAACTCAAAACTTAATCTAACGGGAATCAGACGTTAAAAAAGAAGAAGGAGAAATACTGTGTCGTATTAATCGATTTGCGGACAACTCAACCCCGGGCGGGGTTTCACATTGGTAGCCACTGTCTTTCTAGTTCGCAAGTGTAACTGTCCGGCTGCGCCTGCTGCGAGAATTAGGATTCTCGAAGCAGGTATTGGATGCAGACGGTTCTTACACACAGGAATTGGAACTCCGTGGTTAATCTCAGACGTTGGATTTTACTTGTGGTTTGACAAGGATATAATGTAACTAGTGTAACCTTGGTTCTTCTAGGACAAATGATTCTAAAAACTGAGGACTTGGATCTTGGATTTTGTGGTTTTCCCAGGACTTACTGGATCTTCAACTGGAAATTGTGAACTCGTAACGGATATGGATTGTGATATTGGATCGAAAAAAAGAAAGTTGATTGATATTGGATTTTTTTGGTTTTTCGGACAATTGGAATTTCTTGGTCTTTCTCTTGGATATTTGGATAGATTGATATCATATCAATCAACTTCTGACACAAAAGTACAGTGCTTTCATTCCCTACGCAAGAGCAGAATTGCTCAATTATTCGCATACAGTATTTCCCGCTCCATACGTTGAAATACGCCTTGAAAACTAGTATTACTGCGTAAAAATGATGCGTAGTTTTACGATTGCGGAATCGAGCTAAAAAACAAAAGCCGCTCCGGGAGCGGCTTTTGAAATAGGCATATGCAAATTCACTTATCGTTGTTTTGCTTGAATGACGTCGTATTTTGTTACAATGTGGTAATTCCCCGCTTCGTCTTTTGCAAGTACTGCACCGATATCCTTGGTTATCATATTGCTTAAGCGCTCTACCGGAGTTTCAAAATCAACTACCGGATAAGCTGCTTCTGTAACTTCTCCTACTGTAGTGGCTTTAATATCAATTCCTTTCAATAGGGCATTGAATAATCCGCTTTCACTGATCGATCCAATGATCTCAGAACCATTGGTTACGGGAATATTCTCAATGTTGAATTTCTTCATCAAGTCTACAGCACTCTGAACTGTATCGGTTGTAGTTACCGTCAATAACTTTTGTTTCGCTCCTCTGCTGGCAACAATGTCTTTGAATGTTTTCACATCCAAAAATCCTCTTTCAATCATCCATTGATCATTGTAGATCTTCGCCACATATCTGCTTCCATGATCATGGAAAATACATACGACAACATCGCTTGGTTTCAATTGATCTTTCAATTGCATCAATCCTTGCAAACAACTTCCGGCACTGTAACCGCAAAACAATCCTTCTTCCTTGGCTAATCTACGTGCCATTACAGCCCCGTCTTTATCCGTTACTTGTTCGAAGTGATCAATCACACTCATATCGTAGTTCTGCGGAACAAAATCTTCTCCAAATCCTTCACTGATATAAGGGTGTACTTCATTCATATCAATTTCGCCTGTTCTAAAGTACTTAGTTAACAAAGAGCCATAAACATCAATCGCCCAAATTTTTATGTTTGGATTTTTTTCTTTCAAATACATCGCTGTTCCGGTTATCGTTCCACCGGTTCCTGCAGTACATACGAGGTGTGTAATCTTTCCATCGGTTTGGTTCCAGATCTCAGGACCGGTGGTTTCATAATGCGCCAATCGATTCGCCAAATTATCGTACTGATTAAAATGAAACGAATTGGGAATTTCTTTCGCGAGTCGTTTCGCCACACTGTAATAACTGGCAGGATCTTCAGGCATTACGTTGGTTGGACAAACAATTACTTCTGCACCTACCGCTTTTAAAATATCAGCCTTCTCTTTCGATTGTTTATCAGTGGTCACAAATATAGATTTGTACCCTTTCACAACGGCAGCTAAAGCCAGACCCATTCCTGTATTTCCACTGGTGCATTCAATGATAGTGCCTCCGGGTTTTAACAATCCCTTCTCTTCGGCCACTTCTACCATTTTTAATGCCATACGATCTTTAATACTGTTCCCGGGGTTGAAATAATCCACTTTGGCAAGAATAAGACCCGGTAAGTCCTTCGTGATCTTGTTAAGCTTGATCAACGGGGTGTTACCGATCGTCTCTAAAATGTTATTTTTGATATCCATAGACATGATTTGCGTTGCAAAACTACAACTTTAAGCCCTCATGCGTTGTTAAACTAATGTCAGAAATGGACAAATTACCCAAATCACATATCAAGGCATATTTTGTGAGCGGACTTGGAGGCGATCGACGCCTCTTTGCTTCCATCGAATTGCCCGAATATGTTGAGCCGGTTTATTTGGACTGGATTCCGGCTTTGAAACAAGAATCTTTAAAAGAGTATGCTTACCGCTTGGGAGCTGCAATTCCCAATCAAGAACCATGCATATTGGTAGGACTGTCGATGGGAGGGATGATTGTAACAGAATTAGCCAATATAAAGAATTGTCAAAAACTAATACTGATTTCAAGTACTCCAACAAGCAACGGTTTACCATTTTGGTATCGATGGGCAGGTGGAATAAAGGCTGAAAAATGGGTGCCTTTATCATTCATCAAAGCGGGGTCTTTATTAAAGCGTTTTTTTTCAACTGAATCAGGCAATGAAAAAGAGTTATTGCGCGACATGATTCGCAATACAAAAGCCGAACACTTGCGTTGGTCCATGTCGGCAATCATTCACTGGAAACAATCGGAATTTCCACAAAGTATTGTACATATTCATGGGTCAAAGGACAGGATCATCCCTATTCGTTTGCTACGTCCAACCCATGTAATTCCCGGAGCAGGTCACTTAATGATTCTCCAACAAAGTGAACGGATCAATGAAATACTAGAAGCCGAACTAAGCGGATTGAATAAAACATTCTAGTACCTCATTCTCTGAGGCCTACAAATCATCGAATTATCCAATTACCTCATCATTTTCCTTTTCCCTACCTTTGCTCCCCTCATTGATTTTTGTGGATAGAATTTAAAATTATGGATGTAAAGTACCTTAGTAAGATCGCCGAAAATTTAGGCCTTAGTTTCAAGCAAATTGGAAATGTATATGATTTGCAGGCCGAAGGAGCCACCATTCCTTTCATGGCTCGTTACCGTAAAGAAGCAACCGGAAATTTAGATGAAGTGAAGATCGCAGAAGTGGTGAATTCCATTCAGTATTTTTCCGAGTTAGAGAAAAGAAAAGAAACCATTATCAAAACCATTGATGGATTAGGAAAACTCACCCCGGAATTAAAAAAGAAAATCGAAGATTGTTTCGACGCTACCACACTTGAAGATATTTATCTGCCCTACAAGCCGAAAAGGAAAACGAGAGCAACTCAAGCAATTGAAAAAGGGTTGGAACCATTGGCGCAACAGCTATTGCTACAAACTGATGAAGATCCTGAAAAATTGGCTGAAGCTTTTGTGAAAGAACCGGTGAAAGATATCAAAGAAGCCCTTCAAGGCGCACGCGATATTATTGCCGAACAAGTGAGTGAGCATGCCCAAGCGCGCGATAAAGTACGTCAATTGTTCAATGAAGAGGCTGTATTGTATTCAAAAGTACTGACCAGTAAAAAAGAAGAAGAGGAAGCACAGAAATACCGCGATTATTTTGAATTCAGTGAACCACTGGCCGATTGTCCCTCACACCGCATTTTGGCAATTAGAAGAGGTGAAAAAGAAGGCTATTTGGTAATGGATATTACCATCAATAAAGAAACTGCGGTGGAAGCCATCACTCCACTGTTTGTAAAAGCCAATAACGCCGCATCAAAAGAAGTGAAAAAAGCGGTAGAAGACGCCTATGATCGATTGCTGAAATCATCCATTGAAAATGAATTCCGTTTAGTGAGTAAGAACAAAGCCGATGAAGAAGCCATCAATGTGTTCGCAGAGAACCTACGCCAACTGTTACTTGCATCACCCTTAGGATCCAAGCGAGTTTTGGCGCTCGATCCGGGCTACCGTACCGGATGTAAAGTGGTGTGTTTAGATGCACAAGGAAACTTCTTGCACAATTCCACGATCTATCCGCATCCCCCTCAAAATGAAAGCTCTAAAAGTATCGCCGAGTTGAAATTCTTGGTGGATCGATATGATATTGAAGCCATTGGTATTGGAAACGGTACCGCTGGTAGAGAAACCGAACAGCTGGTGCGCAGCATCGATTTTGGAAAACAAGTAAGTGTGTTCCAAGTGAATGAAAGCGGCGCTTCTATCTATTCAGCATCAGAAGTTGCGAGAGAAGAATTTCCTGATCAAGATGTTACGGTACGCGGTGCTGTTAGTATTGGTCGTCGTTTGTTAGATCCATTAAGTGAATTGGTGAAAATCGATGCAAAGTCGATTGGAGTAGGGCAGTACCAGCACGATGTGAACCAAACCAAATTGAAAGAAGCACTCGATAGAGTTGTAGAAAGCGCCGTGAACTATGTAGGTGTAGATGTGAATACAGCTTCTCGCCATCTCTTGGTATATGTATCGGGATTGTCTTCCAATTTGGCTAAAAATATTGTAGAATACCGTGCTAAGAACGGTCCTTTCAAATCTAGAGAAGAATTGAAAACTGTTCCCGGTATGGGGCCTAAAACATTCGAGCAATGTGCCGGATTTTTGAGAATTCCCGGTGCAGCCAATCCACTCGATAATTCGTCTGTTCACCCTGAAAGCTATTCCCTAGTGAGTACAATGGCGGCTGATGTACAAGCTTCTTTAGAAGAACTGATCAAAAATGCAGGTTTAAGAAAGCAAATCAATAAGCAGAAATACATTTCCGAAAAGATCGGTTCTTTTACCATCGACGATATTTTGAAAGAACTGGAAAAACCGGGTCGCGACCCAAGGGCAGTAATCGAAGAATTTCAGTTCGATGCCACTATCAAATCAATTGAAGATGTAAAACAAGGCATGACCGTGCCAGGTATTGTTACCAATATCACCAATTTTGGATGCTTTGTTGACATTGGAGTGAAACAAGATGGATTGGTGCATATTTCACAATTGAGCAATCATTATATTAGTGATCCCAATGAAGTAGTGAAGCTGAATCAAAAAGTGATGGTAACGGTTACAGAAGTAGATGTTGCCAGAAAGCGAATTGGATTGTCAATGAAATCGAATTCCGACAATGCCGCACCGCGCTCCTCGCAACCACGGGGAGGAAAGCCTCAAAGCTCCAAGCCTTCAAAGCCGGAACCCTTGAATCCTTTTCAGGCTAAGCTGGCGGAATTGAAGAAGAAAATGGGAGGGAGTTGATAATTAAGAATTAATAATTAATAATTAAAAATGAAACAGCCGGCAGCAGGCTGAAATTTTCGAAGCGAAGCGGAGTGAATTTTAGTCTCGTGAGGCGACAGCCGAAAAGGGAAGGGAAGAGGGAGGATGGAGGATCGAGAAAGGTAAAGTGTTTACGTTCGCAGAACAGGTTCCTGAGCCAACCCCTAGTTTTTGAAGCCGCTGATTAAAAAGTAAAATAAAAGGGGCGTTTGTTATACCACAAACGCCCCTTTCTTTTTTATATTTGATTCCTATTGCGCCATTGTTTTTCTCTTTTTCTGCAACACCATGTCTAATAGCATAAGTCCGGAAACCATGGTGATTCCTAGAAAAGCTGTAGTATAGTTGTTGAAGAAATTACCTACTTTTTTACTGTCTACCACATTGGTAAAAATATCGGATTGGCCGGAACCGAGGGTAAACTCAACTTGACTGAATCCGTACACAAGGAATCCGGCAATCATCAAAATGAAAAACCAAGCCACTCCCCAAATGATCCTTTTATTGAAATACGACTGGGTAGCGGGTGTAATCTTCGACTTACCAATTTCCTCCATTACATTCATCGTGAAACGCATAGAAGGTTCCTCTAAATCAATTGTATTGAGAAGCAATTCATGTGCTTCCAATAACTCATGGTATTTATTTCTCCATGCAATATTGGAGGAAATCAATTCGGCGATTTCATTGCTTCGAGCTTCTGGGATAGTTCCATCAATGAAATCCCAGAGTTCCAACTCCATTTTCGCTTGTGGATCATTTGAATGTGAATGCTGTTCCATAATCAATTTTTTAAATTTGCGACCTCTTCTTTAAAATGGGTTTGCATTTTTTCTCTCAAGCGGGTTCTAGCGCGGTGTAGCTTAACTTTTACCGTATTAGGGTCAATTCCTAAAATGGTTCCAATTTCTTCCAAACTTTGTTCTCCTTTATAAAATAAACTAATAAGATTGGCATCATCGGCACTCAACAAAGCAATGGCTTGGTTTACCATCTGTATTTTCGACTTGTTTTCAACTGAATAAGCCTGAAAATGACTCTGCTGCTGGTCTGCAGCTTCAAACACCTGCTCCACATCCAATGAATGAACTTTTTGCTTTTTCTTTCTCAAAAAGCTCAAGCTCGTAGTTGTTGCAATGGTATAAAGCCAAGTACTGAAGCGACTTTCACCTCTAAAATCGGATAAGTTCTTATAAGCTTTTACAAAGCTATCTTGGGCTATTTCCTCCGCATCTTCTCTGCTCTCTGTATAGCGCATGGCTATCGTGAAAACGAAGTTTTGGTATCGTTTTACGAGTTCAGCATAATACGCGGTTTCACCGCCTATTATCCTGTGTATCAATTCGCTATCTGTTAGTCCTGCAGACATGATACCTCTAAGACGCCCATTTAGGTGCATGGGTTACACTAAAGTTCGGTTTTTAATTCGAATTCCTCTTTTTGTTATTATATAGTCTCCGAATAGCCATTTATAAACATCCTTCTTCGTTGTGTATTTCATTTCCATAATTACTAACCCCAGAATTCACAATTCGATTCGCTCTCGCTTTTTTTAAAAAAATTGTTCCCTCCCCTGTAACCTCTTTTTCTCACCTGTAGTCTGATACTGTAGAAACCTAAATAATTACAATAAAAATTTAAAACTATGGGTGCTCAAGAAATGTTAACCGCCATCTTAATTCCTTTAGGATGTTTTGCGATGGTCTTCGGAATTGTTTACATGCACAAACGTGAAGGTTTGGCCATGATTGAAAAAGGACTGAATCCCAGAGAATACCGTCCTGCTCCTTACAAAAACTTGAAATGGGGATTGCTGTTAGTAGGAGCCGGTGTAGGATTGTTCGTAGCTTACATGCTCGACCACACTGTGCTGAAATCTGATTTTGACGCAGAACCTTTGTATATGTCTTTGATTGGTATCGGAGGTGGAATCGGTCTCATCTTCTCTTATAAAATTGAGAAGAAAGAATTACTCGATAAATAAATAGCTTTTAGCCGAAAAACAAAGAAGCGGCCCACTCATTTGAGTGGGCCGCTTGTATTTATTAGATCCTTTATTCATTCAAAATCTTATTGGAGGGTTTTGATTGTTTCCAAACCTTTCAAAACTGTTTTGTCGATGGTATTAGCAAACTGATAGTAACCATTCATTTGCCAGATTTGCTGACTCATAAAGCTCTTATACCTTCTATTCAGCGCTTCCCGATCAGCATTTGTAAGGCTTTTAATAGAATCGATTCCGGCACCGGCTTCTGCAGCCCAAGCATCCAAAATAGCAGAGGTAATGCTGAATCCCTTTTCAAAATCTGCAGCCGATTTGTATTGATTGTATGTTTCAGGATGTTTGAAATACTGCTGATAAACGAACTTGCCAAGTTCCTTATAGTAAAGTAAAGGACGTGCCGCGTTAGAATAGGAAATGGTATCAATTGCTACAAATACATCGGGTGTGATGCCGCCGCCACCATAAACCACTCTTTTCTTGATGATTGTTTTGAAAACTTTGCCTGTGTGTACTGCTGTATCACCTACCACAGCTTGGCCATTGTGAAATCGATCGTACACTTCTTCTTGATAGGCTTCCTTTGATTTATCAAAAGGTTTTTGAATGTTCCGACCGCTAGGCGTGTAATACTTAGATACTGTTAAGCGCAATTGGGAGCCGTCACTGAGTTCAAAAGGTTCTTGAACCAATCCCTTTCCGAAGCTTCTTCTTCCAATAATCGTGGCTCTGTCCCAATCTTGCAAGGCTCCTGCCAACACCTCACTAGCAGATGCACTGAACTCATCAATTAACAACACCAGTGCTCCTTTTTCAAATAGCCCGGGTCTTTTACAATGGTATTCCTGGCGTTTAGCATGTAAACCTTCAGTATAAAGGATCAATTTATCTTGATCCAAGAATTCATCGGCAATATCAACGGCTTCTTCCAAAATCCCTCCGCCATTTCCTCTAATGTCGAAAATCAACTTTTTCATTCCCTTTTTCTGCAAATCTTCTAGTGCTGCCATAAATTCTTCGTAGGCAGTTCTGGAAAACTTGTTCAAGTGAATAAATCCGGTATTTTCTGAAATCATGTAAGCTGCATCTACTGAGAATTTCGGAATAGTGCCTCTCTTGATTTTAACATCCAGGGGTTGTCCATTTCTCAACAGTTTTACAGCTACTTCCGAGCCTGCGGGTCCTCTCAAGAGCTTACGAATGCGCTCGTTTGTGATTTTTACACCAGCCACCACTGAGTCGCCAACTTTAATAATTTTATCTCCCATTTTCACACCGGCTTGTGCACTGGGACCTTTTTCCAATACGTTTACAGCATTTACCGTATCGTTTATTACATAGTATTCAATGCCTATCCCTTCAAAGTTGCCATTTAGGTCTTCATTTGCCGCTTCTGTATACACAGCCGGGATGTAAACCGTGTGAGGGTCCAAATGGCCGAGCATGCTTTGAATTGCTTCCTCGGTAAGCGAATCCGTATGCACCGAATCCACATATTTTTTCTGCAGTAAATCAATCACTTCCTGTACCGAAGCCTTTTTAGGAGTTCCAAAGAAACCTTGTCCGTCGGGTATATTCTTTCTCAAACTGAACCCCATCCACATGCCCACTATTAGCGTTACAGCAAACAAAACGGGCCACCAAACCTGTAGTTTTTTCATGGTTTATTTCTTAGTGTTTTTCAAACTTTTCGTAAATTATTCAATCAGTTGCAGGATATGGGTTAATATTCTGTTACCGGTCTATAATTAGGCGGCAAGTTCCTAATTAATTTTCAATTTTGAACTTACCTTCGTCCACATACTGAGAATCAGTAAAAAGAACCATTATGAGTATATTAATCGCCGATAGTGGTGCCACTAAATGTGAATGGTGTTTGGTGAGCCCGGGGAAAAGAACCAAAACGATCTTTACTCAGGGAATTAGCCCCTATTTTATGAATGCTGTGCAAATAGAATCTTTGGTTCGGCAGGAAGTGTTGACCAAATTCAAAAACACGGCAATCACGGAAGTGTACTATTATGGAACAGGTTTAGCCGCACCGGAAAACGCCAAACTTGTAACAAAGGCATTGAAAAAGGTATTCTCCAACGCAGCGGTTCAAGCTACGCACGATGTAATGGGGGCTGCTAAAGCGGTTTGTGGAGATCAAAAAGGATTGGCAACTATTCTTGGTACCGGTAGCAGTGTCTGTTACTACGATGGAAAGAAAATCAAGAAAACAAGTCCGGGATTGGGCTATGTGCTGGGTGATGAAGGATCAGGCGCCTACTTGGGTAAAAAAGTAGTACAATATTTTCTTTATAATACATTCGACGAAGAATTGATGTATAAGTTCAATTTAAAATATGGATTGAACCGTTCTCAAATTCTCGATCAGGTGTACAAACAGCCGCTCCCCAATCGTTATTTGGCCGGATTTGCCCTCTTTTTGTCGGAAAATAGAGGACATTACATGGTCGAAAACATAGTTGAAGATGGGATCAATGACTTCTTTTTCACGCATTTATGCAAAATTGGAGAGAGTTGGAAATATCCTATTAGCTTTGTTGGGGGAGTTGCTTATGGTTTTCAGGACGTAGTTCGCGAACTTTGCGATACCTATGAGTTTGAATTGGGAACCATTTTAAAGAATCCAATGGAAGGCTTGATAAAGTATCACAAATAATAATAAGACAGAACCGCAGCAATGGCAGCATTTGAGAAAATTACAGAATCGGAAAGTAGATACAGGCATTTGGAAGAAATGACGGTAAGTGAAATTCTTACCAATATCAACAAAGAAGATAAAAAAGTGCCGGATGCAGTGGAACGATCATTGCCGCAAATTGAGCGCTTGGTAGCTGCTGCTACCGATTGTGTGATTGCCGGTGGCCGCATCTTTTACATGGGGGCCGGAACCAGTGGCCGTTTGGGAGTACTCGATGCCAGCGAAATTCCTCCTACCTATGGAATGCCCCATGGCATTGTAATTGGCCTAATAGCCGGAGGTGATGAAGCCATTCGAAAGCCCATCGAAAATGCAGAAGATGCCGCAGACAATGGATGGTTGGATCTGGTGGCGCATCAAATTTCTGATAAAGACATCGTGGTTGGAATCGCTGCAAGTGGAACTACGCCCTATGTAATAGGTGCGTTACAAAAATGCCAGGAGAAAGGCATAGCCACCGGTTGCGTTACTTGCAACCCCGGAACACCTTTGGCCGCAGTAGCCGATTTCCCGGTTGAAGTAGTGGTGGGACCGGAGTTTGTAACAGGAAGTACGCGCATGAAAAGTGGTACCGCTCAAAAGTTAGTATTGAACATGATATCAACTGCTGTGATGATTCAAATTGGCAGAGTTGAAGACAATAGAATGGTAAACATGCAATTGACCAACCAGAAATTGGTTGATCGCGGAACTAAAATGCTGATGCAAGCAACAGGAATCAACAATTACGAACTGGCCAAGGAATGGCTGTTAAAATCGGGAAGTGTAAAAAAAGCCACCGATGCTTACAAGGCATCTCAAAAATAATGGTTGAACTTTTCACTGCTCCGGCTGTTTAACCCTTTCCCGTAAGGCTACGCGCTACTTCAAAGCTCATATTTCTCAACTTGTTTTTATGCACGACATTGAGCCGTTCTACAATTGGCGACACATTTATATAAGTGAACAAGACGAACGTTCTCCTTTTTTCGGAAGAACTTATTCCGAATTTGAATTCTCTCAAACCGTTTACAACTATTATATACACCCGCAATGGGATGAATTTGGCAGTAGAACACTTTTCATGAAAGTGATCATGGCCGATTACGAAGAACAATATGCCATCATCGAACTCATTGGCGAATGGAACGATGCAATCGAAAATGATATCATGGAATTGAAACGTGAAGTGATCGACGAGTTCAGCAATTTCGGCATTCGCAAATTTGTACTCATTGCAGAAAATGTACTGAATTTCCATAGCAGCGATAAAGAGTATTATCAAGAATGGTACGAAGAATCGATTGACAATGAAGGGTGGGCGGTTATCTTGAACATGCCGGAAGCAACCCAATATGATTTTAAGAAGGCCAAGCTGAACCGCTACATTGAATTAATGGAGATTGGTAATTGGAGAACCTATCGGCCTTTTCATCTTTTTAAAAAGATTGACGAAACTTTATCGAAAAGATTGGATTAACAAACGTTAGCTAAGTCAATAGGGATGCGGCTTTCCAAAAAAATAATTTTGGGATTTGTTTTCAATAGCGTATTTTTGAATCATGGCAAAAGCACAAGGATTTTTTACCTTTTATTTTTACTACTTCTTTAACGAGAAGCCGGGAACGCTTTTGTTGTAACTGAAAAGAGAAAAAACAAACAACATAAAGAGTCCCGGCCAAAAGCCGGGACTTTCTTTTTATCACAATTCAAACAAATGGAAAAGCAAACACAACATCAAACGAGCAAACCCCATAAAGTAGCCATCCAAGGCTATGAAGGAAGTTTTCACCAGGTAGCTGCTCGCCAGTTTTTTGGAGAAGATGTTGAAGTGATTGCTTGTGATACTTTTCGTGATGTAGTGAAAATTGCAGCCAACAAGAAAGAAAGTGATGGCGGCGTAATGGCTATTGAGAACTCCATTGCCGGAAGCATTCTACCCAATTATAGTTTGCTTAAGAAATCGAACCTTCAAGTAGTAGGTGAAGTGTATTTGCAAATTAAACAGAACTTATTGGTAAACCCCGGTGTGAAATTGGAAGACATTAAAGAAGTGCATTCACATCCTATGGCCATTTTACAGTGTCTCGACTTTCTCGAAAAACACAATTGGAAATTAGTTGAAACAGAAGATACCGCTTTAAGCGCGCAGCATATACACAAAAATAGAAGCAAAACACAAGCGGCCATCGCCAGCAAATTGGCTGCTGAATTGTTCGATTTAGATATTCTTGCACCGAATATCCATACCATGAAAAACAATTATACGCGTTTTCTGGTGCTTCAACGTCCCGATAGTGCAGCCCCCATTGAAAACCCTAACAAAGCAAGCATCAATTTTCACACCGATCATTCTCAAGGAAGCTTGGCTCGTGTGCTAACAATCATAGCACATGCAGGGATCAACTTAAGCAAGCTCCAAAGTTTTCCGATTCCGGGCTCCGATTTCAAGTACAATTTTTACGCTGATCTGGAATTCGAGTCTATACAACAATACCATTTCATGGAAGAACAAGTAAAGAATCAAACAGAATCTTACACTTGTTTCGGCATCTATAGAAACGGAAATCAACTCAAATTAAAAAGCGCATAAATAAAGGGGTTATATGATAGCAACGGCAAACAGGTTAAATGGAATAGGCGAGTACTACTTCTCTCAAAAACTGAGAGAAATAGACGGACTCAACAAAGAGGGAAAGAAAATCATCAATCTGGGTATTGGCAGTCCCGATCTTCCACCTCATCCTGAAGTGGTGAAAATTCTTCATGAGGAAAGTGCGAAAGCCAATACACATGCCTATCAATCCTATAAAGGTTCTCCTATTCTGCGCAATGCTATTGCAGATTGGTACAAAACATGGTACGGAGTATCTTTAAATGCGGATACCGATATTTTGCCACTGATTGGAAGTAAAGAAGGCATCATGCATATTTGCATGACCTACTTAGACAATGGAGATCAAGCATTGATTCCCAACCCCGGTTATCCTACTTATAGCGCTGCTGTTAAGTTAGCCGGTGGAGTTCCTGTTTCTTATGAACTAAAAGAAGAAAACAAATGGCAGCCCAATTTTGAAGCATTGGAACAAACCGATCTTTCAAAAGTAAAATTGTTGTTCGTTAATTATCCGCACATGCCAACCGGAACCCTTCCGGAAGCATCCTTTTTTGAAAAGCTGATCGCTTTTGCTAAAAAACACAATTTGTTGATTGTGCACGATAACCCTTACAGTTTTATTCTGAATGATCAACCGCAGAGTTTACTCGCTACTCCCGGGGCTTTGGATTGTGTGTTAGAACTGAACAGCTTGAGTAAATCTCAAAACATGGCCGGTTGGCGTGTGGGTATGTTGTGCGCTTCTAAAGATAGAATCGACGAAGTATTGCGTTTTAAGAGCAATATGGACAGCGGCATGTTTCTTCCTTTGCAATTAGCCGCAGCGAAAGCCTTGAGCTTGGGAAAAGATTGGTACGATAGCGTAAACGCGGTATATAAAGAAAGAAGAGAAAAAGCATTTGAGTTGTTGGATCTGCTGCATTGCACTTATGATCGCGCTCAGGTAGGCATGTTCGTTTGGGCAAAAATTCCTGCAGCTGAGGAAAGTGGTTATACAGTAAGCGATAAGGTGCTCTACGGCGCCAATGTATTCATAACCCCGGGGGGAATTTTTGGAACAGCCGGGAATGGATACGTGCGCGTGAGTTTGTGCAGCACTATTGAGAATTTCAACGAAAGCATTGCCCGAATCAAATCAAAATTGAGTTAAGCTATGTTTCAGAATGTAACCATTGTTGGTGTTGGATTGATCAGTGGCTCTTTTGCGTTGGCTTTAAAGGACAAAGGGCTAGCCAAGAACGTTATAGGCGTAAGTAGAACTGCGTCGAGTGCCCAAAAGGCAATTGATTTGGGAATTATTGATGAAGCTTTGCCTTTGGAAGAAGCGGTGGCAAAAGCGGATTTGATTTATGTGGCCATTCCGGTAGATGCTACCATTCCGGTGATGACTACCATAATG
Organism: Endoryza foliicola; assembly: GCF_050589245.1. Lineage (NCBI taxonomy): Bacteria > Pseudomonadati > Bacteroidota > Chitinophagia > Chitinophagales > Chitinophagaceae > Endoryza > Endoryza foliicola. The sequence goes on along the minus strand of NZ_JBOBEW010000007.1, from coordinate 45,899 downwards.
GATCTCTTAAAACCAGGACAAATAGTAGCAGACGCGGGGTCTACTAAACAAGCATTGTGCGACGCATTGAGAGATCACCCCAACAGAAAGCAATTTGTAGCCACCCACCCCATGTGGGGAACAGAATACAGTGGTCCGGAAGCTGCCGTGCGCAATGCCTTCGTAGGAAGATCCTGTGTGATCTGTGAAAAAGAAGTCTCCGATCCGGATGCAGTGGAAGCAATGGAGAAGATCTATACCGATTTAGGAATGCGCTTGGTGTACATGGGTTCACACGATCATGACCGCCACGTGGCCTATGTGAGTCATATTTCTCACATCACCTCCTTTGCGCTTGCCAATACGGTATTGGAAAAAGAAAAGGAAGAGAATGCCATTTTTGAATTGGCGGGTGGTGGTTTTGAAAGTACCGTTCGTTTGGCAAAAAGTACTCCTTCAATGTGGGTGCCAATTTTCCAACAAAACAAGGAAAACGTGTTGGATGTACTAAACGAGCACATTTCGCAATTGCGCAAGATCAAATCTTGCTTGGAGAAAGACAATTACGAGTATTTGACCGAATTAATAGAGAATGCGAACAGCATTCGACGTATTATAAAATAGAAGAATAGGAGCCTGTAATAGGCTAACTATCAGCTCTTTGAATAGTTTATTAGGCAGGGCGTGGGTTTTGCAGTACCTTTGCGCCAAATTAGTAATTTATATGATGACTTTTGATGCGTTGGGTTTGGATGCTGCATTGGTAAAGGCTACCGATGAGTTAGGATTCAAAAACCCAACAACCATACAGGAGAAAGCAATTCCTGTATTATTGAGTGGAACGAAGGATTTTGTGGGACTGGCGCAAACGGGCACAGGAAAAACAGCCGCATTTGGCTTGCCTCTTTTACAACTGGTTGATTCTACAAAAAAAACAGCGCAAGCATTGGTGGTTTGCCCCACTCGTGAATTGTGTTTGCAAATTGTGAATGAACTTGAGTTATTCAAGAAATTTCTTCCCAGTACAAATGTAGTGGCTGTTTATGGAGGTGCTTCCATCGGTACTCAAATTAGAGAACTGAAAAGAAGTGTTCAAATAGTTGTAGCTACTCCGGGACGATTGATCGACTTAATCGAACGCAAAGCAATTAATCTCGACGAAATCGAATACGTTGTTTTAGACGAAGCGGATGAAATGTTGAACATGGGTTTCCAAGACGACATTGAGTTCATTCTACAAAACACCCCAAAGAGAAACGCCACATGGTTATTTAGTGCTACCATGCCACCTGAAATTAAGCGCGTGAGCAAAAAGTACATGCAACAACCGGTGGAAGTGACCGTGGGTAAAATGAATACCGCCAATAAAAACATCGATCACCAATACTTTATCACCAGTTCTCAGAACCGTTATGAAGCATTGAAAAGATTGATCGATTTTAACCCCGGTATCTATGGAATCATTTTCACCAGAACAAAAATCGACGCCCAACAAATTGCCGATAAACTAACCCGCGAAGGATACGATATCGATGCCCTTCACGGTGATTTGACGCAGCAACAACGCGATAAAGTAATGGGTGAGTTTCGCGACAAAACCCTTCAACTTCTAATCGCTACAGACGTGGCCGCTCGCGGTATTGATGTACAGGGAATTACCCATGTTATCAATTTCGAACTTCCCGATGATATTGAAGTGTATACGCACCGAAGTGGAAGAACAGGACGCGCGGGCAACACCGGTATTTGTATGAGTTTGATTCATTCTCGCGAAACCGGAAAATTGCGTCAAATTGAAAGAATCGTTCAAGCGCCTTTCCATAAGTTGGAAATTCCAAGTGGTAAAGACGTTTGTAGAAAGCAGTTCTTTTCATTTATGGATAAACTCTTGCAACGTGATATAAGTCATGGTGACTATGAAACCTACTTACCCATGTTGCAGGAAAAATTTGCCGATGTAAGCAAAGAAGAAGTGTTGAAACGTGTAGCTTCTCTTGAATTCGACCGTTTCCTCAAATACTACGAAAACGCAGAAGACTTAAACGTTCGCGAAAGAGAACGTTCTAATTTCAGAGAGCGTGGTGAGAGAGGAGATCGTGGAAACGATAGAGGAGGCGACAGAGGAAATGATAGAAGAAGAGATACCCGCGGCCGTGAATTCGGTGGGGGTGGCGACTATCAACGTCTCTTTGTGAACCTTGGCACGAAAGATGGTTTTTACAAAGCCAGTTTCTTACAATTCATATTAGACATGAGTGATCTTAAAAAAGAAGTACTCGGAAGAATTGATATGAAAGAAATGAACAGCTGGGTAGAAATCGATCGCAAAGCGGCTCGTCAAATGATTGAAGCAGTTGACGGGAAGAAATACAAGGGCCGCCGCATTCGTATGAACGACGCTAATAGCCGATAATAGTCAGATGTGATCATCATTGAAATGATGCAGCTGCTGTTACGGCAACTGTATAAATCAATTTTGATCACATTTTTAATTTCACCAATATGCAAGCAACAGACGCAACTAACATGAAAGAAGTAACCCAGCAGGCCTGGAACAAGAAGCCCATGATCATCAGTGGCCCTTGCAGTGCCGAAACAGAAGCTCAGGTTATTGAAACTGCTCAACGATTAGCAAACACCGGTAAAGTAGATGTACTTCGCGCCGGAATTTGGAAGCCTCGTACCAAACCCGGTATGTTCGAAGGGATCGGTGCGAAAGGATTACCTTGGTTACAACAAGCCAAGAAATTGACCGGCTTGCCTACAACCGTAGAAATTGCTACCGGAAAGCAGGTGGAAGATGCGCTTACATTTGATGTAGATATTTTGTGGATCGGTGCTCGTACTACCGTGAACCCTTTCAGTGTTCAAGAAGTGGCCGATGCTTTGAGAGGTGTAGATATTCCCGTATTGATCAAGAACCCAATCAACCCCGACCTCGAATTGTGGTCAGGTGCAGTGGAGCGTGTAGCGCGCGCCGGAGTGAAACAAATTGGTTTGATTCACCGTGGTTTTTCTTCATACGGTAACACAGAATACCGCAATGCACCGATGTGGCACTTGGCAATTGAAATGAAACGCCGCAACCCTGAATTGAAAATTATCAACGACCCTTCACATATTTGTGGTCGCCGCGATATCTTAATGGATGTAGCTCAAAAAGCCATTGACCTCGATTTCGATGGTTTGATGATTGAAAGCCATATCGATCCCGACAATGCTTGGAGCGATGCCAAACAACAAGTAACCCCGGAACGTTTGGGTGAAATGATTTCAAGTATCATCTGGAGAAGTGAAGATACTGCTTCACAAGAATACCACGCGGCTCTAGAAAAACTACGTCAACAAATCAATCACCTCGATGATGAATTGATGCAGATTTTAAGTCAGCGTATGAAAATCGCTGAAAAAATTGGTGAGTACAAAAAGAACAACAATATCACCATCCTCCAAACCAATCGTTGGAATGAAATTTTGGAGCGTGCCTTTGTGAAAGGTGAGAAGCAAGGATTGAGCAAAGAATTCATCACTCGTTATTTTGATGCGGTACACATGGAAAGTATCAACCATCAGAATAAGATTATGAATGCCTAATACATTGATACAAGGCCAACCGGCCTTGTATTTTTCATTTTTATAAGCATGGAAAAGCAGACCTACACTTTTTCAGGCGCTAAAGTGGACTATTATTTCGATGGCAGCATAAAGCAGCTGAAAGAAATTGTAGACCCAAAGGCGGCTGTAATTATCACAGATGAAAATGTTTTTAAAGCACATCACGCTGCCTTTAAAAACTGGAATACCATTGCATTAAAAGCAGGGGAGCAATATAAGGTTCAAGCTACGGTTGATGCCATTGTTGAACAACTCATTGCTTTAGGAGTAGACCGCAAGTTCACTTTGGTGGGCGTTGGTGGAGGTGTTATCACCGATATCACCGGCTATATTGCCAGCATTTACATGCGCGGTATTCGTTGTGGATTTGTGCCAACCACTTTGCTAGCAATGGTAGACGCATCTATTGGAGGTAAGAACGGAATAGATGTAGGAATCTATAAGAATATGGTAGGCATCATTCGCCAACCCTCTTTTCTTTTGTACGACTTCAAATTATTGAGCAGTTTGCCGGAAGCAGAATGGCAGAATGGGTTTGCAGAGATCATTAAACATGCTGCTATCAAGGACGGCGCACTGTTTAAAGAGCTGCAACAATACAACATTGGGTATTATCAGAAGAACAAAAAAGCATTGGCTGCATTGGTGAAAAGAAATGCGCTGATAAAAACCAAAGTAGTGTTGAAAGACGAGTTTGAAAAAGGTGACCGCAGGCTACTCAATTTCGGGCATACCCTTGGGCATGCAATCGAAAATCAATACGAGCTTTCTCACGGTCAGGCTGTAGCAATAGGAATGACTTATGCCGCAGAACTGAGTGAACGAATTTTGAATTATAAAGGCAAAAATGAGCTGATAGAATTGATCAAAGCCTATCAACTGCCTACCTATGCCAAGTTCAGCATGAAGAAAGCAATTGCAGTATTGGAGAAAGACAAGAAAAAGGAAAAGGCAGTGATGAATTATATTCTTCTACAAAAAAATGGAAAAGGAGTGGTGTATCCCATTCCAATGTCGGATCTAACCAATTTGCTATTACAACTTTAGTTAAGCCCGTTTAGGAAATATGAAAGTAACAGTACAACCTTCATCACTCAGCGGTTCTATTCGTGCCGCAGCATCAAAAAGCTCCATGCAAAGAGCTTGTGCAGCAGCCTTGGTTTCCGGGGCCACAACCACTGTAATCAACCCGGGACATAGCAATGATGATGAAGCAGCTAAAGATATCATTACCCGTTTGGGTGCAGTTATAGAAAAAGCAGGTGAAGAAATAACCATCAGCTCAAGTGGAGTAAAACCCGTTGCAGAGGCCATCAATTGCGGAGAATCGGGCCTAAGCATCCGTATGTTTACTCCTATTGTTGCCATGAGTGAAAAAACCATCACCATCAATGGTACCGGTAGTTTGGTTACCCGACCAATGGATTTCTTTGATGAAATTTTACCGCAACTTGGAGTGAACATACAAAGTAATGGTGGTAAACTGCCTTTACAAGTAACAGGGCCTTTAAAGCCGGGAAATATCACCATCGATGGAAGTTTGAGTTCTCAATTCTTAACCGGACTGCTCATGGCATACGCTGCTTCAAATGCCAGTGATGTTACTATTACGGTTACCAATTTAAAAAGCAAGCCATATGTTGATCTTACCCTAGCGGTAATGAAAGAGTTTGGATTGAAAATACCTGTTAACAACAACTACGAATCTTTCTATTTCGATAAAAATGAAGCTGTAAATCCTTCCAATAGAACCTATACCGTTGAAGGAGATTGGAGTGGAGCCGCATTTCTGTTGGTTGCGGGAGTCATTGCCGGTCCAATTACGGTAAAGGGCTTGGATGTGTTTTCAACACAGGCTGATAAGGCGATTCTTCAAGCGATCATGAGTTCGGGAGGAGGCATTTCCATTGAGCCTACACATATTGAATTACGCCCCCTGCCATTGAAAGCATTTCATTTCAATGCAACCGAATGTCCAGATTTGTTTCCTCCATTGGTAGCATTGGCTTCCTATTGCGAAGGCAAAACAGTAATTGAAGGCGCTACTAGATTAACACATAAAGAAAGCAACCGTGCGCTCACTTTGCAAGAAGAATTCGGTAAAATGGGAATCAAAATTGAATTGCAAGACGATTTGATGATTGTACACGGAGGTACCGGAGTGAGAGCTGCAAAAACCCATTCGCATCACGATCACCGTATAGCCATGGCTGCTGCAGTAGCCGCTTTGAAAGCAGAGGGAGCCGTTGAAATTGAAGAAGCAGAAGCCATTAATAAGTCGTACCCCGATTTCTACGATCACATTCGGAAACTAGGAGGCATCATTCATTAAACAATTCGCATCAATAAACTGAATTGATGTAAATTTATACACCTTAGTATTATGAACTCATTTGGACGCATATTAAAAGTTTCCATTTTTGGTGAATCACACGGAGCTTCTGTGGGAATCACTGTTGACGGGCTTCCTGCCGGAATGCCTTTGTTCTTGGAAGACTTTGTGACGGATATTGAACGACGCAAGGGTGGCACTCAAAAAGGTGTAACGCCCCGTCAGGAATCGGATATGCCCATTTTCAAAAGTGGTTTGTTTAATGATAAAACAACCGGCGCTCCGCTAACAATGATCTTCGAAAACAACAACACGAGAAGTGGAGATTATGATAAATTAAGAGCGGTACCTCGACCCGGTCATGCCGATTTTGTTGCTCATCAAAAATTTGGTGGCTTCGAAGATTATAGAGGAGGAGGCCATTTTAGCGGACGATTGACGGTTTGTTTGGTGGCGGCAGGTGTGATTGCTAAAAAGCTATTAAAGCAACTGTCCATTACCGCTAGTTTACTCGAAATAGGTGGTGAAACCGATATAGAAAAAGGCTTGCAAAAAGCAATCGATGCAAAAGACTCTATTGGAGGAATTGTAGAATGTAGGGTTTCGGGATTGCCTGTTGGACTCGGAAATCCTTTCTTTGATTCTGTTGAGTCTGTGATCAGCCATGCTGTTTTTGCCATCCCGGCTGTGCGAGGCATCGAGTTTGGTACCGGTTTTCAAGCCGCCAAAATGTTCGGCATTGAACACAATGATGCGATCATTGATGGCCTGGGAACTACTCAAACCAATCATGCCGGTGGGGTAGTAGGTGGTATAACCAATGGAAATGAATTCGTATTTCGAATTGCAATTAAACCCACTTCTTCTACTCCAAAAGAACAACATACTTGGAATTGGGAAACCAATTCAATGGATGAGTTCTCTGTAAAAGGGCGTCACGATCTTTGTATCGCGCTTCGCGTTCCGGTTGTTTTAGAGGCTGTTACAGCTCTTGTGCTGGCCGACCTGTACATGTTGGAACGACACATCCCAACTATTTACACCGAATCTTAAAAACTATAAAAACCGATTGCTATGCCAATTATATACCATTTAGTAACACCAAAATCGTGGGCAGAAGCGCAGGAAAAAGGGTATTATGAAGCTGCTTCTTTGAAAGAGGAGGGGTTTATTCATTGCTGCGAAGCTGGTCAGATAAAGGGCGTAATTGAGCGATATTATAGCAATGTGCCGGATCTTCATAAATTGGTGATCGATACTTCCAAGTTAACCAGTCAATTGATCTATGATTGGTCTCCCTCTACTCAGGATACTTTTCCGCATATATACGGGCCTATTCAGTTGGAGGCCGTAATTGGTATTGAAGCCGTGTAGGGAGTTGTAAGTAGTGAGTTTTAAGTTTTAAGTTATTTGTTTTGGGAAGGCCGGATACAAATGAGTTGAACTAGGTGCCAGACTTATAACCCAAAACTCAATAACTCACAACTCGCCGCTTCCCAATGCCGTTGGGTATAAATAGTAACACTTATAAGAAAAAAGGCCCCCTTTGTGAACTGATAGTAGGCTATCCCCTGATTTTTTTTTATCATTGTGTCAAATTTCCAGACCGTTTCTCCACTTCGAAAGTTTTGCGGGAAGCAATCACATTTATGAATCGGCTATTAATCCTTATTTCCTTTTCTGTTTTCGTTTGTTTTTTGGCCATCGGATGTACTTCTGATGAGAGCAATGCACCGCGCATTGTAGAAAAGCCTGAGGAAATGGATGATGTAGTGGGCCGACAAATTTCCAGATTATTAGAACAGTCTCTCAACAAAAGCGGACGAATTTCCGATACCATTATCATTCGATTGGATACACTGATCGATATCTATTACAAAAACAATGGATATAAAGCCGTTTGGACACATGAATCGGCTTTTACTCCTTTGGCAGACTCATTGATTGATTTCATCGGTCGCTCAAAATACTTTGGACTCTTTCCAAACGACTATCACTACTCAACACTTTCGGCTATAAAAAACCGATTGGTGACGGATACCTTGGCACATAAAGATGCTGTATTATGGGCGCAATCGGATCTAATGCTTACCGATGCAGTGATGCTGATAGGAAGGCATCTAAAACAAGGTCGATTGCAAAAAGATAGTATCACACTTACAAAAGACACACTTTTGCCCCCCTTGTTTTACAGCGAGTTAATGACTGAGGTACTCTCTTCAAAAAACATTGAAAAAAGTTTTCAATCATTAGAGCCAAAAGTTATTGGATACGATTCACTCAAAAATGGTCTTAAACACTTCTTAGATTCTATCCAGCAATTTAAAAAGTATACCTATATCATCTACCCAAATAAAGACTCTGTTCAGTTGATGGCGCAGTTGAAGGCGCGTTTGGAGGAAGGCGGATTGATTGACAGTAGTTTTAATGATCAGGATACCTTGGCTTGGAAAACGGTGTTAACCAGCTATCAGAAACGCTTCAACTTAAAGCCAACCGGAAAGATCAATGTAGCTACAGCTGCACGCCTCAATTATACTCCTTGGGAACAATTCAAAACAATTGCCTTGAATTTGGATAAATACAAGCAATTGCCCGATACCATGCCCTCCCGTTATATTTGGGTGAATATTCCTAGTTATTATATGCAAGTATGGGATGCAGATACTTTGGCATTCACATCGAGAGTAGTAGTAGGAAAACCTGAAACCCGTACTCCTTTATTAACTAGTAAGATCACAGATATCATTACCTATCCGCAGTGGAATATTCCTACCAGCATTATTGCTAAAGAAGTGATTCCCGAAGCAAGAAAAAGTACGGCTTATTTCGCCAAACATGGGTACATGATTGTAAACAATAAAGGCGAAGAAATTGACCCGGCTTCAATCAATTGGTTTAAATACACAAAAGGAATCCCCTACAAAGTGATCCAGGGAAGTGGTGATGCCAATGCTCTCGGGATCCTTAAATTCAATTTTAATAATAAGTACAGTGTGTACATGCACGATACCAACCAACGGTATTTATTTGCCAATGCCAGTAGGAGTTTGAGTCATGGCTGTGTACGCGTTCAAGAATGGCAAAAATTGGCCCATTTTATTGTACAAGGTGATACCGTTAGAAAGTCTAATGACTTGTTAGTCAATAAGTCGCAAGATTCTCTGAAAGTTTGGTTGAAAAGAAAAGAAAAGCATACACTTTGGGTTCGTAATCGGATGCCCGTTTTCATACGATATTTTACTGCTGAGGGGAAATTGGGAAAAGTGAAATTTTATGAAGATATTTATGGGGAGGACAAGAAGTTGCGCGAGCGATATTTCGCAGACAAATCCATCCAATAATCGATCTATATGGCGTCACGATTGCTCCTTATTTGCTGCAGCTGCTTGCTGTCAGTTTCCCTGTTTTCTCAGGCTGTAAAGTCTGATTCCACTACCATACGGAAGAAAAAATCGGGAATTCCCAAGATCAAGATCGGAACCGCTTCTTACTACGACAATAAATTTGAGGGCCGAAAAACGGCTTCAGGGGAAGTATACACTCAGAAAAAGCTTACCGCAGCCAGCAATACGCTGCCCTTACAATCCTGGGTGAAAGTGACCAATTTGAGTAATAATCGTTCAGTAATTGTTCGCATCAATGACCGGATGCACCCAAAAAACCGTCGTTTGATCGATTTAAGCCGCGCTGCTGCCTCAAAACTCTCCTTTATTGGGAAAGGGCTCACAAAGGTGAAAGTGGAGTATTTAGGCAAGAAAAAGCCCGAAAACTTCGACGAGGAGGAGCCGGAAGAGCCCGAAACAAAGCCCGTGGAACAGTAAATAAAAAATTTTATAGTTACGTTGGAGGCCTTTATTTTTGTTACTACCAAAACACGCTCGTTTATGAAGAAACTAACCGTTGCTCTAATCGCCCTATTGGGATTTTTAGGAGTATCCGCACAGGATAGTGGGGTGCAGCCAGCTACTTTCGGAATCAGCATTATTTATAATGATTTTACTTCTGCAGCGAATGTTCGTAAGAACAATCTGGGTTCCGTATTCAAAAACAAAGAATTTTCAAAGTTAAAAGATATGACTCCCGGTTTGGCTGTGAGTTATACCAAAGGAATTAATAAGAGCCTAGACTATTCTCTAACTCTTTCAGGATCTCTGGTAGATTATCCGGTTCCTAATAAAGTGACTTATGGCAATGATGGCTTGCTTTTAGAAGGGGATGCTACTATTCGTGGAAGAATGTTGCCTGCAAACTATTTGATCGTTCCTTATTTGCAAACAGGAGTAGGGGTGTCAAATTATCGTTCTTATGTTGGTGCATATATTCCTGTAGGAACAGGGATGCAAATCAATGTATTTGACGAAGCCTATTTGAACATTCAAGCTCAATACCGTATACCGGCTACTGAAGTAGTGGCTTATCACTTCTGGTTTGGAATCGGTTTCTCTGCTAAACTGACGAAATAATTCAGGTAATAACTAATTAAAAGCCCCGCAGCTATCCTGCGGGGCTTTTTGTATTAATGATTTTTAATCCATGGTATGAATTGATCCATCCACTTTACTTCAGTTGTTGGGTTGATCATTCCGTAACCATGTCCACCCTTTTCGAAAAAAACAGTCTCATAAGGGATCTTAAATTTCTTAAGGGCTTCAATAAACACTAAACTGTTTTCAATCTTTATCGGATCATCTTTCGCATGCACTAGAAAACTAGGAGGGGTGTCTTTATCAACATGCAGTTCGTTACTGTATTCATCTATTTTTTCGGCTGAAATAAGCGGCCCAATCAATTGTGCTCTAGAACCCATATGTCCAACACTGTCTTTAAAACTTATAACCGGATAAATCAAACCCAGAAAGTCGGGCCTGAGCGATACTTTTTCAGGATTCGGAATAAGCGATTTTTGATAATGGGTAGCCAGGGTTGACGCCAAATGCCCGCCGGCCGAAAATCCCATGACGCCAATTTTTAAAGGGTTGATATTCCATTTCTTGGCATTGGATCTCACAGTTAAAATAGCCTGTTGCGCATCTTGAAGCGGCCCAATTTCTTTATTCACCATCGTGGCAGTATCGGGTATACGGTATTTTACAACGAAAGCAGCTATACCGTTTTTGGCAAGTTCTTTGGCAACATCATGGCCTTCATGACTGGTAGCGTTGATAAAATATCCTCCTCCCGGGAAAATGATCATGGCTTGCTTACCGGGCGCCGGATGTTCCGGTAGATAGATGGTGAGGGTAGGGCGCGAAATTTTATGTACAATCAATATTCCACCTTTCAATGTATCTGTGAACTCCTCGTCTTTCGAAGGCTTTGAGTTAGGGATTGATTCACTGTAGAGCGGAACGGTTTTTTGAGCCATTGTTGTTTGGGCTAAAAGAAGAAATAGAAGAAGTGGGATGAAATTTTTCATGGCAAGAAATTAAATGATTGCTTTACTATCAAAAGATAGCAACTCTTTTTTCTTTGAACAAATTAGTCAAAAAGAAAGGGCCGCATTTGCGGCCCTTAAAGGTATTTATAACAAAATGCTTAGAATTAGATCACCAACATCGCATCTCCGTAACTGAAGAAGCGGTATTTGTCTTTGATCGCTTTCTTGTAAGCTTCCATAGCTAAGTCATATCCGGCGAACGCACAAACCATGATCAATAAACTTGTTTTTGGCAAATGGAAGTTTGTGATCAATGAATCGGCAATATTGAAGTTGTAAGGAGGGTGGATAAAAGTATTGGTCCAACCTTCAGATGGCTTCAATAATTTCTCCGCAGTATACGAACTTTCAATTGCACGCATGGTAGTAGTTCCTACCGAGCAAATGCGGTTACCACTTTTGATGGCCTTGTTAACGATATTACAAGAGGTTTCATCAATTTTGTAGTATTCTGCGTCCATCTTATGCTTACTCAAATCTTCTACTTCAATTGGACGGAAGGTTCCCAAACCTGTGTGCAGGGTCACTTCTGCAAAGCGAACACCCTTGATCTCCAAACGCTTGATCAATTCAATACTGAAGTGCAAACCGGCAGTAGGAGCTGCAACTGCACCTTCGTGCTTCGCATATACCGTTTGGTATCTCTCCTTATCCTCAGGCTCAGGCTTTCTTTTGATGTATTTAGGAAGGGGCGTTTCACCTAAAATTTCCAGCATCTGACGGAACTCCTCATCAGTTCCATCCCACAAAAATCGAATCGTACGACCTCTACTGGTGGTATTGTCAATTACCTCAGCAACCAACTCATCCGATTCTCCAAAATACAATTTGTTACCAACACGAATCTTTCTTGCGGGATCAACAATAACGTCCCACAAACGATTGGGCTTGTTCAATTCTCTTAATAAGAAAACCTCGATCTTGGCACCGGTTTTTTCCTTTCTGCCGTACATACGCGCAGGAAACACTTTGGTGTTGTTTACGGCAAATACGTCTTTGTCGTCAAAATAGTCCAAAACATCTTTGAAGGTTTTGTTTTCAATTTGGCCGGTGTGACGGTGAACTACCATTAAACGGGATTCTTCACGCTTTTTTGCCGGATGTTGTGCAATCAAATTCAAGGGAAGATCGAAACGAAACTGCGATAACTTCATGTATAGATTGATTTTTTAATGGATGCCCAACGCAAACAGAAGAGGAGCCAAGGCGGTAGTGAGGATCACTAAAACCAGGTCTTACGGCACCCGATTCTAATTGAACGTTGGTCTTTATAAGCGTGCAAAGGTACACTCTTAACCCGCATTTTTAAAATTTAAGTTTCACACCCTTGAAATACAAGTGGATAACTTGCAATTTGTTGATAATTAATATTTTGTAAATTATAAAGAGGTTTTATGAAAGATTTACCGTTTTAGTAGCTTGTTTGCTCCTTTAAATTGGTAATTTTCGTTTACACCTAGGCGTTTCGTATTGAATTTTTCAAGAAATGCATCCTAACCTTTACAAACCGAATATGAATTACAAACCCTTCCTTTTACTTTGTGTGCTCGGCTTGTTCATGAATGTAGTTTCAGCACAACGACCTACCGGAAAATACCCCAGTTTGCTTTGGGAGATCTCTAAAAAAGGAGACCCTAAGAAATCGTACCTCTTTGGAACCATGCACGTGAGTAGCAAAATGGTGTTTCATTTGAGCGACTCTTTTTATCTAGGCATCAAGCAATCGGATGTAGTAGCCATTGAATTGGATCCTTTAGAATGGCAAGATCAATTGTACCGATACGAAGAAGAGGTGCAAAATTATCAAGTGTACCAAAACGCTACCGCCGACAACTTCATCCGGCCTTTCCATCTTAGTTTCCCCGCTTTCAAACCTCAAATAAAATCAGCATTAAAAGAGGAACCCTCCATTTCAAACGGACTCCTATACCGCAATTATCAAGGCAACGAAAATTTCGAAGAGAACACTTATTTAGATCTGTACATCTATCAAACAGCTCGCAAACTGGGCAAGCAAACTACAGGAGTAGAGCATTACAGAAGAACACAGGAGGTTATTCTTCAAGCCAAGGCCGATCAGATCAACGAAGAAATAGTAGAATCCAACCAAACTAAAAAAGAAGAGGAAGACAGAGAAGTAGGCCGAACAGAAGCCTATGGTAAAATCAATGAAGCGTATCGGAAGGGCGATCTCGATTTGCTCGATTCTATGGAAACCATTGTGAGTGAATCAAAAGCCTACAATGAAAAATTCCTCTACTTGAGAAATGAAATTCAAGCGGCTTCGATGGATAGTATCATGAAGTCGGGAAAGAAATTATTTGTGGGGGTAGGAGCTGCGCATCTAGCGGGTGAAAGAGGTGTTATTGAAATTTTACGAAGAATGGGGTATACACTAAGACCCATTTATATGGTGAATAGAGACGCCGCACAGAAAGATCAAATTGATAAAATAAAAGCACCGGTCACACTCGCTGAGTATGCCGTTCCTGAACTAGGCATAGCTGCACAAATGCCCGGTCCTTTCTACCGCCGCACCGATAATAGGGCATATCAAACTTATCAATACTCCGATATGTCGAACGGAGTATACTACCTCTTAAGCAGGGTGCCGTATTACAGTGTAATCACCGATTTGAATAAGAACAAAGTAATTGAAACCATCGATAGTCTGTTATATGAAAACATTCCCGGGAAAATAATTTCTAAAACTAAAATTACCAGAGGTGTTTTTTCAGGATTTGATATTGTAAACAAAACCAGAAAAGGCGACAGCCAGCGTTATCAGATATTGGTTTCGCCTTTTGAAGTTTTTGTGTTCAAAGTAAACGGTCCCGATCAATACACTTCAGGAGCTGAAGTGACCAAATTCTTCAATTCAATCAAATTACCACAGTATTCCGCCGAAAATGAATTGCCAAATAAACCTAAGTCTAAATCGATCCTCACGCAAATAAACAAACCAAAATATTGGGGCGATTATTTCAAGGGGTATCAAATTGGAATGGTAGATACGGCCAATAGCAAAGCAAGTTTGCAAATGACATTCCGATTGGATCAGCACGATCTAATAGAAGAAGATAGTTTCTCATTGGCCATTTTAGCGTTCAATTTTGAACAAGTTCCGATCATTAAAAAAGAATTGTCAAGAAGCTTTACAATGACTCCAAGTGGGGGATTGCTAAAGGTTAGTTATGAAACTACTGATGGCAATAAATTATATGCACAGTATGTTGCCACAGGTGGATACTTTAGTTTCTACGTAGAAAACCAGCCTGAATTGAGTGGTCTTATCCCAAGTTCTAAATTAGTAGGTCTTACGTCAAGTGAGAAGCCAACTTGGTTCATAGATTCAAGTCTGCTTTTCAAAGTGAAAACCTCTTATTATCCGAAAACAGAGCAGCGTACACAAGATTTAATGGCGGCAGAGAAAGACCTGATCAATAAACGTGAGTATGGTAGTCAGTTTCAGACGGTATATAAAAATGCCAGTTTTATGGATCGTTCCCTGAAATCGGGAATATTCGTAACTGCCATTGATTTTAAGGGAGAATATTACAATAAAGACAGTACTAAGTTTTGGAAGCAGTATTTCTGGGATCCGTTTGCGCCGAATTCCTTAATATATCAAAAAGTCGATACGTTTTGGTCCAATCGGATGGTTTCGGGATTTGATTTAGTGCTTCGTGATACAGCGTCTCAAAAAGCCATTCGCAAAAAAGTAGTATTGAACGGAAATCGAATGGTTGTTGTTTCAACCGACTTCGACGCCAATGCCGGCTTGGATGAAGCTCAACTGGAATTCTTTAACAGTTTCGAATTGTTGCCTCGGATAGACAGTGTATCCATTTTTAAGTCTCCCATGGAGCGCTGGTATGCCGACTTCTCCAGCAGTGATTCCTTATTAGCATTGAAAGCACGAAAGGCCATCAATGATACCTATTTTGGAAAGACCGGCTGGACTTTTTTGAAGAAGGCAATTGAAACCGGTACCAGAGACAAAAAGGAATATGTTGCAACCAAGGAGCAATTGATTCGCGAATTGGGGTATATAAAAGATAGTACCAGTTTAGTACAGCGGGTTCAATATTTGCAAGAATTGTATGATGCCAACGCCGACACTACTCGTTATCAAAACGCGGTATTACAAGCCCTAGCCAATATGGACGAGAAACTTGCCGTGACCACTTTTTTGAAATTAATTGTAAATGATCCTCCGGTTTTTGAAGAGAACAACGAATATGAGGAGCTATTCTCACCTTTTGAAGACAGTTTGAAATTGGCAACCCTCTTGTTTCCTGAAATCAATAAGTTGATATCAATTGAAAGCTATAAAGAACCGATCCTCGATTTACTGGTCACAATCAAAGATTCGGGATTGTACAAACCTGAATTCAGTCCGGAATTGACGAAGATGATTTTTGATGCAAAGATCGAATTGAAGAAAGCGGTTAATACGGTTCAAAATGAACAAATTGATGCAGCTTCTTCTAATGTTGATTTCTATGGTTCCAGAAAAAGTACCCATCCTGATTTGGAAAAGTATTTCACACTGCTGGCTCCCTATTACAAAGAAAATGCACAGGTGCAAAAGATCTTTGCAACTGCATTGAAGTTCCCGGTTGGAGCTACTCGAACAAAAGCATTGTTGGAGTTAATTGGACAGGGAGTACCCGTAGATCATGTGCTATTAATAAGCACTGAAAAAAATCAAAAGGAGCGGAAGAAATTGTACGAGGGCTTGTATGTTTTAAAGCAATTGGATTGCATGTCGCCGGAGTACAAATCAGAAAATAAACTTTTGGAAACCGCCTTGGTTTCGGAGTTGGAAATAGATTCATTGAGTGAAATTGAAGTTATTAAAAAGCAATGGGTACAAAGTAAAACCGACTCGGGTTGGTTTTATATTTTAAAGTATCGTAAAACAGAGAAAGGTCCTTGGCGTATTGCGGGATTCGGCCTCATCGATTTTTCAAGAAACCATTTGGATATGGATTTCACGCATAAGCCAGAAGAAGTATTGAAAGATTTGGATAAGGCATTGAAAGCAGCTCAGCGCTCTTTGAATGGGTACTTGTTTGGTCTTCGTCCATCCGGAAGATTCTATGCCAATCAGTTCAATCGTTACAACCGATTCACAGATGACGATGAGGAAGAATAGATTTTAGAACCTAGGGATCGCACTTAATAATTGTTGAGTGTAGGGCATCTGAGGATGATAAAATACATCGTGTGCAGTGCCAGTTTCAACAATGGAACCATTGTTCATGACGAGGATTCGGTCACTAATATAATGTACTACATTCAAATCGTGTGTGATGAATAGAATGGTGAATTGAAAACTTTCTTTTAATTCTTGAAGAAGGTTTAAAACTTGCGCTTGAACACTTACATCCAATGCTGCAACCGATTCATCACAAACCATACAGGCTGGATTCAAAGTAAGGGCACGGGCAATCACAATTCTTTGGCGCTGACCTCCACTGAATTCATGTGGATAGCGTGGAAGGATGTCTTTTGAAAGTTGAACTTTTTCCAATAACTCAATCACCTTGCTTTTTCTTTCTTGGTGATTGTTTCCCATTCCATGCACTTTCATGGGTTCAGTTAATGCTTGTTCAATGGTCATGGAAGGGTTCAAACTTGAAAAGGGATCTTGGAATACCAATTGCAGATTTTTCCTGAGTTCTGAGTTAGAAAGTTGACCAATAGCAGTTCCATTCAACAACACATCGCCTGAGTCGGCAGGAATCAATTGCAAGAGCGCTTTCCCCAGTGTTGTTTTACCCGAACCGCTTTCGCCCACAATACCCAGTGTTTCTCCTTTGTAGATGGTAAGGTTGATATCTTTTAGTGCTTGATAATATGCTTTCGGTTTCCCCAACCAATTTCGTTTGGTTACAAAACGAACATTTAAATTCTTGATTTCAATGAAAGGCTGAGTGCTTGTTGTACTTTGAAATACTTTGTTGTGTACGGAATCATTTCTAAGAATTGATTCAACCGTTGGTAAAAGGCGCCCTTTGTAATCCGCTTGCGGTCTGCATTGAATCAATGCTTTCGTATACTCTTGCTCTGGATTTTGAAGCAATTGTTTGGTCGGTCCTTTTTCAATCAATTCGCCACGATACAATACAATAGTTTGATCCGCAATTTCTGAAACCACACCTAAATCATGCGTTATGAACAAGATGCCAATTCCTGTATTGCGTTGAAGTTCTTTTAATGTTTCAAGAATCGATGCTTGTACAGTTACATCTAGGGCAGTAGTGGGTTCGTCGCAGATTAACAGACGCGGTTCACAGCACATTGCTATCGCAATCACTACGCGCTGCTTTTGTCCGCCACTCAACTGATGCGGGTATTTATAATAGGTTTCTGAGGGATTCGGAACTTTCAGTAGTTCTAATAGAGACACTGCTTCCGAAAATGCCGCTTTGGACTTGAGTTTTTTATGTTTTCTGATTGCTTCCGAAATCTGTTCCCCAACGGTAATTAGTGGGTTTAAAGAGCTCATGGGTTCTTGAAAAACCATTGCAATTTCGGTTCCTCTAATGCTTTCAAGCATTGCTTCATCGCAATTCAAAAGATCAATTTGCGATCCATCTTTTTTGGTATAGAGAAGTGAACCCGATTGTTTGCCAATACTTTTTTTTGGAAGAAGACCTAACAGAGATAAAGCAGTTACTGATTTCCCCGATCCTGATTCACCCACCAGTGCCACTAATTCGTTTGTTTGGATGGTGAAATCAATGCTATTGACAGCCGGTTTTTGTGGGCTGTTTGCAAAAGATAGTGAGTAGTTCTTTACTTCCAGTAACGGGGAGCGTGAAAGCATGTTGTGAAGATACAAAACTCTGCAGATTACCGCCGGTAAAGGGCAGCATCCGAATTGGATGCTATTCCTTTGGCAGTTTAGAATTTGAGGTGACGAACCGTTAAACCATCATCGATCAATTGTTTCAATGAATCGATTCCAATTTTGATATGTCTTTCTACAAAATTGCCGGTTACTTTCTTATCACTCTCTTCTGTTTTTACTCCTTCAGGAGTCATTGGTTGATCACTTACCAAGAGTAGGGCTCCAGTAGGGATCTTGTTGTAGAAACCTACAGAGAAGATGGTAGCCGTTTCCATGTCGATGGCATACGCACGCACTTTCTGGAGGTATTCTTTGAACTGTTCGTCGTGTTCCCACACTCTACGGTTGGTGGTGTAAACGGTGCCTGTCCAATAATCTACTTCATGTTCACGAATGGTAGTAGATACCGCTTTTTGCAAAGCGAAGGCAGGTAAGGCAGGAACTTCGGGAGGGAAATAGTCGTTGGAAGTACCTTCTCCTCTAATAGCAGCGATTGGAAGAATAAGGTCGCCAATTTGATTTCTCTTTTTGAGTCCGCCGCATTTACCTAGAAAAAGAACGGCTTTGGGCTCAATGGCAGTCATCAGATCCATAACAGTTGCTGCTGTTGGACTTCCCATTCCAAAATTGATAATTGTGATGTTTTCTGCAGTAGCGCACTGCATGGGGCGATCTGCACCTACGATGGGCACGTTGTGCCATTCGGCGAAAAGCTTCACATAATTACTGAAGTTGGTGAGAAGGATGTACTTTCCGAAGTTCTCCAGTTTTTCTCCGGTGTAGCGTGGGAGCCAGTTTTCAACGATTTCTTGCTTTGTTTTCATGTTGTTGGCTTTAATGTTAGTAAATATCAAAGAATAGGGTCATGGGCGGATTAATCCCACAAATTTAGTTATTTCGCAGCAATGATCGCGATAAACTATCCAAAACATGATTTCAGAACCAAAACAGAATTGGGTAAAACGCTCATTTTCGATGAATGGAGGAAATTGTGGGTAACGCTGAGTCCTGAAGAGTGGGTGCGTCAACATGTATTGCTTTACTTAACCAACACGCTAAACTACCCTTCGGCATTGATTGCCATAGAAAAAGAGTTGGACTTAGGTGGAATGAAAAAGCGTTTCGATGTGTTGGTGTACGATAGAAATCATCAACCTTGGCTCATGATTGAATGCAAGGCCATGGATGTGAACTTAGATGTGAAAGTGTTGGAACAAGTGATGCGCTACGGTATTAGTATTCCTGCACCGTATTTGGTTATCACAAATGGCAGCTATACTTTGGGGTGGGAGCGTAGAGACGGGACCTTGGTACCCATTGAACAGTTCCCGTTGTGGACTTAGTTTATTCTTCTTTTTCGAATCGGAAATTCTTGTTTTATTTCTACAAATCCTGCTTTTTTATAGACTTGCAAGGCTTTGGGATGATCGAGTGAGCAAGTATTCAATTGTATTTTGGGTTTCCCATAACCTGCTGCTTTATTGATGACCCAATTGAGCAAAGCGGGTCCCCAGCCTTTACCCGTATGTTCAGGAAACAATCCGAAGTATTGAATTTCCACTGCATCCGTTAAATCAACCAATTCAATATAGCCAATGGTTTCACCGAGGTATTGAAACAGGTAGATGCTGGTTTGATCGTTGTTAATTGCCTCATTCAAGGCCTCATCTTCCATAAAAATTCGATCCAGCCAATTCCATTTTTCACCCACTGAATAATACAAACTGCGGTATTCGTGTACGTCTCTCGGCGTCGACCACAGCACTGCGCTCACATTCTCCGGCAACGTTACTACAGAAGGGGTAGGAGACGGTTGTTCTAGGTAATGAACAGTAATGGGGATTTCTTCGAAAGATATGGTTGCGGGATTGATTCTTTTCATACTCATCGCACCAAAATTACAATACCTGTTCGAATTACCGGCCCGCATAATCCTTCTCCTTTAATAACATACGTGTATCCACCGGCTGGTTGCGCTTCTCCTCTAAATTTTCCATCCCAACAATCTGATGCATCTTTCGTTGAAAACAGTCGAAGCCCCCAGCGATTGAAAACTGAAAACTCAGTGATATTTACATTTGCCCATGATCGAATACCGAAGCAATCATTTTTTCCATCTCCGTTAGGGGTAAATGCATTGGGTACAGCAAATACGGGTCTTCCGGTTTTATTAACATCTACATAGATGGAAGCAGTGTCTGTACAGCCATTGGCACCTGTGCCGGTAACCAAATAGGTGGTAGAAGTGGTTGGAGTCGCTTTTGTGGATACTGCTCCGGCATCGGCTAATGTAGAGGCGGGTGACCACACATAAGATACGCCACCACTTGCTGTTAATTGCGCGTAAGGAAGGTCGCAAGTGATGTCATTCGACTTGGTTACTGCAATATCGGGCAAAGGAAGAACTGCTACTTCAACATCGAAGCTTTTCTGGTATCCGCATGTTGATGAAACAATGGCAACTTGATAGGTAGTAGTTGTTGTGGGCCTTGCTACCGGATTGACAATGCTGGCATTGCTCAAAGTACTGGCAGGCGACCAAGTGTACTGTGATTGACTTCCATTCGCACCGTCTAATGTAATAGACTTGCCAAAGCAAATAGAACCGCCTTTAGGAGTGTTGAAAATGGCAGGCTGTATGGCAACCACGGCATCAGTATTGGATGAAGGGGAATTTATACATCCGTTTTTATCCGTTATGCTCAATAGCTTATAGTTTGCATTAGCAGTAAGAATGTTAGGAGCATTGAATGTAAGGTCGCTTTCTATATTGGGTTGCACTATTAGATTTCCCTGTGGATCTTGATAACTAATAGTAAAAGGTCCAACACCTTTGAGTTTATGAAACAAAAGTTTGGCTTGCGTATTTGCACATATGGTATCACCAACAAGGTTCCCATCGGGTAGCTGATTCACTCGGGCATAGAGAATATTCGTGGTAATTCTACAATTGATAGAGTTAATATTTGTGCTTTCAGCGGCTACCATACGATAGATCACATAAGTGCCATTGTTATAATTTGGAGTAACGTTAATGGATAATGCATTTGAGTTGGGGATATCTGTCCAAGCATTGTTTCCGGTGCTTACTTGCCATCTATACGCCGGAGTACTATACCCACTTTGGATAGTTCCGTAAAGCTGGATGGAACTGCCTTCACAAATACTTACACTGTCTTTTTTCGAAACAGGGTCTAAAGAAGCTGTTGACAAAGGTCCACAAGGCCTGAATGTAATATCATCGATAGCTAAATCATTACCGGGTAAAGCAGCACCTCCGGGAGCATTGTTGATCATTTTTAGTATTACGCTCGATTCCGTTGTTGGGAGGGTGAAATAAAATCCGTATTGGCGCCAAGTCATGGAAGTGCTTTCTGTAATAGGGCCAGTTGTGTAGCTACCAAGTACGGTACCATCCAGTTTGGTGATTTGAAAAGTAACATCAGGATCCACTCCGTTTCCTTTGTTTAGATCAAGACAATTGGCCACCCATGCCGCAAATTCATAGGAAGTGCCTCCACAAAGGTTGGAGATGGTTTGTTTGTAGAATTCCAATCCCGCTGTTGCTTGCGAATTGTAAAAAGCCATATAACCATTGTTATCACCTGGAGTATGATCAGGCGCACCCATGAACCAACCTTGGTTGGCAGGAACATTGTTGGTGATAGTGTATTGACCATCATTGGGAACAGGGGTGGCAGGATTGCCCGTTACAGCCAGGTAGTTCAAAGTAGTAGAAGCTCCCGGAACAGTAGTGGGTAAATCGGAAGCAGGATTGTTACCTGATCCAAAAGTGATATTCACTACAGGGTCGCCCAATGTTCCGTTGCAAAGCGTGTTTTGAACCTCACATAACGCCGCAACTTCGTCTGTATTGAGCGCTCGATTGTAGATACGAACATCATCTATTTTGCCTTTAAAACGGAGAGGATCTCCTGCCCACCAGCTTCCAATTAAAAGCTGTGTGTTAGTACACTCAAGTAAGTTTTGATATGTGGTTGTCTTCACGTCGGCGAGCACTCCATCTACATAAATTTTCAGAGTATTGTTTTCGAAACTCCCTACCAAGCAATGCCATTGATTGGTACTGAAATTGTTGGTCGTTCTTGCAAATGGATTGCTTGGATCATACAAGTATTGTTGAAAACAAGAAGCTGTGAAGGGGGTCGTTCCAAAAAAATATCCGTATTGAACATCATAGTTTATTCCTAAGTTGTAGGTTGCAGCATAGCCGGTGCCATATTCGATTTTACCGAGGATCATCTGACCACCTGCAACTTCTGTGTTTATCATTGCAGCCACAGTAATCGCTTTAGTAGAGAGTTTACCTGCATCGTTTACTACAATGTAGTCGTTAGCGCCGTCAAACCTCATTGCACTGTTTGGGTTGTTGAAACGGTCGGTTGTAGGTTGGGGGTTCCCCATAATAACACCATTCAGGTTATTACCGGAAGCATCAGTAGCGGTGCCGTTCAATGGATAATAGGCAATTAGTCCATTGGTTAAGTTTACTTGCGAAAACGCATAGTTACAAATGCTCATCATCATTACAACAAGCAATATTCTCTGAATGCTGATCACCCCTCGTTTACTATACATGTACCGCACAAGAAAATTATTAAGTCAAATTAGGGATACAAAATGCTTTTTATCCCCAAGTAACGGAGAATAAGTTCAATCTTACGCTTGATTTTTTCTTTCCTATTTAATTTGATTACATTAAACGTGTATTTTGCAGTTCCTGTCGCTTCTGATTTTAATGGAAGTTTTTTCTTTTTTTCAATAACCATTACACTATCGTAGTAATGAATAGAAGAAACATTTTCAGAAAATTTGGTTACCTTAAGTGAATTCTCTTGACTGTGAAAAGCGTTTAGTTGATCAATAAATTGTTTACTAAACTCAATAAAAGTTCCAGGTCTTTTATGGCCTCCTCCATAGTCAATCCAATAACTTGTATGCAAGTCTTCAATTAAATAGACCCCATCGTCCTTTATGTGTTCAAAAAGATGGTTGAAAGTTGTTATTTGTTGTAGCATTGTGTGACCTCCATCATCAATCAGAATATCAACTTTGGGGATTTTTGTCTTCAAACTCTCTAAGAATTGTGGGTCTGATTGCGAACCAATAAAAATTTGTATATTATCTTCCTCAAATTCCTTGCATCTCGGTTCTATATCAACTCCAAAAATTTGAGCTGAATGGCCAAAATAGGACTTCCACATTTGTAAACTTCCACCTTGAAATACGCCAATTTCAAGAATCGTTATTGGTTTATTTCTATATTTAGCGAAGTGGCGCTCGTATATTTCAAAATAATGAGCCCATTTGTGTATTAGTCTTTTATCGTTGTTTCTAAAGTAAAGTTCTAAGTCGTTCATTTTGTATTCAAAATTTTAATAATTATATCTTTTCGAAAAGGCCTTTTAAAATATAGAAAAATGATTTTATCCTAAAGTTACTATAAACCAGGTTATTTTTAATAACATTGAATATATACCTTAGAGGAACTAGATGCTTGAATTCAGGATGCTTTTTTCTAACTTTTCGAATGTTTCTGACTTTGTAATACATTCTAATTGGTGAATGTATCATTCTAGTCATTTTAATAATACCAAAGATAGAGATTTTCTTTTTTATCCCTTCTGAATGGTTTAGAAAAAACATGTTCAAAAGCGCAGTACGATATCCGATTTTAAGGGATCGAATGCAATATTCTGTATCGACTTCATCTATAAAAAATGACTCATCGAATTCTCCAATTTTTTTAAATGCATCTAAGTTCACAACTGATCCTGACGTTATTAGAATGCTATTTTCAATTTCGTCTTTAGTGATTTGTTGTTTAAGCTGATAATATCTGATACCGATCATTGAGTAGGCGCCACTTTTCATCTTGATTTCGACAGACCTAAGATAGCCAGATATTTGTGATTCATTGAAACTGGAGTCTTGATCCATTGTTAGCAAGAATGAATATCCATCTTTAATGGCCTTCGAGCATGCTTCATTTAGTCTTTGGGCAATTCCCTTATTGTACCCGTCCCAGTAGTACACAGCCTTTTCGCTAAGTGCGCCAAGGTCTAGTAATAGTGGGTTAGGAGAATTGTCAATTAAATACAATTTCTCAATATGATCCTTATAAGTCAATATGTTTGCGATAAAATCATTTGGTGGGTTATAAAGGATAGTTACTGCTGCAATTCTCATGTCGTTTTGAATTGTTTTACTAGTTGCAAATGTACTGATTTCTGCCTGTACTAAATCTAGCGTGATTAAGTAAACTACATATTGCCATTTTCTATTCATCTTTCATAAACATAAATGACAGCAATTCAATTTTGAGTTTCGAATGTAATGATGTTGTAAATGAAGTTATTAAAAATGATCGGCTGTTAAAATAGTACTATCTAGAACCCGTATCTCCCAACTTCTAGTTCGGAACAGAAATCACCTAATACTTCAGAAATATATTCTAAATGAAAAATTCCATCTCAGTTAATTGGCATCAATACTTAGATGTATTGGTTTTTAAATACTTTTTTGAACTCTTCTATTAGATACACTAACAATACATTATTTTATTTATTTTAACTTGTTATGCTATTGAAATAACGGTCTTAAATATTTTATGAGATACTAGTTAATTGCACAAAACGTTTATTTTAGATATCTATAACTCTTCTAAAATTTTTAAAACAAAAGAATTAATTCTTACTTCTTCAAGGCGACAAACATACTTCTATTAATATACTCAACTGTACTATGGTCAAAAATATCTCCAGTAAAATTATGCTGTTCAAAAACATAATCAAAGCCGACCTTATAAAGGATTTCAGTTAAATCCTTTTTCAGAAGCCAGAATGACTTGGAATTGCTGTAGGAAGCCCATAAAAGGTTTTCGATTTTAGATTTTGTAGAGTTAGGACTCCATTCCGAATACCATCTTCCTCGATAACCCTCATGAATAGTCTTTTTGGAAAGACGATAGTTTCTTGAAGATGACAAAAATTGAACTCGCTTATGAAGTGGGGCAAGATACCTAGAGTTGAGCATCCCCAATTCATAACGGATGTCCCGTTCAGGCGCATAATGGGTGTGAAGAAGGAGAAGCTTGCTAGTAGTTCTAGATAGTGCTTCAAGGAATTTGGCAGGATTTTCCAAGTGATATAATAAGCCATAACAGAACGTAACGTCAAATTTACCGTATGACTCTATATTTTTTGCATCATCTTTAACAAATTTAAGATTTGCTAAATTCAACCCAGATTTAACATAGTTACATTTATCCAAATTCGTTTGTCTTGCTTCGATTCCAAGTGTATCAAAACCGCTTCTTGCCAGTTCAACGCTATACCCTCCCTCCAAGCAACCTATATCAACCGCTCTCAGTTTAGATCGATCAAAACTTTCTTTTGGAAAAACAAAGTCGAGTATTTGATTGGCTGAAGACCAAACTTTGCTTTCGGAAATCAAAACTAATTTGTCGTTCATAGTTCGTTCTCCTGAATCTAAAAGAACGTTATGAGCTGTAAAATGCATAAAAGGAAATTTTTGAGGTTTAATTAAATAATATTGGAGATTAAGTTATGGTTATTTTAATTCAAAAAATATAATTTCTAAAAGAAGTAAATTGCAAAGATTATAAAATTCTCCTATGCCAGCTGCTCAAACGTATTTTGGAATAGTGTAAAACAAATACTTGAGTTTAAAAAAGGGGCAGGATTGTTCTGGATTTGAGCAATATGTTTGTATACCTTAAATTTTATAAGCGCCTATTTTTTGCTGGGTTTGAAAAGATCGAATTATTCATTTAGGATCCAAGGATGTCAATTAGTTACATTAGGTTTTTACTACTTTACGCATTCTATATTTTATTCTAATACAGGATTGTTTTAGAAAAAAATATAGTGTTTTGATTTTTGTATATATAACATTACCTATATTCGATTTGAAATTCGAGACCCGACGCCTTTTTTAAACCTTTTTGTTCATCCTTTTAAAGTACTCTTTTGCGATACATTGTTTGTATAGCATTAGCTTTCTTTGTGTTTATGAACCTTAACCAAGCTCAAACTGCTGGCCAACACTTCCGTATAGTGAATTCGGCCGATACGCTCCCTCAGCTTGGTTCCGGTGGAATCTTCTCTATCCCCATCTTGTCATCTTGTAAGAACTTTTCATCACTCAGATATATTATTGTAAATGAGCCACAAGCTATTTCCATTCAAGGGGATACTAGTGTTTTACCCAATCCGATGTTTTCTCGTCATAGTGTACTAACGTTAACAGGGTACATTAGTTACACAAATAATTATCAGGCTTTTATTGATACCCCGGTTTCTGAGAGAAATCTTATGCAGCAGACTGTTCAGGGCCGTTTACAGGGCGTCTTTAAGGAGCGATATCCATTTAATATTAACTTTAGCTATCGCTTTAATAATTCGTCGCTTTTTAAAGATTATTTTGACCTGGGCTTAAATTACAATGCTGAAGATTTTAAAAGGCTTTTACTCAGGGCTTTTCGCGATCAGGTGAATACTAGATTGAGTCAGTATCAAAAAGAACTTGATTCTCTATTAGCTCTTGTAAAGCCACTTACTCCCGATCTTACGGAAAAGTACATGAGTCTTTCAATGCCGAATGCCCCCCAGATTGAAACAGAGCGAAATGAAAGGCTTTTTCTCCAGCAACAAGAAACGAAGTATGATTTGTATGAAGACTCACTGCGAGCATTGATTGATCGTGGTGAAAGAAAGGGAATGAATTATTTTAAGTCATTTCAGCATAAGGGTGATTCTTCAGTAAGTAGCATACAGTCAAAAATTCCCTCTACAAAATTTGATACTGCTTCTCGGTTACGTGGAATGGTTGATACCAACAAGGAAAAGTACGATTCGCTGATCAACAAAATTGAAAAGCTGAAAAAGAAAATAGGAGCAGCGAGGGATTCTATACAATCCTATAAAAATTTAGATTATTCTAAATTGGCGGAGGAGAATGTGTTTGACACTAGTAATATAAGAAATGCAAGACTGGCAAGAATCTACAAGATTTTGTTTTCAGTGAAAACCGTTTCACTGGGTAGAACGGTTGTGAATTATTCCGATTTAACTGTTCGTCAGTTGAGCTTGAATGGAATCAATTTGGAGGTTAACCCAGGCTACTATTTTGCAGTAACTGCCGGAAAGATTGATTTCAGGTTCAGAGACTATATTGTTCGAAATGCCTCGGTAAAGGGTCAAAAATTCGCGATGATTCGCGTGGGTAAAGGATTCATAGATAAAGATCATGTTGTATTGAGCTATTTCTATGGGCAACGACAAAGTTTTAATTCTATTTTGAATGCTCAGAGCAATCAATTAATACAGCCGGGGAATAATTTAGCCGGTATTAGCTTAGAAGCAGCCAAACGAATTGGTTCTAATGGTTTGCTGACAATGGAAATAGCTAAATCTTCGGCTCCTTATTATATTTTGGATACACTGAATGGGGTTAAATGGATGCGCGGTATTTCGAACTTTTCTGAACGCCATAACGAAGCGTACTCATTGAAATATGTTCAGGGGTTTAAGAAAATTGATCTTACTGTTCAAGCCGGTGTAAAATATTTGGGCGCGAAATATCAGTCCTTTTCTGTCATCAATACTGGAAGCTATCAGATTGGATGGCATTTCAAGGTGAAACAAAGCTTTCTGAAGAAGCGGATTCAGTTTCAAGGATCAATACAGCAAAACGAGTATTCCAATCCTTTTTCCATTCTAACATATCGTTCCGCAAGCATTGTGGCATCGGCATTTGCTAGTTTCAGGTTTAAAAGCCTGCCGTTTTTTTCCATTGGGTACTATCCAACACAGCAGGTGTTAAAACTTTCAGACAATAGCCTGAGCATCCATCAATACAGGACTTTAATGGCTACTGCTGTTAAGAACTTTAAAATTGGGAAGCAGTTTGGGACGAGTATGCTGATGTTTAATCAGTTTAAAGGAAGTTCGAAAGATAGTGGTTCTTATCTGAATGATTTTTCAAGTGTTCAATGGTCAAATTCTGTTGTTTTAAAGAAGGTAATGGTAGGGTTGAACTTGAGTTCACAAGTGTCAAATAGAACAGCATTTAACACAGTTGAAACCGAATGTAGTTATTCTCCTTTTCAGTGGCTGAGTTTTAGTTCAAATCTAAAGTTAAGCGTTCTGCAAGGGAGTAAGAGTTTGTACAAGGGGTATGGAGGGAGCATAAATCTCAAAGTTGGCATTTTGGGTGATGTTTCTGTCTCATTTGACAGGACCTATGTTCCATATATGTTGAATTCAATTGTGAAAAACGAATATGGTCGATTAACATACTATAAAACATTCTAGAAATGAGAAAAATACAGTTGGTAATACTTAGTCTGTTGTTGGTTTCTGGGGTCTATTCTCAAGTGACCATCGTTGCTCCTGAGATCCCGGGAGGGCTGGTAACCAAGCATCAGCTGTGGAGCATAACACTCATGAATGCGAGTGCTGCTGATCAAAAGATCGCCGTGGGTGTAAGCGTCTACAGTATCAATGAGAATCAACTGCTGTTTGCATCCGTTTCAAAACCGATTACGTTAGGACGCGGAGGCAAGGCAATCCGGTTTTCTGATGCTGAGCCCGTTCAGTATCAGTCGGTGTCTCCTCGATTTAATTTAAATGGATTCTTACAGGGTTTTTTACCATTGGGGTCTTACAAGGTTTGTTATACGATTTTTAATAATCCCGGTTACTTGGAGAGTTATTCTGCTGAAGAGTGCGTGCAAGTAACAGTAGATGCGTTGACCAGACCGCAATTGATATATCCGGCTGACAGTGCGAGTTTGGTTGAATCCAAACCATTGTTTTCGTGGATACCCCCCGCGCCGCTTCAGCTTTTTCAAGACTTGAACTATGATCTTGTGTTAACTGAAGTGTTTCCCAATCAATCTCCTTTAGAAGCCATACAAAATAATATGCCAGTGCTTTTTCAAAGAAGAGTGATGCAGAGTAATCTTCAGTTTCCGACAACGCAACGGCAATTAGATACAGGGAAAGTCTATGCATGGCGGGTTTATGCCAAAAATGGATTGAATCCCGCGATGGAAAGTGAAGTTTGGACTTTCTCCTTATCGGGAAAGGATAGAGAGGTACCAATTGTAAAAGGTATAACGTACTATGAATTAAAGCAGAGTACAGAAGCTGCAAGTCATTTTAGTCTTAAATCAACTGATTTGAGTGTATTGTTTTACTCATATCTCAAAACTTATAAAGGGCTGATCGTAGTTCGTGACTCGAAGGGTAAGTTGATGTGGTCAAAAGAGCAAGAAGTGTTTTATGGAGGGAATTACTTGACGGCGGCTTTGAAAGGTAAAATTCGTTCGGGACAAGATTACACTGTTCAGGTGTTAAATGGTGACGAAATAGTATTCAAAGGAAATTTTAATTACACAAAGAAATAAGCGATCTCCCATGGTACAGAATTTAAGTATTCATTCTAAGAAAGTTGCTGCTTTATTGTTTTGGATCTTATACGGGTCATTGATTGGCGAAGCATGGGCAGGGGTTCGATCTGAGCCTGCTACTTTCATTAAAAGTAGTTACGGTTTTAGAAATAATAAGGCTGATAGTATTGCGAAGAAAGGACTTGTGATAACACCTGAGAAAGTTGGGGAATATCCAAAGATCGATGTAGCCCCAGAAGCAGAAAACAAGGTATATATCGGAGGACCTTCTCAACCCGAGATGAGTTCATTCAAATCTGTTGGTGTAGATAATATGGTTGACTTATTTACCGGAGATTTTAGTTACAATATCCCACTGTTAGATGTTGGAGGTTATCCAGTGAATATTCACTATTCAGCGGGTATTGAACCTGAACAAGAAGCTAGTTGGGTTGGTTTAGGATGGAATATCAACCCCGGTAATATTAACCGGAATGCGAGAGGCGTTCCTGATGATTTTAACGGATTGGATACATTAAAGCAAGAACAAAATGTTAGGGTAAACAAAACTTTTGGTATTCAAATGGGTGGAGATATAGAAATATTGGGATCTAAGTTAATTAAAAGTGGCCCAAATCTAATAAACCAAGGATTAAGTTTTGGTATTGGAACTTCGATTGGGATGAGTTACAACAATCAACTCGGACCCGCATGGGAGTTTGGTGGAAAGTTTAATCTCAGCTATAACTTTCAAAAGGCAGTTCAATTTCCTGTATATTGTTTTTTTGGAGGAAAAATTGTACAAATTCTTGATACAATTTTTGTTCCCAAAAGCTTGACACTTGGAGCGGGCTATAGTTTCAAAAACAGCTCGAGGACTGGATTAGTGAATTCATTTAGTTCATCTATTAACTTTAGGTTAGGCAAATTAGGGTCAATAGGTTTAAACGCATCAACATCATATAATAGTAGGATCGGGATAAAGGCAATCCAGATTAGTGGAAATGCCTCTGCGAATTTGCAATCAGGAAAAAGATTCTGGATGAACTCCAAAGGGGTATCTGAAGGCGCAAGTTTGTATGGTACTTCGATTACTTTTGTAAAACCTAGTTTTATACCAATGTTGCAATCTCGAATAACAAATACGGGATGGGCAGGTCGGTTTCAACTGGGAGTGAACCCGGGAAGTGGAATCACGGCCGATATTGAGCTAGAGATTTACTCACAAAGTTCTGGAATTAACGGAGAGGATATTGTTCAAAAAAAGCCGTTATATGGTTTTTTATACTCAGAGATAGCAAGGGGGGATAAAAATGCAGTGATGGATTTTAATAGGTTGAATGATCGAGTAGTCACCCCAAGTACTCCCATTTTATCTGCTCCTCAATATAATTATGATATTTTCAACATTCAAGGAGAAGGCACTGGTGGAACATTTAGAGCTTATCGCAACGATGTTGGATATATGCATGATAATCGAACTGAATCAAAAGACAAGAGTTTGTCTGCTGGGGTTGATATTGGTCCTTGGGGGCACTATGGGTTTAATTTACAAAAGGTTAAAACTCCAACTGTTTCTGGAGATTGGGAAGATGGTAACTTCTTGAGAAATTCACTTGACTTTACAGGTAGAGATACTTTATACCCGACATTTGAAAATGTATACTTTAGAAATCCTGGTGAAGTGAGCATAGTAGACAATGAACGCTTAAAAACCTATGGGTACGATAAACTTGTTAGGTTTCAATTAGAAGGAACCAATGAGAAACCCGAAGTTAGGCCAATTCTTAGAAAATATGATAGCTATCTTAATTACATAGGAAACGATACGATAAAAAGTCAACGATTGTTTACAAAGAGGAATAAACGTAGTCAGGTAATTACGGTTTTGACGGCAAAAGAGGCTTCACTGGTCGGGTTGGAAAAAAAATTGCGATCTTATAGTGTGACTGAAAGAATGAACTCTATAGATAACACGCTGAAGTTTGTTGAATTCAGTAGGATTGATAACCTGCGAAAAGAGCATCATATTTCCGAAATTACAGTTACTGAGACCGATGGGAAACGATATGTTTATGGGATACCGGTTTACAACAACATTCAACAAGACTTTACTTTCTCTGTAAACAATGTCTATACAACAGTTCCTGAAAAAGTGTCTTTGGGTGATCAGCAATTTATGACAACTGGATCACCGCTTCTTGGGACAAATTCGAGCAAAGATGGCTATGTTCAAATTACTTCTACTCCAGGCTATTCTAACAGTTTTTTACTAAGTGCTTTATTGTCACCAGATTATGTTGATTTAACCAATAATGGCGTGACTGAAGATGATCTGGGAGAAGCTGTGAAGTTTAATTACTCTCGTATAGGAGATGCTATTCCTGTATTTAAAAAATGGAGGACGCCACTAACAAATGGCGACTCTGTCAATTTTATCGCGGGGCAGAAGACAGAGGTAAAAGACGATAAGGGTTTTGTTGCATATGGTGAAAGGGAGAGTTGGTACTTGAACTCAATAGAGTCCAAGAACATGATTGCGGTTTTTTATTTGTCTAATCGGGATGACTCAAAAGGTGCAGCAAGCGTTTATGGAGGTATAGATGCGAGTGATACCACATCAAAAAAGCTTGATAGCATTGATCTGTTTAATAAGGCAGATCTTAAGAAAAATGGCATTAATGGAGCAAAACCAATCAAGACAGTTCATTTTCGATATTCTTATAAACTTGCAAATAATACACCAGACCATCCAGTAGCAACAAATGGACAAAGAGGAAAACTAACATTGGATTCGCTGTATTTTACATACTCAAGAATTAGAAAAAAGGTGATCAATAAATACATCTTTAAGTACAATTATAATGATTCAGACATTTCATCGAATCCAGACTATAAGTCAGAGACCTCTGATCGATGGAAGACCTACAAACCTTCTCAGCTAAACCCGAACCAAATGAGGAATGCAGATTTTCCTTATGTTCCTCAAGACAGAAATTCAAAACCAATACTAGATAACAATGCAGGTGCTTGGAGTTTAAAACGAGTTGTTCTTCCCTCTGGTGGCGAAATTTCAGTGCAGTATGAATCAGATGATTATGCCTATGTCCAAAATAAGAAAGCGGCTATGTTTATGAGAGTTGTTGGATTTGCATCTAGCTCGTCTGGTGACAATCTGAGTAGTTCTATTTATGACTGGAATGCTTCTAAGGCTAAAAGTTATGTATTTATTCGTGTTCCTGTAGGAGTTTCCAGTGTAGCAGAAATAAAGGAGAAGTACATTGATGATATGGACCAAATAGCCTTTAATCTTATGGTAAATATGCCAAAAGGTAAAGAGTTGGTTAGGTGTTATTCGACAATTAATGAAGGAGAGTACGGTGTTTCGTCATCTAGTAGTAATATCATATGGATTAAACTTGAAGAATATGGTGGTCAAAGTGTCATTACGTCCCAAGTTCTTGAGTATTTGCTTGAGGAACTTCCGGGGCAGGCTTTTCCTGGTTATGATCTGAGTGGTCAAACTCAACTGAAAAAGATTGCCGATATCATGGCATCTTGGACGTTGAACATTCAAATGAATGGGAGACCTCCAAAATATGTTATGATGACTTTGAATAAAGCAAAGACGATTGATACAATTAGCTCGTTTGCTCGGCTAAACGTACCATATAATGCCAAATATGGTGGTGGACTTAGGGTGAAATCAATTAGAATCTCAGACGCATGGGATACACTTACTGCACAGTTTAGAAGCACATACGGGTTAGACTATCAATATACAACCACTGAGGTTCGAAATGGGAAAGCTTCCGTTGTCAGCAGCGGCGTTGCGTCTTACGAGCCATCAATCGGTAATGAAGAGAATCCTTTTCAAAAAATGGTTAAATATTCCAACAGAACACCTTTAGGACCGACTGATTTTGGCGCAGTTGAACTACCAGTTCTTGATGCTTTTTTTCAAGCTCCAATTGTTGGATACAGTAAGGTTTCTGTTTCTTCAATGAAAAAGGATAAAACCAATAGTCAAAAATCAAGATCCAAAACAGGTAGACAGGTTACTTCTTTTTATACTGCGAAAGATTTTCCAACTCTTACACAGATTACTAAGCTTGAACCTAGTTCTATGAAGGAGTTTCATCAGGCAGAGCATTCTACTTTTTTTAGAAAGCACTCGTTTGATTATAAAGCCGTTTCTCAGGGATTTTTGGTTGTACTTAATGATATGCATGGAAAAATGAAAAATCAGATTTCATATTCCGATTTAGATTCTTCAACAATAATTGGATATACTGAAAATTACTACAAGAATACGGGTAAAAATGGACTAGCTGATACTTTCTCGTTTATTTCAAATGATAGTAGTGGAAAGGTAATAAACGGAAATTTGGGAGTGGATATTGAACTAATGACCGATACTCGTGAGAATTTTGTAAAAAGTAAAGCTTACGAGGGACAGGCAAACATTGATTTTATTACTTTATTCGGTGCGCCAATACCACTGCCTTTTTATTGGCCGGTATCTGGGAATTCTGAAAGCTTATATCGAGCTGTGACAACTACAAAGGTGGTCAATTATCACGCGATATTGGACAGTGTTGTAGTTAATGATAAAGGAAGCGTGGTTTCTACAAAAAATATTGCTTATGATTTTTATACAGGTGATGTCTTGGTGAATAGAACAAATAATGAATTTGATAAAGCTTTATACTCGACATCTTATCCTGCTCATTGGGCATATAGTGGCATGGCGCCAGCTTACAAAAATATTGGCACCTATGCTTCCGCTTCGTTTGTGGATGGGCAACTAGTAGGAGGTACTTTGAATTCTGTTCATTTGGAGAGTGGTGATGAATTATATATTGAGTCGGCAGATAATGCCTTGATTACTTGTAATTCAAATTTGGCTATGTCTCCATTTGTTAAGCGTTTATGGGTGGTTGATAAGAATAAAAATGCGACATCGCTTACAAATATGAACAGGGTCTTATATTTTATGGATGATCAAGGAAAACTCGCAAATATTGGAAAGGCTGTTGTCCGGATTATCCGTAGCGGCAAACGTAACTTATTAGGAGAAAAAGTTGCGACTGTTCTCAGTGCTGGGAATCCTATTCAAACCGGTTATTTAGTTATCAATGATGCAAGTAAAGTTATAAACTCAGGCGCAGTTGAGTATAAGGAAAAATGGTTGTCCGAAAAAGATATCTTGCCTAAGGTTAAAGTAGTATTCGATGAAACAGAGTGTCGATTGATGTATACAGAAAATGAATCGGGTAATCTAGAGCCGAGTATTAATCCCTATGTCAAGGGGCTTTTGGGGAATTTTAAGCCTTTCAGGTCGCTGGTTTTTTATAATAAAAGAAAAGAAAAAGACACCTTATCACTTACAAATACTTTGTTATACGGGTATTTAGATAGTTTTAATTTATACTGGGCATTCGATGTTAATAGTAATTTATACCCCATTACTTCAAATTCAAAATGGGTCTGGAATAGTAAGTTAAATCATATTAATTCAAAAGGGTTGGAAATTGAAACGATGGATGCATTGGGCATTTACAGTTCAGCGATTTATGGGTTTAACAAAACCCTTCCTCTAGCTCTTGCGAGTAATTCTCGCTATTACGAATTTACTTATGATGGATTCGAGGACTATGAATACGGTGAATCAATAAATAGGACGAAATTCAATAATGTTGTGAGGCCGATAGATATATTAAAGGCCACGAATTTAAGATTAGTAAATACCGATACTCTCTCTTTCAAGTCACATACGGGTAAGTATGTGGTGGGGGTTGAGGGCACATCCGTATTAGCTTTACCGGTTCAACCGACATATGATAACTTTTCTTTGAACAATTCTAATGTTGTTAGTTCTGCATTGGTAAAAGGCACACTCGGCGGCACAATTGATTCGACCTGGTCGAGTGCTAGTTTTTCTGGTCAAACTTCAGCTCCTAATACCCCTAAATTATCTTTTAGTGATGCAAGCACTGTCTTTAATACCGGTAGTACATTTGGTGGAGTTGAATATACAGTTGGACCATATATCCCCAATTCCTATTATACTGTAACCCCAAGTACAGTTACTACATACAACTATAGTTATTATATAAGAACAAAGCAGTATATGGAAATCAAGGAGGATGGCTATTATACATTCAATAGTTCGTCTTCAAATTCATTTTATTCGCCCTCAGGAAACGCGCCATTCCCACTATTTAATAGCTTGACTATTACTGATACTGTGAATAATATTGTCTATACGGGAACGGCATTGTCTTCAACAACAAGCGGTACGAGTTATATTAAATCACGACAGTTTTGTTTGCCAAGAGGCTTATATGTTGTAAAAGCTGATTTTCTTGTCCAGAGATTTAACTACTCTTGTACTCCGAATGGTGCTTGTAATTATTATTCTAATGCCGGGGTTTATCTGATGCAGGATAAGTTTGCTGTTTACGATACCAAATACCCGTCAAGCAATTCTATTCAGTTTTTCAGAAGCTATAGCTTGATTAATAATTGTAACTATACTACTCCTTTCCCTGCAACAGACAGTATGAGGAAAGCGACGTTTAGTTTGATTCCTGGCAAAAAAATGCTTTTAAGTGTATGGGTGCGAGAAAACTGTGGTAATGCTTCTGGAGGAATTCCGTGTAAGGAATCAAGCTATAACAAGAACCAAATAAAACTTCGATTCAATGGAAGCTTTGGATTGGAAGAGACTGTATTTAAGCCGAGCGGCTCTATAATCGATGGATGGCAGAAGTATGAATGTGTATTTACTGTTCCGAACGGAACTGTGAGTGGGGAGGTCAATTTTGTCAACACCTCTGGCAGTACGCTATACTTTGATGATTTTAGAATCCATCCTTTTAACTCAAATATTAAAAGCTTTGTCTACGATCCAATTAATCTACGTGTGTTAGCTGAATTGGACGCAAACAATTTTGCGAGTTTTTATGAGTATGATCCCGAAGGGGTTCTTGTAAGAACTAAAGTAGAGACTAAAGATGGTATAAAAACAATCTCTGAATCAAGAAGTGCACTTCAAAAGAAGATAAAATAGATAACATGCGAGTACTATTTATTTTACTGTTTATGATAATTGTAATTCATTCGAATGCTCAAAAGAGAAGAAACAGAGAGCGTGCAGGAGCGTTAGAAAATGTGATCAATGTTGTTTCAAGTTCCGGAAAATCTTTATCATATCAAGTTCATCAGATAGTGAAGATAGCAAGGTCGGTTGATACACTTGAAAATAGGAGATTGACTTATTCATTTTTTGCTGGTGGTTATGGTTTTGGGGATAGTATAAATTTTCAAATTGAGAATGACTCTCTTGTGTTAAGTATTAATCATAAAACAAAGTCTGTCTCTGTATTTTATAAAGAAGCAGGCTTTGAGGAAAGTAGTCCATTCGCTGTAATTCGAGGATTGAATAAAGATTCATTGATTAATACAATTTTGAAAACCTATGATCTTTCTGTTAACTCAAATAATATTAAAGGGTATTCCGATATTTTACTTGCAAGTAAGTCGAAGGGTAGTTTTGGTCTTCCGATAGTTGAATTGCACTATTTGTTGAATCCAGAGACCAAAGAGAAGGTTGAAGTAGAAGTAATTCGACGTTCGGCAGTTCCTCAGTCTAAAGATGATGTGCCAAATTCAGTTATAGTTGAACTCAGGGAAGGGGAGGACTATATTTTAAAAGAAGGCCTGTTTTATTTTAGGAAGGAGGAGCGGTTTGTATGGAAGTTATTAGAAACTGATTTTGGTAAAATGAAGGGAATTGAAATTTCTGATGTGATCTTTAATAATATGGGGAAGATGGCATTAACCGAAAAATACAAAGATTATGTTCTATTGGATGAAAAAATGTTTTAAAATGAAGATTGTTCTGATAATATTAAGTCTTTTGGTCTCTTTCTCCTTTGAAATAGCTGCACAGGTCGTAGTTAAAGGGGATGACTGTGCTATCAAAGGTAAAGAGTTTTATTATTTCTTACAGACTGATGCGAATGACAGTGCATCGTATCAAATTAGTATTGTTGGTGGGCATTTCGATTCCTCTAATATACACATGTTGTCTATTTCTAAGTCGACATTGATTAAAGTAACATGGGATAGTATTGGAGTCGGATTAATAAAAGTATTAAGTAATTCGGACACAGTTCGGAAGCTGATATTTGTTGCCGAAAATTTAGATCCTGGCTATGTATTGGATAATGATATTCAACAGACGATTCAGAAAGACAAAACTACTTATTTGTTTCATTGCTCTGAAGCCAAAGGGGCACATTGTGATCCTGTTTTTACTTATCAATGGCAACAATCATTTGATGGTGTAGTTTGGACGAATATTCAAAATGGACAAGGGCAGGATTTACTTTTTGATGCTCGCGCTGTGAATAGCACAATTTATCTGAGGCGGAATGCTCTTGAAGTCAAATCAAAAACATTCGGTACATCTAATATTGCTATGCTTATTCGAATTACGGAGTAACCAAAGTGCTAGAGTTATTACGAAACTTAGATTTTAAATTTGTCAATAAGATATATGAAAAATTTGCTATTGATATCTGTTAAGAATAGATGGTTGTTGACTATTTGTTGTGTATTATTATACAATATTGGGATGTCCCAATTAAACCTAACTGGACCAACTACCGTTGAAAAAGGTGTTTCTAACACCTATATTCCTTCTTATAACGGAAATCAATACTATTCATATTCGGGAACTTACTCTTACACTATATCTGGAGGCTATATTACTTCAACAGGAAGTTCGACGTTCTCTGGCTCTGTATCTAGTAGTGTGCTCTTTAATTGCAAACAGAATATTACAATTACTTCATCATCTGCATCGATTCAATTCACTTGTAGTCTTGGATCCAAAACAATTACTATAACAGGTTACGATGCTGTTGATGGGAAAATAGTAAGCCCTTCAAGTCAAAATATAAATTATAATACTTCACCTAGTCAATTAACGGCGCCTGCGGCAACTGGTGGATTATCTAGCAATTATACATATCAATGGTATTCCTCAAGTGACAATATTAGTTTTTCTACCATTAGTGGGGCAACTGGTTTAAATTGTCAGCCCAGTGCATTATCAGCCAGTATGTACTATAAAAGACTGGCTACTGAGTCAATTTCTGGTGGGTCGAAGTTTTCATCTACTGCTTTTGTTAATGTTTATCCTGCCCTCACTGTTGCAGTTTCTCCTTCTAGTCAAACTATTTCAAGTGGGAGCAGTGCCTCTCAAATCGTTTCGACAGTTTCCGGCGGTAGTGGAGTATATAGTTATCAGTGGCAGCAATACAATGGTAGTTCTTGGGTTAATGTTGCAACTACAGCCAATTATTCCCCAGGGATCTTGACGAGTACTACATCGTTTAGATTAAATGTTACAAGTAATGGAAACACTGTTACATCCAATACTGCGGTAGTGACTGTGCAATCTGCTCCTGTAGGAAGTTTGTCTGTAACTAACACCACACTTAGTGGAAATGGGTCGTATAATACCTTGAATTGTGCTGCAAGTGGAGGTAATGGCACTTTTTCTTATACATGGTACTATTCAGTCAATGGAGGAGCGTATCAGGTTCTATCGAATACGGCAAGTTCGTACACAACTCCATTAATTACAGTAACAACTTCATATTATGTAGTAGTTACAAGCAACGGGAGTTCTTCTAATTCAAATATCGTGTCATTAGATATTCCAGTTGCCCCTACTGTGAGTGCAAGTAGCACATTACTCTGTAATGGAGCGATAGCAACTTTATCGGCTACTGGCAGTTCAGGCACGATTCAATGGTTTAATTCGGGGGGGGGGCTTACTTTCAACTGGAGCAAGTTATTCAACCGGAGTAGCCGGTTCTTACTATGCAATTGCTTCTTCTACGTATGGAAAATCGGCAAATAGTAATCAAGTGTCACTAACTGTTTTGTCTACTCCAACTGCACCTGTTTTAAACGGATCTTCTTTTGTAGTAATAGGAAACACTAACCAACTTACAAGCACTTCATTAGGGGGTGTTTGGACGAGTAGTCTAACTAATATTTTAACTGTTAACTCGAATGGGGTTTTGACGGGTAAGAATCTGGGTTCTTCTGTGATTACCTATAAGATGAGTAATGCCTGTGGTTCTGACTCAAGTCAAGTGACAATTGATGTTGTGCCGCTTAGTCAAGTGGAGCAGAATTTGGGTAATCCCATTTTTGATAATACTAGTTCTGAAATTATTCCACTTGTTAACGGTGCTACCAGTATTAGGAATTATGAACACGATGGGGCGAACTCTAAGATGCATTTGATCAATAACGTTGTTTCATTCAGTGTTATTGAGGAAACGAACTTGTTTATACCAGGCGATTTTTCTGCTGCTGCAAAGTTGAAGGTCGAATATGGTCATACTTCGACTGACATTATAACAATCGATACAACTACACTTCAGGTAAGTTATACAAAAAATGGAACTCAAAAATACAGCGCACGTAACTATTTGAATTTGCGGAACGCCGAATACGTGAAAGTAACCCTCTTGGCACTAACTGCGCCTACGACAGTTGGTGGAGTGTCTTTTGATTCTAAGCAAGTATTGCGATTGGAAAATTTAATGGATGTCTCTCGTTGTTATGAACTTGGGGATAACAAGATTTTGAGTCTTCAAGTATTAGACAATCCTACATCATTAGAGATTGATTCTGTAAAAGTGAAATGGTCTATTCCGGCTAATACCAATGGGAATGGAGTTCAACTAGAATGGATGTGGGTTGATAGCTCATTATTGAGTTCAAGTAGTAGCTTTTTGGAGAGTACTTTTAAAGAGAATTCGACTCGAATTGATTTGCCAATTTCAAGGAATGATAGTACATATTCAATTCCTTTGTTATATGATGGAGGAGGTGTATTATTTAGTAGAGTAAGGGCGATTAATATCTTACGTTCCGGTTCTCGAAGTGATGGTCCCTGGTCCAATATTGCTAGTTTTTCATATGCAGGTCATGCAACAAGTCTGAATTGGCAATCTACGACTACATTTGCTGAAGAAGGAAAGCGCAAAACGGTAGTGCAATATTTTGATGGCTCATTACGTCCACGCCAAACAGTGACTAAGGATAATTCTACTAATACTTCTGTAGTTGCTGAAACTTTGTACGATGGCGCCGGCAGACCGGCGGTTCAGATTTTACCTACCCCAACAATGCAAAACGTTATTAAGTATTATCAAGGCTTAAATAGTTTTGTTGGACAGAGTTCAATTGCTAGTGATTTAACTGATTTTTTTGATTACGATAGTACCAATTATTATTATTACACAAAAGCACTGTCATCTACGAGTGGCGCCGGAAATTATTATAGTAGTAGCAATCCCCTTGCTAATATTGGATTGCATAAAAATATTCCTGAATCAAATGGTTATGCATATGCCGTAACACGTTATATGCCGGATGGTACTGGAAGAATTATGCGTCAAAGCGGAGTTGGTGACACTTCAAGGATGGGAGCAGGGCATGAAACTCGATATTACTATGGTTCTGTTATGCAAGACGAGATTGATGCTTTGTTTGGAACAGAGGTTGGAGCCGCGTCGCACTATTTTAAAAATATGGTTCGTGATGCCAATGGCCAAATGAGCGTTAGTTATGTAGACATGCATGGAAGAACAATTGCTACGGCTTTAGCTGGAGGAAGTCCTTCAAATCTTCAACCTTTGACAGTAAATCCTACTGGAGGATATTCTTCAGTTAGAGATAACTCAATTGCATTTAATTTACTTGATTCAAATTCTAATGTATTAAAAGGCAATTCTATTGAGTCTGTTAGTACTCTATTAGTACCTGCGTTGGGAAGTTATAATTTTAACTACAATTCTGGTAAAACCACTTTAAGTCTACCTAAATGTGGTGGCGGAATGCTGAATTACCCAATCAAATACGATTTAGAGATTC
The DNA here is from genome assembly GCF_050589245.1 of Endoryza foliicola. Lineage (NCBI taxonomy): Bacteria > Pseudomonadati > Bacteroidota > Chitinophagia > Chitinophagales > Chitinophagaceae > Endoryza > Endoryza foliicola. The sequence continues at coordinate 4,264 of NZ_JBOBEW010000007.1, read as the reverse complement.
GAATATTCGAAGAGACCGGTAATGATACTGCCTATGTTTACAAAAGTATTGGGAAAGACTCCATTAATTTGAATTTTAATATTGCCTTACAGCCAGGTTCTTATATTGTGAGAAAGACCCTCGCTATTAATGAAGATACTTTATCAAGTTATTTGAATAATTATGTTGCAATTGGCAATGGCAGATGTTTTACATACCAATCAATTGCCGATTCAATTGTTGCTTCAGATTCTATTTCGAGTGCTTGTGCTGTTCCTAAGATAGATTTAACAAGTGCTTCATGTATCTCGAATTTAGGTGCTAACTTTCAAGCTTACTTAATTAAGAAACTTGCTGAGTATGGTTACTCAGATACCCTAAGTTATTCTGCTTCTCAGAAAGAAGAGTTAAGGAAAAATTATGTCCAAGACTACAATATGTGTCTGCTATTGAATCCTTATCGGTCAGATTATCTTGGACAAATCAGGGAGCAAATGTTATCTGATATGATGCCATTTGCTGGGCAATATGCTTATGATACGGCTAATGTTGCAATATCCCAGAAATATAACATATTCTATGCTAGCGGTGGAACCCCCACAAACCGCAAACCTTATTATAAATATCCTAAGAACAATGGTTCTGTTGATTTTAAGTATTACGACTATAAAGGGCAGGTTAACTTGAAATTCGATAGTACATTGCTAAGTACACTTACAAAGGAAGATTTTGCCGCAAGTTTTGAAGCGAATTGGTCACAGTCATTATTGGAATATCATCCGGAGTATCCCAAATTGAAGTATGCGGAAGATTTTTTAAAGAGTTCCTTTAATTATCATGATAGTTTATTGAGTATCGCAGTTGGATTTGATCCAATTGCCACTGATCCTTATTTTAATGGTATTGCTGCCTCAGGAGAATTAACCACAATTACTAATTATGCACGGCAAACTTGGAAGAATGGGTACAGTATGTGGCAAATTGCTTATGGTAAAGCCTTAGGTTGCTCAATTAAGAATGATCCTTCGGCAAGAAATACCTGCTTTACTAATATGCCCAAAGTGTATACTGCTACAAATTCGAACATTAATACAGGTTCTGGTATTGTTGTATTGACTGCGAGTGCACAAGCAAAAGCTTGGGATCAGTTTAAATTATTTTATACTCAAGAACGTCTAAATTTTTTATTAAATCACATTAATACAAATAGGCCGCTAGCTGATCAAGCTGCACTTAGAGGTAACGGTTTTTTTGTACATTTTTACAATAATACACAGAACCTTTTTGATCTTGAGCAAAAAGGAGATTGGTTCACAGCAACCAATCCTGATGCACTTCCCGCATCATTGAATTCAGAGATTGTTAGTCAGAAAGATAAATGCTCTAGTTATATTGATTTTTGGAGAAATACACTCTTGCAGTGTGAACAATTGAATACAAATTTCACTCCCACTCAAGTGAATCAGATTGTTCAGCAAATTACTGATCGGATGCTTCTAGTATGCCAACGGGGAACAGATAATTACAATACATTTGGATCTTCAACTGTAGCACCTGCATATAGCAGTTTAGCAGATTCGACTTTTGAAAGGGTTGTCGATGATGTTTTTGCCGCATGGGGTATATCTCCAAGTTTGAAATGTAATTCTTATCAAATTGATTTCCCACAACGTTATGGAACGAATAGACGGGTAACGAACACTGTTGCTATGTCCATTGATTCTTGCAATTGTGGTGAATTTAGAGATTTGAAGTTACTTATGAAGTCGGATGTTTCTCCTTATTCAGATACAACAAGTTTGAGTGGTATTAATGCGTATTTGACTTTCAAAGGAAAGGATACGATTTCCTTATACCTGTATCAAAAACTTCAACTTTGTGGCAATTATTACATTAATTCTTGTCCAAACCCTCCCAATTGCAATGTTTCTTATAGTATTATGTTAGATACCGCTGTGTCAATTCCATATTTTTTGGAGTGCGGATATTATAAATCAGCGGATACCTGCGTGAGTTGTGAAACACTTGGTAGCTTGCAAGGAGCTTTTTATGCTAAATTCCAGCATTGGCCGAACTTTAAGTCAATAGATATCTCTGATGAACAGGCAGCTTATAATGACTTGTTTGCTAAATATATTAAGTTTAAAACAGGTCTGGATCTTACATGGCCTGAATTGGCAAGAAAAGCTAATTCAGGTGGATGTCCTATTGGGGATACGGCATTGAACGTTTCATTCGGCATTGGTGCTAAATTCCCTAAAATATGTCTAGATAATACACCGGCAGCCTATATAGGAAGCTCCTTCGATTCAGTTGATGCTTGTGGAAACGTAAAGAGCTTAGCATTAAGTGCTGCGAGTGTTTTATTTGAAAGTAGGTACGATAATTTACTGAATGGTGTTAAATCTCTTCTGCAGCAAAAGGCTTTGTCAGCTATAGAGAAGTTTGTGGTTACAGATACACTGAAAGAATACCATTATACACTTTACTATTACGATCAAGCGGGAAATCTAATCAAAACTGTGCCTCCTAAAGGTGTGAATCCAATTTATAGGAGAACATTTTTAGATAGTGTTCGATCGGCGAGGGCGAATAATACCTATTTAGTTCCTATCCATACTCTTGTCACACGTTACTCCTACAACAGTTTGAATCAAGTTGTGTTGCAAAAATCACCAGATGGTGGTATGAGTGAATTTTGGTACGATGCTCTTGGTCGTTTAGTAGTTAGCCAAAACGCTAAGCAAAAGGCGACTGGAAAGATTTACAGCTATACACAATACGATTATTTGGGAAGAATTGTAGAAGTAGGGCAATTAACCAACACTTCAGATCTTTCAGATTTGATATCTAAAGACACAACGCAGTTGGCTTTATGGCAGAATGCGGCTACTTCAAAGAGAAGTCAAATAACGAGAACAACCTATGACTTCGCATCTCCCACTTTAAGCAAGTTTATTGTACAACAAAGGAACCTTCGGAACCGGGTTAGTTATGTGGAAGTATCTGATACAGTGACATTGATAGGTGGTGTATATATTCCAGCCGTTACCAATGCAACGATCTACACTTATGATGTTCACGGAAATGTGGACACTCTAGTACAAGATTTTGGTTCGAGTGCAGTTGTTTCTAATGTAATGAATCGGGCAAATTCCTACAATCGCTTCAAGAAAATTGCCTACAATTATGACTTAGTAAGTGGTAAGGTGAACATGGTTACGTACCAACCCAATTATTATGATTCATCATTGGCAAAATGGGTAACACCAGTTGATCAATACATGCACAGGTACAAGTATGATGCAGAAAATCGATTGACTGATGTTTATACAGGAAGAGACAGTGTAATGTTATTCTTGTTCCCTGAGCGCGATGCCTCCTATACGTATTATAAACACGGTCCTTTGGGTAGAGCAGAAATGGGAAAGCTAAGGGTTCAAGGGTTGGATTATGTATACACGCTTCAGGGATGGGTTAAAGCAGTGAACCCTGTAAAATCAGGCAGTTTTACCAATGGCACTGATTCTTCAGAGACCTTTCCTGTTTCACAAGACGTATTTGGGTATAGCCTAAATTATTATCAAAACGATTACAAAGCGATTGGATTTACACCTGCAACAGGTTCCATTATTTCCAAACTGGGATCTAACGCCTCATCACTGTTTAACGGCAATATTGCAGCCATGTCGGTGAATATTCCGGTACTTGGGGGAGGGGCGAAGGTGTACAATTACAAATACGACCAACTGAATAGAATTGTATCGATGGATCTATTTGATGGCTTGGCAATCGGTAACAGCGGGTACTCGTTATCACAACAGCAGGCATATAAAGAACGAGTTAGTTATGACCCCAATGGAAACATTCTCCGATACGTACGAAATGGACCTTCTACAGGTCTTGCGATGGATAGCTTGATCTACGGCTATACTGCGGGATCTAATCGACTTCACAAAGTGGTTGATAGTATTACCCATGCGAATGCATACAGTGACATCAAGCCTGGCCAGGCAGACAATAACTATAAGTACGATGAGATTGGCAACTTGATATCTGATAATTCAGAGGGGATCACGAGTGTATCTTGGAATGTGTATGGAAAGATCACCCAAATAGTAAAGTCAACCGGAACTATTAAGTACACCTATGATGCCTCTGGAAACAGAGTTATGAAAATCACCCCGTCCGACACTACGGTGTATGTGAGGGATGCCAGTGGAAATGTTATGGCGGTGTATACTGCAACAGGAACACTGAGCCTAGCTGAGATGCATTTATACGG
>NZ_JBOBEW010000006.1:0-346706 GCF_050589245.1 Endoryza foliicola | reverse complement strand
TAGTTTGAGTAAACGTATTTAGACTATTCAAACTATAGGATTTAACACTCTGCAAAAGTCTTTCATCAGGGAAACTACCTGGACTTAGATCTTGTCTAGTGTTTGCAACGCTTACAATATCGATAAATCCAACGATAGCGTTATTCTTCTTCAATGAAATCTTTTGAAGATACTTTCTTGATACGCTAACCGCAGGAGACAATGAGAATACAGAGCTGGGTGAAACTGAACCTGAGGTTCCAATTTTAATGCCCGTAGTCACTGCTCCGCTACCTAAATAAGATTGAAACAAAGTATGATTCTGGCTAGTTGTGTAATAAGTAAACTCAATTGTTTCTTTGCCATCAGGCGAGGTCATTTTCGTTAAATACCAACTGCTTGGATAGGAATAAGTCATCGGCTGTTGTACGGATGTAGTAGCGTCGTCCAATGTCATTGTAGAAACTTCTACTTCTCCAAACTCGTAGACCACCCCTTGTTCATCTGTTATTACAAACTTATTCAAATTGGATGTATTCCAATTAGCTGTGATCGAATGACTAATCTGTATATTGTCCTTTTCCTTTTTAAAAACAGATAAATCGGGTTTAATATAAAACTTGCCACTCTTACCATTCATGTTGAAATAGAAAACATCGGGCTGCACCTCTTTCAAACCTTTTTGAATAGAATCCATGAAATTATAGTTCGCGAAGAGATTATCTGTAGAAGGCAAATTCCAAGAATTATTTCCTGTGTAATAATTACCAATTAAATCCGGATTCCCCATCACACTCCGCGTAACAACACCGCCTGCTGAAAACGTCCAGCCCGCACCAGCCCATGTAGGAATATCTTGCGGTTTGAATCCAGAAGCACTGTACGAGAGACTTACTCCCACGCTCAACGATGCACCTTTCAAATCATCTAATGGAACGCTTATTCTCGGTGTACCAGTAAACAAACTTACAGGTACATTACCAAACTGCCCAAGCGCAGCGGCTTCAGGAGCGGGGGGCACTACCCGCTTCGCTTTAAACTCCATTTTTGAAACCGCTAATGCGTGATCCGCATCAGACCATGTGTTAGATTGAGCGAAAAGCTGTCCGCTTAGCAATAGAGCCGCAATAAATTGAACTAGTTTTAACATGATCTATATTCTTTAAAATAAACGCTTCTTACCTAAATAAGCGATAAAGTAACCTCCAAGTACTTCCTAATACGCTTATATCAAAAGGAATACCCTACCCGAAACAAAATTGGCTGCGTTTCGGGAACGTGTTGTCTGTATAAAAAATCAAATAACAATTTAATATCTGTCTTCATTTTCTTCTTTACAGCGATCTTCTTCGATAACCCCAATAACCCACTTTGTTGCCAGTAGTCGGTCTGTTTTAAAAGACTAATGTTTTCAATTCGCTGTCTATAATTTTGCTCATAACCTCCCGACAAATAAAAAGATCCTTTCAACCTCCAGTCAATGTAGGAGCGTAACCCCAAACCTTCATGTGTTATTTTAATATTACGAATATCCCTTCCCCACCCCAACTTATAACTAGCACCAAGTCCAATAACACTTCGATCATTTAGTTTAAATCCAAGTCCTAATCCGATATCTGAGGTGGTAGGCCAAAAGGGGGTGTTCCTCGTTGACTGAATATTAGCATTGTATTCAAGTCTTTTTGCAAAGGGTTTTCGGCGCATCGAATTCGGTGTAAAATCCGGTACTTCCATTTCAGAGTTACCCGATGTCATTTGACTCAATTTCTGTTTCAATTGCTTCAACTCTTGCTGAGCCTGTGTAATCTGTTGCTGAAGAGCGTTTATTTGAGCGGTGCTGGCACCTTGCAATTGGCCCTGGATCCCTTGCCGCACCATTGCAGTGGTTTGCAGACCTACTAATCCGGCGGCGGTCCCGATATTTCCATTATTAGGGAACAAAGAAGCTAGTTCAGAATGCTTGGAAAAAAACTCCGAAAACATCGGAACTTTTCGAATCACCTTTAACACCAACTCTTGTTGCTTTAATGGATCGTTCAATACCTGTTTGTAGTCTGCTACCATTTGACCATAATAATAATAGTCCTTGCTTAGCTTCTTTAGTTGTCGATCTAAGCCAAACTTTGTCGAATACTGCTTGAGCTGATTTCGTTGCTGCTTTAGAAATGCACCAACAGACCCGGCATCTTTATACGATTGCTTCAGTGATGAAATACTCTTAATTCCATTAGAAATGCTAGCCAACTTTTCATTAGATGAAATATCAAAATTCTTTGTAATGCAGGCTAGACCGGTTTCAAGGCTGTCGAGTTTAGTTAAGTAGTTGTCGAGTCCGAGTGTTTCAAGCCTTCCGGAGCGGAGTCTACTCTTCATTGCTGCATACTTCTCCTTGGATTCTTTGAGCAGCGAGTTTCCAAGAATAGAGTCCTTCAAAGCAATCTTACGCAGTGCCTTTTTTTCTATTCTTTCAAACTTATCTAATTGCTTTTGTGATTTTTTGTGAAGCTTCGATGCTAGCTTATCGGCTTTCGAGGAAAGCTTATCTATGGCTTTGTCGGAGAGACTTGCCAGCGTTGAATCAGTCTTTGCCACCTGGGCAGTAGATATCTGACTCAACAGCACCATGCATACAATTGTAAGCAAATGCCTGATTCGCATAAGAAGCTAGTAAAAGGTTTAAGGTTATTATATAACGTTACCGTTATAACTCAAATATACAAACGATACCAATACAAAAATCAACTAAATAATTTATTAACATTTGCTAATGGTTAACACTTATCGAGTGAGTTAAGAAAAGCTTGTTTTGAGTTGTCTAAAAAAAGAATTCCCACCGAAATAGCCATCAAATAAATGCCTTGAATTAAAATAAAATTGAATATTACTTTACACTTTAAGAATCCTAGCCCAGTCTTGGTCTTCGGAATCTAGAATACTTGCTGTACTATAAGGAAAAGATGTCTTCATTTACGAAGTATAAGATAAATACCTAAGTCTTAGTTTTAAATTAATCCGAAACTGTAATGTAACCAACTAAGAAAATCCTTCTCAATCCTAGTACAAAAGGTTCTTCAGTTTCTCCTCATTCGCAATTCGAATCTTTCCTTCTTTAATTTCAACCAATCCCTCTGATTTGAAATCGCTGAGGGTACGGATAAGAGACTCCGTGGCTGTGCCCACGTATTGGGCAATGTCTTCGCGAGAAATATCAATTTGTTGGTGCCCACTGGCTTTGTTGAATTTTTCATGAATGCTCACCAGGGCTTTGGCTACCCTTTTGCGGAGCGAATCGTAAGCTAGATGCAGAAGACGATCTTCTTTTTCTTTCACATCATGAGTAATGAGCTTAATGAACTTGCCCGCAATAGAAATATCTTTATAAACCGCATCTAAGAAATCATCTTTAGGAATAGCCACTACCTCTGCATCTTCCAATACTTCAGCACTGTCTTCATAGCTGGAATTCTCCAACAAAGCAGTATATCCTAAGAAGTCGCCTTCACTGTATAAATTGGTAATGTATTCCTTCCCGTCTTCATGCACTTTAAAGGTTTTCACTTTCCCTGCTTTCACGAAGTACAAGAACTTTGGTCTTTTAGTTTCTGAATAAATCAATTGCTTTTTTGCATGGAAACTGCTGTCGTACTGATCGGGATTGAGCGTAATGATGCCGCTTTCATTCAAGTTCTTCAACAAGTTATTTACCGAACCTGCTGCACTGGCTTCTTTCAATAAATCGGATTTCTTCAATCTGATTTCAATGGCATTCAACAATTCAATATCATCAAAGGGTTTTGTGATATAATCGTCGGCTCCCATTTCCATACCTTTTCTAAAATCGGAACGTTCTGTTTTAGCAGTAAGAAAGATAAATGGAATGTTCTCTGTAGCGCTGTTCTTTTTCAATAAATGGAGGACTCCGTAACCGTCGAGATCCGGCATCATGATATCACATACAATTAAATCGGGCTGGTCTTGCATGGCCGATTCAACGCCTTTTTTCCCATTGGGAGCTGTGGCTACTTGATAGCCTGCTAACGTTAAAATTTCGGCTGTGTTTTCTCTGATGTCTGTATTATCGTCGATTACTAGAATTTTTCGCATAACAGCTATTTATTATATTAAATCCGATCTCTTCAAAATTAAACAATATTTCCTTTGCCCTCAGTAAATTGACGAATATCAAGAATTGGTTTGACGTGGCTCATTTCTTTCCCTTTTTAGGAAAAATACCTTCGCCCAAACTGATTTTTATGGCAAGTGTTACGGCCGGCTCTACTACAACCTGCGCGCATTGCGGCGAATCTTGTACCACCAACGATTTGATGTGGACAGACAAACATTTCTGCTGCGATGGATGCAAAATGGTGTATCAACTGTTGCAAAAGAACGGATTGTGCGAATACTACTCACTCAATAACAACCCGGGAATCAACCAACGTAAGCAAGTACGTTCAGGGAAATTCGCCTTCCTAGACGATGCCGAAATCAGTAACAAATTGATTCAATTCAAAGACAGCAGTCAGGTTCATGTGAACTTCTATCTCCCACAAATGCATTGCAGTAGTTGTTTATACTTATTAGAACACCTGCACCAAATGGAACCTGCCATCATTCAATCGAAAGTAAATTTTGTAAGCAAAGAAGTGGTGGTGGTATTTGATCCTTCTCAATTCAGTATAAGAAAAACAGCCGAATTGCTTACTGCTATTGGGTATGAGCCTTATATCAGTTTAAACGACCTAAAAGAACGCAAATCCAAATTCAACAAAGCGCTGATTTATCCATTGGGCGTAGCCGGATTTTGCTTCGCCAATATCATGCTTTTGAGCTTTCCGGAATACCTTGGGTTGGAAGACGCGGAGAAACAGCTCCAGGGCATCTTCCGATTGATTAATGTATTGCTCTCACTTCCGGTAGTATTCTTCAGTGCTACCCCATTTTACAAAAGCGGTTGGAAAGCGCTGCGTCATGGCTACTTGAACATCGATGCTCCTATTGCGCTGGCAACCATTGTAACGTTCATCAGAAGTATGTACGAAGTGACTACAGGTACCGGTTCCGGCTACTTTGATTCCATGACAGGAATCGTTTTCTTCATGCTCATTGGTCGGGTGCTTCAAGACAAAACCTACGAACAACTTTCATTTGAAAGAGATTATACCAGCTATTTCCCCATCGCAGTAACAGTTTTAACGGAAGAAGGAGAAAAACCAACTTCTTTACCCAATATTAAAAACGGCGACACCATTAAGATCCACAACGAAGAACTGATACCGGCCGACGGTATTTTAACCCGAGGCAAAGCGCTGATTGATTATAGTTTTGTGACAGGGGAAAGCGTGCCTGTTTTGAAAGAAATGGGAGAAATCATCTACGCCGGTGGCAAACAAACAGGTGGCGCCATTGAGCTATTGGTGATCAAAGAAGTGACCCAGAGCTATCTCACCAAACTTTGGTCGGGTGATCAATTCAAAGAAACAGAAACCTCAAAACGTCATTCTTTTGTAGATGCCTTGAGCCGCTATTTCACGGTGGGACTGTTTTCTTTGGCAATTGGAGCCGGCATCTATTGGTGGTTGAATGATCCTACAAAAATGTGGCATGTGATCAGTTCTATTTTGATTGTGGCCTGCCCCTGCGCCTTACTGCTTTCCAATACGTTTACCAATGGAAATATCTTACGCATTATGGGGAGAAAGAAGATGTACATGCGCAATGCCATGGCCATTGAACAACTATCTGAGATCACCCATATTGTATTCGATAAAACCGGCACCATTACCAATCCAAAAGAGCAGGAAATACACTACACCGGAAAAGAGCTTTCACACAACCAGATCAAACAATTGATATCCTTGGCTGCTCAATCGAGTCACCCGCTAAGCAAATCCATTGTTCGCTATTTTGGTCAGTACAGTCCAAACATGTCTGTGACGGGCTATCAAGAATTACCCGGAAAAGGCATAGAAGGATTTGTAGACAATGAATTGGTAGCCTTGGGCTCTAAAAGTTACATTACCGGTCAAAACGATAAATACGACCCAAGCACCCAAGTGTGGATTGCATTCGAGAATACTGCACTTGGCTATTTCACCATCCAAAACAAGTATCGTGAGGGCTTGCCGAAACTAATGCAAGATTTGGGCAGGAACTATAAAATATCAATTTTATCCGGTGATCATTCCGGAGAAAAAAACAGATTGGAAAAAATGATCCCGAAGGGCTCTCATTTATTGTTTGAACAAAGTCCACAAGACAAACTGAGCTATATTCAGAGCCTTCAATCGAAGGGAGAAAAAGTAATGATGATTGGCGACGGACTAAACGATGCGGGGGCCTTAAAGAAAAGCGATATTGGCATCGCCCTCACCGACGATAGTAACAATTTTACTCCAGCCAGCGATGCCATTCTAGAAGCTTCACAATTAAAAGCGTTGCCTCAATTCATCAAGCTCAGTATTGCCAATAAAAGAATTGTGTGGACAGCCTTTATTGTAAGCATTATCTACAATTCCATTGGTCTTACCATTGCAGCTAAGGGACTTCTCTCTCCAATGGTTGCCGCTATTCTTATGCCTGCCAGTACTATTAGCATTCTGCTGATCACATTCGGCTTGAGTAATGTGGCGGGGAAGAGGCTGTTTACTAACCACAAATAATTAAGTTTTTGAGTGGTTTAGTTGTTGAGTAGTAAAAACTCAAAATATTGCTATGTTATATAAAAGGCTCTTGATGCAAGAGCCTTTTTTGTTTGATACTAAAGAACTAAAAACTAAACAACTTAAAAACTTGTCTCTTAACTGACCAAAGTCATCTTTTCCTTTGAGACCTGTCATTTATCAAGCCGGCATCCATAGATAGCTTTACACCCGATTCTAAATTTCAATCTATGAGTGCTATCATCATCCTACTAGTCGTCAGTATATCGGTTGCCAGCCTCTTCCTCTTTGCGTTTTTGTGGAGTGTGAAGTCGGGGCAATACGACGACGAGCTTTCGCCTCCACTCCGAATGTTATTCGATGACAAACCCAAAGAATCCACTTCCACCAAGCAATAACCAATACCAACATAGAAACTAAATTGTATGCAATTAGAAAAGTTTTATTACGACAACAAGATTGTGAAAGCCTTTGGCTTTGCTACTGTTCTTTGGGGAATTGTAGGCATGCTAGCAGGGCTGTTGGTAGCGATCCAGTTTTACTATCCGGCCGCTACGTTCAATTTTGCCCCTACCACCTTTGGTAGATTGAGACCTGTACACACCAATGCTGTCATTTTCGCCTTCGTGGGAAATGGTATGTTCGCCGGTGTTTATTATTCATTGCAACGCCTTTGTAAGGCTCGTATGTTCAGCGACAAACTGAGCTGGCTTCATTTCTGGGGTTGGCAAAGTATCATTGTAGCTGCGGCACTCACCTTATTCGCCGGATTTACTACCGGAAAAGAATACGCTGAGTTAGAATGGCCGGTTGACATCATGATCACCCTTGTTTGGGTGGTATTTGGTATCAACTTATTTGGCACCATTATTAAGCGCCGTGAGAAGCACTTGTACGTAGCCATTTGGTTTTACATTGCCACTTGGGTTACCGTTGCCATGCTTCACATCGTGAACTCTTTTGAAATTCCTGTATCCTTATTCAAAAGCTATAGCATGTATGCGGGTGTTCAAGACGCCCTTGTACAATGGTGGTATGGTCACAACGCGGTAGCGTTTTTCCTTACTACTCCAATTTTGGGTATCATGTACTATTTCCTGCCAAAAGCAGCAAATCGTCCGGTTTACTCTTACCGTCTTTCTATCATTCACTTCTGGGCGCTCATTTTTATCTATATCTGGGCTGGCCCACACCACTTATTATACACCGCTTTACCCGATTGGGCACAATCTCTCGGATCAGTATTCTCTGTGATGCTCATCTTCCCAAGTTGGGGTGGTATGTTGAACGGTCTGTTCACATTAAGAGGTGCATGGGATAAAGTTCGTGAAGAACCCGTATTGAAATTCTTTGTGGTAGCTGTTACCTGTTATGGTATGAGCACCCTTGAAGGTCCCTTATTAAGTATCAAGAGCATCAATGCCATTTCCCACTTTACCGATTGGACCATTGCACACGTACACATTGGCGGTTTGGGATGGAATGGATTTATTGCCTTTGGTATGCTGTACTATTTGATACCAAAGATGTGGAACACTCCTTTGTACAGTAAAAAATTAGCAACCAATCACTTTTGGCTGGGAACGATTGGTATTGTGATCTATGCAGTACCGATGTATTGGGCAGGGTTTACTCAAGCACAGATGTGGAAGACCTTTACAGAAGAAGGTACCTTGAAGTTCCAGTTCTTGGAAACAGTAACGCACATCATCCCTATGTACATCACTCGTAGTATTGGTGGATTGTTGTACCTCGTTGGTGCATTGATCATGGTGTACAACCTAGTTAAAACTGCGAAACAAGGAAGCTTTATTGCAAACGAAGAAGCTGAAGCAGCTCCTCTTCATGACGAAGTACCTCACGGTAAACGTCACTGGCACAGCTGGATTGAAAGCCGCCCTCTTACCATGTTAGTATTCAGTTTGATTCTTGTAGCAATTGGTGGATTGTTGGAATTGGTTCCTACTTTCTTAATAAAATCAAACGTTCCTACCATCGCCAGTGTGAAACCTTATACACCGCTTGAATTGCAAGGAAGAGACATTTATGTGAGAGAAGGTTGTTATACCTGCCACTCTCAAATGGTTCGTCCGTTCCGCGATGAAGTAAAACGTTACGGTGAATATTCAAAAGCCGGTGAATTTGTGTACGACCATCCATTCCAATGGGGTAGTAAACGTAGCGGACCCGATTTAGCTCGTGAAGGAGGCAAGAACCCGAACAGCTGGCATTTCATGCACATGTTCGATCCACGTCAAACCGACGAAAACTCCATCATGCCGGCTTACGCTTGGTTATACAAGAATGATCTAGATATAGAATCTACCCCAGCAAAAATCAGAGCCATGCAAACATTAGGGGTTCCTTATGAAGCAGGCTATGATCAAAAGGCAACAGCAGAACTAGAAAAACAAGCAAAGGAAATTGAAAAAGACCTGAGTAGCGATGATAAAGTACGCAAGCTGATCCTTATGGAAAACATGCAGGATTTGCATAAGAAAGAAATAGTGGCATTGATCGCTTACTTGCAACGCTTGGGCAAAGACATCAAATTGGCTCCTAAAGCAGAAACCGCATCTAATTAACCATCAAAAACAGCAGTATGAAATTCGTTCATTATCTCGAAAAAATACGCCACGTTGATGTGTATGCGCTTAGTTCTTTTGCCATTTTCGCAGCCATTTTTTTGGCAGCACTGGTTTATGTGGTGAAAACGCCTAAGAAAACCTTCGACAAACTCAGTGAAATTCCTTTAGACTAAAAAACACAACACTATGTTGCTAAACTTCTTAAAACATCGATATACAAAACGGAGCTTTTTAGCCACCGTAGCAGCTGTGATCGCCTCTCCTGTTTGGGCAGCCGGTCCACCTGCAAAGCAAAGCATCTCTGATCCCGTAGTAATATCACTGGTGCTCCTAAGTCTTTTGCTTTTATTAGTTATTGGCATTCTTGCAAATGTATTGTTGGGTGCTGCCAAATACGAAGTAGAAGAATACAAAAAGAAGAATGTACCCAAAGTCGCTGCAGTACTTGCCATCGGCTTACTTACAAGCATTTCAAGTTTTGCCCAGGATACTAAAGACGCTGCAGCTGCAGCAGTAGCTGACGATGGCTTGATCGCCGGAATGGACAGCACTACTTTCTATTTGCTAATGGGAGTGCTGGCACTCGAAACTTTGGTAATCGTGTTTCTTTTGTTGCAATTGAAAGGCGTAATCAAACGTATCAAGTACAGTTCAGTAGTGGCAACAGAATCAGGTGAAGTAGTAGAAGCTGCCGGCAAAAAGCCCGGTCTTAGCTGGTGGGATAAATTCAACAGCTTCCGTCCGGCAGAACAGGAAGCCGATATCGACCTCGGCCATGATTACGATGGTATCCGTGAATTGGACAACCGTCTCCCACCTTGGTGGTTGTGGGGATTCTACATCACCATTGTTGCTGCAGGCATTTACTTATACCGTTATCACGTTGCACACAGCGCTCCTTTGAGTGCCGAAGAATTGGCAATTGAAATGAAAGCAGCTGATGCAAGACAAGCGGAGTATCTTAAAAAAGCCGCTAATAATGTAGACGAAAGCAATGTGAAAGTGTTGACTGCTTCTACAGATCTCGATGCCGGCAAAACCCTGTTCATTCAGAACTGTACCGTTTGTCATGGTAAGAACGCTGAAGGAATGGTTGGCCCGAATCTCACTGATGATTACTGGATCCATAGCGGTAGCGTTAGCGATATTTTCAAATCAATAAAATATGGCTGGCCCGATAAAGGGATGAAAAGCTGGAAAGACGATCTAACCCCTAATCAAATGGCGCAGTTGTCAAGTTATATCCTCAGTTTAAAAGGAACCAATCCTGCGAATGCAAAAGCACCTCAAGGAGAATTGTATAAAGACGCGCCTGCTATTGCAGACTCGGCTGCGGGAGCAAAAGATACTGCTTTAGCTCCGGCCGTAACAAAATAAATTCCTTGCAAAATGCAAACAACCAACTCAAAAGATCAACTTACTCAAAAAGCACCTTCTCTTCAATTTGAAGAGGAGGTGACTTTTCGTGATAGAATTGCAACTGTAGACGAAAAAGGGAAAAGAAAATGGCTCTTCCCTCAACGTCCCAAAGGCCGATTCTATACTACCAGAACTATTGTCAGCTATTTGTTCTTCATTATTTTCTTTACTATACCCTTCATTTATATCAACGGGAGACCGCTCTTTCTTTTCAACGTAACGCAAGCTAAATTCATCCTATTTGGAAAAGTGTTTTGGCCTCAAGACTTTTTCATCTTCGGACTTACTATGATTACGTTCATCGTATTCATCATCTTATTTACCGCTGCTTTTGGTCGATTGTTCTGTGGATGGGTATGTCCTCAAACTGTTTTCATGGAAATGTTCTTTAGAAAAATCGAATATTTCATTGAGGGCGATGCAGGGAAACAAAAAGCAATGGCCAATGGTCCTTGGGATACCGAGAAAATTCTCCGCAAAGGTGCAAAACATCTAGTGTTCTTTTTAATGAGCTTTGTGATAGCCAATTTCTTCCTGTCGTACATTATTGGAGGAAAAGAACTTTGGAAGATCATAACAGAGCCTGTTACACAACATATTCCGGGACTCATGAGTTTGACCATCTTCTCTTTCGTTTTCTATGGTGTATATGCCTATTTCAGAGAGCAAGCCTGTACAGTAGTATGCCCTTATGGTCGTTTACAAAGTGTATTGCTCGATAAGAACTCAATGATAGTTGCTTACGACTATAAGAGAGGTGAACCAAGAGGAAAAGTAAATAAAAAGGAAGAAAGAACGATTGGGGATTGTATTGATTGCTTTCAATGCGTAAGGGTTTGTCCAACCGGAATTGATATCCGTAACGGCACCCAGTTAGAATGCGTTGGTTGCACTGCCTGTATTGACGCTTGCGATAATGTAATGGATAAAATCAACAAACCTAGGGGTTTGGTTCGTTACGCATCTGAAAACGGAATCGCGAATGGAGAAAAACTCCATTATACAACGCGAATGAAATTATACACCGTTCTCTTAGGAATATTATTAACCATTCTCAGCTTCTTGCTTTTTACCAGAAAAGACGTAGACGCTACTGTAATGAGAGCCCCAGGGCAATTGTATCAAGACCGTGGGCAAGACAGCGTGATGAATTTGTACAATATCAAAATTGCTAATAAAACCGTGGAAGAAGTGCCACTTACAATCAGAATTGAAAACATGGGTGGTTCAGTGGAAATCATTGGCTCCAAACATATAATTCCGGTTAAGAAAGAAGGTCAGGGTTCGGGCTCCTTCTTTGTCATTCTTCCAAAGCAATCCATCCGCGAAAGAAAAACTGAAATAAAATTAGGACTATACGAGGGAGATAAACTGATTGACGTGGTGAAAGCCAATTTCCTTGGTCCTGTTTCAAGATAAAACCTATTTGTTATGAGTATTAGTTGGGGAAATAGAATATTATTGACACTTATTGTTTTTGTAAGCTTAATGGGAACACTTGCTTACAAGGCTATCAACACTACCTACGAACTAGTGTCGCCTGAATATTACAAGGATGAATTGGCGTATCAAAAAACCATTGATGCCAATAACAATTCCAATCAACTCACAGAGAAATTACACTTTAATTTAACGGATGGTGCACTGCAGCTTGTTGTTCCAAGCGAGCAATCCGATAAAGCATTTACTGCAACAGCGTATTTCTATTGTGCTGATCATACCGCCTTCGATAAAACCGTTACCATTAACTACCAACCAGGTCAACCATTTAGTATTCCTGCTACTGAATTAAAAGGAAGCTCATATACAGTTAAATTGAACTGGACATTCAATAACACTGCCTATTACAACGAGCAACAAATTCGAATCAGATGATTATGCAAATCATTATAGCAGGATTTGGGCTAGGCCTCTTGAGCAGCTTTCATTGCATCGGTATGTGCGGGCCACTTGCGCTAGCATTACCAATACACCATTATTCTCCCTTAAAAAGAATGTTGGCTTTAACGCTTTATCACAATGGGAGAATACTCACTTATACGACACTTGGAATTGTACTGGGCTTGAGCAGTAGTAGTTTAATATTGGTAGGTTGGCAACAAGCTATTTCTATTATCTCCGGAATCTTTATCCTTATTGCCACCGTTTATTACTACTGGATCAGCAAACGATGGCAGCCATCTTTTATGAACCGCTATCATGTATTGGTACAAAAGATGATGAGCTCATTCTTGAAATCCGAGCACCCCCTTGCTTTCCTCGGGTTGGGCATGGCAAACGGCCTATTGCCTTGCGGAATGGTGTATGTAGCCATTGCAGGTGCTCTCACAACGGGAACCGTGTTCGGTGGTGGACTGTTTATGTTTAGCTATGGATTAGCCACCGTGCCTGCTATGATTTTACTTACCTGGGCCGGACTCAGAGTAGATATAAGCGTTAGAAATCAATTAAAAAAATTAATGCCGGTAATGATCAGTGCTGTTGCCATTATTTTAATACTAAGGGGATTGAATTTGGGAATCCCGTTTATAAGTCCGGCGCTAGCCTCTCATCAAGGAGATGCGATTTTATGCCACTAAACCCAAAACACATTTCAAGCCTTAGAACTATAGCCATGCTTTCAAAAAAAGTGTGGCTTTTTTTATACCGGGATAATGATTCTTATAGTGGTTCCTTTTTCTAATTCACTTTCGAGCTGCACTTCACCCTTCAACAGATCTACGTAACGTTTTACAATATGCAAACCCAATCCGGTACCTTGAATATTCTCTACATTCCGTCCTCTGAAGAAACTGGTGAATAAGTGTTGCTGATCTTCTTTGGAAATACCAATACCCTGATCGGCCACAGACAAATGTAGTTGCTGGTCTTTCACAAATGCCCCAATGGTTACTGTACTATTAGGATTGGAAAACTTGATTGCATTGCTGATAAGATTGATGAGAATATTTTTAACCAATTTTTTATCACTGTTAATAGCAGGAAACTGGGAACATTCAGCTTGAATTTTAATTCCATCTTTTAGCAACACTTTCATTTCTTCCATTACATCTTCTAAAAATTCTTTCATTTCAAAGGGAGCAAGCGTTGCTTCTATCCTTCCTTCTTCAAGGCGACCTAAACTTAGGAAGTCTTCCAACAAATCGTTCAGGTGTTTAACCGAATCTTTGATTTTAGTTATATGTCGATCTCTATTTGCTTGTTCTTCTTCTTTCTGATACTTTCCAATAAGTGAAGCGGAAGAAAGAATGGAGCTCAATGGTGTTCTAAATTCATGGGATGCCATTGACACGAAGCGAGATTTAATTTCACTCAATTCCTTTTCTTTACTCAATGCTTCACTTAGGTCTTGTTGCGACCGTTCCAGTTCTTGCAATGCTTCTTGTAGAATCAGCGTGCGTTCTTTTACTTTATTTTCCAACTGCGAATTCAAGATTCGAATTTCATTGGAAACGCGTTCCAACTCTTCTCTTTGTGCAATCATTCGCTTTTCAGCTTCTTTACGCTGAGTGATGTCGATCACAAAAGCAATTACGTAGCTTTCATTTTGAAGTTTGTAATGGCTCAAGCTGATCTCTACCGGGAATTCAACCCCGTTCTTATCAAGAGCGTACAAGTCGCGTCCATGTCCCATACTTCTGTTAGAGGGCGCTGCATGAAAATGATCGCGGTATTTATCGTGATTGGGAGTGAAACGCTTGGGTATTAGGTCCTCCACTTTCTTCCCGATCATTTCTTCTTTGGTGTATTTAAACAAATTTGCCCCTGCCGGATTCACCAAAATGATCTCACCTTTTTTATTGGTCAATAGAATTCCTTCCGTCGCAAATTCGAAAAGTGCGTTGAGCTGCAATTGCTCTCCTTCCATAGCGCGGTACAATTTCTTTACATACAGCACTGCAATTACTGCCAACAATATAATAATAGCTGAGAATAAATGCTGCATTATTATTTGCTGGTTGCTCATGCCTTCATGCTCGTAAAAGGTGGCTACAAAAACCAACACAATTGCCGCCACTCCAAAAGCAATGGTATAGCGATCGTCTTTTAGAAAAACAGTCAACATGATAACGGTAATCAAACCCGAATCAAAAAAGCTAAAGTTGGGCTGAATGAATTGTAACACCCCTGTGCAAATCGTAACAATTGCACAGAATAAGAAGACGGTTAATGGCTTTTCTTTGAACATAAGTGGTAGGGCGAAGGTAAGAAAGAAGAAGGGAGGTAATTAATAATTAATAATGGAGGAGATACAAAGAAGGAGGAGGGGCAGGAACAGGGGGAATACAGGAACGAGGATAAGAGGAAACGAGGAGACGAGGTAAAGAGGAAACGAAGAATACTCTTTGCGACACCTTCGCGGACTTGGCGTTCTTTGCGGTGAACAGAAGATGCAAGAAAGAACAGGAAGAAGAGCAGGGGGAATGACAGGAGCGAGGATAAGAGGAAACGAGGAAATACAGGACGCAAAAAATGTTTATCAATATACGAAATGATTGTAGCTGAGGTCCGCCGTCGATTTATCGCGTTGAATGAAAGACATGATACGTATGTACTGCTAACGCTGCGTTATCGCTGCGACCGCTGCGCCGGTTCCTGAGCTTGTCGAAGGACGCCGCGGTGAACAGAAAATTTATAGAAAGAACAGGAAGAAGAACAGGGGGGAATGCAGGAGCGAGGATGAGAGGAAACGAGGAAGCTAGGAAAACTCTTTGCGACACCTTTGCGGACTTGGCGTTCTTTGCGGTGAACAGAAAACTCTTTGCGACACCTTTGCGGTCTTGGCGGTCTTTGCGGTGAACAGAACTGACGGTTACCACGAATTAGCTATTTTTGCAGCATGCGTATTGACATCATCAGCGTAATGCCGGAATTAATGGAAAGTGCTTTTTCTCATTCAATCATGAAAAGAGCGCAGGAGAAAGAACTGTTGTATGTTCATACCCATCAATTGCGTGAGTGGGCGGTGAATGAATACGGACAGGTAGACGACTACCAATACGGTGGTGGTGCCGGAATGGTAATGATGTGCGAGCCCCTAGCCAAAGCCATCGAAAGCCTGAAGAGCGAACGGCAGTACGATGAAATCATTTACATGACACCCGATGGCCAAACCTTTGATCAACCCATGGCCAATCAACTTTCGCTGAAAAATAACCTCATGATCATTTGCGGACACTACAAAGGCATCGATCAACGCATCCGCGACCATTACATTACAAAAGAAATTTCCATCGGCGATTTTGTGTTGAGCGGCGGTGAATTAGCCGCAGCAGTAGTTGTAGACGCCATTGGACGAATTATCCCGGGTGTACTCAACAACGAAACCTCTGCCTTATTCGATTCTTTTCAGGACAAGCTCCTGGCCTCGCCCGTTTATACCCGCCCTGCCGATTTCAACGGCTGGAAAGTGCCCGACATCCTTTTAAGCGGAGATCTTAAAAAAATTGATGAGTGGCGATACGAACAAAGTATAGAGCGTACAAAGCAGCGCAGGCCTGATCTTCTCGACGAATAGTCGGATTTTTTTTAATATTTTCGAGGGCCTTAATCAACCAATCAACTCGAAAAACACCAATGTTTTGTAGAAAGCTGACATGGCTGCTCATAATGCTATGTCCCCTCATTAGTATAGCCCAGTCCACTCCTTCTTATCAGGATCAATACCAACTCCATATTAAGAAGGCATCTAAACCTGTTAAAATTGATGGGGTGCTCGATGACGCCGCTTGGGCTGAAGCAACCGTTAGTTCCGACTTCATTCGCAAATATCCCAACGATCTCGTAAATGCAAAACGCAGAACTGTTGCCAAAGTAAGCTTTGACGACAATTTTATCTACTTTGCTTTCATCGCCTATGATACTTCTCACCACGTTGTTCAAAGCTTAAAAAGAGACGGAGGCCACGAAACCAATGACGCCGTAGGGATCATTCTCGATCCTATGAACCAACGAACCACCGGCTTCTTTTTTGTTGTGAACGCATTCAATACTCAAACCGATGATCAATTAGATGGTACTTCTCAACCCTTGAGTTTGAGTTGGGATAACAAATGGTTCTCCGCCACCAAACGCTTGGCCGATCATTGGATCGCAGAAATTGCCATTCCCTTTAAAACCATTCGCTATTCAAATGAAAAATTAAAATGGGGATTGAATTTTCTTAGAAGTGATTTGAAAGAAAATGAATACACCACCTGGACTCGAATGCCGATCAACTTTAAATCGTATGATTTAGGTTATACGGGAAGTTTGATTTGGGACAATCCTCCTCCCCCTACAACAGGGAATATCTCGTTTATTCCCTATGTTACCGGCGGCGCTAATGAAGATAAAGAAAATGGCGAAGCCTTGAAAGGAACAGCCAATGCGGGTTTCGATGCAAAAATTGGACTCACTTCTTCTTTGAATTTAGATTTAACCGTAAACCCCGATTTCTCTCAAATTGAAGTAGACCAACAAGTAACCAATCTAACACGCTTTAATATCTTCTTGCCTGAAAGAAGAACCTTCTTTTTGGAAAACGCTGATCTTTTTGCAGGATACGGCATTCCTCCCATTCGACCTTTCTATTCAAGAACCATTGGATTGGACAACAATGGCAATAGAATTCCTATCTACGGTGGAGCTAGAATAAGCGGGAACATTGCTTCTCGAACACGCATCGGAGTTATGAACATGCAAACAGGAAGAAAAGATGAATTTGCATCTCAGAACTATACCGCAGTATCTGTAAACCAAGGATTTTTTAAACGCTCCTTGTTTAGAGCCTACTTCTTGAACCATCAAGCATTTATGACAGCCTCTGAAAAGGCCATCAAACCAATGGACCAATATGGAAGAAATGCCGGTTTCGACATGAACTTTGCGAACCTCAAAGGAACTTGGAGCGGCTGGATTTCTCACAATCAAAGCTGGAAACCCAATATCAACGACAAATCGGGCTATTCCTCTTTTGGTTTTGAACACAATACCGCCAATTTCGGTTTTGTATTGGATGCCACTAATGTGGGCACCAATTATTATACAGATATGGGCTATGTGCAACGAATCGAAAACTATGATGCATTAAGAGATACTTCCATCAGAGTTGGGTTCAAACACTTGTTTACGGAAATGACCTACCGAATTAATCCAAAGCAAGGCAATATTCTGCGTCATACATTTCAACTATCAAATTACAACGTTCATAATCCGAACAATACATTCAATGAGAACAATACGGAATTCAGCTACCGCTTTGAAATGAAGAACACTTCGGGTGTAGAATTGTCAGGGTCGCACACTATTGTAGACTTGCTGTTCCCAATTAGCTTTACAGACGCTACACCTATTCCGGCTCAAGTTTACAATTACAGTCAAACAAAATTGACTTATAGTTCTGATATCAGAAAAAAATTCAATTTTGCTGCGGGAGTTGGGGGCGGAACCTTATTCAATGGTACCTATCAACAAATTGTAACCAAGTTTGTTTTGCGTTCTCAGCCCTTACTTAATTTGAGTATTTCTTTCGAGTACAATAAACTGAAATTTCCCGGTAATTATGGTAGCACTGAATTATTCTTAATTGCGCCCCGAGCGGAAATCAATTTCTCTACCACTCTTTTCTGGACCACCTTTGTTCAATACAACACTCAACGAAACAACTTTAATATCAACAGTAGGTTCCAATGGCGTTACAAACCAATGAGTGATCTGTTCATCGTTTATACCGACAACTATTTCACTGATCCTTTCTTCAAAAACAAGAACCGTGCAATTGTATTCAAGTTGAATTATTGGTTGAATCTATAAAAACAGGAAGAAGAGAGTAATTAAGAATTAAGAGTTAAGAATTAAACAGCCCTATACATGTGCAAGGACGAGGGTGAATATTAGGGATGAATCAACTCAATACTTACAACTTATTACTTTCAACATATTACTTCAAACATACTACTTACCACTCCTAACCTCAACATATTCAGCAAATCCCAACAAGTCCCAGAATACATTTCCGGTAATGGGTTTGCCCCGCAACAGTCGGAGGATGATTCGAGCGGGTGTGGCTAATAAATAGAACCAAGATCTGCGAGTACCGCCCTTTAAAACAGTTGCGCCCACTTCTTCAAACACAACCTTGAGCTCTCTTACCGAGTACAATCGAACATGTGTAGGATCGTCATTGAAATTAAGTGATCCTTTCATGTGTGGAAGTTTTAGACTTCTCGGACCCGGATATTCTACATACAACACACCCCCGGGTTTTAACTTCGGCAACATCCCTTTTAAAACATCGGTTCCGTTGTGCAAGTGTTCAATCACATGAACAATTAAGATGGCATCAAAAAAATTGTTGGGGATAGAATCAAATTCCAGTTTTGTAAGGTTCATTTCGAAGAAACCTTTCATACACACAAAATCGGAGTTGTTGTTATTATAGTCTTTGTGAAGATCTAATCCATAATAGGTGCATTGAGGAAACAGGTTCGTTGTTTTGGATGCGGAGCTGTTTCCTGCGCCAATATCCAATAACACAAACGGGCGGTCTCCAAAATGTGAATGAAGAAAAGCAAATTTTGGATTCTGCCTCTTGATCCAATTGACAAGCGGACTTAACAATGACATGGTCTCCGAATGTACTCCATTTCCGGAGAATCGGTCATTCTAATACGTTAAAGTCATACACTTGCTTTCCACAAAAACGATGGTGTTTGTAGAAAGTCAACAAAAGGCGGGTCGCCGTTAACAAAATAACCGTCCGCAAACGTTTGAGCGAATTTTACGAAAGCACGCCCCGTATGGCTTTATTAAGGATATTGCAACCACAAAATTGCCAACATGAAATCGAATAGAAGAAACTTCTTGCGTTATTTGGGAATTGGGACCGGCACCTTGGTTACTGCTAGTCCGGCCATTGCCCGTGTAACAACAGACGAAGCCGACCGTCTCCCTTTTGAAGGCCCTGAATTTCAGGCACAGCCTTTTAATATGTGCGGCTATGCTGCTCCTAAATTACCAACTGTTCGAATTGCTGTAATTGGCTTGGGAATGAGAGGAAGCGGGGCCGTTGAGCGCCTGTGTTACATCGATGGAGTTGAAATCACCGTGTTGTGCGATAAAGATCCAGAACGTGTTGCCAAAATGCAAGCTCATTTGGCCAAAGTGGGCCGCCCCAAAGCCGCTGAATTTTCTGGAGAGGAAGGCTGGAAAAAAGCATGTGAACACAAAGAAGTAGACCTCGTATATACTCCAACTCCTTGGCACCTGCATACCCCTATTTGCTTGCATGCAATGAATAATGGAAAACATGCTGCAACTGAAGTGCCTGCGGCATTAACTGTAGAAGATGCCTGGAAACTAGTGGAAACTTCAGAACGCACTCGAAAGCATTGTATGATGCTCGAAAATTGCTGTTATGATTTCTTCGAGTTGTTAACCCTGAATATGGTGCGCAACGGATTGTTTGGCGAAGTGGTGCACGCTGAAGGTGCGTATATTCATGACTTGAGCAAAGAGTATTTGTTCAATAAGAATGCTTATACCGACATGTGGCGCCTGAAGCAAAACATGAAACACAATGGCAACCTATATCCAACACATGGACTTGGACCTATTGCACAATGTTTGAATATCAACCGTGGCGATAAAATGGATCATATGGTTGCCATGAGCACCAATGATTTCAGCTTAGGCATCATGGCAAACGAATTGGCAAAAACCGATGATTTCTTCAAGCCCTATGCGAATAAGAAATACCGTGGCAACATGAATACCACACTTATTCGTACCAATCTTGGGAAATCGATGATGGTTCAACACGATGTGTCTACCCCTCGCCCTTATTCCAGAATTCATTTGGTAAGTGGAACGAAAGCGGTAGCGCAAAAATGGCCCGGCCCTGAACGCATTGGCTTTGGACACAGTTGGATCAAAGATGCAGAGTTAAAAGAATTGTATGCAAAATACAGCCCTGAAATCGTAAAACACATCGGTGAAATTGCGAAAGAAGTAGGTGGTCATGGAGGAATGGACTTTATCATGGATTGGCGTTTGATCGACTGTTTGAGAAACGGGCTTCCACTCGACCAGAACGTTTACGACGCCGCAAGTTGGAGTGTAGTAGTTCCTTTAAGCGAACAATCAGTAAACAATAGATCAAAAAGTATTGACGTACCCGATTTTACAAGAGGTGCGTGGAAAAAGAACAAGCCGCACGATATTACATTGGCGGGTGGTGGTAACACCGGGGTTCGCAAAATAGCGAATCAATAATCTAGTAGTTACACTGTAAAGATAAAAGGTCAAGGTTCTGAAAAGCAACAGGAGGCTGTCTCTAAAAGACAGCCTTTCTTTTTGGGAAAAACAGTCCGAGGTTGGCATAGGACAGCCTCACTGCATGCTTACAGTTAAGAAAAGAAAAAGCAGAACCGAAATCAAAAAAACAATTAAGCAATAAACAGTATTGCGAATATCACAACTGTCAATAGTAAATTGATCAGGTAACTAGTAGTCAAGGTGTATTTCATATGATATGGATTTAATAGTCCTGAAAACACACTTGATAGCCGGGGTTAGTTAGAACGGAAGGGTGCTAACAAGTTGATCGCTTCAACAGTAATAAAGCTACTGCTGTTTATAAAGAATGTCAAGCGTAAATTAACTAGAAGGAGCTGCGATTTGTCCGTTCTGCGATGTGGGAAGTTTTACTTAGTGTTTGGTGGGAAGATTATGGGGTTCACCGCAAAGTGCGCAGAGAACGCAGAGGAGCCGCGAAGATTGTTTTTTTTCTTTCACCGCGGCGGCGCAGCGTCCTTCGACTGTGCCTTCGGCCCGCCCTTCGACAAACTCAGGAACCGCTCAGGACAAGCTCGCAGCGGTTTCGCAGCGCTCCCTCCTGCTCATCTTCCTGTTCCTTCTCTGTTTTTCCTCGATTCCTCGTTCCTCGTATCCTCGCTCCTGCATTTCCTCGCTTCCTCGCCCCTGTATTCCCCCCCTGTTCTTCCTCCTGTTCTTTCTCTGTATTTCCTCATCTCCTATAAAAAAAGCCGCACGGTTTCCCATGCGGCTCTAAACAATGATTGTATTAAATTTTACTTACCACTTAAACTAATTACCGGTAAGGCTTTCTCTCTCACTAGATCATTAAATGCTTTCACATCTTCAGCCATCACTTTTTTCAATTTTGATAATTGCTCATCGCATTGACCCGCCAATACTGCATACACTTCTTTCGCTTGCTTGGGTGGCGCCATATTGCCGCTATTGGCCATATCGAAAACGCCTGATAATTTATCGTTCAAACGAATAGGGAAGTTCAATACGTCTTGACCGCTCTTTGCCTTGGTTTGATACAATACTTCTTCAATGGCAGTTAATTGTTTGTTCACTGCCTCGCCTTTCTCCTTTACTTCTTTTGGACAATCTTTTCCTTGCTTCGCTACAAAATCATTGATTTGATTGCGAACTGAACGAATGTCTTTAATCGCTTTTTGAACCTCATTGAATTTACCCATTACTTTATTCAGGAATTCAAATTGAGCCTCATAATCGGCCTGAGAACATTTATAGTTCGGATCTGCTACAACGGTGAACTTCCCTTGTATTGAATCGCCATCAACTTTCAATACATAATCGTAATCGCCCGGAGGTGCAACAATACCACCCGGAGTACCATTCCACAAAATCATTCCATCAATAGTTTCTGCTTCCGGATAATACAAATTCCAAACAAACTGGTTCATTCCTGCCTTCACTTCTAATTTGTCTTTTCCACTAGTACTAAACGTCTTAACCGTTGTTCCCCATTTATCCTTAATAGCAATAGAAGCCTTGGTACTATCCGTTACTGCTCCCACCAAATAATTGATCACAACTCCATTTGGAGGATTTGCTCCGGCATTTACAGGTGCCCGTAATGGACCGAAACGAGAAACTACTCCAGGGATTCTGAATGCAGGATTCACCGGAAATACATGTATTTTTTTTGCGGCGATACCTGTTTCGTATTGTTGAACTGTGGTAAGATCATCAATGATCCAAAACGCACGTCCTTGCGTAGCTACTATTAAATCATTGTTTTTGATCGTTAAATCGGTAACAGGCACAATGGGTAAGTTCAATTGGAATTTTCTCCAGTTGGCACCGTCATCATAACTGATATACATACCGTATTCTGTACCTGCATACAACAAACCGGGGCGCTTTTTATCGGCACGCATGGTTCTAGTAAAATGCATTTTATCAATGCCATTTACCACTAGCTTCCATGTTTTTCCGTAGTCTTCGGTTTTATAAATATAAGGAGTGAAGTCATCTAATTTATAACGTGTTCCTATAACATAGGCGGCTCCTTTCTTAAAAGGATCCACTTCTATGCAGTTCCACATCATCCATTTTGGGCAATCTTTTGGAGTTACGTTCTCCCAATTCTTTCCAGCGTCTTTACTTACACTGAGCACACCATCGTCACTACCTACCCATAACAAGTCTTTTTCAACCGGACTTTCAGTAGCAGTGAAAATGGTACAGTAGTATTCAACCGAGGTATTGTCTTTCGTAATAGGACCACCGCTCGATACTTGCTTGGCTTTGTCGTTGGTAGTAAGATCCGGTGAAATTTGTTCCCAGCTTGCACCTTCGTTCTCTGTTACAAACAAAGCATTGCCTGCACAATACAAACGCTTTGGATTGTGGGGAGAGAAGAATATAGGGAAGTTCCACTGGAAGCGGAATTTTTGAACATCCGCTCCTGCGCCCATGGGGTTATCAGGCCAAACAGAAATGGCTCTGTTCTCCCCGGTTTTATGATCCAATCTCGATAGATAGCCACCATAGTTTCCGCCATAAACAACATCCGGGTTCAACGGATCGGCTACTACATATCCACTTTCACTTCCGGCAGTAACATCCCAATCGTCGTTGGTGATGGCCATTCCATAAGTACGGTGTTTGATACGAATGGTGCTATTGTCTTGCTGTGCTCCCAAAATTCTATAAGGGAATGAATTGTCGGTTGACACACGATAGATTTGAGAGGTAGGCTGGTTTTCGTACGTGCTCCAATTATTTCCTGCATCGAAGCTTATTTGAGCACCACCATCATCTGCCACAATCATTCGTTTAGGATCTTCCGGATCGATCCACAAATCGTGGTGATCTCCGTGAGGAGTTCTCAACGATCCAAAAGTTTTGCCACCATCTCTACTTACCATGAAGTTTACATTCGGGCAGTAAACGATGTTCTCGTTTTTAGGATCAACAAACACTTTAGTATAATACCAAGCACGTTGACGAATATTATTATCGCTGCTGGTGAGTGTCCATGTTTCACCACCATCGGCGCTTACAAACAAACCACCACCGGCATTTTCAATGATTGCATAAATTTTATCCGTATTAGAAGGTGCAATGGCAACACCAACAATACCCCAAATTCCTTTTGGTAAACCTTTTTTAGCACTGATGTTCGACCAAGTTTCGCCGCCATCGGTACTTCTCCACAAGCCACTGCCTTCACCACCACTTTCCAAGCTATAAGGTGTGCGAATCAATCTCCAAGTGCCTGCATACATTATGGATGGATTATTGGGGTCTAAAACCAAATCGGAAGCGCCGGTTTGACTGTTCACAAATAAGGTTCTTTTCCATGTTTTACCGCCATCGGTTGTTTTATACACACCTCTCTCTTCGTTTGGTCCAAATAAGTGACCCATTGAAGCTACCCATACCGTATTGGGATCGCGTGGGTGAACAATGATGCGAACAATATGACGCGCATCTTTCAATCCGATGTTTTTCCAAGTTCGTCCACCATCTTCACTCTTCCACATACCGCCCAATCCTTCTGCCACATTACCTCGCATGGTATTTTCACCTTCGCCCACATAGAGGATGTTTTCATCTGATGGAGCTACCGTAACAGCACCCATAGTACCTCCAAAGTATTTATCACTGATGTTTTTCCAATTGCTTCCACCATCTGTAGTTTTCCAGATACCACCACCGGTGGCACCAAAATAGAAGGTGTTTTTACTCTTGTAGCTTCCTGTTACGGCGCCACTGCGGCCTCCGCGCCAAGGACCTACCAAGCGATATTTAACATTTGAAAACAACACCTCATCGGCATTCGGAGGAGGTGGAGGAGCCTGAACGGCTGATTTTTTCTGTGCTACTGCAGAAGAAACTGCCAGTACCACTAAGCAAAGCATTAGTAATTTTCTCATAACCAAGTTGGAATTAGTCATGAAAGTTAACTAAAAAAAGAACGGGTGCCGAAAAATCCGACACCCGTTTATATAAAATATTTCGCTACTATAATTTCTTATTCTCCACTTTGGGTTTATCGTCTTTCAACAAACCTTCTTTAATTAAAGCAGCTTTTACCTTTGCATCATATTTGGCCACAATGGCCTCATTCGATTGAGCAGCGCCATCTACCTCGCCTTTTAACACGCCAACTCTTTGAAGTTGAAGGTTAGAAGGGGCAGATTCTTGCATTGCAACTGCCATGTATAAATCGGTAATGCGCTCGCGAATGCGTTCTTCGTCGGCAAAAACCGATTTCATCTTGGTTGCCAAACAATTTGCTCTCAATGCTTCCAATTGATCGTAATATTCTTGCAAAGTTACTTTGAGTTTCTTGTTAGACGTACTATCCATGTACTTTTTCAATTGCTTTTGTCTTCCGCTGATATCGTCCACTACTTTAGCCAGCGACTCATGCAAACGATAAATATCCATAGCAGTTTTGTATTGCAATTGACGATCTTCTTTGCTGAAATTAGGATTCTTGTCGTCGTGTTGCATTACAACAGAAGAACTCAATTCTTTCGAACCCGCTTTTAATTTTACGGTGTATTTTCCGGGTAATACCATAGGAGCGATAAACCCACCGTAGTCCACTTTCGATCCGCCTGTTGCGGTTTTAGGTGGTTTCATGCGTTGGTTCCAGTACACTTTATTCAAGCCTTTGCGATTGCTGGCAGGAATGCTTTGCACCAATTTACCACTGTCGTCGTAAATTTCTACCACTACTCTACCGCTGTTCAAACGATCTTTTAAGTAGTATTGGATTGGAGGAATAGAAATCGGATTCCCTGCATTCCATCCACCGGTTCCGGGGAAACCGCCATTGCCCCAATCGCCATTAGTTAAACGCATGGGTTTGTTTTCAAACAAGTACACATCTTTCTCTGCGATGTCTTTTGTGATCAATCGCATGGGGCTAATATCGTCAATTACATAAATACCACGACCATGTGTAGCAATGAGCAGGTCATTTGTTTTAGGATGAATTTGAATATCGCGAACCAGAGCCATATCGGGCACTTTATTTTTCATTCGAAACCAAGTAGTACCTGCATCTGTTGAAGCAAACAAACCCATTTCAGTTCCGATGAACAACAGGTCTTTGCTCACCAAATCTTCTTTGATCTTATGCGCAAAACCGGTAAACTCATCACTTTTAAACATCGTCCAAGTTTTGCCTAAATCGGTTGATTTTGCAACATAGGTTTTATGATCACCATACATATGGTTCTCAAAACTTGCGTACACCGTATTCTTGTCAAAACGAGACGGCTCAATACTACTTACCCAAGTTTGTGCAGGAATACCGGATGCAGCATAATTCTTCGCCACATTCACCCAGTTCTTTCCTCCATCTATTGTGTATTGCAAATTGCCGTCATCAGTTCCAACCCAAATCATGTTTTCATCTAAGGGACTTTCTGCAATCGTAAAAATGGTAGTATGATTTTCTGCAGAGGTATTGTCAGCACTCAAACCACCACTGTTTTCTTGCTCTTGCTTCTTTTTATCATTCGTAGTTAAATCAGGTGAAATTCGTGTCCAGTTTCTCCCTTGATCCGTGGTTTTATATAAATATTGAGCGCCAATGTATAGGTTCTTCTTATTGGCTTGACCAATTACAATAGGCGTATTCCAATTCCATCTTAGCTTGCTTTCACCTACACCTTGTTGTGGTTTAATTGAAACAGATTTTAATGTACGAGTATCAATTCTTCCTACATTTCCACCTTGACTTTCAGCATACACAATGTTTGGATCTACACCGTCTGGTTGCACCCAAAAACCATCGCCACCAAACAAGGCAACCCAACTAGAGTTGGTTACTCCACCCGGTGTAGCAGAAGGGGCTATCCAGCTTCCGTTGTCTTGCAAACCACCCATAATATTGTACGGTTCCTTTGCATCAACAGCTACATGATAGAATTGTCCCACAGGCAAATTCTGTAAAAACATCCAAGTAGCACCTTTGTCAACACTCATGTAAACTCCGCCATCGGAACCTACATACATGTGACTTGAGTTTTGAGGATTGATCCACAAAGCATGCATATCACTATGCAACCAACCACCTTCACCGCTTGACTCGGCGAAAGAATATCCGCCATCAACAGAATAGGAGAAAGTATAGGCAGGTCGGTATACGCGTTTGGGATCTTTAGGGTCTACCACAATGGTGCTAAAATAGAAAGGTCGAGCAACCACATTCAAAATTGCCGATTGCTTTTTCCAAGATTCGCCACCATCATTTGAAATGTACAAACCGGTTTCGTTCGACTCCACAATCGCAAACATATTTTGCGGCGCACTGGGTGCCAACGTAAACGCAATTCTACCAAATGGTTTTGACGGCAATCCGTTGGTCAATTCTTTCCAAGTTTTACCACCATCGGTACTTTTATAGAATCCACTTCCGTTGCCTCCTGAATTGAAGAGATAAGGCAAGCGTCGGAATTCCCAGGTAGAAGCATATATGATGTCAGAATTGGTGGGATCCAAGATCACTTCGGCACAACCTGCTTTTTCGTTGATGTAAAGTATTTTATCCCAAGTTTTACCGCCATCGGTACTCTTGTACAATCCACGATGTTTGCTGTCGCTCCACAAAGGTCCGGGCGCAGCCACATAAATGTTATTGCTGTTTTTAGGATCTACTACAATGCGAGCGATGTGCTCGGTACTGTCTAATCCAATTTTCACCCAGTTATCTCCTGCATCGGTGCTTTTGTACAATCCGTCTCCAATTGAAACAGAGTTTCGCATGTTGCTTTCGCCGGTTCCGGCGTATACTACTTTGCTATTCTTTGGATCAATGGCGATAGCGCCAATTGACTGACAGTATTTATCAAAAATAGGTTTAAAGGAAGCACCTCCATTGGTGGTTTTCCAAATTCCACCACCGGCAGAACCCACATAAATGATTTTAGGGTCATCTGCAACTCCTTCAATGGCAGAAATACGACCACTCATGGTACCGGGACCTAAGGCTCTTGCCTCCATCATCCCGAATGTGTTTGAATTGATAGCTGTTTGTGCAAATCCGGTTTGAACAATTGCCATCGATATTAAAAAACTATATAACAGTATTTTCTTCATAACAGTATAATTAAAAACCCGGCTGTTAACCGGGTCTTTATAAAAGTAAGTTTGAAATTAACCTCCTACAGTAAAGATTTTTTCATCAACAGCCTTGTTCACTTCAATCTTGGTAACAGTCATATCACCTTGACCAAATGCACCACCAATTGTGTGCGCGAAGAAAACGCCGTCTACTGCTTTGTAGTCGCCATAGCTAACAGAAACTTCTTGCTCTTGTCCCATAACAGTGGCTTTTGCTGTCATGCGAATGATAAAGAATGTTTTTGCATCAATAAAATAAGTGCGTGTTTTACCTGCCTTTGTTGTCAATTTAATTTTGAAGGTAGAAGTACCATCAATATCTTCTTTACCCAACAATTCAACAGTGCTTCCTTTTTCTTTGTAGTTAAACAAAGCGCCGTTCAAATCCAATTCTTCAGCACCTTCTTTTACTTGCTCTTCAGGCATTGCTTCAGGAGCTGATTGACCCATAAAAGGCATATAGGTCCAGCCTTTTGTTGGAGTCATGATCATGTAACCATCCATACCCATGGCAGAGATGTCTACGCGCTGTCCAACATTGTGTACTTTAGTAGTCACAACTGGAATGTCCATTCCTTGTACACTTAAATTACTTTCCATTCTTACAGATTTTAGCGTGGCAAGCTTAGCCGCACCACCTAACGCCTCGATGTTCTTAGCGATCACCTCATCTGCAGTTTGAGCGCTAGCAGACAAAGAGAAAAGGGATGCAACTAGTAAGAATGTAAAACGAAACTGTTTCATTGTATTTTATTTAAAAGTTAAAGTGAGATTATTCAGGTTTATATAAACGTTCATCAATTTTTTTATTGATCAAAATGGTTTCGATGGTTGTATTCATGGCTCTTCCCCCCATACCCGGTCTTGAAATAGTAGTTGGGAACCAATATCCGTCAAATTGTTTGAAATCGCTATAATCAATATTCACACCCATGTCTTGCGGGTTAGGTCTATTGCCACCACCTTGTTGGCCACCGCCCTGTTGACCTCCGCCTTGACCGCCGCCTGGTCTTCCACCCCCACCAAACATTCCCATTCCGGCACCTCCCTTCATAGAAGTTCGAACTACCATCCAAGATTTGTTGTCGATAAAGTAAGAGACGCTTTTACCCGACTTAGTGGTTGCTTTTACCACGTAACAAGTAAGATTATTAATGGTTTCAGTTCCGGTCAATTCTACCGAAACGCCCTTGGCTGCATAATCAATGAGTAGAGAATTGCAGTCCATTTCAGCCATTTGACTATTGTAAGCTTCTGCAGGCATGGCTTCAAAGGCACCACTGTTCCTTGGATTAGAGAACCAGCCACCTTTCTCAGTAACAAGAACGGTGAAATTCCCCATACCAAAATCAACCTGTTGACGGTATAATTTTCCCTGTACTCTAATAGTAGTGGTGGTGATTTCACTTCCATTTGGACCTACCGCAACCCCTTCCATTTGAATGGTTTGGAGCGCTTTTAGTTTTTCAATTCCGCCCATCGCCTCCACATGCTTTGAAATAACATCTTCTGCTGTTTGCGCAAGCACTGTTCCTACAATGAAAAGTGATAGTACGGAGGCAAGTATCTGTTTCATACCTTTTTGATTAAAATAATAATAATAGACCAAATTTAATTTCTTCCTTGATACAGGCCTTGTGTTTTATCATTAATTTTCCGAATCAGAATTAATCCCTATATGAGTCGATTTAGCGAGCAAAAAGTTACAGGAAATTTGGTAAATATTTTAGAAGAAAGAATCGTTCCTGCCACTCTACATATTAGGGATGGAAAAATAGAAAAGATTGAGGAAGAAGCCATTAACACTCCCATAAATCCCCAATTACCTTTTATTACACCGGGTTTTGTAGATGCCCATGTTCATATTGAAAGTTCCTTATTGGTTCCTTCTGAGTTTGCCCGCATGGCAGTTCTGCACGGAACGGTAGCTACCGTAAGCGATCCGCATGAAATAGCTAACGTATGCGGCGTAGGAGGGGTTCGTTTTATGATTGAAAATGGGAAAAAAGTGCCCTTTAAATTCAATTTCGGGGCACCGAGTTGTGTGCCTGCCACTACTTTTGAAACTGCCGGAGCCGAGGTTACCGTAACAGATGTTAAGGAACTACTGGCGCTCGATGAAATCAGATACTTGAGTGAAATGATGAACTTTCCCGGAGTTATTTACAATGATTCTCAGGTTCATGAAAAAATAAAAGCAGCTCATGCTGTTGGGAAACCAGTTGATGGTCATGCCCCCGGACTGCGTGGAGATGATCTCAAAACTTATTTCAGTGCAGGCATTAGCACCGATCATGAATGTTTCACCTACGAAGAAGCAAAAGAAAAGTTGGAACTGGGAATGAAAGTGTTGATTCGCGAAGGCAGCGCTGCAAAAAATTTTAACGCACTTATCGACCTTTTAAACGACTATCCCGATGATATTATGTTCTGTAGCGATGATAAACATCCCGACAGTCTTGAAATCAGCCATATCAATGCGCTTTGCGCGCGTGCTGTAGAAAAAGGAATCCCTTTGTTCCACATACTAAAAGCAGCATGTATCAATCCGGTGCAGCACTATCAACTTCCGGTAGGATTGTTGAAAGAAGGAGATGCGGCCGATTTCATTTTGCTTGAGGATCTCAGTTCCTTTAAAGTAATAAGTACATATATCGACGGCGAATTGGTGGCAGAAAATGGAAAATCTTTTATTGAATCTGTTCCCGTTCAACCATTGAATCAATTTGATTGTTCTGAGAAAATTCCATCCGATTTCGAATTGAAAATAAATACCAATGCTACAACGCATACTATTCCGGTGATTGAAGCATTGGAAGGTCAACTGATTACATTGCGCCAAGATCACGAACTCCCAATAATAAATGGTGTTGTAACTTCTATAACAGAAAAAGATATTCTAAAAATAGTGGTAGTTAATCGTTATTTTAATGCTCGGGTAGCGCATGGATTTATCACTAATTTTGGATTTAAAAAAGGAGCCATTGCCTCATCGGTGGCGCATGATAGTCATAACATAGTTGCTGTTGGAACATCTGACGAGGCCATTTGCGAAGCTGTGAATGCTGTGATTCGCGAAAAAGGTGGATTGAGCTGTTTCGATGGGAATAGTACCGAGGTATTAGGGTTGCCTGTGGCAGGATTGATGAGCGCAAAAGATGCTTACGAAGTATCAAGTGCTTATACCCGCCTTGACCAGATGGCAAAATCGCTAGGAACCAATCTGGCAGCACCTTTCATGACACTGTCATTTATGGCATTATTGGTAATCCCTAAGTTGAAACTAAGTGATAAAGGGTTATTCGATGGTGAAAAGTTTCAGTTAATTTCGTATTAGAGTCAGTTTTGTATAACCTAAAACTGCCTTATCCTAGACATGCATGAACGTAGAAAAAAACCAAACTAGTTCAGTAGAAATTGCCGGCGCATTTTCAGCTATGGTAAACGCCATTTACCCTGTCAGTAAAGAGGCCCTTGATTATGTCACAAAACGAATGTCGCCCGTGTACATTCAAAAAGGCTCACTTCTTGTTAGTAGTGGGCAACATTGCGACCATCTTTATTTTGTGGTGAAAGGTGTTTTGCGCGGCTACGTGCAACAAGGCACCAAAGAAATTACCACATGGATCACTGCAGAAAATGAATTGGTAACCTCTATTTCCAGTTTCTACCAGAAAGTTCCAAGCATCGAGAACATTGAAGCATTGGAAGATTGCACATTGGCAACCATTCACCGTGATGATCTCAACTACATGTACACTGCATTCCCTGAAGTGAATGCCTTTGTACGCATCGTTTTGGAAAAGTACTACCAAGATGCAGAGGAGCGTGCGTATATTGCCCGACTCACTGAAGCAACCGGGAAATACCATCGCTTCATCAATACAAAAAGCCATTTATTGAATCGAATACCTTTGAAATTCATTGCCTCCTATTTAGGAATGACCTTGGAAACCTTGAGTAGAATCAGAAGCAAGATCACTTATTCTCGATAGAAAGCCTCCTTTTGTTAACAGCGATTTCTGCGTGCTTTTTTTTCTGTAATTTCCAAAAAACAACCACGCATGAAATGTATGCCCCTTCTTGCTTTTTTGTGCCTTAGCTTTTCTGCGATCGCACAAAAAGCAGCCCCTGTTCCCGCTAATAAACAAGCGGTGTTACAATCCATTGCCAAACACGAAGCCGAATTAGTAAAAATTAGCGACCAAGTTTGGAGCTTCGCTGAAATAGCCATGGAAGAATACCAGTCGGCCAAAGTGCTTTCTGAGTATGCGGAAGCACAAGGTTTCAAAGTAACGCGAAACATTGCCGACATTCCAACTGCCTTCATCGCTGAATATGGCTCCGGTAAACCCATCATAGGAATCTTGGGTGAATTTGATGCATTGCCCGGCTTGTCTCAAAAAGCAAGTCCGGTAAAAGAAGCCTTGCAAAAAGGTGCTGCCGGTCATGGTTGTGGTCATAATATGTTTGGCGCAGCCAGCTTAGGTGCCGCCGTTGCCATCAAAGAACTTATTGCTAGTGGCAAACTAAAAGGCACCATTCGCTTTTATGGAACACCGGCAGAGGAAGATAAGGCAGGAAAAGTATACATGGCGCGCGCAGGAGTTTTCAATGATTTGGATGTGTGTTTAGATTGGCACCCGGCATATGAAAACTTAGCCAATTTGCAAAGTTCGCAAGCGGTGGTAGACTATACCGTTAGCTTCAAAGGCAAGAGTGCTCATGCGGCTGCCGATCCTTGGAATGGTAAGAGTGCTTTAGACGCAGCTGAGTTGTTCAATATTGGTATGAACTACATGCGCGAGCATATCAAGCCTAGTGTTCGCATTCATTATGTATACAAACAAGCCGGCAACGTTCCGAATGTAATTCCTGACGAAGCAAGCGTTTGGATCTGGATACGAGATTCCAAAAGAAGTGGAGTAGCTGAAGTAGAAGCACGCATGAAAGAAGTAGCAAAAGGCGCAGCATTGATGACGGGCGTAGAAGTAAATTGGAAATTGAACAACGGATTGTATGAAATTTTGGTATTGGAATCGGGTGCAAAAGCCTTGCATAAAAACATGCAGTTGGTAGGTCCAATTCAATATACCAAGGAAGAATTATCCTTCGCCGATTCTATCATGAAAGCATACGGTGCTGCTTCATTAGGAATAGATGGTAGCATAAAAGATTTAGAGCAAACACGCCCCGACCCCGATGGAGGTTCAACTGACGTGGGTGATGTGAGCTATATCGTTCCGGAAATTTCATTGAATGCTGTAACCGCTCCCTACAAAGCACCCTGGCACTCTTGGGTTGTTGTTGCCTGTGGTGGCATGAGCATTGGTCATAAAGGAATGTTGTTCGCCGCTAAAAGCTTAAGTGCAACCATGGTTGATCTTTTCGAAAACGAACAATTGCGTAAAGACATTCGTAAAGAATTCGAAACGAAAAAAGGTTCCGAAGTGTGGAAAGCGATGTTGCCTGATGGGCCGC
This sequence comes from Endoryza foliicola, assembly GCF_050589245.1. Lineage (NCBI taxonomy): Bacteria > Pseudomonadati > Bacteroidota > Chitinophagia > Chitinophagales > Chitinophagaceae > Endoryza > Endoryza foliicola. The sequence goes on along the minus strand of NZ_JBOBEW010000006.1, from coordinate 313,168 downwards.
CGCCGGTGCCGGTGAGAAGCAATTAATAGTGTTGAGTTGTTGAGTTTTACGCAGCTTCGCTGCTTGGAATTCGCAAAGGGGAAGAAGTTAAAAAAGGAACGCAAAGGGATTGTTCTTCTAAAATTCTTTTTTGACCACAGATAACGCAGATTTTCAATACAGATAGCACAGATTAGACTCTGATATTCATAGAGAAAAACAGAATACTCAGCCTCTAATCTGTGTATTCTGTGGTCAAAAAACCTAAAGCCTAAAGCCTAAGGCCTAAAACACAGAACTCAAAAGCTTAAAACTTGATCTAAAGGTAAATCCGTTAAAATTTGTGCAGATCTGTGGTCAAAAAGATACTCACCGCAGTAAAGAAGTGCGAAAAATTTAAAACAAGTAGTTACAACTAAAATCTTGGACAAGGTACAGGTTTGTAACCTGCCGGTCTTTTAATGTAGATAAGAGAGATTTCTAGGCCACCTCTGCTTTGAGAAGCCGTTTTTAAGCTAGAAATATTTACATCATACGATGCTCCCAAACGGAAGCCGTTGAATTCAAGGCCGATATACGGAATCACGGCATCGTTCACATTATTGATACGCGTCCAAATTCCGGCAAAGAAATTAGAAGGATTATCGGGGTCATCATTCAGCGCAAAACCTGCGGCACCACCGGCAACAAAATTGTAGGCACCTGCCTGTGTACTGTATAAGGAACTGAGGTAAATGGTTTTGGTAGCATCACCCAAAGGAATGGCTCCTCCGGCATGAACGGTGTATCGGGTGTTCAATGTATAATAAACATCACCGGCAAAAGATTCTCTTGGTTTGTTTAAGTGATAAGCCGATGCACCAATATAGTAGTTATTGAATCCGTCTGTTGATCCATTGAAGAGCACACCTGCACTCACATCGAAATAATTCAGATTGAGTTGTTGATCGTTGATGGTTTCTCCACTTGGAATGGTCCAACCGCCAAACTGATCCAACTCATCTTCAAAGTTCAACTTAGTACCATCAAGTCGTTTAGTATTGTAGGTAGCTTGAAATCCCACACCTATTTGGTTCATGCCATTCTCATCCAGCCCTTTGTGATAGGCAGTGGTGAGTGATAACATGTTAGTGGAAAGAATGCCATTGGCTGTTTTATCGCTCATGGCAAGAATACCAACACCCCAAGTGTCGAGATCCGATAGCTTTCCGCGAAGTACAGGAAAATCAAGCGATGCAGTAGAAGTTACAAAAGCTTTGCTAATGGCAGGCCATTGATCTCGGTAATTGCCGGCTACTCTGAAGTTTCCATTGAATTTTCCCGTGAGTGCCGGATTGAGGGTCAACGGCGACACAAAAAATTGAGAGAAATTCGGGTCTTGGGCCCGAGCACTCTGAAACAAAAGTAAGGCAGCTATGAAGGTAATAAGGTTCCGCATCCAGTAAAGTCTCTATATTCTTATAAGACAAGCAAAATACAAAAAATGCTGAACCAAACCTGTTATTTATTTATGATTCAGATAACTGATTAATAATGAATTTATTAAGGCAATCAAGACTGCATTTTGGTACCAAAAGCCAGGTCACCGGCATCTCCTAAGCCAGGTACAATATAGCCCTTAGCCGTAAGTTCATCGTCAATAGCGCCACACCAAATGGTTGCATCGGGTGCTTCTCTTTGAACGTATTCAATACCAACAGTGCAAGCAATAGCGGCAACCACATGTATTTGGGAGGGCTTTCCTTCATCACGTAAGTATTGAATGGTCTTCACCAAAGAGGAACCCGTAGCCAACATAGGGTCACTTAAAATAACAATCCGATTTTCTAAATCGGGTGAAGAGATATATTCCATGCTTATTTCGAAACTACCGTCGCGATGATGTTTACGATAGGCTGAAATAAACGCATTGTCTGCTTTATCAAAGTAGTTCAGCAAGCCCTGGTGCAAAGGCAAACCGGCACGAAGAATGGTAGCGAGTACCGGCTGTTCTGCCAAAACCCGAGAAACCGCAATTCCCATAGGTGTTTGAATTTCTTTTTCCACCGTTGGCAATCGCTTGCTGATTTCTATGGCGGCCACTTCTCCAATTCGTTCCAAATTGCGACGGAAACGCATCCGATCTCCCTGTATTGCAACATCTCTTAATTCTGCGATCCAGTCGTTTAGCAGCGAATACTGCTCACTTAAGTGTATTACCATAAAACAGCGTTTGGGTTTTTAAACAGCAAAGTAGAACTTCGCGCTACAAATCTATTGTGTACAAACAAAAAACAGAAATAATAATATGATCTACCGCGCGCTGGGATTAATGAGTGGCAGCTCTTTAGATGGGCTGGATATGGCTTTCGTGGAGTTTCACGAAGCGGGTGGAAAATGGACTTTTGAATTAAAACAAGCCGATTGCCTTCCCTATTCTAAGGAATGGGAAGAAAAATTAGCCCATGCTACCAAATTGAATGCAGGAGAATATCTTTTGCTGCACACGGAATACGGCCGTTACATCGCATCCCAAGTAAAACACTTTATTGAGAAATACGAACTTGATTATCAAGTTCAATTGATCGCTAGTCACGGTCATACAACATTCCACTTTCCTGAAAAAAACACAACCGGACAACTAGGCGATGGCGCTTCCATAGCCGCTTTAACTGGTATTGCCACTGTCACCGACCTGCGAGCAGTTGATATGGCATTGGGTGGACAAGGCGCACCTATCGTTCCTATTGGTGAGCGATTGCTTTGGCCGGGCTATCCCATTCTATTAAACCTCGGAGGAATTGCCAATGTTTCTATTCAAAGCAATGATAAACATGTGGCTTTCGATATTTGTCCGGCCAATAAAGTTCTGAATTTATTGATTCAAGAAACCGGAAAAGCATACGATGATGGCGGCTCTTTGGCTGCTCAAGGAACTGTAAATGAACCGCTATTGAGTGCTTTGAATGCCTTGGATTATTACAGTAAACCCTATCCGAAATCGCTTGCAAATGATTTCGGAATAGAAATCGTTTACCCGCTAGTTAAAAATGCGGGTCTCACTCTCCCGGATGCCTTAGCCACCTATGTAGAACACATTGCAGTGCAATTAAAGCAAGCTTTATTATCATTCAAATCGGAAGAACCTATTTCAATGTTGATAACAGGCGGAGGAGCACATCACCGCTACATGGGTAGCCGAATCAACTATCATTTGGCATCCCTCAATATTACTGCCGAAATACCTGATGCTTCGATCATCAATTACAAGGAAGCAATTGTAATGGCGCTAATGGGAGTACTTCGTTGGAGAGAAGAAGTAAATGTATACAGCGCAGTAACCGGAGCAGAAAGAAACAGTGTGGGTGGAGCGCTTTGGATCACCACATAAATTCAAAGAGATGAGTTTTGAGTAATTAAGTTCTTTAGTTGGGCTTCGCCTGAAATAACTGAACAACTCAAAAACTAAACAACTCAATTACTCCATATTAGTGGATATAACTAAAAAGAAAGCCCCCATTGCTGGGGGCTTTCTCAAAAACTAAATAATTGAATAACTCAACAACTCCTTAGTACCCTGGGTTCTGTACAATCACTCCACCTGTAGCATCCACTTCTCTTTGAGGAATGGGGAATACCAACAAGTTACTATTCCAAGCAAATGAACCGGTAGCACCTTGCAAGCGTTTGATATCATGGATTCGAACGCCTTCGAATGCCAACTCCAATCTTCTTTCGGCCAATACATCGGCCAAAGTAGGAGCAGCAATTACATTCAAATTGGTGCGAATGGGGTTTCTGATCTCCGCTAAATCGTTCGCAGGAGTATCTCCAACGGTAGTACCTAAACGCAAATTACATTCAGCACGAGTCAAGTACATTTCCGCAATGCGAATTACCGGTAAGTTCATGCTAAACGAGCGCCATTTACCACAATAAAAATTTCCCGGACGAGCGCCTGTACCAACATAATACCACTGATTGAAACGAAGGTCGTTTACATTATAGGTATTTAAGAAGGCAGCTACCATTCTAACGTCGGCACGACCAATACCTGGCAAGCTAGCATAAAAAGTAGCCATTCCATTGTTGGCAGTTCCTGCATTGTTTTGATCATTCTGCTGAATCTCCCAAATGCTTTCGTCGGTATTTTTATTATCGAATACCGCACGAACAGATGCATTCATGGCGTATTTACCGCTTTCAATAACTGCACTTGCAGCATCGCGTGCAGCGGCATAATTGCCTTGTTGTAAATACACTCTGCTTAAAAATGCCAATGCGGTGAATTTATCGGCGCGTGTTCCATTGTCTTCAGGAAGTTTATTGATGGCAGCGCCTAGGTCTGTAATGATTTGCGTATATACATCCGCTACTGTGTTTCTAGGAGCTTTGGCAAATGCCTGCTCTTCAGTAGTAGTGGGAGTGGTTTTAATAACGATGCCGGGTTGAGTATTACCGGCAACCGCACCCCAAGGCAAACCGAAATAACGCACCAATTCAAAATGCATGATGGCACGAGTAAACAAGGCTTCACCTTCCAGTTGATTTTTCAAATCAGCGTCGGTAACAAGGTTAATATTAGCCAATACAATATTGGCCATATTGATGGCTTGATAGGCCGATGTCCACAAAGTATTTGCTTCGCCATTGTCGCGAGTCATGGTTTTATTGGCAATTTGGCGTTGGCTTTGGAAGGTTCCTCTCCAAGAACAGTAGCCTTCGGCAGCTTGAAGATCTGCATCTAAAAACAAACTCGTTCCATACAAAGTGCCACTTCCCATAAGCGAGTAGCAACCGATAACGGCCGATTCTACATCAGAAGCATTCTGAATGGCCGTTGCAGCATCAATGCTTTGACGGGGTTCAATATCTAACTTTTTGTTACAGCTAACCATTACAGCTGCACCCAAAAGTAGACTTGCAATTATATTACGTTTCATAATTCTTTTGTTTGAAGTGATCAATTAGAAGCCAAGATTAAATCCTACACTAATCGTTTTGATTTGAGGAGGAGTATAGAAATCATGACCCAAGTTCAATGAACCGTTAGAAGCGGAGTTAACTTCCGGATCGTATCCATTGTATTTTGTAAAGGTGAACAGGTTAGACGCAGCAACATAAACACGAGCATTCTCCATTTTGTAACGTTGCAACATTCTACGTGGCAAATTGTAACCAAAGTTTACACTCTTTACACGCAAATAAGATCCATCTTGAACCCAGCGAGACGATTTACCGGCTCCATTACCATCGTACAAACGTGGCTGAGGAATATTGGTGATTTGTCCGGGCGTTTTCCAGTAGTTCATTTGGTCTACTGTTTGGTTATCGAAGTAGTCTCCATTTACGCTTTGGAAGAATCCGGCCATATTGTAGAGACTTCCGCCTTTTACAAACTGACACTGAATATCCAAATCAAATCCTTTATAAGAGAAATGGTTGTTGAAACCACCGTAATAATCGGGGTTTGGATTTCCGATTATGGTATCAACTGCTTGTGAGTAATCGTTTGTTTTAGATTTATCAGCAGCATAGTACAACGCGTCTCCGTTGTTGGGATCAACGCCTGCATACATTTTACCATAGAATTGTCCAAAAGGTTGACCTTCTGCCAAACGACCCAATGTTCTTGTTCCGGCAGGAACCGGCGCAACTAATTTGGTCACTTCATTTCTATACGTTGACACATTCACTGAGGCATTCCATTTGAAAGCTCCGGTTAAGATGTTTGCGTTGATTACAAATTCAAAACCACGGTTGGTCATGCTACCGATGTTCTTGGTAACGTTAGTAAAACCATTGACAGCTGGCAAGGGAACGTTCAATAATAAATCACGTGTATTCTTGTTAAAGTAATCTACTTCACCGGTAATACGGTTATTGAAAAATCCGAAGTCGATCCCGAAATCAGCTTGATCTGTTTTCTCCCAGCTCAATGCAGGCACACCAATTTGTGATGCAATGATACCGGCGATATCAGCATAAGCAGAAGCAGAGTACAAACTCAAAGAACTAAAGTTTCCGATTTCAGCATTACCTGTTCTACCATAGCTAGCTCTTGCTTTCAAGAAACTTACCACTGGAGAGTTCTTTAAAAAGTTTTCTTCGGAAATAATCCAACCAACGGAAGCTGCGGGGAAGGTACCGTAGCGATTGTCTTTACCAAAACGACTCGAACCATCTACACGGAAACTAGCACCTACCAGGTAACGATCTTTGAATTTATAGTTTGCTTTCGCGAAATAACTTAAGAAAGCAAACTGTGTTTCTGTAGAAGATCCTGCTTGAATTATAGCCGCACTGGCAATTTTGGTGAAACGACCATTCGGAAAACCAATACCGGTTACTGAAGCACCGCTGGTTTTTCCTCTTTGGTATTCAATACCACCCAAGGCATCAAAAGCATTGTCTTCATTGAACTTCTTTCTATAGTTCAATGTATTGGTTGTTGTAACAATTGCTGAAGTAACTTGGTTACTGAAGCTGTTACCTGTAGGGGCACCATCCAAAGTTTCTTTACCTTGGTATTGCTCTTCTTGCAGGTTATTGAAATCTACACCTACTTGGCTTCTAAACAACAAGTCGGGAGTAATCACCAATTCGCCATAAGCACTGCTGATTGAGCGGTAGGTAGTGTTTACATTGTTTGCATACACTTGATCCAACAAGTTGTTATAATACAAGGTATTTCTGTTGGGCGTACCATCGGCATTGTATTTTGCATGCAAAGGTGGCAATGCGTTCAACTGAAGTGGGTTAGAAAAGGCGTTATCACTGGGAACACGATAGTTACGACTCTTCGCCATTGATAAGTTCAAACCAAATTTCAAACGAGAGCTGATGGTATGATCAATATTTACACGACCGTTACCACGATCTAAACGGTTACCCAATAAGATACCTTTTTGATCGTTCCAGCTTCCGCTTACCAAAAACTTGGTTTTTGCATCACCGCCTGCAAGTGAAACAGTGTATTGAGAGATGCCTCCTTTTTGGAAAGCTGCATCAGACCAATTGGTATTATTGGTACTGTTCCAATCTGTTGTCCCGGTTTCAGCTTCAAATTCATCCGCAGCAACATAACCCATATTGTCAGCGGCTGCGCCAAACAATTCTTTATACTGCGTAGCATTTAAGAATTTTTGCTTTTTTGTTGGCTCACTCCAACCGGTAAAATAACCAATGTTGATTCTTGTTTTACCAACTTTACCCGATTTTGTAGTGATCAACAATACCCCGTTCGATGCACGAGCACCATAGATAGCTGCAGACGCCGCATCTTTCAATACTTCAATGCTTTCGATATCATCTGGGTTCAATGTAGCAAGTGGGTTGTCGCTTTCAGTGAAACTACCCAAAGATTGGGTTACTACAGGAACTCCATCAATTACAACAAAAGGTTGTTGATTGGCAGAGATAGAAGAAATACCACGAACGCGGATATTCAAACCCTGTCCTAATTTACCACTACCCTGATTAATGAATACACCGGGTGCACGACCCTGCAAGGCCGACTCGAATGAAGGCAAAGGCAGGTTTTGGAAATCCTTCGAAGTAACTCTCGCAATAGAAGAAGTTACTTCTCTTTTGATCTTGGTACCATAACCAACCACAACAACCTCTGACAAGGCTTTGTTTGAAGCTACCAATGGAACGCTCATAATAGCGTTAATTGGCAGTTCTAGGTCGGTATATCCAACATAAGAAAAAATGAGCGTAGAGGCAGTTGAAGAAACAGAAATTTTAAAGCTTCCATCCGCTAAACTCACGGTATTCGCCGTTCCGTTCTTCTGTTTAATGGTAACACCAGCCAGCGGGGTACCATCTTTAGAATCTGTAACCTTACCGGTCACTTCCTTCGTTTGTGCAAAGGCGTTCGTGCTGAGTAACAGCAAAAATGCCATACACCATCCATACATGTTTTTCATGCGTGTAAGATTTGGTTAATAAATTGTTCGATCTCGTAACGAGAAAAAGGACACAAAGTTCACAACAGTTGCTGCGAAAACAAATTGTTATAATTTAAACAGTCATTAACTTGTTTAAATGGTTTAATATGAAGGATAAATTTTCACTCTTGAAAGCTAGAAACCTCTCATGAGAAAATTTATTTAAGTGAAGGAATTAGATAAGGAATAATAAAATATGAGAATAGTGTGATCAAGATCAGAGAAATCATATTCATAACGAATCCTGTCTTAACCATTTGATTTAATTTAATATGTCCGCTTGCAAACACAATAGCGTTGGGTGGAGTACCCATAGGCATCATACTTGCACAACTTGCACCTAGCGTCATTGGAATACCTATTAACAAAGGATTAATTCCAAGTGCATCGGCAATACCGGCAATTACAGGTGAAAACACAATTACTTGTGCAATATTACTCATCACTTCACTTACAAAAAGTGAAACAAAACTCACTATTAATACCAAAACAAAGTGATCGGTGCCTGCAAAACCGGCTACCCATTTTCCCAGCATCTGAATCAATCCTGCTTTCTCCAACGCACTTGCAAGGGCAATTCCTCCTCCGAACAACAATAATATACCCCAAGCCATTTTTGAAGTATCACTCCAATCCAATATTTTTCGAGTAGCAGGTTGATGAACTTCTTCCCCGGAAGGAACTACAAACAATGCGAGTGCTCCTAACAAGGCAATAATGGTGTCATCGAGTTTAAACCCTCCGAGTGTAATTGAGCGCCCCACACCAAAACTCAACTTCACCATGTTTTCCGCTAGTAGATAGTTAAGAAGATCCTTAAATATCCACAAGAAAGCAGTGCTACAAAAAATGATCATTACACGCTTTTCAGCGGTATTGATAGGGCCCAGTTGTTGAAGCTCGTGTTTAATGTGTATTCTAGTAGCTTCATCAGATTTCAATTTATTAGGGTATAACCATTTTGTTGAAACCCAATAAAGCGTAACTAAGAGTAAGACAGCGATAGGCAAACAAATCAGCATCCAATCGAAGAACGAAATAGCGTACTTATACTTTTCTTGAATAAAGCTTACGAATGCAACATTAGGAGGTGTTCCTATAATAGTAGCAATACCACCAAAATTACTTGCATACGCGATGGCCAACATGATCGTTAACGCAAAATTCTTAATATTGCCTTCGCCCTTATGATTCTCCCCTACTACTTTAATTACCGATGCTGCGATCGGAAACATCATCATAGTTACAGCTGTATTACTCAACCACATACTTAGGAAGCCGGTAGCTAAAATAAATCCAAGTACAATTCGATCGCCGCTTGTACCCGTAATGTTTACTATGGTTAGTGCTATTCTTTTGTGAAGGTTCCACTTTTCAATTGCTAGACCCAACATAAAACCACCCATGAATAGGAAAATTATAGAGTCGCCATAGCCAACTGCTACTTCTTTTATGGGCGCAATTTTCATGAGAGGAAATAAAACCAAGGGTACCAGCGCTACTGCGGGCATTGGGAGTGCCTCACTTACCCACCAAAAAATCATCAATACGGCCACCGCAAGAACTTTAGCTGCTTTTTCATCAACGCCCAGTGGATTGAGGGTTAGAAACAACACAAATAGAAAAATTCCAATAAAGAATAAGAGAAGTTCTTTGGCTGTAGCAGATAACTGTTTCAAAGCAGGTTATTTTTTCGTTAGCGACTTGGTTTTGCTAACATAAGGATTATTTTTTAGAATAAACCGGTAGAGCCACCGGGCATGTTCGCCGGCATAGTCAACTCCAATTCTTGGTGTTGCCAACACTGCTCCTTTTTTAACCTGAAACCCATCGTCTTCAATTCTTATGATTCCCGAGACCAGATCCACTCCATTGTGAATTTTTGAGAGTCCCAAGGCTTTACACAAATTCCCGGGGCCCCTCGTAATCGTTGGATCCCCTAATTCTTTACCCGTTCTCTTAGCCATCAACTCCTCTCCTTCCAAGGGTTCTACGGCTCGAATCAGCACTGCGTGAGGGTGCTCTATTTTATTGGTTACTACATTAAACATGTGGTGCAATCCATAGCATAAATAAATGTACACTTTTCCGCCTTGTCCAAACATAATTTCAGTTCTCGCGGTTCTTCTATTGTTCCAAGAATGAGCTGCGCGGTCGGTAATTCCTTCATAGGCTTCGGTTTCTACGATGCGCCCAACGGTCTTCCCTTCCGGAAGTTCTGCAACCAGGCGCTTGCCCAATAAGGATTTTGCAACGCTTGTTACATTGGGGTTTTCGTAAAAAGATCGGGGTAATACAGGAAAGCTTGTCACAACGCAAATATTTACCTAAGTTTGGCGGCTTCTGAACCCGAAAACTACGCTAAATCAACGAAATTTACCGCCGTGCTGAAAGAAATCGTAATTGCTATTGAGGCTTTTTTCAGAGCGCATCGTTTTATCAAAAAACACAAGCTCTGGCGCTGGATCTTGATTCCGGGACTGCTTTACATGATCTTATTCATGGCAGGCATGTATTTTTTCTGGAAATCGAGCGATAGTGCCATAAGCTATCTTTCCAATTTAATTGGTATCAGCAAATGGCTGCACGCTTTACACAATCAGTTGATCAGTTTCCTCTTTACAATGGGAGAACTGATGCTCCGCTTGGTATTGTTGTCTTTCTATTTTTCATTGTTCAAATACTTATTCCTCATCATTGGTTCGCCGGTATTCTCTTATTTGAGTGAGAAAACCGAAGCAATTATTGAGGGTAAGACTTACGATTTTTCCATGGCGCAACTATGGAAAGACATGCAAAGAGGTATCAAGCTTTCGGCAAGGAACGCTCTTTGGCAAACCGTGTACGTGATTTCGCTGATCATTCTTAGCTTAATACCGCTCGTAGGGTGGATCACTCCCGTTATTCTACTTTTTATTGAGTGCTACTACTATGGTTTCTCAATGCTCGACTACAGCTGCGAACGCCATCAGCTGTCGGCGTCGAAAAGTGTAGAGTTCATTGGCAAACACAAGGGCTTGGCTATTGGAAATGGGATGGTGTTTTACCTTATGCATCTTGTTCCGTTTGTTGGATGGTTGCTTGCGCCAGCTTATGCGGTAATTGCTGCCACTATTAGCCTTTATCATTGGGAAGAACAAACCTAAAATTAACATCGTGAGTGCAACGCTTTATCTCATTCCTTCTTTACTGTCAGAAAATGGCGTAGAAAGTATTCCTCCTTCCATCAAGAACACAGTGGAGAAGTGTCAGGTTTTTTATGTAGAAAACGAACGTACAGCTCGTCGTTTCTTGAAAAAGATCTGGAAGGAAATGAATATTGACAGTTACGAATGGGTACTCGCCAATAAGGAAACCATCGCCACTCATGAATTGATCAAACAGTTTCAACAGCATATCAAAGAAGGAAAACAGATTGGAGTGCTCAGCGAAGCCGGATGCCCCGGTATTGCAGATCCCGGACAGGTATTAGTAGAAAAAGCGCATCAGTGGGGAGCGAAAGTGGTTCCGTTGGTAGGACCCAGTTCTATTTTATTGGCTTTAATGGCCAGCGGATTGAATGGCCAACAGTTTACCTTTCATGGTTATTTGCCTATTGATCCAAAAGAAAGAGAAAAAGCAATTCGTGATTTAGAAATGCAGTCGGCCAAATCAACCGGCACCCAACTCTTTATTGAAACTCCTTATCGAAACAATGCGTTATTCGATACGCTTGTTAAAACACTCAGGCCTACTACAAAGCTTTGTGTTGCAGCAAACATTACCGACACAAACGAATTCATTCAAACCCACACAGTAAAAGACTGGGCACAAAAAAGACCGGAACTGCACAAGCAGCCGGCCTTGTTTTTATTTCAAGCATAGCCGAATCTAGTTTCCGGCCTTCTCTACTTTGTAAACAAAATAACGGGTATCGCCCCAGAAAGATACTTTCCAAATCTTTTCTTTGTAGTATACTTTTACTTTATAACCCAGAGCAATTGCTGAATCAATTTGCTTTCTGGCTGTAGTATCATTTTCACGAACGGAAAAATCCCACAAGCGAGTTGCTACCCCTGTTCCTGTGCCATTATCGTCTGAAGGCGCTAAAAAACCTTGATCCAATTGACCTTCCCAGGTTTTAAACAGATAGCCTTTGTGACTTAGCTTGATCACTTGTCCTACGCGATAGCCATCGCTATAGTTCCAATAATAAGCCATCAGAACAATTACCATAAAAACCAGTGCAATGATACAGCCTACCCAAAGAATGATTTTTCTTACCATAGTATTGGTTTGAATAAGGTTTATTTATGAGTCTTACAATCCGTATTTATCGATCAAATAAATAAGTGCGGCCATGTTAACAGCACCCAATTCCAATTCACGTTTGTTTACGTTTTCGAACACATCGCTTTTAGCGTGGTGAATGTCGAAATAACGTTGTGAATCGGGAACAAAGCCGGCCAGAGGAGTACCTAGCGCACCCTTCAATGGACCGATATCGGCTCCGCCACCACCATTTGTCAATTCAAATACACCATAGGGCTTGAACAAATCGGCCCATGTTTGCACTTTTTGCAATTGAGAAGGATTGGCCAATGAAAAACCGAAGCCACGTGGTGTAAATCCACCTGCGTCGCTTTCCAAGGCGAAAATGTGTTTCTCACCTTTTTCTTTTGCTTCTTTTGCATAGGCCGTTCCGCCGCGAAGTCCATTCTCTTCATTGGCAAAAAGAACAATGCGAATGGTGTTTTTGGGTTTGTATCCGATGGCTTTTAATACGCGTAAAACTTCTATAGAATGAACACAACCAGCACCATCATCGTGCGCCCCTTCAGCCGGATCCCAACTATCGAGGTGACCACCAATGGTGATGATTTGTTCCGGGTGTTCAGTTCCAATTAATTCACCAATTACATTATGGCCCTTTTCGTCGGGTAACATTTGTGCATTCGTTTTCAAAAAGCCACTTACTTTTTTGTTAGCAGCTAATGCAGCGGCAAGTTTATCTGCATCTTCTAATCCAACTGCGGCAGCCGGAATTTTCGAATAGGTTGTATCATAATTCATCGCTCCGGTGTGTGGGTGGTTATCGGTAGAATGACTCATAGAGCGCACCAAAACTGCGAGTGCACCATATTTAGCGGCTCTACTAGCGCCGGTACCACGATAGCGACTTGCATCGCCATAGCTTTGAAATGTTTTTACAAATTTGGAATTGAACTTGTAGTTATAGAATACAATTTTGCCTTTGATTTCATCTTTCCTTTTTTCTAATTCTTCGAAAGAATTAATAAGGATGATAGGAGCGCTCACGCCTTTGGGCCCCGACCCCATTGAATTTCCGAGTGCCAAAACGTTTAAGGCAATCTTCTTTCCATCAATCAAATAGTAAGCTTCTTCTTTCGCACCCCTTACCCAATGAGGTACCATACATTCTTGCAACCAAACCTTATCGGCTCCGGCAGCTTGCAGCGCTTTTACGCCCCAAGACTCTGCTTTTAGCATTTGAGGGGAACCGGCCACACGTCCTCCCACTGTTTTACATAAAACGCGGAGGTTTTCATAAGCTTTTCCATTCACTAAAATTTCATCAGCTATGTTTCTAATCATCAGCGAATCATCGCTTTGAGCCATGGCCGATCCGGCCAGTAATGCAAGAACAGGTGTAAACAATTTTCGAAGCATGGGTGTTAATTTGGCTTAAAGGTAATCAATTTGGCCGCTCATTTTCCCGGAACGGTAAACCCCGGTTCAAAAAATAAGGCTACCTTCGAAAACTTAATTGTTAGCGTATATGAGAATTGGCATTGTTTGCTATCCAACTTTTGGCGGTAGTGGTGTTTTGGCAACGGAATTAGGAAAGGCATTGGCCGACAAAGGACATCAAGTACATTTTATTACCTATCAGCAACCCGTTCGATTGAGCGAGTTCAATGCAAATATTTATTATCACGAAGTATTGGTGCCTACTTATCCATTGTTCGACTATCCCCCTTACGAAACTGCCTTAGCAAGCACCATGGTTGATGTAATTGTAAACAACAACCTCGATTTACTGCATGTTCACTATGCCGTTCCGCACGCTTCAGCCGGCTATATGGCCAAAATGATATTAGCAAAACAAGGCAAACACATACCCGTTATCACAACTCTTCACGGTACCGATATTACACTCGTAGGAAAGGACAAGACTTTCGCACCGGTGGTTACCTTTTCCATCAACGAATCAGATGCCATTACAGCGGTATCTGAAAACTTGAGAGATGAAACTTATAAGAATTTCGTGGTTGAAAAAGAAATTCAAGTAATTCAGAACTTCGTAGATTTTAAACGTTTCCGTAAAAAACCAATTGATGCGTTCAGACGAGTAATTGCTCCAAACGGGGAAAAGATCGTGATGCATGCATCTAACTTCAGAAAAATAAAAAGAGTAGGTGATGTAGTGAAGATCTTTGAAAAAATTTCGAAAAAAGTACCCAGTAAATTATTATTCGTTGGTGATGGGCCCGAACGTGCAATGGCAGAGGGAATGTGTAGAGATTTAGGTTTGTGTGATGATATGCGCTTCGTAGGTCGACAAGAGCAAATGGAAGATATCTTAGCCATTTCTGATTTATTCCTCCTCACTTCTGAATATGAAAGTTTTGGATTGGCTGCACTTGAAGCAATGGCTGCCGGTGTACCCGTTATCAGTACCAATGCGGGTGGATTGCCTGAAATTAATGTAGAAGGAGTTACAGGCTTCCTAGGCAATATTGGTGATATCGATACCATGAGTGAAGCAGCCATCAAACTATTGTCAAACCCTCACTTGCTGCAACAGTTCAAAACCAATGCAGTGAATCATGCCGAAAAGTTTGATATCGATAATGTGGTGCCTATTTATGAGGAATTGTATATGAAACAACTAGAGGCAATTAATAATTAAGAATTAATATTCAAAAAGAGAGGCCCGTTGCTGCGCAACGGGCCTCTCTTTTTGAATAATTTTTTTCGGTATAGGATCTCATTCATCTTCGCAGAATTGGCTTTCGCTTTTTCTTCTATTAATACGCTGCCACACGAATCATCACATCAACCAATTCCCACATTGATCTACCGGGCTGTTCAATTATTAATTCTTAATTATCAATTATTAATTTCTCCCTATCGTCTCTTAATCCACGCTTCCGGATCCACGTTGGTACTTTCTCTCATCAACAAGAATTCGATTTCACCCGATCCGTCATTGTTAGTTGAAGCTCGTCCTAAAGATTGGCCTGCCGTTACTTTTTGTCCTTTACTAATAGACACATTCGCCAATCCGCCATAAGAAGTAAAGTACTTACCGTGCTTTACCAATACAGCATAATTTCCTTCTACATCGAACACCGCAATTACTTCACCTTCAAAAATCGACTTCACTGAAGCATTCACATCCGTTTCAATGGTAAGGCCGGGGTTGTTCCCATTAACTGTTGTATTCTCGATGGAATAAGTTCCAAACCCAATTTTGATTCTTCCTTTGTCAACCGGCCATGGCAACCGGCCTTTGTTCTTTTCAAAATCGGCCGAAATGATGGCGCCTTCCGGAGTAGATTCCAACACACTATTGCTTCTAGATTTCACTTTTGGAGCGGTTGCCGTTGTGTTTCCCGATGCTTTGTTAGCTTCATCTTCTTTTTTCGCAGCGGCAGCGGCGGCAGCTCTTGCTTTCTCTGTTTCACGTCGGATGGCGGCCGCAATACCATCTCTTAATTTTTTATCCGCTCTCGCTTTTGCTGTTATTTCTCTGTTGATTTCTTTTTCTCTTGCTTTCAGTCCTTTCACCACATCATCCTTCTCCTTTTTTTCTTCTTGCAACACCATTTTTTCCTTCTCCTGCTTACCCAACACTTCGTCTTTTTGCTTTCTGGTTTGCTCCAGCATGGCAATTTTTTGTTGCAACTGATTTTGTGTGGTTTTAATGTTCTCCGCTTGCTGTTGACGGAAGTTGCGATAGGTTTTCAAGTATTCAACACGCTTTACCGCGTCGTTAAAACTAGCCGCCGAAAAAACGAAATTCAGAAAATCGTAGTTGCTCCGATTCTTATAAGCGTACATCACACTTTTCTCATACTGATTCTTGAGGGTATCGAGCTCCATTCTCAACTTGTTGATCTCTGAACGACTTTGATTGATCGTTCCCTGAATCATATTTATTTGAGCACTAATATTGTCGATGGCTTTTTGGCGCAATCGCAGCTTTTGTTGCACCAGTGCTAACTGACCTAAACTGGCCTTCTTATTCTTTTGAGTTGCTCTAAGTGTTTCTTTCAGATCATCAATCTCTTTCTGGATTTCTGCTTGTTGGCGTCTAAGCTCATCTGAACTCTGGGCATTGGCCATCATTCCAATTGCGATAAAAAAACAGAGGAAGAGTAGTTTGCGCATGCGATTGTTTTTTCGGTTTAATCTATATACTGGATGAATGAAACTCTTATTTGCACAGATTATTTTAAGGTTCGGCCTACTTTAACGTGATGCTAACGCAAACCTTAACACAATCTAAAAATTATTGCTTTTTATAGTTTCTGGGAACGCTGAACGGAAAACTCAAGTCTTGATCGAAATCGAATTGTTTGTATTCCATTTCAATATCAAGCTTGCTTTTCTCTTGCACGGTAATTTTACGGAAAGTTGAAAAAGGTTGATTGTTCTTTTTCTGGTATTCCCCATAAATTACTAAGCAGGTTCTAGCGCGGGTAGGATCTATATCGTCTAATTTACAATTTTGCAGCGTATAATCGGCAGGGTTAACCGATAATAATTGTTTGAAAAAATTACCGAAGGAATACAAAGACAATGATTTATCGTCTTTTTTATAACTAACCACATTCGTATCCAGATAAACAGGATCTCCAATGATCAAATTTTGCAATTCCTTGAATCCAAAAGGTAATTGCGATAATTCTTGCAGTCCACTTACAGCTCGGTATTGAACCACTTTATCGAGCTTATTGAGCACTTTCACGCTGTCGGGAGTAACAATTACTCTAAACGCTTCAATTCCAAGTACAGCATCAATTTTGATCCATAGAATGCTGTCCTTCTTCAACCGTATAAAGGCATTGAAATCATTTTTTTTGCCGTCTTTGTCTTCAAAATTCACCTTTACCTTGGCGGAAAACGTTTTAAAGCCAACTCTATTACTATCGATTTTATGGATCGCTTCGCTTATGAATTTAATAGAATCTGCATGTAAGTCTACTTCAGGTGTTGGAGCTACTGCTACTACGGTATCTATCTTAGTAGTTATTACATTTTGAATCTTCTTGGTAGATCTACAACTGTACAAAACAGTGGCGACCGCTAGCAATATTAAATAAGATGTAATTTGTTTCATGAGTCAATATTTGCCGGCTTACTTACTGCTGCCGACATTTCGAATAGAACAAAATTAAGATTTGTTAAGCAGCGAACCGGTAGATTGTTGTTGAATTATTGCTAAAGAAAGGGCGATCACTTCTTCTTTAACAAGGCATTCGCATATGCCACAAGCCCCTCTTCTCTCCCCACAAATCCCATTTTCTCAGTAGTGGTTGCTTTTATTGATACATCATCGAGGCTTACTTCCAAAATGGCTGCTATGATTGCTCTCATTTCAGGACTATACTTTTTGATCTTTGGCGCTTCCAAACAGATGGCTGCATCCACGTTTACAATTTCATAGCCTTTCGATGAAATCAGATCATAACAATGCTTAAGCAAAATTTTACTATCGATGTCTTTGAAGCGTTCATCGGTATTGGGAAAATGAATCCCAATATCCCCTAGTGCCAAAGCCCCTAACAAGGCATCGCAAATAGCATGTAAGAGCACATCTGCGTCGCTATGTCCAAGTGAACCTTTATGATAAGGGATTTTCACCCCACCTATCCAAAGGTCTCTTCCTTCAACCATTTGATGAAAATCGATGCCAAATCCGATGCGATAACTCATGAGTTAGAATTGTGGCACAAAGATACTCCTCCTGAAAGCAAAAAAGCACCCTGAATTGAGATCAGGATGCTTTTTATTATTTAAAGAAGCTGCTTATTTCGCATCTCCATCAATATCGAAGATCATACCGAAACGTAAAGTATTAGACAATGGGTTTCTGTTTACACCCTGCCCTGAAGGAACCAAGTAAGAGAAGTTCAAGCCAAACACGTTATACTTGATACCGAAACCAACGGTAAAGTATTTACGGTTACCCTTGTTTTTGTCTTCGTAGAAGTATCCGGCTCTTACACTGAACTGATTGTTGTAGGTATATTCACCCCCAACTGATACAGTCATCTCACGAAGTTCTTCGCCAAAACCACCTGGAGCATCCCCAAATGAGCTAAACCAGCTGCTTACGATACTTTTGCTTCTATAACCTGCAATAGCTGTTGAATCGGTGGCATAGTCGCCGGTGAATTTAGGAGGTGTAGGAACCAATAATTTATGAATGTCTAAACCGAAAGTGATGCTATTGTTCTCATCAAATGCTTTGGTATAAGTAGTACCTAAACCAAGATCTGCAGGGATGTAATCTTTTTGTGTTGCATCGTTGGTGTAGCCAATTTTAGTTCCTAAGTTGGTTAATGCTGCACCAAAATTCCAGCCACTTCCTTCTGCATTGATTCCATGATAGTAGAATGAAAGATCACCTGCAACGGCATTACCTGCTTTATAGGTGGTACTTCCAATTACTTGGCCTGCTGCCAAATTTGAATAGATGTAGCGCAACGCTAAACCTATACCCATTTTACTGCTCAATTTACGAGAGTAACCGAAGTCGAGTCCAAATTCACGAGGACGACCCTCGCCAAAATCGACACCACTGATATCAGTAAACTGAATATTACCCAAACTAAAATAACGAACCCCCGCAGAAAGTGCTTGGTCATCATCTAGTTTGTAGTATCCTCCAAAAGATAGTAAGTATACATCGTTCAATCCAAGATCTTTCAACCATGGAGTGTATGTTAATCCGAAACTGGAGTTGTTTTTCGCGAAGGGTGTTTTTGCTAAATTGTAAAAACCCGAATTGGCGTCAGGCGAAGTAGCCATGGAAAGGTCTCCCATACCACCTGCGCGTGCGTCCGGTGAAATGCGCAGAAAGGGTACTGCAGAAGTCACCACATTTATTGTATCCGTTTGTGCCTTCAAGGTGTTCATTCCGGCCAATACGAATAGCAGGGCAGTCAACTTTACGATCTTACGTTTCATACTAGAGTTTGTCTTTTGTATGCTGCTCTTTAGATTCCTCGAATAATGATGCCTTTCAGGATGCGGAGATTCCTGTTTTGGTGAGAGGCTAAAGTAGCCAGCAGTATTGGTTTAAGGGTAAATTTTATTCGATAATCTAACGATGAGATGTGCTAAAATAAGGATTTTACATTAACAATTTTATAATAAATACAATTTTTCCCAAGTCTCGGCTATCTTACCATCAAGGGTTTTCACCCTTAATTTATAAATGTAAACCCCTCGACCCAGTTTTGAACCAAATTCATCACGGCCATCCCATTCTACTTCATCAGAACGATTTCCGACCGCAAATATTGTTGTTTTCAAGGTTTTTACCAGTTTGCCACCTACGGTAAAAATCTGAACGCTAATGTCTAAGCTCTCCCCCGGTCTGTTGTGTAAAAACCAAAATCCTGTTCTCGTACTAAAGGGGTTTGGGTAATTTAGAACACGTTCAATCGTGAACTTATCCGAACCAACCACCCGAAAACTCAACTCCTTTACACTCGAATTGTTCAATACGTCCCATACTTTGATACTGATCCGGTGCTCTCCCTCATCTAAAATCGGCAATAGATAACGCACTTCTCCTTTTTTATATTGATCCTTATCGGCAACATAATATTGATTCAAAACAAAAATTTTGGTTGGGTCGTCATCTATTTGAATTGTTATATCATGGCCAATTCCTGTACCAATGATGTTTATTCCTGATGAATCAGACAGTTTCAAGAGTAAAAGCGGGCGGTTGTTGACAATACCACCGCTTACAAATTTCTCGTCGTTCAAATAGGCCTTAATGGCCGGACCTTGCACATCAATCACACCACTGCCCGTTCCCCCAACTAACACACTGTCTGTTGCTCCATGCGCTTCGCCAATCTCACTGCTTGCATAAAACCGAAGCAAACCCTTCCCCAAAGCGTAATTGATGTCTTTGGGAACAATAAATTTCAAAGTAAATCGGCCGCTGCTCGCAGCTACTGAACCTTTGAACAATGCGTTGTTTTGGGAAACATAAGTAGTGATCGGACTACCCGGATCATTACCCAGCGTAGGCAGGTTTTGGACTTTGTCGTACACTGTGGCAAATACCGTTCCATTATAGCCGGAAAGCAGATTTCCTTGCTCATCACTAATGATTCCACTTATACTACAGGAATCAGTAGCCTTTAGGGTATCCAGCGCCAACGAGGGTTGTTTGCCATTCACTTCCGTTACGTGAACCTTGAACTTTGGAATCGCCAGTGTCAATGCCGGATCTCCCAAAAGCGTGAATTTTCGGTTGTTCACCAAATCACCAAAGGTTTGATATGTCAAGTTTTTCGCATCCTTCACTGCCTCACCCAAGCTTCGATAATTCCCATCCGTTTTTCGTTGCAAGGCAATATCCAAATAGTTTTTGTTCATGATTCGGTTGCTATAGGCAAAAACCAGTCGGGTAGTGGTCATTAACGCAATAGCACCTGTTTTGGGTCGTAACAATAAGTTCTCACCGATAGAACTGATGAGCGGATTGTCGAAAGGAGCTACATCGCAAGTGGCGGTAACAAAAAGAGGCAGTTTCCCCTCATTTTTTAGTTGGTTGATGATGTCTTGATCTAGGATTACTTCTTCGGTCAATCTTCGAAATCCACCGTGCCCGCTGAAATTCCAGATCAAAGTACCATTCGAAAAATTGTTTTGAATCGCTTGATTTACTCCCGGATAACGCTGGCCTCCCGCAAAACTTTCCTGCTTAAAAGCATCCAAGTAAATTTTTTCCGTTTGCAATGCCGGTTCTACTTGATTTGCGCTTGCTGCAATTAATTCTGCATCTTGCAAGTGCAGGTTGTTGTCTTCATCATCTGCAACAAAACTGATCGTGTTTTTCCAAGGACCATTGTTGCTATTGTTATGGTACGCCAGTATCTTATCAACTATTGCCGTGGCTTCTGCAATGGTAGCTGCAGGTATTCTTCCAATAGCAATATCAAGTAAAGGTGTACCGGGAGCATTGATATCTTCTCGATCATCTAAAAAACCGAAATAATCATCCGATGTATAAGTACTCAATGGATCAAATGAGGAACTACTTTGAAAACTCGGAACAAAATTCGTATTTCCTTTGATTCTATTTTTATAGTCGAAAGAGCCGTCGCCGAACAACAACAAGTACTTGGGACGTTTGGAAAGATCTTGACCTGCTCTATCGTAAAACATTTTTACAAAGTCTCGTAAAGCAGTAGGGTCGGGAGTTCCGGAGGAAAACTCTTCATAAACTTGATCAGTGGTTGCGATAAAAGAACTAAGTCCGTCTCTTTGCTGATGATAGGCAGCTAATCGAGTGGCTTGTGGCAAAAGCTCTTTCGAACAAACAATTATAAATGGAACAGTGGGAGCAGCATGAAGGTCTTGATTAGCAATAGCCCCTACTGCTTTTGGAATGAAATAACCAGAAGCAGTATGCGCAACAAATTCACGCAAGCTGTCGGCTTCTCGGGTGAACGTATATTCGCTTCCAACTAAAGCTCCGTTCATTTTAACAGGGCTTTCAGGATGTGTGACATCCCAAACTCCATTCAAAACATTACCATTAGCTACTTTGTAAGCAATGGCAACTCCTGGTTGAATAGGATCCGATACTCTAAAATTCAATTGTGAGGAAGCAGAAACAGTCAATAAAGCCTTCCCTTGTACTTCCCACCAATTAAGCCATGCCTGAGCGCCAAAACCACCGGGTTGTGCCTGTATGGTAAGAGTATTAGTGGACGCGCTCGCAGAAGCATTGAAACTACGTTGTTCTTCTCTGGCAAATACGTCGAATTGCCCCCCGGAAACGGCTGCCACGGAAAAACTACCTAAGGCAGTTCCATTGAGCAATAAATTTACATTAGTGGGCTGGCCAAGGGAACGCGCCACCAAAGCGGTTGTTAAACGTAAGGTAGAACCTGCAACAGCCGAAAGCCCTAGATCAAACGTTTTGGTCAACCCTCTGCCGGGTAATTCGGAAAACTCCTCTCCCACCCATTCTGCGCCGCTACTGAGAAAGTTGATAGAATCGAGTTCATAAAAGTTTCGAAAATCGTATTGACTAACAGTGGTTGTTGCCAAAGGGGGCAAGTTTTGCGTAGTAACGCGCTTGCCGGAACCCTGAATTGTAATATAATAGTAGGAAACATCGGAATAACGATTCTTGGAATGTGTAAACTGTCGGTCCGAATTGTTAAAATTCCATTGTTGAGGGCCGGGGGCATAAAAAAGACAATAATCCGACCCATCGAAATTGCCGTCCCCGCCATCAATAACTTCAATGGCCAATTCTTGGAGGTCGTCAACTAAATTTTTGCCTGCCTCAGAGGGGAGCATCCAACCATTATTTCCAAAAATTCGTAAAGAAGATGAGGAAATTGTTCCGGAAATTCCCAAATTTGCCAAAAGGCTTCGGTCTACTTTATAAATTCCCGCTTTATCGATTGAAATTTTATACCACTTACCGTTAGACAGCACACTATGGGGAGCATAGGTTCTCTGACCGAACAAGCCCAAACTCCCGGCCAAAAAACAGCATAAGAGAAATCCTGTATGTACAACCCTGGCCAACATAGGTTAAAAATAGGTCTTTTTTAACGTAACAATAAATGCACCTAAAGTGTTGTTTTACAGAAGTTACCTATATTCGTACCCGGTCTAAAAAACAAGTTCATTATCCGTACAATATTCGAAACAATTATCCGTTTATCATTATTGAACCAAAGGCAAAAGCTATCAAAATGAATCTGAAAAACCTTTTAATTCTCGCCGCATGCAGTGCTTCCCTGGCATCTTGTAAGATGTTTGGAAAGAATAAAACGGCGCAGTCTAGTGTTACCGGTTGGAACTACAATGACAAAAACATGGGTGGATTCCAGGTATCGCAAGAGAAAGAACAACGTACCGGTCCGGGCTTAGTATTCGTTGAGGGTGGTACCTTCACGATGGGAGCTGCGGAAGAAGATGTTATGGGCGACTGGAATAACATTCCTACCCGTAAAACAGTAAACTCTTTTTACATTGACCAAACAGAGGTGGCCAACGTTCACTATCGTGAGTACCTCTATTGGATCAACAACATATTCGATGGTGACGAGTATGCTGCCGTACGCGAAGGCGCTTTACCGGATACCCTGGTTTGGCGTAGCGAGTTGGCTTATAACGAGCCGCTGGTAGAATACTACTTCCGCCACCCTTCTTACAACTATTACCCAGTTGTAGGGGTAACTTGGAGACAAGCTGCTGATTTCTGTTTATGGCGTACAGACCGCGTGAACGAAAAAGCCTTGATCGACAAGCAATTCATCAACAAGAATACACTCAAAAATATCCAAGGTCAGGGTGCTGAGTCTTTCAATACGAAATCGTATTTGTTAGGTTTAACCACTCCTACTCCGGGTGCCGGCGCTCGTTCAAAAAAGAACCCGCTGAAAAACCCGAATGGTACTCCTCGTACTCAGGTAACTTTTGAAGATGGTATCTTGTTACCGGCTTACCGCCTTCCAACAGAAGCAGAGTGGGAATATGCTGCTCTTGCATTAGTTGGTCAAAACCCGAAGTCTTCTAAGAAAGAAGGTCAACGTGGTGAGGAATTGGTTACCAATAAACAAGTTTATTCTTGGAGTCAGAACGTAAACGGTATGCGTGATAGCCGCCGTGGAAGCTGGCAAGGTACTTTCCTTGCAAACTTCAAAAGAGGTAATGGTGATAACATGGGGGTTGCAGGTGGTTTGAACGACCGCGCTGTGTATACTGCTCCGGTTAACTCATTCTTCCCTAATGCTTTTGGTATTTACAATATGTCTGGTAACGTTAACGAGTGGGTTGCGGATGTTTACCGTCCTTTATCTAGTACTGATAATGACGATATCGCTCCTTTCCGTGGTAACTATTTCCAGAAAGACATTAAGAATAAAGACGGTGAATTCGAAAAAGATAGCTTAGGTCGTGTAAAACGCACTTTCGTTACTGATGAAGAAAGCAAAAACCGTCGTAACTATCAAAAAGGTAATGTAATCAACTACCTCGATGGTGACTCATTATTGGTAGGTATCGGTTACGAAACTGAAAAAGAAAGAGGTCGTGGTTATGGTATCACTACTTTGATCAGCGACAAGAGCCGCGTAATCAAAGGGGGTAGCTGGAACGACCGTCCTTATTGGTTGGCTCCTGGTGCACGTCGCTTCATGGAAGAAGACCAAACCAGCAGCACAGTAGGTTTCCGTTGCGCTATGGACCGCTTGGGTAGCCCAGAAGGTAATGGCCGCAAAACAGGTATTCACTACCAACAAAGAAGACAGAACACGCGCAAGCGATAAAATAAGTTGATCGTACTTTTAGAATCCCGAAGAGTTATTCTTCGGGATTTTTTTTGAATTCATTTTACTGTTAAATCCCAATTATTCGGCACTTTTGCTTTATGACAATTGCATCCCTCTATCAAATATTCCTTCAGTATCCAAACATTACCACTGATACCAGAAAGCTAGAAAAAGACACGCTTTTTTTCGCTTTAAAAGGACCCAGCTTTAATGGAAACAACTTCGCCAAAGCTGCATTGGAAGCAGGCGCTGCCTATGCCATTATTGATGAGAAAGAGTTTTATGTTAATGAACGCACTATTTTGGTGGAAGATGTTTTATCCACCCTTCAGCAATTGGCAAAACATCACCGAGAACAATTCACAATTCCATTTATTGCAATTACCGGTAGTAATGGAAAAACCACTACTAAAGAACTCATTCATACCGTGCTTTCAGGGAAGTACAAAACTTATACAACAGAAGGAAACTTAAACAATCATATCGGCATCCCACTCACTATTCTTAAAGTTAGAAAAGATGCAGAAATCGCTGTTATTGAAATGGGTGCCAATCACCAGAAGGAAATACAAGGTTATTGTACCTACACCTTACCAACACATGCCGTAATTACCAACTGCGGGAAAGCCCATTTAGAAGGATTTGGCGGCGTTGAAGGCGTTCGAAAAGGAAAGGGCGAACTCTACGATTTCATTCGTGCAAATAATGGAACCGCCTTTGTAATGTGGGATTACGACTATTTACAAACGATGAGTAAAGGCATCAGAGAAGTGATCACTTATGGAACGGCCAATGCTCAATTAAATGGTCATTTAATTCAAAGCGATCCATTCCTAGAAGTAGGCATTGACGGAGAAACTCCCTTTTCCATACAAACACATTTGGTGGGCTCTTATAATTTACCCAATGTGTTGGTTGCCGTTTCCATTGGCAAATACTTTAAAGTAGCAGATGAAGTAATAAAAAATCAAATTGAACAGTACATTCCTTCAAACAGTCGATCTCAATTAGTTAAAAGAGGGAGCAACTCATTTATTCTTGATGCGTACAATGCCAATCCAAGCAGTATGAAATTAGCCATCGAAAATTTCGCCGGCTTGCCAGGAGATAAAAAAGTATTGTTATTGGGTTCGATGGCCGAATTGGGAGAAGAGTCGGCTGCTGAACACGATGCCATCATTGCTTTGATCGGGAAATACAAATGGGAAGAAGTTGTTTTAGTAGGACCCGGATTTCAAACGGCTAAACATGCTTACAAGAAATTCGCAAACAGTGAAGAGGCTGCTCAATGGTTCAACAACGAAAGCTTTGAAAACACCCAATTTCTAGTGAAAGGCTCCAGATCTACGAAGATGGAAAAAGTGATCGGGGCTTAAAAATGCACGGTCCCGAGATCGGGACCGTCTTGCCAACTCAACTGCTATTTGTTGTATTTGAGAGAGACTGCTAAATACGATACGAAGATAACAGTGGTGGCAGGACCCATTTTATGACCATTGTAAGATTGATGACTGATTTTTATCAGGTATTTATTTTTTTACTTCTAGTAAAAGGATGATCGCATTTTCACTTAGGGCCTCTAAGTCCAGTTCTTCTAAATTCCACAAGGCAAGTCCGTCGCCTTTTTCCAACAAACGATATTGTACTTCAAAAGCTCCTTGAATAACAAAGCAAAACACTCCTTTTGAAGAACTGCTTATTGGAACCAAAGCTTCACTTCTACCTGAAAATTTACCTATTGAAACTTGCAGGGCTGCTTGTTCGGATGTTAACTTAACCAGCTCATCCATTCGATCATTGATGGCCACATTAACGGTTTGGGGAATAGCGTTGGTTTCAATTTCTTCAATAGCAACCACTACTTGAAGGTATTGCGCCAATGAATCGTCTTCATATGGATTGAACACACAAAGCGAAGCTCCCTTTTTCACTTCTTGTTTGAACATAGAACCGGGTTCAAGGTAATGCACATTGGCATTAGCGTCGGTGATCTCAATAGTGCCCACCAATGGAATCCAATAATATTCACTATCTTCTGCTACATACCAAGCACGCTCCGATTGAGCAGCCAATGTATTTTCTTCGAATACAAGAATGGATTGCCAATGAGGCGGAATGCGATCAGATGCTGCCTCAAGCGACTTCAAGGCTCGAAACGCAGCATTTTCATGATGAATACGATCTTGATTCAAATAGATGATGCCCGGTGTTTGCTTGATCATGATCAAAAGGTTTAAAAGAATCGATGCTTAAGTTCGATCCCAGTGAAATCAATGCTGTTTTGTACTCTCCTGTTTCTGATACGGGTGCCACTAATAGTTTTTCACCAATGGTTTCTATCCAAACCAAGGGCTCTGATAAGAAGTAAATACTGATATTATGAACAGACAGATCGCTCAAATGAGAGTCGATCAACTGAAAACGATAGTTTTTAAAAGGAAGCGCCGGAAGCCCAAGGTTATTTGAGACGAAGGGCATTTTACCTCCCAAATTTCTCAAATAACCTAACATACCGGCGCTCACCAAATGAGGCAGACGTTCAGCCTTTGGCTGCACTTTTAGCAGGGCCGAATATTGAGGAAACTCTTTCGATTCTGCAAAGTTTTGAACTTGCAGTTTGTATTCGAAATGAGTAGACTCCCACACCGCCTTCGCCCATGCGTCGGTAGTATTTCGATCTATCTTCAACGTATACCCTATTTGAATGATACCTTTCATAACTTATATATTAAGCACTAACTACAATCGTGTGAGTAAGGGTGTAACCCGCTGAAACGGACCCTGTAACTGTTGCCAATTCGTTGGCTATTGAATCGGAGAACACAGTATCTGCAGCATTTGAAGTATCCTGCGTACCCTTTGTGTAATAGTTTGTTGCAGTAGTATACACAGTATTACATACATCTGTAGGAAATGCAATTTGAGTAACCAACAGTGAAGTACCGGATGCATTGTAGATGTGTACGTGAATATGTGGCGCACGTGATGAATACCAGCCGGGGAAAATGGATTTGAAAGTAACCAAGCCATTTGAGTCGGTGGTTTGACGACCTCTTAAGAAGTGAACAGAGGTAAAGTCAACAGATTGCATTGAAGTGCCGCCGTATTCTGAATAGTAGCCATCTCTATCGCAATGCCAAATATCAACAATAGCATTGGCCAGTGCAGCGCAACTATTGTTTTTGTTTTGAATGGTGATTTTAATGGTGAAGGGCACACCGGTTCTGTCGCTGGTTATATCAGTAATTACCAATGAAGACGGCGACTTTGTTGGGAATGGACCTTCGGTTTCAGACGATGTAGAAGTACAGGTTCCGGTAGTTCCTCCTGAGCCTGTATCCGTACCTGAACTAGATCCAGATCCGGTATCTTTTTTACAAGAGCTGGCGAGTGGTGCCACAAAAGCAGCAATACCTAATGCCGATATTCCGCTGCGTAAGAAATCTTTTCTTTCCATACATGTAGATTTAATTGACATTCTGATGCAAAGGAATATCCAAAGTTTAGTCGAACCCTATAGTGCAGGGTCAAGAATCGACGAATTCGGCTAATGCACCGACGAATGGATGTCTCAAAAAATCTTCGCAGCCTGAAAAAATTGTGAGGTCGTTATAAATGTTAATTTTTTAACAGTTTTATTACACCATCTTTCACCATGCTTTCTACAATTTTCTTTCCATAGTTGTGGCTGAGTGCTTCTAAACTGAGCGGATCAAAGGCTTGTGTTTGAATTGAATATTGAAGTGTTTTTGATTTCAAATCATAGAGATTGCTTTCCCAGAAATACCTCGTGTCAACAGAATAGTAACCCGGTTCATAAATTCTATTGTACATCGTTCCATAATACCCCCAGAAATTATTCTGATAAACAGCATAGGGCGAATACATTACACGGGCGGGAATATAATATTGCTCGCGCTTTTTATCGAGCAACACAACCGTTAAAACTCCATCTATTCCTGCTGTTTCAAATAACCGAAGCACCTGTATTTCATTCATCCCCTTAAAGGATGTTGGCCCCATTAATTTATAGGAACTAACTGCTTTAAGGCCTAAACGCGATAAATCGCCCACAATATGTTCTTCCATTCGTTCTCTTAAATTCCCCTCCGATTCGAATTTCGTAAGCGCCACAACTACTATGTTTTCATAAGTACGACCCACTGCCGTGGTATTCGTCCAAGTGGACGTAATTTTCATTGGTGCGCAGGATGCTATAAACAAGATTCCCACAACAGCACTAATTTTTTTCATACTAAAAATTTTACGTTTCAATTTTGCCGGTAGTTGTAAAAAAGCGGAATTGAAACTGGTTCTGATAATATATTCAATTAAAAAATGGTTCACCAAAGTTGAAAGCAAATTTCATAACAGCAGAAGGACAACAACCGCGACCGAAAGTGTATCATTTCGAGCATCTGATCTGAAAAACAAAAAAATGAAACCAAGGGCAACACTTGTGATAACTGGGCCTAATAACAAATTCATGCACACCTCGAATGACGTGAACAATTGGTTAAGTTGAATGAATTTATTGCTAGTAAGTTCGTTCATCAGCGCATGCGATAATTATGATTCCGGATTTATAGCACCATGATCCTACTCATATTAGAACGCTTACTCTTTGTTCCTTTTAAAATAGCCCCTAAACAAGAAACTTTTTTGCAATGCTGTTGACAGATCCTGAATCTGCTTACTGCTTCTATTGATTTGACGAAGCGTACTGTCTACTTGTATTTTCCAACTGGAATCTATAAAAGCGGCGGGAACAACCCCTTTTCCCTGAAGTAACGTTGAATCAACCTTAGTTAACAGTACTTGGGCGGCATTCAAAGTTTGACGTGCATCTGATCCGGCTCGTTTGAATTCTTGCATCAAAGAAAGCAATGACTGATAGGCGGCACTATCTTTAAAAAGCTTACCCAGGTTCCCCTCGCCTTTTTGTACACCACTAATCAATACCTCAATTTCTTCTGCCGTAAGCGATGTTTTCTCTGTAAGCTTTTTGAAGTTCGAAATACTCTCTCGAATTATAGTAAATAATTTCGGGTCGTTCGTGAGAGACCAAAGCGGTTTCGACTGATTTAGTTTTGAAAAACTGGCAGTTGCAGTATCAGCCAATCCTTTTATAGACTTCACTGTACTCAAAAAGGAATGAATGATTTCGTCTGTGTCGATGGGTGCTTTGGTTTTCAACAAATCGTTATCAATGGCATAAGCAGCATCCGGACTCGTAGGCATTATTAAAACCACCTTATTACCAACGAATCCATCCATGCCAATAGAAACCTGTGCGTTTTTGCGAATGAACTTCTTCATGTTTGCTTTAACGAGCATCGATACTTCAACCGTAGTATCATCGATCATCTCAATCGATTTTACAGTGCCAATATCAATTCCTGAATAGCGCACATTATTTCCCTTTTGCAATCCTTGTACATTCTGAAAACGGGCTTTTAAGATATAGTTTGAACCGAAATACGACTTATTGACTCCAATAAAATAAAGCAACACAATAAGAAATATGAGACCGGCCAGTACAAAAATGCCCAGTTTTATATAGTTAAAAAATTTCTCCATTTTTTTATTGAGTTAGTTAAAGTAAGGAACTATCAGTTCGTCTTTTGAGTGCAGGAGATTAGAATAGGAATCTTCTGCATAACAAGTGCCATTGATGAGCATGACCACTGAATCTGAACATTCGCGCACAACATTCATATCGTGTGAAATAATCAGCGAGGCGGTTCCGTGTGTTTTTTGAATGGATGTAATCAAAGACATTATTTCTTTGGATGTAATGGGATCCAGGCCCGTTGTAGGCTCATCATAAAGTATGATTTGAGGTTTCAAGATTATGGTTCTTGCCAGGGCGATTCTCTTTTTCATGCCTCCGGAAAGTTCAGCAGGCATCATATTCCCTGTATGCTCCAGTCCAACTTCTCTCAGGGCTTCCTGCATCAATAGGGACTGATCCTTTGAAGAAAGAGTGCGTTTCAATCTACGTAAAGGAAAGGCCAAGTTTTCATAAACAGTCATAGAGTCGTATAGCGCATTGCTTTGAAACAGAAAACCAACATTTTTTCGAACGAGGTTCCAATCGGGAGTTCCAAATTCCGGAATCGGCTGTCCGAGAATTTGAATGCTTCCTTCGTCGATAGGAAGCAATCCGATTATGCATTTAATTAAAACGGATTTACCGGAACCGGATCTTCCAAGTATCACTTTATTTTCTCCTTTGAACAAATCGAGGTTCACATTGTCTAATACTTTATTCGATCCAAAAGATTTATGCAATCCTCGGATCGAAAGAAGTGGCTGAGTTGTATGAATATTAAGATCCATAAGCATCAAATTAAAGTAGACTGAATACATCTGTAATTTGAACAACGATTAAATCGATCACAAACACCAATACTGATGATACCACCACTGCAGCATTGGCGCTGATTCCAACACCTTGGGTTCCCTTCTCACAATTAAATCCTTTGTACGATCCAATAATACCCACAGCGAAACCAAACAAGTATGATTTAAAGTAAGCCGGAAGTACATCGTAAAAAGAAAGGTTTTCAAACACCTGATTCCAGAACAATTGACTACTGGTGCTACTGTGTACATTAACACCGATATAAGAACCATAAAGTGAGATCGCATCACTCAACAATACCAATACCGGTAACATTAAAGTGGATGCCAGCACACGCGATACTACCAGATAATTGAACGGCTTTGTACCGCTCACTTCCATGGCGTCTATTTGCTCGGTTACTTTCATGGATCCCAATTCAGCACCGATACTACTTCCGATTTTTCCTGCAAAAATGAGGGCCGTGATTACGGGTCCAACCTCGCGAATAATGGCAATAGCAACAATGGCGGGTAATTGGGAGGCTACGCCGTAGTCGACCATAGAAGGCCGAAGTTGCATGGTGAGCACCAATCCCATAATAAATCCGGTAAGTCCAATAAGAGGTAATGATCGGTAACCGATGGTGTAACATTGCATCAGGAAAGCTTCGCCTTCAAACCGTGAACGACCCAATTCCCGAAAGAATTGAAAAACAAACTGAGCTACTCCTCCGGCTTCATTTAAGAATTGCTTCCAAACTGGCAACTTCATGTTAGAATTGATTTTAGTAAGCAAGGAAGACATTGTGATAACTTAGGTAAGGTACACCTAATAAATCCGGAAAAGGTTGATTCTTTTCGGGCCCGGCATGATTATAATCATAGTTAGCCCTGTACTAACCAGCGTACCTTGAAAGGAAAAAGATGAAAAAAATACTATTGGCTTTCGAGAGATCCAGTTTCTCCAGAGCAGCCATGCAAATGGCAGTAGAGATTCACAAATCGTCTCCAATAATGCTCACAGCAGCATTTCTACCCGAAACACATATACCGAATATTTGGGCTGAATTGGCCATTCCGGTAAGCAATGGATATACCGATACCATTGTTGAACAAGAAAGCAGTGCCGCTGTGAAAAAAAGTATTCAACTGTTCAATCGAACATGTGAACGTTATCGCATCGAACACAGCATTCACTCGCATTCCGGAGAAACAGGATTATCGGAACTAATAAAAGAATCACGTTTCGCCGACTTGTTGATACTAGGTACAGATCAATTCACTCCAACTCAAAATACGGGTATTCGATTGAGTAACTATCTTGATTCGCTTTTACACAGCGCTGAATGTCCGGTTCTCCTAGTACCCAACAAAGCTACCCTTCCAACCAATACGATATTGTGCTATGATGGCAGTGGTGCCTCATCTTTTGCCATCAAACAATTTGCATATTTGTTTCCTGAACTTTGCAACAATCCCGCGATGTTGGTTCACATGAGCAAAGAAGAAGAACTGCCTTTGAATTTGTTAGTTCAGGAATTGCTGCAGGCTCATTTTCCCGACATTTCAATTGAAACCATTGATCCAAAGGAAAAAGACTATTTCAGTAATTGGATCAGTAGCAAAAAAGGTGTGGTGTTAGTGGCAGGTGCCTTTGAGCGTTCAGAAATTTCGAGGGTCTTTAAAAGAAGTTTCATCGCATCTATGATGGAAGCCCATCAATTGCCTATATTTATTGCTCATAGATAGGTGAATGGATTCTATAACGCATATTGCTATTGGTGCTTGCTTAGGTGACGCCATTGCCGGAAAACAGTTTGGCAAAAAAGCCATGCTTTGGGGAGCATTGGCTCATAGCTTCCCCGATATCGATTTTCTAGCCTCTTTCTGGTTGGACACGGCTAGCGACCTTTTAGCACATAGAGGATTTACCCACTCTATTTTGGGTGTAGTTATAGCATCGGCTTTATTAAGCTTTGTAGCAACACGTGTTCACCCCCATCCAAGCTTTCAATTAGGCAAGTGGTTTCAATTCTTCTTGATCCTTATTGGACTGCATATCTTTCTAGATGCCTTTAACAACTATGGAGTTGGCTGGTTCGAACCATTTTCACATCGCCGAATCAGTTTCAACATACTATATGTAGCAGATCCATTCTTTTCTTTGGTTCCAATTGTAGCCGCAGTAGTAATCGCTTTTCTGCCTACTAACTCATCGAAAAGAAGCAATTGGATCAAGCTTTCGATGATTACAGCAAGCATGTATTTAGTGTTTGCTATTTGGAATAAATACAGAATCAATTCAAAAGTGATGGCGGCTTTTGAGAAAGAGCATATTCCCCATGATCACTATTTTACCACTCCTGCGCCGCTACAAAATTGGCTTTGGTATACCGTTGCCGGTGACGAAAAAGGATTCTATGTAGCATTCACTTCCCTCTTAGACAGTAGCGATCGCATCAACTGGAATTACTATCCAAAACAAGACTCTTTACTTACCCCCTTTCGTAATACTGAAGACCTGCAGCATTTGATTCGATTTTCTCAAGGATTCTATACCGTTGAAAAAAGAAAAGATACCGTTCTGTTCAATGATCTTCGATTTGGTCAGGTCTTTGGATGGCAGCAACCCAAAGCACCTTTCGTATTCTATTTCTATCTCACCCATCCCTCGGAAAACAATATGATTGTTCAGAGAGGAAGATTTAAAGGTTGGACCTGGGAGAACTTTGTATTCTTTGTGGATCGAGTGCGCGGTCACTAACGGCTGCGTTTAAAATAGAACGTGAATAAGTACAGCACTACTCGAATGAGTTCATAAGAAAACCAGCGAAAGAACTGTCGGAATATGTTTATTTTTTGGAGGGGATGATCGGTGGTAATAGCCGAACAATCGTGCAAAATAATAGACTCTAAAATAGTACGCCATTGTATTGCAAGTTCAGGGCTCAGCACATCTACATTTGCTTCAATACTTGCATGGGCACTGATATCGTTTACATTGTAAGAACCAATAGTGAAAAAACAGTCGTCTACTACTGCCACTTTTCCATGAAGCACATTGGGCTGATACTCATAAATTTCAATTTTGTTCCGAAGCATCCAATCGTACCAAAAACGTTCTGCCGCTTTTGAGAAAGGAACATCAGAAAAACTCCCAACAATTACCTTCACTTTCACGCCGCGTTTTACAGCTGCTGATAAAGCCGCACGAATCACCCTACCCGGTAAAAAATAACTACAAAGGATGAAAATCTCTTTTTTGGCTTGTTTACAAATGGAGAGATAGCTACTTGAAATTTGAACCTTCCCTCTTAGCCAGTCGTTCCGGCGCAATCGGGCTGATACAGCATTTGCGTTGAATTGAGTGGAGGTGCAAGGAAGAGGTTTGAAACTTGGGCTGTATCCATTCCATGTTTTTGAACAAAGCACGCATACTTCATTTGCCAAAGGGCCTTCAATCAAAATCGCAAAATCGAGCCATGGTTTAACTCCATCTATTTCATTGTATCGGTCTGCTATATTGATTCCGCCTACTAAGGCGCATTTACTATCAAAAACGGCAATTTTATGATGAAGGCGACGGCCAATATAAAAATCAGAACCGGAAAAAAGAGCTTTAAAAAATCGAAACTGAATACCTGCTTCTTTCATTTTCGGGGCAAGCGAGTTAGCCAGTATTCTTGACGCGTAGCCATCTACCAGCACATACACTTTCACACCTCTTGCTGCAGCTTTTATCAAGGCGGAAGCGATGAGGTGTCCGGTGGTATCGTCTAGGAAAATATAGGTTTGAATTTGAATGACGGATTTTGATGCCTCAATTTGATGCACCAATTCCTTGAAAAAGGGGGAACCTCCCATCACTATCTCAATCTTCTCTTGTTGCTGCAGACCGATGACCATGGGAACTCATAAAAAGGATGAAAATCAATACACATTGAATGTACGTTCTTTTTCTAAGATTCCTCTTGAGAAGAATCATAACTCAAATTGAATGACCTCATGGGATTGGTTGGTATAGAAGACAGAACTTACAACAAAACAACCTTTATGCTAAAAGACTATTATCCCGAACTAAAGGAAATGATGCATCAATCTGAATCAACTCCTTGTGTAAGTGTAACCATAAAACTAGAAAAGGAATGGATAGGGCTAGATGACTTAAAAAAGAAAATCGAAGTGCAGCGATTAAACACGCTACATAAGGTAGAAGAACACTACAAGCAATTGATTTCAGATAGGTTCGAACAGATTATCGCAAGTTTGGCAGTTCCTCTACACAAAAAAACCCTGGTTATTTATATATCGCCAAGCTTAGCCAGCCATTATTACCTAGACCTTGAATTTGAAAATAGTTTGGTGATTGACCGTTATTTTCATGTCAATCCCATGCTTCAAAACAAGCAGGAAATATTGCAGTATCTATTTGTGCTTTTGAACAGCAAGGATTTAAAAATATATCTTGGCGGGTTGAATAAGTTGGAAGAGATACAACATGAAATAAGCGATCAAATAGAGGATTTTGATACTGACTTTGGAGAAAAAGTTTCGAACTTTTCTGAGACCAGTAAATATCATGAAACACGTTTGAAAAAGTATTTAGCGGTGGTTGACCAAAAGCTGCAGGTGCTGGTTCATCACTATGGAATGCCGTGTATTGTTTCTGGTTCGGAGAAAACCATTGGATTGTTTAGAACAATTGCAAAGTCGAATCAATATTACAAAGACTTTATTTCCGGTAATTACCATGATGCCAATAAGGAAACGCTTTTAAAAATAATACAGCCGGTGCTAGCGAGTTGGCGCGGGCAGAAAGAGATGGAATACAAGCGAAAAATTGAGGAGGCGATTCATGCGAAAAAATTCGTGACAGGTCCGGCCAGTATTACGCAGCACCTCAATAATAAACAAGGGAAAACCCTATTAATAAGTATGGAGGAGGAGAGCGGCAATGCTCCTTTTGAAAGTAATGATGATGTAAAAAATGAGTTGGCGTTTCAGATGATGAAACAGGGGGGCGAGGTCATATTCTTGAAAAAGGGTTCTTTGCCGGAGCAAACGGAGCTTGCTCTAATTGATTACTACTAGAGCGAGGTTTTTTTAAACAATTCAAGTAACTTGTTTATTCAACCAACACCTGCTATTATGAATAAACTTAAAGTGTTTTACTGGATTGCTACGGCACTCTTTTCAGCAGCGATGATTGCCACTGCTGTACCTAATGTAATTAAAGACGAAGAAAGCATCAAGTTCATCACCGGATTGGGTTATCCGGAATATTTTGTACCGTTTATTGGTGCTGCGAAGATTGTTGGATCGGTTGTAATTCTTATACCCGGATTAAAAACATTGAAAGAATGGGCTTATGCCGGATTGTTTTTTGATTTATCGAGTGCTGTGTTTTCGATTGTTGCCTTGTACGGTGTAAAGCCAGACATGGCGCCTATGCTTGTTTTCTTTGGATTGTTTGCGGCCTCGTATATCTTATGGAAAAAGCAACCGGCATAAACGTCTTGTAATTTTTTCT
This sequence comes from Endoryza foliicola, assembly GCF_050589245.1. NCBI lineage: Bacteria > Pseudomonadati > Bacteroidota > Chitinophagia > Chitinophagales > Chitinophagaceae > Endoryza > Endoryza foliicola. The sequence goes on along the minus strand of NZ_JBOBEW010000006.1, from coordinate 276,824 downwards.
TGAAGGCCCGCAATGCGGGTCTTTTTTTGTTGTATGCTACAACGAAAAACAGAAGCATGTGGATTTCGATTTTTAAATCGTTGGAAATTTGTAAAAAAATTATATGCCAGGAGTTTATTCGGAATTGCATGCGCAAATTGTATTTGCAACAAAGTACCGTGAAGCACTATTAGATCCTAGTTGGGAAGAGCGTATTTATAAATACATATGCAAAACAACTGAAAACAAGAATCAGAAAATTTTGAGCATCAATGGTCATTGGGATCATGTGCATCTTTTATTGGGATTCCGCCCAAATGTTTGTATTTCAGATCTTGTGAGAGACATCAAACGTTCCAGTTCTTTATTCATCAACGAATTGCAGTTAACCAAATCACGGTTTGCATGGCAAGACGGATTTGGTGCATTTAGTTATTCTAAAAAAGATATTGACGCGGTTGCGAAATACATTCTAAATCAAAAAGAGCATCATCGAAAAACCACTTTCAAAGATGAATACATCCAATTTCTCGAAAATTTCGAGATAGAATTTGATGAAAGATACTTGTTTGATTTTTCATTACTAGGTTAGAAAAGTGCAACCCCTTCAGGGTTGTATTTACCACTCTCTCCCTCTTTCTACCAAGCTGCAACCCCTTGCGGGGTTGAGCTTGCATCTTTTGGATGCATTAGTTTTAAATGACCCGCTTAATAAGATAAAAAAGTAAGGTTTCATTGTTGGAGCATTTAACCAGCCGATACAGTAGACGATCCCGTTTAGGATTCAACGATCCATTTACATCAGTAAACTATTTGCCTCCAAATAATCAACCGATGTAAATAAGATAGACAACGATTTCAATTCTCAAAGCAATCCATTTGTGTCTTTTCGAAAACCCAACCCCGAAGGGGTTACAGCTTGGTAGACCAACAAAGGTTTAATGACGTTCAACCCCAAAGGGGTTGCACTTTCATTCAATTCAAATAAAACCATTGTTCAGTGGTATTCCCCCTAGAGATGTTCAAAATAGAATTTGATGAAAAACACTTGTTTGATTTTACATCACTAGGTTAGAAAAGTGCAACCCCTTCAGGGTTGCTTTTACCACTCTCCCATCTTTCGACCAAGCTGCAACCCCTTGCGGGGTTGAGCTTGCATCTTTTGCATGCATTAGTTTTAAATGACCCGCTTAATAAGATAAAAAAGTAAGGTTTCATTGCTGGAGCATTTAACCAGCCAATATGTTAAATGATCCCGTTTAGTATTCAACGACCCATTTACATCAGTACATTATTTGCCTCCAAATAATCAAACGATGTAAATAAGATAGACAACGATTTCAATTCTCAATGCAATCCACTTCCGTCTTTTCAAAAACCCAACCCCGAAGGGGTTACAGCTTGGTAGCCAAACAAAGATTCAATGGCATTCAACCCCGAAGGGGTTGCACTTTCATACGATTCGAATAAAACCATTGTTCAGTGGTATTCCACCCTAGAGATGTTCAAAATAGAATTTGATGAAAAACAATTGTTTGATTTTACAACATTAGGTTAGAAAAGTGCAACCCCTTCAGGGTTGCATTTACCACACTCCACTTCTTTCTACCAAGCTGCAACCCCTTACGGGGTTGAACTTGCATCTGCCGCATGCATTGATCTTAAATGAACCACTTAAAAAGATAAGGAAAAAGAAAAAACTCTATTATTGGAGCATTTAATCAACTTAGACAACGATTTTAATTCTCAAAGCAATCCATTTGTGTCTTTTCGAAAACCCAACCCCGAAGGGGTTACAGCTTGGTAGACAACCAAAGATTGAATGGCATTCAACCCCGAAGGGATTGCACATTCATTCGATTCGAATAAAACCATCGCGATAATCCAATTTCATCCGCAATCGCATTTCACCCGTGTGGCCCATCATTATTGTTTCATTCGGCGAAGCAAGCCACATGATTTTTTTCAGGAAACCCAACCCCGAAGGGGTTACAGCTTGGTAGCCAAACAAAGATTCAATGGCATTCAACCCCGAAGGGGTTGCACTTTCATATATAATGAAACAAATCGATTACTACCATTGAATGCACACAGCATCAATTCCCCAATATCTAAAACCATCACAAATTCTGCCCCAATCCCCTAAACAACCTGCGAAAAACACTTATTTCAACCTCCACATCATTCTTTCTTTTCTTGCAATTCTGCCGTTATTTTGTACTTTCGACGCTTGCGATTGACCTACGCATTCGAAACATAAAATCATGAACGAACAAACTGTAAATAGCCTACGAGAAGCACTCAAACTCTCCCCCGACAATGTGCCCCTGCGAATGCTTCTCGCAGAAACCCTCATCATGCTCAACAAACTTGATGAAGCCGAAAAAGAATACACCGAAGCACTCAATTATACCCAAGACACGAAAATAAAACTGGGGTTGGCCAACGTTTTCTACAAAAAAGAAAATTACTCGGCCTGCAACGTTATTCTAGAGTCCTTGATCGATGCCGGATCCCTAGATGCCGCAGTGCTTACCCTACACGCAAAAGCCTTACTCAAAGAAAATGAACGAGGCAAAGCAATGGAAGCCTACCAACACTTGCTCGAACTCTACCCTAACAACTCCGATCAAGAACTCGACGAAGAATTGCGCATGCGCGCCGCTCACTTCGAAGAAGAACAAGACTGGACCGATAGCCGCTTTCTGGAAAAACCCGATGTTAAATTCGAAAACGTTGGCGGTATGCAAGGCGTAAAAAAAGAAATCGATCTTAAAATCATAAAACCGCTCCTACACCCTGAACTTTACAAAGCCTACGGAAAAAAAATAGGAGGCGGTATCTTGCTTTATGGACCTCCCGGATGCGGTAAAACTTTTATCGCCAAAGCTACCGCGGGTGAAGTGAACGCCAAATTCATCAATGTTGGATTGAATGACATCCTCGACATGTGGGTGGGTAACAGCGAAAAAAACCTACACGATATTTTCGAACTGGCTCGAAACAATACCCCTTGTGTAATTTTTATCGATGAAATTGATGCTCTCGGCGCCAGCAGATCTGATATGAAACAATCTGCTAGCAGGCACCTCATTAACCAATTCCTACAAGAACTCGATGGCATCTCCAACAACAACGAAGGGGTGCTCATCCTCGGAGCTACCAATACACCCTGGAACCTAGACCCGGCCTTTAGAAGACCCGGTCGTTTTGATCGCATTGTATTTGTTCCACCTCCCGATGAGGCCTCAAGAGAAGCCATCTTCAAACTTAAATTGGCAGCTAAGCCAACCGAAGGGATCGATTACTCGCAATTGGCAAAAAAGACAGAACATTGTTCCGGGGCCGATATCGACGCCATCATCGACCTCGCAATTGAGGAAAAATTAGAAGCCTCTTTCGATAGCGGTGTCCCTACACCCCTTCAAACAAAAGATTTGTTGAATGCGATAAAAAAGCACCGTCCAAGCACGCAAGAATGGTTTGCCTCTGCGAAAAATTTCGCATTGTTCGCCAATGATTCCGGACTTTACGATGATATTTTAGCTTACTTAAAAATTAAGAAATAAGAACGAATGCTCAGTGACCCAAGAATTGCGCAGGCTCACCTGCTCATTCAACAACAACGCTATACCGATGCAAAACGCATCTTAAAAAATATTCTCGCAGAATACCCTAACGATTTGGTGAGTTTGATTTTCATGGCAGAAATCAGTTTACAAGAAGACAACTACCAAGAAGCCGGAAGCTTTATCGACCGCGCTATGGTTGTTGACCCAACAGACTCGAGATTGTATTACATGAAATCCAGAATTGCTCTGGCGCAAAACAACTATTCAGAAGCGCGTTACTTTGTTGGAGAAGCAATTAATGCCGATCCAACAATTGCCGCTTACTTTACTTTACAAGCAAATATTGCACTTGTTGAGAAAAAATACGAACTAGCCTTGGAAAATGCCGACCGTGCATTAGAACTAGATCCTGAGAACGTAGGCGCATTGAACGTACGCAGCACTTCCTTACTTAAGCTGAATAGAAAAGAAGAAAGTTTTCAGACCATTCATGGCGCATTAAGAGAAGACCCAAATAACGCTTATACACATGCGAATTATGGCTGGGGGCTTTTGGAAAAAGGTGACCATCAAAAAGCCAAAGAGCATTTTAAAGAAGCGCTGAAGATTGATCCGGGTTTTGAGCACGCACAGCATGGAATGAAAGAAGCGCTGAAAGCCAGCAATCTTATCTATCGCCTTTATTTGAAGTATTCATTCTTCATGGCGAACCTAAGTTCTAAATACCAATGGGGCATCATTTTAGGTTTCTATTTTGGAACCCGCCTCTTAAGAACTCTTGCAGAAAAAAACCCTACGCTGGATAAGTACCTCACTCCCCTCATTATTCTTTTAGCGTTGTTTGCGATCTCTACTTGGATCATGAAACCTTTTGGAATCATGTTGCTGCGTATTAATAAGTACGGCAAATACATGCTGAATTCAAAAGAGAAACTCTGTGGAAACTTAGTTGGAATCAGCTTTTTGTTGTTTCTAGTTGGTTTAATTGGTGCCATTGCCACCAATATAGAATGGTATGCGGCGTTGGCTTTGTTCGGATTCACCATGATGGTGCCTCTGGGAAATCTGGCATCTACCAGTAAATACAAATATTTCTATCCGGCGTATGCTGCAGGTATGGCACTTATCGGAATCGGTGCTTTAGCGCTCGCATTCAACGGCTCCTTAGACAATCTACTGTCATTCATTTACATTATAGCTTTTGTAGGCTATCAATGGATCTCCAACATTATAATTATGAAAAGCTGATAAATAAAAAAGAGCTGTTTGAATCAGCTCTTTTTTTATTTGCGGAAGAGAAGGGATTCGAACCCTTGATACGGTTTCCCGTATACACACTTTCCAGGCGTGCCAGTTCAACCACTCCTGCACTCTTCCGTACTTGGGTTGAAATAAGGGCAGCAAAAATACAATTGCAAGGTCAGATTGCGAATATTTTTTTCGCATTCCTGTTTGTATGTTCCGCCACTGTTTCTAAGCTCAGCTCCTTCACATCAGCCACCATTTGAGCAATATAGGTCAAGTAACTGCTTTCATTTCTTTTACCTCTGAAAGGAACAGGTGGCAAATAAGGCGCATCCGTCTCTAATACCAACCACTCCAATGGTAATTGCTTAACGGCATCGGCCAATCCCGACTTTTTATAGGTAATTACTCCCCCAATTCCCAGAAAGAAACCCATTTCGATGATCTCCAACCCGGTAGCGGCATCGTCGGAAAAACAATGAAAGATACCCCGAACAGTGCCTTTGGGGAACTCTTTGATAATTTCCATGCAATCGCGCGTAGCATTTCTGCTATGGATCACAATTGGAAGATTCTTTTCTATGGACCATTGAATTTGTGTACGAAAGGCCTCTTTTTGCTGTTCTTGGAAACTTAAGTCCCAGTAATAGTCGAGCCCAATTTCTCCCACGGCAATAAAATCTTTGGTATCGAGCCATTTTTTAGCGATTTCCAACTCTTCTTTCCAATCTGCCGTAATTGAACAAGGGTGCACACCCATCATAGGTTTGCAGTTTTCGGGGTATTGGTCGGCTAGTTTCAAGAGGGCTTGGTGCTCGTCTTTATCGATGGCGGGCAAACAAAAGGTGGAAACACCCGCTTCCACGGCTCGCTGAATCATAGCGGCTCGATCATCGGAAAATGCACCTACGTATAAATGGGCATGAGTATCAATCAGTTGTGTTTTCATCGACGCAAAATTCCCAAAAAAAATTAAGAAAGCGTTAAACTATGAGAAATGGAACTGGTCTGATATTCGTTATTTCCCTGTGAACAATTAAATCATTATCATGAAAACGATCCCGCAAATTACCAGACTTACCAGTATTGCACTTTTATCAGGAATCCTAGTATTCAGTGCATGTAAAAAAGAAAGCTCTTCAGATAGCGCAGCCGACAAAGAAACCTATGCTGCCGCCACCGGCCAAGCGCAATCGGAAGCCGATATTGTGTTTGACGATGTATTCAACAATGTTGTTGGTGTTGACTCAGAAGTGGGTGTTGGAGCAGGTGTAGGCGTATTCAGCAGTTCAAACACCACAGATGGAGCAGTTGAAACAAACGGAGTAAATGGAGTTGACTCAACTCGCTGTTTTACAGTAACTTATACCCAATTAGCAGCCCCTGCTCGTTTCCCTCTTCAAATTACTCTTGATTTTGGAGCAGGTTGTACCGCACGCGATGGTCGTACTAGAAAAGGAAAGATCATTACTGTGTATACCGGTCCGTTAATTGTTCCGGGCAATAGCAGTACTACAACTTTTGATGGTTATCAAGTAGATAGCATCAAAGTTCAGGGAACGCACAAGGTTCAAAACGTTAGTACTTCAAATAACAGAGCCTTCAAGATAACCGTTACGGGTGCCAAATTGACCAAGCCGAACGGTAACTATTCAGAGTGGAACAGTGAGAAAACAATCACTCAAACAGAAGGTAACGGAACTCCTCTATTACCACTCGATGATGTATTCAGTGTAAGCGGTGCGTCCAACGGTTCTGTACTAAAGAATGGCCAATTGTTCCAATGGTCAACCGAAATCACCAATCCTTTAATTAAGAAATTCCTCTGCCGTTGGTTCGTTCAAGGAACCGTGGTTTTGAGAAAAAGCAATAGCCCTGTAGCTGAACTGAATTATGGTACCGGAACCTGCGATAACAAAGCAACCCTCACGGTAAATGGGGTGGTTCGGGAAATTACTTTGCCGTAATTAAAAAAGTATTTACCTTTAAATCAGTTTTCATAGGGTACGGATTAAAAACGGGCCAGGGTGTCTACCCAGGCCCAACTTTTTTTAAGGACAAACTGATCAAAAAATACCACTCTGTTTATCAATCAATTACTTCAAAACGGTATCCTTCTTTCTTTAAAAACTGCATCACTTTCGGCAATGCTTTCTCTAATCTTGGAAATGCTTTTTCTGAATCATGAAATACGATAACTGATCCATTGCTTACATTTTGTATTACATTCTCCGCACAAGTAATGTCATCAATTTGAAAATCAAAGTCACCACTCAACACATCCCACATAATCACTTTCATTTCAGGAAACGCTTTTTTCAACAATCGCCACTGACTTTTTTTCATGCGACCATAAGGAGGCCGAAATACATTTGATGGAATTAATTGGGAAGCTTCACGAATGTTGTTGAGGTAAGTTTCGTCATCCGTTTTCCACCCGTTCAAGTGATTAAACGTATGATTTCCAACTACATGATTTCGATCAATAATCTGCCGAAAAATTTGCGGAAATTTTCGCACATTGTCACCAATACAAAAGAAGGTAGCTTTTGCATTGTATTCCTCCAACACAGACAACACAAAGGGTGTAATGGTAGGATGCGGGCCATCGTCGAAACTGAGGTAAACTACCTTGCCGCTTTTAGCTGGATTTCGCCAAAACCCGCTAGGATAAAGCACTCTAAGCCACCAAGGTGTTTTTACCAAATAGTTCCGCATGAATTAAAGATAGCTATTTTCTCTATTGACTGAACAGCGTTAATCGAAAGGGTTTCAATTGATAATAAGTCAATTTCCCATGTGTTTTTAGATACTGTTGTTGCGATGCTTCACTGATGAGTGCGGGATCTATATATTGAGCTATTTCTTCATCTGTTTTTGCAAGCTTCGACCCAAAACTCACCGCTTCTTCTATGAAAGCATCCAGCAAATACGAACTGTTTTGATAAAACAATTCTTTGGTCAAAAAAGCTTCTAACCCCAACACACGATTTCCTGAAACAGCGATCATTCCAACCCAATTACTATCCCTTTTTGAAATAACCCGATCCATGTAATTTCTATATTGAGCCATTTCTTGCATTAGGAGCTTATCACTTCGCTCACTTGTATACGTTAGTGTAGGTGATGGAATTTTCAAACTATCGAGTTGGCCGTAAATTTCTTTCCATATCAACACTTGATTATGTGTTGTTTCCAAAATTTTTCGAAGAGAAGGATTTGCATAACTGAAGTAAGAGAACTTTTTTTCTTTCTCACTCCAACGGTCTTCTTCAATGCACATTACTGAAATATATTGGTCTGCACCACCTGCCGGCATGAGAATAGTATCTCGTGTAACCATCCTGTCTTGACGGCCTCCAACCAAAATTTCACCCCCTGCTACGTAAATTGGATGTGTTGAAGTATTGTTAATTCTAACCCAGTGAACATTTTCTGTAGAGGCAGTACCCCGCTCCGTTATGGTAGCCCATCCTTTTTTCATTGCATAGGATAAACTAACTAGAGGAATATTTCCCCCACCCCCACCACGGTAAATGGGTATTATTTTTAGGTTTTTGTAAGTGATCGCACTGTCGTAGTCTACCACCAAACTACTGTAAGTAAACTGAGCCGTAGCAACAACGGACGTCAGTAACAATAAGCAAAACAGTAGCACACTACGCATATGAGTGAAACGAATTTGAGTGGATGTTAGTACAAACCAACAAGTGATAACACTTATTTTTTCTCAGAAAGCAGCTAAAACAACAGGTTAAGTATGCGGTCATTTGATGCATTGAGATACCATCAAATTCACGGTTTGATTGTACCTTTGCCGCCTATGAGTAATCGAGTTAGAGTACGTTTTGCCCCCAGTCCTACAGGCGGGCTCCATTTAGGTGGTGTTAGAACCGTTTTGTACAATTATCTCTTTGCCAAGAAAATGGGAGGCGATTTTGTACTTCGTATCGAAGATACCGATCAAACCCGATTTGTGCCAGGCGCAGAGGACTATATTTTTAATTGTTTGGAATGGTGCGGATTGGTTCCCGACGAAAGCCCCAAACATGGCGGCGCCTTCGGTCCCTATCGCCAAAGTGAACGTAAACCCATGTACCGTCAGTATGCCGAGCAATTGGTAGCTGCCGGAAAAGCCTATTATGCATTCGATACCCCCGAGGAATTGGAGGCCATGCGTCAACAATACAAAACGCCGGAACTTCCTTCGCCTCAGTACGATCATACCCTCCGCCTCAACATGCGGAATTCTTTGAGTTTGTCGGAGTCAGAGACCAAAGCCCTTTTGGAATCCGGTGCCCGCCACGTGATTCGGATTAAAATGCCGGAAACAGGCACAGTGAGTTTTACCGACATGATCCGCGGGGAGGTAAGTTTTGAAACCGCTGTGGTAGACGATAAGGTTCTTCTTAAAGCAGATGGTATGCCTACCTACCATTTGGCAGTAGTTGTTGACGATTATTTGATGAAGATCACCCATGCGTTCCGCGGAGAAGAATGGCTTCCCAGCGCACCGGTACACGTGTTGTTGTGGGAGTATTTATTTGGAAAAGAGAACATGCCTCAATGGGCACACTTGCCTTTGATTCTCGGCCCCAGCGGAAAACTCAGCAAAAGAGATGGAGCGAAATATGGATTCCCTGTATTTGCTATGAACTGGACCGATCCTAAAACCGGAGAATTAACGGAAGGATTTAAAGAGAAGGGCTTTTTACCTGAAGCCTTTATCAATTTGCTTGCATTGTTAGGTTGGAATGATGGAACGGAAACCGAATTATTCAGCAAAGACGAATTGATCGCTGCCTTTTCAATGGAACGAGTACACAGTGGAGGTGCTAAGTTTGACTATGAAAAAGCAAAATGGTTCAACCACGAATGGATCAAAAAAGCAAGTGCCGAAAGTTTGATCTCAATGGTAAAAGAACAATTGGAAAAAGCTGGTACTACAAATGTCAATAACGAGTTACTAAACAAAGTAATTCCTTTGGTAAAAGACCGTTGTACCTTGCTCACCGATTTTGTTCAGCAAACACAGTTCTTCTTTGAAAGTCCGAAAACTTGGGACCTTGATGCCATCAAACCCAAGTGGAATGCCGATAAACAAGCTTTCTTCGAAGCATATATTGAAAGTTTGAAAACAGCCCATCCAACTGATGCGGTTACTGCAGAAGCGCAATTCAAAGAATTAGCAGCTGCTAAAAACATAAAGCCCGGAGAATTGCAACTACCCCTTCGCGTAATGTTGGTAGGTGGTAAATTCGGACCCCCGGTATTCGATATTCTATTGCTAATTGGAATTGAAAATGGAGTGGAGAGAATTCAAAGTTGTTTAACGCAATTGAATTAATATAGATTAGTCTGGACCCATATTAAGAAATAGGGTCCGGACTAACTAAACAGAATTCTTTATCTATAGAAAGTCCTGAAAACCCCTCCGTCACAAGAGCTTCATACAAATGCTCCGAGACATATATCCCTGTATTATTGTTGAACTTAGCCAAACAAAAAAGGTCAACTTGTAGATTAGGCTTTAGTTGAGTTTGTGAAATATGGTAGACTGTTAAATCGCGTAGAGTAGGATCAGAATAGTCTAAAAGATTAGTTGTTTCTTCGATATTCTCAGGTTGAATAGTTGCCACGGAATTTTTCTTCATTAAATCTGCGAACTGAACAATTCTTGTCTTTTCAATATCGATTAAATCATATCCCTTATCGATGGGAATAGCATACCAATAGGGATAACTATTGCCTCTTTGCTGAATACTTGTTGGCACGAACGTGATACCTCTTAACCTATACTTCTCTAAAAAAAGTTTAACTCGATCACTGACTAGTAAGCCGAAAATCGCTGCCGAGTCTGAAATAAAATCAGTCCGCTTTGCCTTCATCGAAAGAAAGCCAATAGGCACCTTGTATTTAAGAGGTAACGGATGAAATGGTTGATCTAAGACGCAATTCAAATCATTGTCATTACCAGCATAATCATGAGTTTGAATTTGTGGGAAATCTCCAACTCTCAACAATTCAATACATCTCGTCAAACGGTAATAAATCATAGATCACTTCTTGCAGTTTTAACTTCTTTGCGTTTACTCAGCGCCTCAAAATTCTCTGCGTCTCCCCCCTATTTCCCTTCAAACTTCGCCGCCCTCTTCTCCAAAAACGCAGTAGTACCTTCAATTCTGTCTGCAGTATTGAATGCAGCACCGAATAAATTGGCTTCTAGTAAATACCCGTTTTTAGATTCGTCCATGGCGGCATTGGCAGCAGTTATACAACCCGCTACCGCTAAAGGTGCCTTTGTATTAATTAAGGTTAGAATTTCAATGGCTTTGGGCAAAAGAGCTTCCGGCTCTACTACATAGTTAACAAGTCCCCACGATAATGCATCGGCAGCACTCAACATCTGTGCACTCATCAATAGCTCCAACGCCTTACCTTTTCCAATTAATTGCACCAAACGTTGCGTACCACCGTAACCGGGCACCAATCCGAGGTTCACCTCAGGTTGACCAAATTTGGCATTGCTACTGGCAATTCTAAAATGACAGGCCATGGCTAACTCACAACCTCCACCCAAAGCAAATCCATTCACGGCAGCCACAATTGGTTTGGCGTTGTTCTCTATTTTGAAAAAAGTGTCTTGACCAGAAATAGAAAGAGAAGTAGCAGCTTGTTGATCAAGACTGCTGAACTCCGAAATGTCGGCACCAGCTACAAATGCTTTTGGGCCGGCACCTGTTAAGATAACGGAGCGCACTTCAGGTTTGATAACCTCGTTTTCAAGAACATGATTCAAATCGGCAAATACTTGCTGATTGAGGGCATTCATTTTATCGGGGCGATTGATTGTAATGGTTAAAATACCATTGTCGATAGAAGTAAGTAAGGTGGCGTACATAAATAGGAATTAGAAATTACGATTGGTTTTTACCCATTCTGTGATATAAGCTACGATATCGGTGGTGGCAGTACCGGGTGCGAAGAGTTTGCCCACTCCCATTTCTTGGAGGGTTTTCATATCATCGTCGGGGATGATGCCTCCGCCTGTCAGCAGCACATCGTTCATGCTTTTTTCCTTCATTAAGTTGATCAATTTTGGAAACACGGTATTGTGAGCACCGCTTAAAATGCTCACTCCAATAGCATCCACATCTTCTTGAAGAGCAGCATTCACTACCATTTCCGGGGTTTGGCGAAGACCGGTATAGATCACTTCCATTCCGGCATCACGAAGGGCCGTTGCAATTACTTTGGCTCCACGATCGTGGCCGTCTAATCCAACTTTTGCAACAAGTACACGAATAGGTCTATTCATATGGAAAAATGTTCCACAAAATAACACAAAAAATGAACAAGTGTTAGCGATGTTAGGGAGAATCACATTAAAAAAGGGGCCCTGTTGGGGCCCCCAGAAAAAACTCCTATTCGAAAAATTATTTAGACAATCCGAATTCGAGGTTCAAAGTGATTTCTACATCTTTACCTACTACAGCACCACCTGCTTCAGTTACGGTATTCCATTTCAAATTGTAATCGAAACGGTTGATAGAACCTTTTACTTTGAAACCTGCTTTGGTATTACCCCAAGGATCTTTTACAGTTCCACCATAAGTAACATCAAATTTCACACGCTTTGTAATGTCGCGGATGGTCAAATCACCTTCCAAAACGTATTTGTTACCACTTACTTTTTTGAAAGAAACGCTTTTGAAAGTCATTTTAGGGAATTTCTCAGCATTGAAGAAATCATCAGATTTCAAATGCTTGTCGCGCATTTCATTGTCAGTATTGATGCTCGCTACATCAACCGTAAAGTCGATTGAAGCATCAGAAAAATCAGCTTTTGTGGTTTTTATAGTACCGTCGAAAGTCTTGAAAAGACCATCCACTTCACTTACCACGAGGTGAGTTACTGTAAATTTCACGTTTGAGTGTGAGGCATCTGTCTTCCATGTGCCTTGTGCGCTAGCTCCTAAGCTAATAACGAGAGCAGCAAGAGCGAATAATGTTTTCTTCATTGTTGTGTAATTTTCAATTGTGAAACAAAATTGGCTCCATTCTGTTCACAAAAAATTGATCTATGATAATAATTAAATGGAGGGATGTTAAAAGATGTTAATATTTCCTATTGAAATAGTAGAGTATTGGCTGAGAAGTTTTGTGTACTTGGCCTTGGGTTATTAGGCTTTAGGTTATTAGGCCTTAGTTTTTAGTTTTGAGTAGTAAGCTATGAGTATTGGTGCGTGTAAGTAGAACATAAAGCTTTTTAACCGCAGCGGCGCGGCGTTCGCAGCGGTAACGCAGCGGAAGCTTATTCACATAATCTATTCGTATGCTTTTATACAGAAGCCCAGCCCCGTAGGGGCGGAATGATTGTAGAAACATGAAACACAGGATTCCGCATTTTTAGCCCCAGGGGGGCGACATAAATAATGAAATACCTCTATTGCAATTTCGTAGAACTCAACGCCAATAGCCTAAAGCCTAAAGCCTAACACCCAAAGCCTAACACCCCACACCTAAACAACAACTTTCGCTCCGGCCGCTACCGGATTCATCATATAAGTATGAACCGAACCGTCTTGCAAGAGTTCTACTACCCGAAAACCACGATAACTGGTACCCCAGCTTCCGCCGATATGAGCATCAAAAATAAAAGGAATGTCGCCGGACTTTTTCACATCGTCCATGTCGTGATCGTGTCCATTGAAAACAGCTTTCACATTTTTATGCTGTTTCAAGAGTTCAAGCAAAGGCTGACAATCGACCGAGTTCGCCGTTTGCTTGGCAGAGTTAATATGAATAAATAAGAAGACTTGTCTCTTTTTACTGAACTTCTCCAATTCTGTTTTGATAAAATTCAGATCGGGACAAGTATAGGTTCCTTTCTCATCCGAACTAGTGGCCAGGATAAATCCGTACTCTTTCTCGCTGAAGGAATAATTCATAGGCATCTTCCAAATCGATTGCCAGAGTTCGGGAGTGGCATGATCATGATTACCCTGAGTTACATAGTATTTGGTTGGCAACTGATCCAAAGCCGCTTTAGCTCCTGCAAAATGCTTTGGATCATCGTGAATAATATCGCCGTTGAAAACCGTAAAAGCTACCTTATTTTTCGAATGAAAGGAATTAGCCGCACCTACAAATTCTTTGAAGAATTGCTCGTATTCGGTTTTGGGCTGACCATAGTGTCCATCGGAAGCTACAATAAAGCGTAGCTTCACTTCTTCTTTTAAGAATTCTGCACTGGCCCATTTACCTGAGCTTAGCAAAAGTGCTGCACTGGCAATATTTTTTACAAAGACTCTTCTTTCCATAAAAATCAATTTCCGATGAATGTATAGGTCCCCCCCTTCTTTGCATCAACTGTTACCAAGAGCCAATTTCCTAGAGGTTCCGATTGGAAAGTTACACCCTTCGTTTGATACTGAGCAGGCGGTAACAATAACTTCATTTTCCCGGTGGTTTTTGATGTTACCGTCACTGTTATCTTACGATTCTTGATGGAAGCGTCTACTCGATATCCTCCCTCTGCTATTAAATTTTCAAACGCTACTTCTTTCCAAGACGCCGGCAACGCCGGAAACACATGTATCATTCCGTTTTTGCATTGTAACAATAATTCATGGACCCCTTGAGCAAAAGCAAAATTTCCCTCAAGTGTGAAAGGACGATAGGTGAAGCTAGAATATTGCCCACCTTTTTGATCTCCATTCAGATGAAAACTATTGGGAGCACAAAAATTCGTTGAAAAAATGCGAAGCTGCTCCAAAGCTTTTTCAGCATCAAAAGCTCTTGCATATATGCAAGCCATCCAACTAAAGGAATATCCGCACCAAGCACGTGTGCCAATTTTTTCAATCTGCGTTAATGAAGCATCAATTACTTTTTTATCCTTTTCGTTGAGCGCATCTAATTGCATCATGGGATAAATGGCCATCAATTGAGCGTGGTGACGATGAGATGCATCTAAGTTCTGTCCATTCGCAATAGTCAGCCCTGTTTCATTCACATCAAAATCACCTACCTGTTTCAGTCCTTCTTCTAATAAAGCTTCCGGCAAATGCAGGTTCTTGTACTGAGGAAAACTTCGCTGTAGTTGTAACTGCAATTGTATTGCATACTTATACAAACTCTTATCATAATTTGTATAAGATCGAAACCAGGCTTTTATTGAATTGTCATGATATTCAGGACTGGAACTGATGATGAACCCTTGCTGTTTGTCTTGTTTCAATTTACTCAGCAGAAAAACAGTTGCTTCTTTAATGTATGGGAAGGCTCGATCTTTCAAGAATGCGGTATCTTGAGTATACACCCATTGCCAATAAAAGTGTTGCGCCACCCATGCTACGGTTGTTGGACTCATAGAATACTGAATCCATCCTCCCATTTCCTTCCCACTTATAGTTGTAACACCGGGTACAGCCAATCCATTCATTCCAAAATACTGCTTGGTCCAACGCAGGTTTTCAGCCTTGATTTTCCAGAGCCAACTTGTATAGCCCTGCGTTAATTCCAGATGATTGGAAGTATAACCGGGCCAGTAACTTAGTTGTGTATTCAAATCATGATGAAAATCGCCTTTCCACGGTGGCAGGTTCCCGTTATCTGCAGTCCAAATAGCTTGCAAGGCAATGGGCGGTGTAGTTGCTCGAGCCACGCAAGCGAATTTGTATTGTTCTCGGTAATACTGGGTTTCGATGAGTGGATCAGGAATACTAATGAAAGATTTACTCCAAAACTGATTCCACCATTCAATGTGAGTATCCCAATATGTAGGTTCTTTAGTACGGAGATCAAGAGGAGGCAATTCAGCTTTTTTATTTTTACTGATCGTCCATTGTCCAATTATCGATCCTTGTTTGCTGTATTTCCAATTCACGGCTACTTCGTAGTAGTCGGTTCCCCTTGTTGGTTGATGGTACAAAATAGATTCTTGCAATTGTTGGATATTGCCTTTTGCGTAACCCAATTGTTCAAGCCCCAACCCCTCAACACTGGAACCACCGGCACCTTTCTTCCCAGTATTGTAATTAGGCATTTGTAAAGCAGGTTTCAATTGCTTCATGAATTGCTCCGGATCGATGGTTTTTGGTAACTGCTCAATACTAAAATATCCGGTGTTGCGCATGGCATGCACGTATTGATGCATGATAATTCCATTGGAAAAACGAATTGTTAGCAATCCATCTTTTAGAGAAAGTGAAACTTCTTTTACGGTACCGAACGGATTCAAATCGAACTCCAAAGCTGCGCCTGGAATTTTAGTGGGGGCAGGCGATGCCTCATAAGGATCATCTCCCAATTTCTGAACCGTATCGTACTTGCCTTTCAATACTTGTTGTTGTACCCAACTAAACTTTAGTTTGTTTATTTTAGGCATTGGGCGGTCGTCCCACAGATCAATTCGGTCTAAACTCATTCTTAGCTTATCGCCTTTTTTCCAAACCAACGCTCCGATCCAACCGTTCCCCATGGGCATTCCATCATCCCAACGTGTAGGTAAATCCGAGAACTTAAAATCGTGCGAAGGCTTTAGCTGTGCACTAGCGCAAAAACATACCAATACAAAAAGAGAACCGAGCACTGTTTTTTTCATGATGCTTTATTTAGCAGGGGGAAGTTTCACTTCAGAGGTATCGCCTTCAAGCATGGGCAATCGATAATCACCAATTACGATTGTTGCCTTTGGCATTATTTTTTTAAGAGCTACACTATCGGAAGAACTCAACTTTGTTTTGAAGAAGTAGAGCGACCGGAGGCTTTCCCATTTCTCGAAATTCGAAACAACGGCGCTGTTTAAATCGTTATTCGAAAGGTTGAGATATACCAATTGTTTAAGCGGTCTTAGTTCCTTCACGAGTTCATTGTTGAGATTGCACCCTTCTAGATAGAGTTTTCGGAGCGTGTTCAACTGAGCAATTTTCTGAATTTGCTCCTTTGAAAGAGCATGTCTATTTAAGTTCAATGAAACCAATTGATCCTTAATGGTCAATAGCTTCTCGATATCTGCAGTAGTAATAGAATCTTTTGCAATAGCTGATATCGAAATGTATGCGCTGTTCTGAGCAAGCGTAGAAACGGCAAATCCTGCTTTTTTCAAGTCTTGAATAACCACTTCGGATGCAGGTTTCACTGCTTCTTTGGGCCACCAATCTTCCGTTGATTTCTCTACAACCGTATTCCAAGTCTTAACTTTCTGAAGAATAGAATCAGGCGCTTCTTTTTCTTTGAACGAACCTGTAAAGGAAGCCCCCGATTGCATCCACCAACTCAACAAACTCATTTCAGCGGCTGTTAACTGGGGTTCTTTCTCAGGAGGCATGTGATCCTCATCTTTCAGCGGCAAGTGAATGCGATTCCATAGTTCTGAAGAAGAACCGGCACCCTTTATAATTTCTCCCGATTTGCCACCTTTTTTAATCGCAGCACTGTCGTCTAATCGAAGTCCGCCTTTTTGTTTTGATTTATTATGACAAACAGCACATTTTTCTAGTAGAATTGGTTGTACCACTTGATTGAACACACTTGCGTTGGGAATATCTGAGATTGCTTTTCGCGCAGGTGCTTTGTACTGAGAACCACCAAAGGAAAGGTATTCTTCACCGTGAGTAATGCTTCCACCCAAATGACCCGTTATAGCGATCATTGCAATGGTTGACCACACACTCAATTCATATTTCCATCCCGATTGTTTGGTAAACTGAGTATAGATCCAGCCCAAGCTCACCACAGTAGTCAACAATGCGCTGTTTTGATGTGCGCCTAATTTACCCTCACCGTATCCATCATTCAAACTGAGCACATAACCTGTGATAACAGAGAAGAGTGCTGAAACAAACCCCGCTACAACCATTATAGAAATAGCCAAAGAAAGCCCTTCCATATTTGGTCGCTTCTTCAACAAATGAAACAACGCAGCAGCTATGAAAAAGCCGATGGGAAGGTGCACCAATAAGGGATGAAGATGTCCTATAAATTGAAGCATATTAACGGTAGCGGTTTTTGATGAACTGAAGCATATAGGCATTAATAGCCCATTGATCACTCACAGGTTTTCTGGTATGAGGTTCTGTCCACATATAATCGGGCGGTCCGAATTCGGTTAAGACGGTCATCGCTTCCCCTCGTTCTTTTTTTCCTTTTATCACTTGATCCCACCAAGCCAAGTGAGCATTCACAGCTCCCTCCCATTCCTTCGCACGTGGGTCAGAAACTTGAGGCCCTTCGGGGTGACCGATTCTTGCATGAATATGATCAGTACGTTGAAGCGCCAGTTGAACAGCATCCGGTTGATCGGCCAGTAAACTTTCGTGAACATTGCACCAGTGTGAAATATCTAGGGTGATGCGCATGTCTTTATTTCGCTGTAATAATGGTGCAGTAGTATGAGCTGCAAACAACATGCGCGAGCGATGCGTTTCATGCAATACTTTTATTCCCGATGATTTGGCTTCTTTAATTGTAAGATCAATAAAAGCTTGCTTTTGTTCATCAGAGAAGTAATCGCGGGCTGAATGACAATTTACATACAATGGTCGTTGATTCTTATTTGCTAAAGCCGCTTGTAAGTTCAACTCAAAGGTTTTATAGTGTTCCTTGAAATCAGATTGCCAACCACCTACAAGGAATCCTACTTCCAATTGATATTTTTTCAAGGCATCAAAGAGTGCTTTTTGATCGGATTCTGATCCGGGCCACCAAACTTCCATTCCATCGTATCCTTCCTTTTTGATAGCAGCAGCAAAGGCGTCCATGCTTCCTTCATAACCCCAATTGGTTGCCAACACTTTTAAACTATATCCGGAAGTGTATGCCAACCGAAAAGGATGAGCCGAGGCAAATGAATCTAGAGAAGCCATCATGGCCAAGCTAGCCGTCGACAAAAATTTTCTTCTATTTTGAAAAAGCATGGGGGAATGTTTAAGCGATGATATCCGTTAATACACGACCACTTACGTCTGTTAAACGGAATGGACGTCCTTGAAATTCATAAGTAAATTGTTCGTGATCGAAACCAAGTTGTTGCAGTATGGTAGCTTGTATGTCAAACGCTTCTACTTTTCCATTTACTACACTGTAACCTATTTCATCTGTTTCTCCATAAGTTGTACCCCCTTTGATTCCGCCTCCCGCCATCCACATACTGAATGCTTCTACATGGTGATCGCGGCCTTTGAATGGCAATGGCTTTCCTTCTCTGTTCTCTTGCATAGGTGTTCTTCCAAATTCAGCACCCCACACTATCAGGGTTTCTTCAAACAATCCTCTTTGCTTCAAATCGAGAATCAATGCCGTAATGGCTTTGTCTACTTTTCTACATTTATTGATAAAACCTATATCGAGTGCGGTGCTAGTATCAGTACCATGACTATCCCAACCCCAATCGAATAATTGCACAAACCGAACTCCATTCTCCACTAGCTTCCGAGCCAGTAGTACATTGTTTGAAAAACTGTTCTTTCCTTCTTCAACTCCATACATCTCTTTTATATAGTCTGGTTCATCATTAATATTCATCACTTCCGGCGCAGTGATCTGCATCTTAAATGCCATTTCGTATTGTGCTATACGTGCAATGGTTTCGGGATCTTGATACAACTCATGTTGTTCTTGATTGATGGCATTGATAGCATCAATTGAAGCTTTTCGAAGATCACGAGGCATTCCATTCGGATCATTCAAAAACAAAACAGGATCGCCCGCACTTCTACATTGTACCCCTTGATACACACTTGGCAGGAATCCGCTTCCCCAAACCGATTTGCCTGCATCAGGATCGCTTCCACCCGAAGTAAGTACCACAAACCCCGGCAAGTTTTGATTTTCTGTGCCTAATCCGTAAGTAACCCATGACCCCAGGCTTGGCCTTCCTAAACGAGGAGCTCCTGTGTGAAACAACAACTGCGCTGGCGCGTGATTGAATTGATCAGTAGTTACCGTATTCATTAAAGCAATATCATCTGCTACCGTTGCTAAATGTGGCAAGTGATCACTCATCCACATTCCACTCTGACCTCTTTGTTTGAAAACGGCTTGAGGACCTAACATTTTAGGAACGCCACGTATGAATGCAAACTTCTTTCCTTC
The DNA here is from genome assembly GCF_050589245.1 of Endoryza foliicola. Classification (NCBI taxonomy): domain Bacteria; kingdom Pseudomonadati; phylum Bacteroidota; class Chitinophagia; order Chitinophagales; family Chitinophagaceae; genus Endoryza; species Endoryza foliicola. The sequence continues at coordinate 256,929 of NZ_JBOBEW010000006.1, read as the reverse complement.
CAATAAACTCTGTGGGCAATCTTGTCCATCTAATTTCATTAGATCGGGACGATAATTGAATAATTCCAATTGCGAAGGAGCGCCGGCCATGTGCAAATAGATCACCGATTTCGCTTTTCCGGGAAACATGGGAGCGCGAGGCAACAAGGGTCTTGCAGGATCTATTTCAATTGGCTTGTAGGTATTTGCTGCAGATGATCCACAGGAAGGCAGCAAAGAACCTAATGCCAAAGCACCAAATCCCATGGCGGCTTCTTGCAAAAAATGCCTTCTGGTAACGTGGTGCAATACCCGCTGTTCGGCTTCCTTTACCAATCTTTGATTATTCAATTCTTTTTGAGTCATTTCAATTCGTTTAATATTTAGTAATGACCTCGTCTAAATTCATAATTGCATTCGCTACTACAACCATAGCAGCAGTTGGTGGATTGTTATGTTCGTCCATCACACCAATCATTTCACAGGTTCTCTCTTTGTCTGCTTTAAAAGAAGCGAGACTTTTATTATAAAGCGTCAAAAGTACTTGCAGACTTTTATCGGAAATCTTTTGACCGGTAGCTCGTTGATATCCATATGAAATTTGAGCATTCAAATCCTTTCCTGCACTCATAATCTTATAGGCAAACTTTCTTGTCATATCCAAATAAGCAGGATCGTTCATCAGCGTAAGCGCCTGCAATGGTGTATTGGTTCGAATACGGCGAGCCGTGCACACTTGGCGGCCGGGTCCATCAAAAGCAACGGTAGAAGGATAGGCAGCAGAACGCTTCCAGTAGGTGTACAATGCCCTTCTATATTGATCTTCTCCTTTGCTTTGAATCCATTGTGCCCCATTGTAAGGAGAATTCCAAATACCGTCGGGTTGGTATGGCATCACACCGGGACCATACATTTTATTGCTTAATACGCCACTAATAAACAAAGCTTGATCTCTGATTTGCTCTGCACTCAATCGCATGCGTGGCCCTCTCGCATAATACCGATTGTATGGATCCTTTTTATAAGCTTCGGTTGATAGCGCAGAAGATTGACGATAGGTGGCAGATAATACGATCCTTCTTACTAATTTCTTAATGCTCCAAGCATCCTTGGTCATGAATTGATAACTCATCCAGTTTAACAATTCAGGATGTGTGGGTGTGGTTCCTTGTGTACCAAGATCTTCCAATGTTTCTACAATGCCGGTTCCAAACAGTTGTTCCCAAATTCGATTCACAAATGTGCGAGAGGTAAGCGGATTGCGTTGATCGGTAAGCCAAAGCGCCAAGCCCATTCTATTATTAGGTGCATTCGTTGGTAATGGATTGAAAACGGCAGGCACCGCAGCCGCAACTTCTTTCCCTTTTACCAACCAATTTCCACGTTCAAAAACTTGCGTCTTTCTGAACTGAGCATTGTTATTTTCAATTAAGATCGGAGTGGTTTGAACTGATGCTTCTAACAATTTTTGATAATTCGCAAAAGCGGTTTCGTATCCGGGCTTACCTGCTCCGGGAAAAGGATCTGATAATCGGAACCACTCAAACAACACACCGGTTTCTTCAAAACTTTTCATCGCCGAATTAGCATACTGATAATACAATGTATGCTTGCCTTGCAATTGCGGAAAATTGATGGTTTTGATTTTCCACGATCCATTGGTGTTTTCTAAAGGAACGGTGGCCAGAATCTTTCCATTTAAACTGTCTAACCTTATCGTCCATACTCCACCGTTTTTCCAAGTAATGTATCGGTATTGTAGTTGCGGTTGTTGATTGAACTGGATGTCTTTCAATCGACAGGAACCATCTTTTCGGATACCTGCATACCAACTGCTTACCAAGGCCGCATTTTCAAATTTATCGCAGAGCAATGAGTTGATTGTGGGTTGCCAGGTTTTCAAAAACAAATTCCATTCCTTCGCTTTTGCTTCGCCTGATGTTTGTTGAATCCAACTGCGTACTTGTTCCAGTTTCAAACTATCTTCTGACGCATATTGACGAAGTAGTGGATACTCAGCTTCAGTGTCTTCATCACGAGAATTATTTAGGAAGGCCATGAATTTATAATACTCGTCATGACGAATAGGATCGTAAGGGTGGCTATGACATTGAACACAAGAAAAGCTCGTTCCTAAAATGCCCGTCCAAGTAGTATTGATTCGATCCATCACAGCGGCGGTTCTAAATTCTTCGTTATCGGTACCACCTTCATCGTTGGTCATAGCGTTTCGATGAAATGCAGTGGCGATGTATTGATCATCGGTTGCATTAGGCATGAGATCGCCTGCCATTTGCTCGATGAGAAACTGGTTATAGGGTTTATCGGCATTGAAAGCTTTGATCACCCAGTCGCGGTACTTCCAAATGGTTCTTCCTCTATCTGCTTCGTAGCCTCTCGTATCGGCATAGCGAGCAAGGTCTAACCACATAGTTGTCCATTTCTCTCCATACTGCGGAAGCGCTAGCAATTGGTCAACCAATCGTTCAAACGCCCTATCATCGCTTGCTTTAAGAAAGGAGTTTGCTATGGAATCGGGTGCTGGCATGCCGATAATATCAAGTGAAACACGACGCAGCAATTGTTCTTTGGTAGCTTCTGGTGAAGCCGATAAATCTAATTTCTCCCATCCTTTGATGATGAATCGATCGATTTCATTTTTAGCCCAAGCATTTTCTTCGGGAAGTGGAATTTCTTTTAAAGGTTGGTAGGCCCAGTGAATGCCCCATTCTGCACCTTGATCGATCCAAGTTTCCAATGTTTTGATTTCTTCGTCGGAAAGTGGTGGGTGTTTATAAGGCATCCGATCCTCCGGATCGGTAGCTTTGATTCTTCGAATCATTTCGCTTCCTGAACCATCTCCCGGAATAATAGCAGGTTTACCCGATTTGGTGGGTGCCAGCGCTTCTTCTCGAAATAATACACTAAAGCCGCCTTTGGCTTTTACGCCGCCATGACAGGAAATGCATTTTTTATTGAGAATGGGTTTTACTTCGGTATTGTAGTCAACTTTTGGCGCAGGAGAAAACAGGCAGAAGGCTGCACCGAGAACTACCAGTATAGCCAACACAAGATACCATTTCTTGTAGAGCAAGCCTTTCATAATCGCAGTAGATTGATCCTTTTAAAGATACTGAAAAAGGAATGCGGTTCCATTGATTTTTACAGAAAATTGCGACTGTTCCAATAGCCTCCCAATGGCAATATTGAAAAAGAAATACGGGCTTTTGTTGCGGTTGATTCAAACAGTGCTGTTGAAACAGTATTGAATGCAAACAGATCATAATGTCCTGGAATCACATGCTTGAAACCGGCTTCCAATGCAAGTTGTACGGCTTCTTTCCCATCGAGGTTACCGGCTACACCTCTTGAGGGTTCGTTTCCATTGATAGGTAAAAATGCCAGATCGATCTTAAATTTTTTTAGAAGTTGCGGCAATTCTTCATAATACAAAGTATCGCCACTGTGATAAACGGTAAAGGAACCAATGGTGAATACATATCCCATGCATTTGCAAGCGCCGTTTTCATCGCGTTCAATCTCATTGTGTTTCGCAGGCACCCCATAAACTCCAATACCATTTACGTCGATTGCTTCTCCATCCCTTAAACAGATCAATGCTTCTTCAGATACTTTCAATCGCTCTGCCGACTGTTGCCTTAACGCTGTAGGCACCAATACTTTCATCAAGGGATTCTGTTCCCATATTGGAAGAATAGTGGCTGCATCCAAATGGTCGGTATGAAAATGACTTGCCGTTAGCAATTGAATATTTTTTAAAAGCGAAGGCTCTACCACCAATTCGCTGATGCGAACATGGGGCTTGTTAGTAGCAGCGTATTTTTTTGTGAGTGTGTCTGATAAATACGGATCAATAAGAAGTCGTACACTTTTGTATTGAATCAAATAACCGCTTTGACCCAACCACCATACTTGCAATTCCTCTTGATCATTTTGTTCTTGATCAATTTGCTGAATCAAAGCTTCGTTTTGCAATACCGGTTTTATCATACTATAAAGTGGCTCTCACCAGTTTTGCTCCTTTTACCATATTGATTAATTTCTGACGAGAGGCCCATCGTGCGGTTTGACTCAACCCACAATCCGGTGCTACCGACAGCTTTTCAGCAGGTACAAATTGCAAGCATTTGCGAATGCGACTCACTACATCGTCTACTGTTTCGATGTAATAGTTTTTCACATCAATTATACCAACGGCCACATTCATTGCTTCAGCAAATGGTGCCAGCAATTCAATCTCAGCAAATTCACGATTGGCCATTTCAATATGAATTTCATTCACTTTCATGTCGAGAAAATCGGGAAGCATGGGTTTGATGCTTCTAAAGCCAACCGGTCTTCCTTTAAAATTTCCAAAACAGAGGTGCGTACTTAAATTACACTTGCCTACAACACCTGCTACGGTTCTATTGAAAATATCAACAAAGCGTTTGGTGTCTTCTTTATAAGCATAACAACTCATCGACGGCTCATCTACTGTAATTTCTTTACAACCGGCTGCCACCAAGTCTTCCAACTCTTTTCGAACAAATGGCAACAAGGCTTCTGTAATTTCATAGCGATCTTTGTATTGAGCATTGGGCATCAAACGTCCGCTAAGTGTATAGGGGCCGGGAACACTTGCTTTAAGTGTTGGACCCGCGGGTGCCAATTTTTTCAAACGTTCGTATTCCTTCACAGCACCCAAACCATTGGGGGCTGTCAAAGTTTCAACGATGGAGTGCTTTCCACGTTGATCGTGGGCTGGTGGTCCGAACTTCCGCGTTTCAGATTCGTTGTTTTGAATTCCTCTGATATATCCGTAAAAAGAGAGGTTAAAATCAAGGCGCGTTTGTTCTCCGTCTGTGATCACATCCAATCCGGCCGTAACTTGATCATGAATGGCAGCAATAACGGCGTCCTCAATCATTTCTTCTTTATCGGCTGCGCCAAATTCATTCAAATGAGAAGTAGCAAACTCGAGCCATCCGGGAAAGGGATAACTGCCTACTACGGTTGTGCGAATAGGAATACTCATATAGTTCAATCGTTTAATCCTGTTTTAGAATATACTTTTGCCATGCGATGCGCGTGCTCATCATAAGCTGCTTCAAACAATTCAGTGGCCATGGCATTGCCAACTACGGCTCCCGCAGCCAACACTTTTGGCACAAAGCCTGCGTTCACCAATTTTTCAGCAACTGCTGCTTTAATACAATTGATAATGGCCACGCCGCCCAAAGTAGAGCCGGGTGCAACGGGCGTTATCATTCCGGGAATGGTAATCATGGCATCTCCTACCGGAGCACCTGTATCTAGAATCAAGTCAGCAAAATCAGTCAATTTCTTCCCATCTGCTCGTTTCGAGGTACTAGCCGCACTATGCGCAGATGAAACCAGGGCTACAACTTTCACCCCCAATTTTTGAAAACCCTCAGCCATTTCAATAGGAACGATATTGGTTCCGCTTGATGAAACAATTAATGCCGTATCTGTTTTTTGAATTCCGAAATTTCGAAGTATTTTCTCTGCCAAGCCCGATACATTTTCTAAATACATCGCTTGTCGCTGTCCGTTAGCCCCAACCACTGCATTATGAAAAGTGAGTGATAGTTCTACAATGGGGTTGAAGCCGGGAAAGGATCCATACCGCGGCCACATTTCTTCGATCATTATTCTACTATGTCCACTTCCAAACAAATGCACCATGCCACCGCCAAGTATAGTTGCACTAAACCAGTCGGCAGCCTTTGCAATCATTTCTTCTTGTGCAGCCACTGCATTCAATATTGAACTCGATTTATCTAAGTATTCTTTTATTACCGACATGTTAGTTTCTATTTTTTCATTGAGTAATAAGCAGCTCCAATGGCTCCGCTCATTTCATTCATTGTGGCGAATTTCAAGGCTACTTGATTGCCGCCCGCTCTCCATTCATATTGTTCCATGTATTTCTTCAAGGGATCCATCAGTACCGCTCCTGCCTGCGTAATGCCTCCTCCCAAAATAACTGCTTCCGGAGAAAGGATATTGGTTATGCTTGCAATTCCAATGGCCAGTTTGCGAACGGAACAAAGCCATACTTCTGTTGCGAAGGCATCGCCGTCAACATGTGCTTCCACTAAGGCTCTCGTAGAATTGAATGTACCGTTAGAGCGAATGCCCACTGTAGCATTGCCAATTGCATCCTCCAAACTACCGGGAATACCTGTTACATCGGGAGGCCCATCACTATCAATCACCATATGACCAATATGTCCCGCTTTACCGAAGGCACCTTGATAGGGTTTTCCATCAATTAAGATGGCTCCTCCTACTCCAGTACCCAATGTTAGCATCACGGCATTTTTATGCCCCTTTGCTGCACCAAAATGTGCTTCTGCGTACAATGCTGCAATTGCATCGTTCAATACATAGGTTGGGGTAGAAAAAGCCTCTTCCCATATCAACCCTTCTAAACCTAGAAGTCGACCCGGCATCACTGCTATGGCTGTATTCTCGGCATTGGGCAATCCGGGTGCAGCAATTCCAATTCTATAAACTTGATCTGCGATGCTCTTTCGAAGTTCTTTCACGGCTCCATGAACCGACTGCAACCACTCACCCGGCAAATGATCCTTGGTTTGAAACAATTGTTGGTGTAACAAACTTCCTTGTGGATCCAAGATTACCGATTTGATCTGCGTTCCACCGATGTCTAATCCTATGGTAAATGCTGCATTCATAATTAACTGATACTCCAGGCGCCATCAACACCTATTATTTGTCCTGTAATAAACGAGGCCGATTCGCTTAACAATAAGGTAGCCATTCCTGTTATATCGCCTACTGTTCCCATGGAGCCACTTAGTGGCTGTTTTGTTTTTAACAATGCTTGAATAGTAGCGTCACCTGCTGCGCGTTTCGACATCGGCGTTTCAATCAATCCCGGACTTAGCACATTTACTCGAATTCGATGAGCAGCATAATAGGCTGCAATTGATTTACTAAAGCCTTCGATCGCAGCTTTTGCGGCTGCATAAGCAGATGTTGTAAAGTGAGGAGCATAAGGATGATTCGCCAAAACGGAGCCCATATTCACAATCGATCCATGCGTACCCGATTGCATCCAATATTGAACCGCAGCTCTATTGGAATACATCACCGATGTTAAATTCAATTGCAAGGTTTGCTCCCATCCCTCATCACTAAGTTCATGCAAAGGCCCGTCGCCCCATTTTCTTCCACTGCCACCTGCTACATGGAACAGTCCATCGAAATGCCCCCAAGAATCTACACAAGATTTTACCGCCATTTTTGCGGTATGAGGATTTGTTGCATCTTCTAAAATATACTGCAAATGCGGACCATTCTCGTAATCAGTTCCATCGGGCAAACCAACCACCAACACTTTAGCACCGGCTTCTAAAAAGGACTTCACCGCAGCTTGCCCCATGCCGGTTGTTCCGCCAATTACAACAATTGCTTTGTTATGTAAGTTAATTGCCATTATTAGTGAGTAAATGCAGTGGTAGGTACCACTTGCTTTTTAATTGTACTGCTGCTGTATTTCAGCCAAAGATCCTGTCCACCGGTTCCTTGAAAATAACGTACTTCAATTCGATGCGCGCCTTTTTTCAATGCAATGCTTCCTTTCTTTTCATCATTGCCATGAAAACCGTCGTGATTCACTACTTCTTCTCCATCGATCCATACACTGCTACCATCATCTGACGCAATGTAGAATTCGTAGATCGCAGCAGTTGGTACTGTAATGTATCCGGTAAATACCAGTCCGAAATATTCTTTTCGTTCTTGCTTACTTAGGTCAATTGTTGATGCAATTCCACTCGTTTTTGCTTGCATGTTGGGCAATTCGTTTACCGATGCCGGCTTACCTTCAAAATAAGCATAGTTTAATCCGGCTGCGCCACCACCACTTACCGCTTTTTTCCATTCGTAGGTTTTAACCGGCACTTCTACCACTGCACTATTAAGCGCCCCGGCTTTCTCAGCAATCGCTTTCACAGGTGTACTCGTTTTCATCACAAATGGTGCTGAATATACAGGAGAACTGATCGTTGGTTCCGTGCCATCAACAGTATAGTGAACAATATCGCCGTCTTCTGCTTGAATGGTTATATCGGGTTGCAATGCACCTGGCTTAAAGTTCACATTTACTTTAGGTTTAGCAGCGAAACGTCCATAGTTACTGATCTTGATTGCATACGTGTATGGAACCTTTGCGATTTCAGCATTGAATGCAGGCAACTGAACCACTACATCGTTTCCTTGCTGTTTCCAAGAACAGGGTTCTTTGGTGCTAAGGAAACTGATTACAGTGCCCGCAGGCAATGTAGTATTGCGAAGAATCATTTGATTGTTCTTAGGATAAGATGGGAACAATCCATACAAGCTATTGGTAGTAGCATTATAAGTAAAGAAGAGTTCTTTCACTGCATAACCCGGATCAGGATCCACTGTTAACTTCAACATCACATCACCACCGGTTTTCCAGTCTTCCGTATTGTGTTCGTTTTTGAATTTGTAATCTCTTTTTCCTTCACTCCATTGAACCGGTGTTTTCCAACGAGAGGTTCCATAAATTGCTTCTCCATTTACTTTCATCCACTCTCCCATTTGCAACAAACGTTCTTGCATAATGGGTGGAATTTTCCCATGTTCATCGGGACCGATGTCTAATAAAAAGTTTCCGCCACGACTTACCTTATCAATTAAAGCGATCACCAAACTTTGCGTACTGTTATAATCCCATGCATCTTCTTCTCTATTATAGCCGTAGCTATATCCCATACCGCGGCTCTCTTCCCAATAATGATCTTCAAAATCTAAATCGGGTTGATATTCCGGTGTATATATACCGGCATGTTTAAATCGAATCCCTGATCCCCAACGATCATTTACGACTATCTTTTCTTTCACCGGACTTTCATTGTACAACCAACTAAGAAACTCTTGACTTTTCCAGGTTTCTGCTGAAGCATCCCAATCACCATCGGTCCAAAACACATCGGGTTGATAAGTATTGATCAAGTCCTTCATTTGAGGCCAAGTGTGTTGCTGTGCAAAAGCAGCGGGATCCTTTTTCCAAAGTGGATTGAACCATTCGTATAGAGAATAATACATTCCTGCATGAACGGAGGTTTTTCTTACTGCTTTAAAAAGATCGCCCAATAAATCTCTTTTAGGACCAACTGCAACCGCATTCCATGGAAATCCCCAAGTTCTATCGGCATCCTTACTAGGCCACAGCGTATATCCATCGTGATGTTTAGATGTTAGCACAATGTATTTCGCGCCTGATCTTTCAAAAAGCTTGGCCCATTCATCGGGATTGAATAATTCAGCTTTGAAATCATCTGCGAGTTGATAATAGGTTTTATCTCCAAACTTAGCTTTGTGAAATCTTTGACGAGCCGTATCAGTGGTTTGCAATCCTTGTTGATACCATTCCGCATAGTTCCCTTTGGTACTCCAACCGGGAACAGCATATACACCCCAGTGAATGAAAATTCCAAATTTTGCGTCTTTAAACCATTGTGGTGTAGGGCGAGCATCGAGTGATTCCCAATTGGCTTCGTATTTCTGGGCGCTCGCTGTAAAAGTTGCCAAAAGCAATGCAACTGTTAGTACCTTTTTCATATCAGTGTTTGGTTTACTTGGTTTGTTTTTGAATTGTCCACCAACTGTAAGAAAGGGGGGCCAATTCAATTTCCATTTCAATTTCGCTATTTTTATTGATCGAATACAATTTTGACGACTTCCCTTCTTTGCTCACTATTGCGGTTGCTTGCAATCCGGTATAATAAAGCGGAATTTTAATTTTTTTCTTCATTGGAGTGGATGTTGGATTGAACAGGAGCACTATTCCGCGAGTATAACCGGAACTTTGCACATGCATCCAACCATCCCAATCTCTGCCATCTGCTCTTCGCAAATGAACAATATCTTGATTCAACAGGTCTCGGTATTTCTTATACCAAGCTATCATTTCGGCCACCACTTTTCGAGTGGTATCAGTATCGTATAAGCGAGGACCGCGATAACAGGCTTGCACTCCGGCACCATAATACTGAAACATAAGTTGTTTATAGTCGGCTAGATGCTCACTCAAGGGTTCTAAGATAGCCTCCGGTCCGCCACCCTGGTAGCGTGTGAGAGGAACAAATCCCCAACCCATGGCCGGTGTTTTTTCGAAAGTGCCGTCATTGATGTTTTGGCGGTTCAATATTTTCTGTTGTTCTCTCGACAATGAAAAATTCACTTCTCGGTAACCGATGGCAATTTTATGAGTGCCGTCCATGAAATACCAATCGGGGGCATTGATGTAAACCCCTTTTTCATTGAGCCAACGGTACAATTCCTTTTGAATTTCCATTTGGCGCCATTGTGAGTCCTCTAAATTTTTATGCCCGGGGTGAACGGTACTGGCGCACTGATCGCCCGGATAAGGTCCATCATTCTCCCAAATATCAAATCCCGTATACTTGAAAAAGTTTTTTATTTTATCGCGATAAGCAAGCCCCCATTTACTTCCAAAGCAAGGTGCGTTGCCGAAAAATGCACCACCCGGCTTGCCGGTTTTGGCATCAATTACATCGTCTTCATCGCTGATTCTTCTGCTGCTGAACAAAGAATAACCACCTAACGCAATTCCCTTTTGATGAGCATAGTCGGCCAAGCTTTTCCATCGATTCAAATTGGCAGCACTGGTATCTTCCATATTCAAATGAGAGCCAAAACTGAGAATAACGGCTTCATATCCGGTAGCTAGGCATTGGTCGATGGCTGTTTTTACTTGTTCGTCGTTGGAACTTACAAGATGCATGAAAATGGGATTCATTTGTGTCCACGGAGCCACCGTGCGATACATCTTACGAATGGCCATTCCTCTTCGTTCCCGATCGTATCCGTCCATTAGCAATTCATGGGTGCGCACCGATTCAAAACGTTCTCCTTTTGCAAGCGTAATACCGGGTGCTTTTTCCGGATATACTTCCAACAAACAAGGTGTTTCATAATTGTAGTTCACTTGTGAAGTATAAGTAGAATCAATGTTCCAGTGTGTAGTTTGATCACTAATATCATACCTCATCGCATTATTAAAAGCATAGTTGGTTTCTAAATAGATTCCATGCTGCTTCTTCATTTCTGTTGGTTTGCCCACTACGGCGCTTTCTTCTTCTACTAATCCCAACACTTCGTTCTCTACTCTATTCAAGTAAACTTGATTATCAGAATTATTCTCGATGCCAATCCATTTTACAATCAATGGTGCACCGTCGAACAATTCATAATGCACCACAACCTCTAACCCTGCGAATTGTGGATGTGAATAGCTGAACTTCACGTGTATTCCTTTGTAGGGCAACACGGCGCCGCTCCAAAATCGGTACTTGGTCTTAATTCGAGGTGTAAGTGGTTCGGTTTCAACTTTGGTAAAAATGAAATCGTTGGTTCCTGCTTTTAAAGAAGACAACCATTCTGGCTGCAGATAGGCTTTTTCAGACTGCCCTTGCAATCCACCCACCGCATATCGTATTCCATTGATGTATAAAATAGCTTCAGGACTAATGGCTCTTAATAACTCTTGATTCGTAGTTAAGTTTAGGTATCCTACGCAAGCCATATTAGGACCTTTGTAGAAACTGCGCTTTACCAATCCATTGGATAGGGTGTATTGTTGTGTTCGAGGATCGTATTGGAAGAACGATTTATAGGGCGCTCCATCAAGCAGCCAATCGGTTTGTGCATTCATTTCCAAGCTACTCAGCAAGCAAAAGAGGAAGGATAAGAAAAGGCCTTTATTTTTCATATTCAGGAATCATTAAAAAAGAAGCCGGAATCAATGTTCCGGCTACTACCATTGTTTATATCTGCTACTAGCTGTCAGCTCTCTAAATTTAATGAAAGTCTTTTGAATTGTTGTTTCAAAATCTTTTAAAAAGTGGAAAACCGCTGATTATTGGTCCTTTTCAAATCAAGCAACCGTTTGCATCATTTTTTTAGCGGCTATTTCTTAATATCGCAGTATGGAAAAGAAGCTGCCTACTATAAAGGAGATTGCGCAACGATTAAATATTTCAGTTTCAACTGTTTCTCGTGCTTTGCACGATCACCCCAGTATTGGCTTGCGTACCAAAATGCAAGTAAAAAAACTGGCGGAAGAACTGCATTATGTTCCCAATCAAACCGCGATCTTTTTCAAGCAGCGCAAGACTTATACCATCGGGGTCATTTTACCCAATCTCCGGGAAGAGTTCTTTTCGTTGGCTACCAGTGGCATTGAAGACAAGGCATTTGAGAACAATTATATCGCGCTGATGGGTCAAAGCCACGACAGCATTGACCGTGAAAAGACCTTGGTAGAAACCATGCAGAAACACCGTGTAGACGGGCTTTTGGTATCCATCTCCAAGAACACCTCAAATGTGGATCATTTTCAAAGTTTATTGCAATTCAATATTCCGGTAGTGTTTTTCGACCGTGTTCCCGACGTGCCGAATATTCATTCTGTTTGGTGCAGCCTGTATCACAGTTCCATGGAAGCCATTGATTTTTTGATCAAGAAAGGGCATAAAAGAATTGGTTACATACAGGGGCCCGATACACTCAGCATTAAAAACGAGCGCCTTCAAGGATACTTAAACGGACTAAAAAAGAACAAGATCGTTCATGATCCTTCTTTAGTGGTAAGTTCCGATTTCTCTGCAGAAGGAACGCAAAAAGCCATGGACCAGCTACTAGCCTTGAAAAACAAGCCAACAGCCATTATAACGTTTAACGACTATGTGGCGCTCGATGCCATGCAGTATGTAAGAAAGAAAAAATTAAAGATCAATAAAGACTTGGCCTTCGTTAGCTATGCGAACCTTCCTATTACGCATTACTTAGAAACACCACCTTTGGCTTCTGTGGAACAATTCCCCTACGATCAAGGTGCCCGCGCCGCAGAATTACTTTTCAAGTTGATAGATCAAAAAGAATCAAGCGAGAGCCATCCCTTTGAGAATGTGGTTCTGAATAGTGAGCTGGTGATTATTGGTCAAGGTAAATAAAGCGGCCAATTAAACTGTAAACTGAACTCGAGGTTGTTCGTCGATACATCCCACTGATTGGTCGACTAGGATTTCCTGTCTCTTATCAATCTCTTATTTTAGCCTTTAGTATAATGGCAATTCGAACTTTCAACATTGTTACACTCATCCACGCTAAAGTGTTTTATTCACCTTAGTTGGATTAATTCTGATTGTATCCGGCTTTGTTTTTACTGAGCCGGATTTTTTTTGGACACAAAAAAAGAAGGCCGAAGCCTTCTTTACTTATAAGGAATAACATAAAACTTCTTACTTGATCTCTCCCACCATGTTTGCAGGATCAACCCACTCATCAAATTGCTCCGGCGTAACATAACCCAACTTCACAGCCATTTCTTTCAGCGTTGTTCCTTCTTTGTGCGCTTTCTGTGCAATTTCAGCCGCTTTGTAATAACCAATTTTTGTATTCAAAGAAGTCACCAGCATCAATGAATTGTCTACGTGCTTTTTGATATTGGCTTCAATAGGTTCAATACCCACTGCGCACTTATCATTAAAGCTTACGCAACCGTCTCCAATTAAACGAGCACTGTGCAAAAAATTGTAGATCATTACCGGTTTGAATACGTTCAATTCAAAGTGACCATTGGCACCTCCAATATTAATAGCAACATCATTACCCAGTACCTGCGCAGCAATCATTGTTAATGCTTCACACTGCGTTGGATTCACTTTCCCTGGCATGATCGAAGAACCGGGCTCATTATCAGGAATGAACAATTCACCAATACCACTTCTCGGACCTGAAGACAACATGCGAATATCGTTTGCTATTTTCATCAAACTTACTGCTACTGTTTTCAATGCACCGTGTGCTTCTACTATCGCATCATGTGCAGCCAATGCTTCAAATTTATTTGGAGCCGTTACAAAGGGCAACCCAGTTAATGCAGCAATATGCTTGGCAACATTCGGAGCATAATCTTTAGGAGTGTTGATACCGGTACCTACTGCTGTTCCACCCAAAGCCAATTCACTAAGGTGAGCCAAGCTGTTTTTAATGGCGCGCAAACCATGATTCAACTGAGCAACATAACCACTGAACTCTTGCCCTACTGTTAAAGGCGTAGCGTCCATAAAATGGGTTCTACCAATTTTAACCACGTGCATAAATGCAGCGCTTTTGGCAGCAAGCGTATCTCTCAATTTTTCAATACCGGGAATTGTAGTTTCTACTAAAATCTTATAGGCTGCAATGTGCATCGCAGTTGGAAAGGTATCGTTTGAAGATTGAGACTTGTTCACATCATCGTTCGGATGAAGGAATTTTTCTTTATCGGTCAATGCACCGCCTTTCAATACGTGACCACGATATGCCACCACTTCGTTCACATTCATATTGCTTTGGGTACCGCTTCCGGTTTGCCAAACCACCAATGGGAAATATGCATCGAGGCTACCGGTCAAAATTTCATCACATACAGTTCCAATTAAATCACACTTTTCCTTCGGTAAAACACCTGCTTCAAAATTGGTTATAGCTGCGGCTTTCTTCAAATATGCAAAAGCACGAATGATTTCTTTTGGCATCCGGTTGATGTCTTGAGCAATTTTGAAGTTGTCGATACTACGTTGTGTTTGGGCACCATAAATCGCATCCACAGGTACTTTTACTTCGCCCATGGTATCCTTTTCTATTCTGTATTCCATCGATTATGAATTGAAGATTAAAGATTCGATTTTATAAAACATGCTTCTCGTCCGATTCCACCGCGTTGGTTTCAACGGTAGGCGTGGCGGTTGCAGGCACTTCTTTGAAGAATCGCTTTTGGAAAATCAAGATGGCAATTACCCCAACACTTATAGCAGCATCTGCCAAATTAAAAATAGGGGAGAAAAATGTGAAGCTTTGTCCACCAATGAAAGGTACCCAACCGGGCATAATTTTGTTTTCAATGATGGGAACGTAGAGCATGTCTACCACATTGCCGTGTAAGAATGACCCGTATCCTTTGAAATTCATGGTGGCTAGGCCAACGTATCCCATATTATCGCCAGTGAGTTTATCGATGGTCATTCCTTTGTCGAAAATGAGCCCGTAAAACATACTGTCGATCAAATTTCCCAATGCTCCTGCAAAGATCAAAGCAACGCAAATAATGAAGCCTCTATGATATTCCTTTTTAACGATACTCTTAATATAAAACACCCCGAAAATAACGGCTACCAAGCGAAACAAGGTGAGAGCTAATTTCCCGAAGTCACCTCCAAATTTCCAGCCCCAGGCCATGCCTGCATTCTCGATGAAATACAAACGAAACCAATCTTTGAAGATGGTAATATGACCTCCGTAGTACATGGATGTTTTCACCCAAATTTTAAGAGCCTGATCCGCAAAAATTACCAACAAAATCACCAAAACAACCGTACGTAGTTTCACCGCTAAAAATTTAGGTTACAAATATACTTTTAGTGCATCAGTTTTGAAAGCCGTTAAGGGTAAAAACCCTGAAAGGCTTGTTATTCTTCGTAATACAGCCTTCTAACACGTTGCGAAACACCGGAAATGAGCTCGTAAGGGATGGTATCGGCCCATTTGGCCACTTCTTTCACTGAAAGTGGACCACCGAATACAATCACTTCATCCCCTTCTTTTACCCCGGGAATATGGCTAATGTCTACCATGGTCATGTCCATGCATATCCACCCAACCACGGGAGCCAGCTGCCCTTTGATCATCACTTTTCCTTTTCCATTGCTCAAGGCTCTTGAGTAGCCATCGGCATATCCTATCCGAATAGTTGCTATTGTTCCCGCTCTGCTAATTTCTCCTAAGGCTTTCTGCTGTTCTTCGAAACTGCAAGGCTTTTCGCCCCCTTGTTCCAACTCATTTCTTCTCTTTCCCTCCCTCTCAATTTCTTCATTTTGCAATATTCCCTTTCTTCCGTAGCCGACGGTCTCTCCCGGTTCCAATTGCTTGATCTGTGCTATGGAAGTTTTTAACGTTGACGCCTCTCTAATATGGGTATTTCCCGATTCTACTCCATACAACCCAATTCCCAGTCGTACCATATCAAACTGCAAATCCGGAAATCTTGCGATCCCCGATGTATTTGAAAGGTGACGCAATACCGGATAACTAAGCTTGGCCGATAACCGATCACACATCTTCACAAACAAAGCCCCTTGCTGACGTGTAAACCCATCAAAAGCCGGGCTTTCACTGGCTACTAAATGACTAAAGAAAGCTTGCACTTTTAGAACCGTTGTATCCAATACTGTTTCCAAAACACTTAGTTCCTTTTCATTGAAGCCAAGACGATTCATCCCGGTTTCCAATTCAATATGTACCGGAAAATGTTCAATGCCTTGCTTTTTCAGATAGTCTACCAATTCATTCAATAGTGAAACAGAATATACATCAGGTTCCAAATGAAATTGAACGAGCTGATCAAAACTACTGGCATCGGGGTTCATCACCATTATAGGTAGTTGAATGCCTCGCTTTCGGAGCGCTACCCCTTCATCGGTATAGGCAACCGCCAAATAGTCTACCTTATGATATTGTAACAAACGAGCAATTTCATAGGAACCACTACCATAAGCAAAGGCTTTCACCATTGCCATAATACGTGTACCCGGTTTTAATTGCTCTTGATACCATTTTAAATTGTGAACCAGCGCGTTTAAATTAATCTCCATCACCGTTTGATGACGTTGCTCTTCTAAACGCTGATTGATCAACTCAAATTCAAACACCCTAGCTCCCTTTAATAGAATTACTTCTTCCCGAAAAGTTAACTGAGGAAAATCAGAGAGAAAAGATTCCGTACTCTTGTAAAATTTGGTCTCCAAATTGGGGAGTTGTTGAAACAAATTTTGGTAGGCATAAAGTTTTTCGCCAATACCTATGAAGCGATGTACCTCACGTTGTTTCAACGCATCAGAAACCTCTTGATACAACTCTCTTTCAGGCTTACCACTCTGTAAGATATCTGAAAGAATGACGGTTCTCTTGGGCTGTTGTTGCTGTTGCACCAAGAAATCCAACGCTATTTTTAAAGAATTGATATCTGTGTTGTAGCTATCATTGATAACTGAACAATGATTTACCCCTTGCTTTAGTTCCAAGCGCATTGCAATGGCTTCTAATTGCTTCATGCGTTTGCTGATCTCTTTGGGTTTCACATCCAAATGAAGCATTACACACCAACAATGAATCGCGTTTTCAACAGATGCATCATCGGTAAAAGGAATTTCAATTTGAATGGTTTGACCTTTATAGTTAGCAGAAATCAAACTCTTTCCATTGTCCTTAAAAATGGTAAGAATTTGAAGGGTTGCATCAGAAACCGTACTCCAGTTGAAGAGTGTGAAATCATTAGAGTCGTCGCGATGCAATTGTTGCCACAATCCTGCTACTGCAGTATGAACCTGCGGATCGTCTTTACAATAGATCAATGTTTTTACATGGGTAAAAAGACGCAGCTTTTCATTCACTTTTTGGCGAATGTTCAAGAATCCTTCACTGTGTGCTTCTCCAATATTAGTGAACACCCCAATGGTTGGCTGGATAATTTTTTGAAGTTTATCCATTTCACCACTTTGAGAAATTCCCGCTTCAAACAATGCCAATTGATGATGCTCCATCATTGGCCACACACTTAAGGGAACTCCAATTTGAGAGTTGTAACTTTTGGGACTTCTAACAATAGAAAAAGAATCCTGTAGCAATTGATACAACCACTCTTTTACAATTGTCTTACCGTTACTTCCGGTGATTCCAATAACCGGAATATTGAATTGCTTGCGATGATGCGCAGCTAATAACTGCAAGGCGCTCAGCGTATCGGATACTTCTATAAAGGAGGCTTCCGGAGCTAGTTCTTGAAAGCCCGACTCGCTTACCACAAATGCTCGTACTCCTTTATCGTACAATTCCTTCACAAACGCGTGACCATTGTTACGAGGACCTTTCAAGGCAAAGAACAAAGTAGTAGGCGCATGCACCAATTTTCGACTGTCGATCAATAAATAATTGATCAATTGTTCCGAACTGATTTCAGATTTGCTTTTAAGGATCTTGGCTATATGTTGAAGGGTGTACGACACGTATCCTTATGATTTTACTGATTCATCCACTTCATCTTTTGGCAATCCTTTTTTCTGCATAAAAATCGAATAGAAAATCGATCCCGATATACATAGTACGATTACACCCAGAGAAATAAAGACGAGATTATTTTTTGAGATATATGGTTCAATCCAATGTTCTACCAGCATCTTTACGCCAATAAAAATCAATACAATTGCAATCCCTTGTTGCAAGTAATCAAACTTGCTCACGGCCCCTCTTAACAAGAAGAACAAAGAGCGCAAGCCGAGTACGGCAAAGATATTAGAGGTATAAATCACCAATTTATCTCGTGAAATACCCATTACTGCAGGAATGGAATCTAATGCAAAAACCAGATCAATAGCCGCTAACATCATCACTACTACAAACAAGGTCGTATACACCGGTTTTCCATTTTCTCTTACTACGTATTTCCCGTTTCCATCGTGCGTAGTGAGCGGCAGGAACTTTCTCAAGAAGCGATATATCTTGGAGTCGTGAGGGTCGAAAGCTTCATCTTCATCAGCCGTAAACATTTTGTAACCGGTGTACAACAAGAATGCTCCAAAAAGATACAATAGGAATTCAAATTTATTCACCAAAGCTACCCCCACCGTAATAAAAAGAATGCGAAATACAATGGCCATCAATATTCCGATTAATAACACCCTTCCAAAAAATTGTTCTTTTACTTTGAAAGAAGTGAAAATGAGAATAAACACGAAAATGTTATCAATACTCAAACTCCACTCCATTAAGTAAGCACTCAAGTATTCCAACGCCGGTTGCTGCCCTTTCTCAATCCACATAAATACAAAAAAGCTGAGCGCCAACGCAACCCAGAAAAAGGTTTGCTTCAAGGCCTGTTTTATTGATACTACTTGATTTTTTTTACTCAAGAGTCCTAGGTCGAACACGAGCGCAACTACCAAAACGAGCCCAAAAACGATATACGTGATCTGATCAACTGACATGATAATGATGTATATGAAAAATTAACGTTGATATTTGCGCTTACGCAAAGATTGAAATATAAACCCGAATAATATTATAATTACAACCGGTCCTGCAATGTTTAACAATTGCCAAGTTGTTCTTTCTTCTTCCACCTTTTTGGGATCCAACAATCGTAGTGTGAAATCTTTTGCTCTGGTTTCAAGAATACCACTTGGGTTTACCAAATACTCCATGCAATTCAAAAGAAAATCTTTGTTAGCATATTGCATTTTAGTGAACTGATTCATACCAACCGGTAACGGACCCTCCTTCTGAGTAACAACATTGGTGGCAATGTCAGCATCAGAAATTACGATCATCTTGTTTTGAATCGAGTGCGACTGGAAAGGCAGTTTCATCGCCGCCAAGGTATCGAGAATGGCTTTGGGAAGACGGTTATTGTACAACGAAGTAAACTTACCCTCCAACAACATCGCAATGGGTATGTGCTTTTTGGTAAAAGTTTTTACATCCTCTTCCGTTTTCACACTGTTCAAACTCACAATGGCTGGCGTACTCAAGGTTCTTGCATTCGCAGAAGTTGCCAATAACACTGTTTTCTTCACTTCAGGTGTTGCAACAGTATCAATTGAATTTGGAAAGATGGACAAAACTTGATTCAAGTTTTTTGAAATAGAATTATTCGTGTACGAACTCAGCACCGGAAAATAAGGCCAGTCTACTAATTCCATTTGAGGTTGATCGCCAACACTACCAACAACTAACGGAAACTTATCACTTTGCAAATCTTGAACCAGATCGGGATTGATTCTCACTCCATATCGGAACAGCTGATCCTCCAAATTAAGATTGCGGTCAAATGCAATGAAATCCGATTGCGTTCTCAATAAACTGTCCATCTCAGCATACAAACGATCAATTAACCACAGCACTTTACCACCATTCATAATGTATTGATCGATCTTTATCTTTTGTTGATCATTGAATGGTTTTGTAGGCTTCATTACAACCAACGCATCGTATTCTTGAGAAACAAAACCTACACTGTCAATAGGTAAGAAATCGGTTTGGTAGTTCTGCATCAATACTTCTCGCACCAAACTGTTTACATTTGGATTGAAAGTTTCTCCATTTCCCAATAAATAACCAACCAGAGGTGTTCTTTCTTCTGTTGCTTTTTGAATGGCTTGCCCAAACTTGTATTCCAAAAGCGCTTCAGTGCTATTGATAACAGCTTGATCGAGCGAAGAAGATTGTTGTCCTGAAAGTAGGTTTATAGCTTTAACAATACCTTTTGTTTCTATAATGGCACCGGGTACCACCAATCGCTCTTCATTGGCATCGCCCTCTTTCGCCTGCACTTTAATATTGTAGGGCTTAATACCCAAGCGCACCATTGAATCGAGGTAGATATCTTTATCGGTTCCTTCTAAGCCTTCGCCAATCTTTTCGAATTTGAATTGAATTTTAGAACCGCCGTATTCTTTGAATTCTTCCAATAATTCGCGGCTGCTATTTGCTAGCTTTTTGAATCCGGATGGCAAATCTCCTTCTAAAAACACGGTTATTTTTACAGGCTCTTTCAAGCCTTTTAATAATTTCTTTGTAGGAGCAGAAAGGGTATACCGATTTTCAGAAGTTAAATCAATTCTGAAATGCCAAAAGGCTGAAAGGATGTTGAGTCCAATCAAAACCAACAACACTACAATCCAATCGAATTTACTATTGAGTAGTTTTTTCATAGATCAACTATCGTTTAAACAGGTTTTTATAGGTTATATGGAGAAGAAAAGCGATCACACTTAGGAAATAGATCACGTCGATACTATCCACCACGCCTCTGCTGATACTTCTATAGTGAAAGTCGATACCAAGCATCTCGATATAATAATCGGCTCCCGCCTGAAAAGCCGGTATTCTACTGATGGCATTGAATCCACTGTACAGTAAAAAGCAGGCGAATGAGCTGATGATGAAAGCGACTACAGAGTTGGAGGTGAAGCTGCTGCAACAAACTCCTATGGAAACGAATACGGCAGCCAAGAAGAAGAGTCCAATATAGGAGCCAATGGTAGCGCCAATATCGATACCTCCTTCGGAAGAAAGCATTTGAACACTTATCGCATAAACCAAGGTTGGAATCAAGGCGATCCAAACCACCATCAAAGCACCGAGGTATTTCCCCAACACAATGGCTCTAGGGTGAAGTGGTCTGGTTTGCAGCAGTTCAAAAGTGCCACCTTTGTATTCATCAGAAAAACTTCTCATGGTGATCGCCGGCACCAATAGCAACATGATCCAAGGCGCCATTTCAAAGAATTTCTCCAAACTGGCATACCCAAAATCGAGCAAATTGGAATCCGGAAATACGAACAGGAACAAGCCATTCAATAGCAAAAAAACCGCTATGGCAATATAACCGGTCAGACTGCTGAAGAACTGCCGGAACTCTTTCTTACATAATGACCACATGGGTACGAAAATACTGCATTATTGGGAAGTACAGAAAGAACGGAAGCAAGGGGTATTAATAATTAAGAATTAAGGGTTAAGAATGGGACCGAAGCGCAGGCTTTATTCTTCACCGCAAAGCACGCGAAGCCCGCTAAGCATTCGTAAAGATTCGTTCTCTGCCTACCTCTTTCCTCCCTCCTCGTTTACTGTTCTCCTCGTTCCTCGTCTCCTGTTTTCCTCGCTTCCTGTATTCCCCTGTTCTTTTTCACCGCAGCGGCGCAGCGACCGCAGCGTTTTCGCAGCGTCCCTCTTCTTTCTTTATATTTCACTCCCGCATTATCAAACCACCGCATTCTCAAATTCTCCTCCCTCTTCGTCTCCTGTTTTCCTCGCTTCCTGTATTCCCCTGTTCTTTTTCACCGCAGCGGCACAGCGAATGCAGCGTTTTCGCAGCGTCCCTCTTCTTTCTTTGTATTTCAGTTCCCTATTATCAAACCATCACATATTCAAATTCTCCTCCCTCTTCGTCTCCTGTTTTCCTCGCTTCCTGTATTCCCCTGTTCTTTTTCACCGCAGCGGCGCAGCGTTTTCGCAGTGTCCCTCTTCTTTCTTTGTATTTCATTTCGGCATTATCAAACCATCACATTCTCAAATTACCCTCTCTTCTTTAATTTTTTATTAACTCTTTGCTCTTTGTATTCAATCATTCCTTAAATTCGAGTCCCAATTACAAATCCTATACAAGATCATTATACGGTTTCTGGCGATTGCTATACCAAATTATACGTTCCAAAACCTACTGCACAACCCGCTCCAAAAGAGCGGGATTTTTTTTGGATCTAGCGCAAAAAAAATCCCGACCTAATTAGATCGGGACTTCTATATTACCAGTTCAAATGAAATCTCTAAACGGAGAAACTGTCGCCACAACCGCAAGTACGGCTGGCATTGGGGTTGTTGAAAAAGAATCCTTTTCCGTTCAACCCATCGCTGAAGTCCAACATAGTGTTTACCAAATAAAGGAAACTTTTGAGGTCGGTTACCAATTTCACTCCATTGTCTTCAAACACTTGATCAGTAGGACGGGTTTCGTTGTCGAAATCGAGTTTGTAGCTCAACCCTGAACAGCCACCACCTACTACCCCAACGCGGAGGAAATAGTCGGAATTGTCATCAATTCCGGCATCAGCCTTCAACTTCGCCAATTTTTCTTTGGCTTTATCACTCACATATATTCCATTGTCTAATGCAACACTCATATCACAGGATTTTACAGTTCAATTAATGAACGCCTTTCTCTTCAAACTGAATCGCTTCCAAACCGTTTTTAACGCGGTAGTCATTGATAGCAGCTTTGATTGCGTCTTCGGCCAATACAGAGCAGTGAATTTTCACCGGAGGAAGGTTCAATTCTTCCACGATATCCATATTGTCGATTGTTAAGGCTTGTTCTACTGTTTTACCTTTTAACCACTCAGTTGCTACTGAAGAAGAAGCGATAGCGCTTCCACAACCGAAGGTCTTGAATTTAGCGTCGGTGATGGTTCCGGTAGCATCGTCTACCTCAATTTGCAAACGCATTACGTCGCCGCACTCAGGTGCACCTACTAAACCGGTACCTACTGTTTTCTTTGATTTATCGAGAGTACCAACATTCTTAGGATTTTGGTAGTGGTCGATCAATTTATCTGAATATGCCATAGTTGTATGATTTTATTCGTTCCTATTAATTGTTATTTACTAATTCTTAATTATTAATTGTTAATTATTAATTAACTAGTGGTGCGCCCATTCAATAGAATTCAAATCAATTCCTTCTTTGAACATCTCCCACAGTGGGCTCATTTCACGCAATTTGGTTACGGTTTCAGAAACAGCCTTGATGGTATAATCAATTTGTTCTTCCGTAGTGAACTTACCCAATCCGAAACGAAGTGAGCTGTGCGCCAAATCATCTCCCAATCCCAATGCCTTCAATACGTAGCTTGGTTCCAAAGAAGCCGAAGTACAAGCAGATCCTGAAGACAAGGCAATGTTTTTATTAAAGCCCATCATCAAACCTTCTCCTTCTACGTATTTGAATGAAATATTGGTAGTGTGAGGCAAACGGTGCTCGCGGCTACCATTTACATACGCTTCTTCTAATTGCATCAAAGCAGACTCTAATTTATCGCGCAATTTGCTTAAACGAATGGCTTCTGATTCCATTTCTTGCATAGCTATTTCGCATGCTTTACCGAATCCTACGATACCGGTTACATTCAAAGTACCACTGCGCATTCCACGTTCGTGACCGCCACCGTCCATTTGAGCGGTAACTTTTACGCGTGGGTTTTTGCGACGAACGTACAAGGCACCAACACCTTTTGGACCGTACATTTTATGAGCTGAAATTGCCATTAAGTCAATTCCATCTTTGTTTACATCTACCGGAATTTTACCTACCGCTTGTGTAGCATCTGTGAAAAACAATACGCCATGTTTTCTGGCAATGGCACTGATTTCCTTCACAGGCATCACTACTCCGGTTTCGTTGTTCGCATACATGATAGCGATCAAGATCGTTTTTGGAGTAATAGCAGCTTCTAAAGCAGCTAAATCAATCAACCCTTCTCCGTCAACCGGCATATAGGTTACTTCTCCGCCTACTTTCTCAATATGCTTACAGGTGTCCAATACCGCCTTGTGTTCGGTAACCACTGTAATGATGTGATTTCCTTTGCTGGCGTACATGTCGAACACACCTTTGATAGCCAAATTATCTGATTCAGTTGCTCCTGAAGTAAAAATGATTTCTTTAGGATCGGCTCCAATCAGTTTTGCCACTTGTTCGCGTGCATAATCAACGGCTTCTTCCGCAGCCCATCCGAACGGGTGGTTACGGCTGGCAGCGTTTCCGTAGTGGCTTGAAAAATACGGCAACATTGCCTCTACTACTCGAGGGTCACAGGGAGTAGTAGCATTATGATCTAAGTAAATTGGTAAATTCAGCATGTCAAATTCTATTTAAGTCTCTCTATTTAAACACAAATTTACCTCAAATGGTTCTATTTTTAAGCGATAGCGCAACATTAAACTCTTATTTTACCGATTTCGTAAACAAGTTGTCATTAATTTAGCTAAACTATTGATATGCAAAACGTTGAACATATTGGAATTGCTGTGAAAAGCCTGGATGTTTCCATTCCCTTGTACGAGGTTCTTTTGAATGCGCCTTGCTATAAAACGGAAACCGTTGAATCTGAAAAAGTAGCCACTGCTTTTTTCAAGACCGGGCCCACAAAAATTGAACTATTAGAAAGCACCGACCCTAATGGAGTGATTTCCAAGTTTATAGAGAAGAAAGGGGAGGGAATTCATCACATTGCTTTTGGCGTAACCGATATTGAAGCGGAAATGAAACGACTTCGGGAAGCCGGTTTTACCTTGTTGAATGAAACGCCCAAACAAGGAGCCGATAATAAATTGGTCTGCTTTGTTCACCCCAAAAACACAAATGGCGTATTGGTTGAACTTTGCATGGAGAAGCCATAAAAAACCCCTTATCCCGGCTTCCGGCGATAAGGGGCTACCCTTGAAATTATCCTATTCTGAAAACTAAAACACTATTTTTTGAAGGTGCACACAACCGGAAGCTTCTCTTACTTTCACTACCAATACCCCTGCACTGTTTAAAGGCAACTCAATTTGTGTGCGGTTAGAAGCTGAATTTATTTTCTTTTGAGCTACTTGCTGTCCATTCATACCTACTACCGTTACATCTAAATTTACACCGGCATCTTCAAACCAATCGATGGCAATGGTGGAGGCACTCGACTTAAAAATTTTTAAGTGCTTATTGGGCATTTCCATTTTAATCATGCGAACGTTTGAATATTTTACCGGAGTTCCGGCGTCAACTTGTGCAATTCTATAATAAACCTGCGGACGTGTTTCATTCTTGTCAAGGAATTTATAATTGTTTACCATTCCACCTTTTGCTTCTGCGAACAAGATCGCAATAGTAGTCCACTCAAATCCATCCAAGCTTTTCTCGATTTCATAATGTTCGCCATCAATTTCTTCTGCCGTTGACCAAACAATGGTATTTCCTTCATCATTATGCGCAACTGAAAAATTCAGAAATTGCAGCGGAAGTAAGAAATTAGAGCTGAAACCGACAGGCGATACCCCTGTAGAAGCGTTTGCGAACATGATACCGCGAATATTGTAGGGCGAAATTTCATCGTATTTTTTTACTCCATTGATTGTGATGACTTCTTCATTTGGCTTGGCTCCGAACCTACGGACCAAACCATTCTGTCCTACAAGTATATACGAAGTTGAACCAAGCGCGAGTCCCTTTTTAATTTCCAAAGTCCCTTGAACATTTATGTATAGATCACTGTAAGAAGCATTGCTCAATTCCATTACCACTCCATAACCTGCAGGAATTACAACTGAATCACCTGATCGAGGAGCACGATTCAAACTCCAACTAGACTTGTTCGACCAATCGCCCCACCATGAGATACACGTATTCAACGTACGGGCTGAAGCAGTTACACTTAACAATGAGGCGATAAAAAGGGTAAAGATTGTTTTCATAAATATTTTGATTCTGGGTACAACCTTAAGTTTCAATACACATACCAATTGGTGCCAATGAATGAATAATTAAGAATTTATAATTCATAATAAATTGGAATTCAGCATCATAAGACTATAATTTCAATAACGGACATTTAGATATCTAAAAGAAAAAGCGCCTCTCTACTCCCAAGAAGGGAAAGAGAGAGGCGCTTTTGGGAAACCTGTTTTAGGCTTCTAAGGGTATCTTATTAGATTATTGAACGATCAATTTTTCCAATTGCTTTTCGCCATTCGCTTGACGAATCTGCACCCAGTAGGTTCCGGGTTTCAGCGAAGACACATTCAAACGAACTACATTGGTTCCGCTAATTCCTTGTTTTAACTGTACCAGTTGACCGGCTGTATTGAATACACTTACATTGAAGCTGGTATTGGCCAAACTGTTTACCAAAATGGTTACAGTTCCGGAAGCAGGATTGGGATAGATTCCCACTTTGCTTTCTAAGCTCATACGAACTGCGCGTATTGGGGAAATGCTATAAGTTGCATCTACATCAATCATGCGCAAGCGGTAGTAGTTCACTCCAGGAGCCGGAAAAGGATCAACGATGGAATAGGATTTCGGTGTAGTGCTGTTTCCGTTAACGGCTATCGCAGAAACTTCTGTCCATGTTTTAGTATCGTTACTTCTTTCAACGATGTAAGCTTTTAAGTTCGACTCTTGCTGAGTGGTCCAAGTTACGGCAACCTTACTTTGTTGCTTGGTAGCAGTGAAAACAGTGAGAGTTGCAGGCAGGGCACCCAAGCGCTGAAATCCTCCAAAATTATTTCCAACAGCACCCATTTCCCAAGTATTGGTAGCAAAAGCTACTGAACCAATTCCTTCGTCAACGCCGCCGTTTCCTTTTTGTTGAACATTGTCAACATTCGATGTATTGATAGCTTTGGTTACTCCACCCATCACAAGGCGTGTATAATTTGCTGCGATATCGGCTCCCAATCTTTCTTGCAAGCGAAAAACGGCATCGCCTCCAATACTAAAAATAGCTGTTGGGTTCGACATGGTGAAGGTAACCCCGGCTTTAATATCGAAGGTTTGCGCATAATCGTACACATCCGGGGCTTCGCCCAGCATAATGATTCGAACATTCGACCCAAGGGTCATAGTAGCAGCAACTTTCAATCTTCTGTGTTCGATGAAAAGAGTATCGGCCGCTGTAACTGTATTGAATCCCGCGCCGAGTGTGCTAATGGCTGTAAAAGTACCGCTAGTGTTCTTAATGTACCAGTCGTTGGGATCTACAAACTGCGTTGCAGACGCAATTTCATACGCGGTGTTAATGGGGGAATTTGCTTTCCAGTAAAGTCGACGAGGAGTAGAAACCGGTTGTGCCGTGGCAAATTCGGCACATAGAACTGCCAACACTACTACTAAGTAGAGCTTTCTCATGTGATCAGAGTTTAAATTAAACAATACGATAGTTCCGTTCAGGGGGAGGTCTGAGGTCTGTTAATAGGATAAGTGAACGAAGGTGTTTTGGCAGGCCAATTTTCAGAGGGGCGAAATGATGGGTCAAAAGTACGGCTCCTGAAAACACCACACAAGAGAAGTTATTCACGTTTAAAAGGTTGCATGATAATTAAGAATTAAGAATTAAGAATTAATAATTCGGCTTCGGAGGGAGTGTGTGGTTTTACAATGGGAAGGCTACTCTGTAGGACGTTTGACGAAAAAATCAGAGAAGAACGACCCTGTAGGGGTCGCATATCAGTAGCAACAATAAACGTCGTACAATGCCAACGACCCTGTAGGGGTCGTACATCAGTAGCAACAATAAACGACATGCAATGCCAATCGACCCTGAAAGGGTCGCACATCAGTAGCAACATTAAGCGACATGCAATACCAACCGACCCTGTAGGGGTCGAACATCAGTAGCAACATTAAGCGACATGCAATACCAACCGACCCTGTAGGGGTCGAACATCAGTAGCAACATTAAACGACATGCAATACCAACCGACCCTGTAGGGGTCGAACATCAGTAGCAACAATAAACGACATGCAATGCCAATCGACCCTGTAGGGGTCGAACATCAGTAGCACCAATAAACGATATAAAATGCCAACCGACCCTGTAGGGGTCGAACATCAGTAGCAACAATAAACGACATGCAATGCCAACCGACCCTGTAGGGGTCGAACATCAGTAGCAACATTAAGCGACATGCAATACCAACCGACCCTGTAGGGGTCGAACATCAGTAGCAACAATAAACGACATGCAATGCCAATCGACCCTGTAGGGGTCGTACATCAGTAGCAACAATAAACGATATAAAATGCCAACCGACCCTGTAGGGGTCGAACATCAGTAGCAACAATAAACGATATAAAATGCCAACCGACCCTGTAGGGGTCGAACATCAGTAGCACCAATAAATGATGTACAATGCCAACCACCCTGTAGGGATCGTACATCAGTAGCACCAATAAACGATTTACAATGCATCCGACCCTGGAGGGGTCGCATATCAGTAGCAAGCATAGATCATGTAAGGCAACAACGACCCTGAAGGGGTCGCACAACATTCTGAATCAAGATTGAAAAAATAAAAAAGTCCCGCCGGAGGCGGGACTGTGTATGTATTTCGTAGAACGAAATGAGACTATTGTTTTACAACCATCATCTTAGATGTTTGGCGTGTTCCGTCTTGGAACTTCACATCAACGATGTATTCACCGGCTGAGTAAGCAAATACATCCAATGTAACTACGTTGGTATTTTGCAAACCTTGTTTAGCAGCAACCAATTGACCGTTTCTGTTGAATACTGATACGCTGAAGCTACCGCCGCTTTGAGCATTAACTAAGATGTTAGCAGTACCGCTAGCAGGGTTAGGATATACTCCTACTTTAGCAGCACCGTTTGCACGGATCGCACGTACAGGAGTTAAACCGAACTTACCATCAGCATCAATGATGCGAACACGGTAGTAGTTGATAGTAGCCAAAGGAGCAGCATCAGTGAATTTGTAAGACTTAGGAGTTGAAGAATAACCCGCAGCAGCTACTTCACCAATTGAAGACCATGATTGACCATCGTTGCTTCTTTCGATAGAGTATGACTTAGAATTGTATTCTTGTTGTGTACTCCAAGCCAAGGAAATAGTGCTTCCAGCTTTAGCTGCAGTGAAATTTACCAACACTACGGGAAGGGCGCCCAACTGAGCAAAACCACCAAATTGATTTGTTGTTGTGCCAATAGTCGCCGTTTGACTGGCATAGGCAACAGTTCCAATTCCTTCATTAGCACCACCATTTCCAATTTGTTGAATATTCGCTGTTGATCCATTAACCGCTTTGATAACACCACCCATAACTATACGTGTGTAATTTGCTGCGTTATTAGCCCCATTTCTTGATTGTAATCGTAAAACTGCATTTCCTCCAATTGAGAAAATAGCACTGGTATTAGACATCGTTAAGACAACCCCGTTGTTTAGATCCATTGTCTGAGAACCTGAAGCGGGAGCACCCAACATAATGATACGTACATTGGTAGGAAGCGTGATATTTGCATCAACATCCATTCTTCTGCCGTCAATGAATAAAGAATCTGTTGACAGAATCGCATTCTGACCGCTAGGCAAAGTACTGATCGCCGTGTAGGTATTGTTGGCATTCTTAATAAACCAATCTGCTGCCGCAGTAAAACCGGCTGGAGTGGTGATAGAGAATCCGCTGTTAACGGCGCTTGACATTTTCCAATATAAGCGTCTTCCGCTGACAGCTTGTGCATTTGCAACACCTGTTGCCAGCACAGCGAAAAGCATGGTTACATAAAACTTTCTCATTTTGTTCAGAGTTTATAAGTGATAATAAATAAATGACTAACCCGGTGGGTTCTCTGGAAATGGACGAAAGTTTTTAGAAAGGATGATGGGACGGATTGAGACTAGTCGACACAACGACGTAGTGCTAATTACAAACTAAGCTCTTTTGACGATTTTAAAGGGGGATAAGTCGATCAGATGATTTCAGTGGATAGAGGCGAATAGAGTGCTAAAATAGTAGGCGAAATTGAAATTTGCAAGCACTTATATGAAAAAATTTTAAGAGATTTTTGCGCTGAAGCGGACTAAGACCCGCTAAGTTCCTCATTTTCTTTGCCTAAGCCCAATTTTTCAATGGCCAAAGAAGCGGCAATTTGGCTGGCATCTTTTTTATTATAAGCCTTTCCTTCGGCAATAATGGCCCCGTCTACCACCGCTCCTATGGTGAACAAACGCCTGCCACCTTCCATTTTTTCATGAATTGTTTCGAATTCCAGGTTCTTCCCGTTCTTGTTGGCCCAGCCGTAGAGTTTGTTTTTATGGTTGATTTCCAGGTTTTCGAGGTCGTCCATAAATAAATGGGGAAGAATAATGGCCTCAAGTACCCATTTCTGCGTTTTCCGGAATCCTTTATCTAAATATATGGCACCCACCACTGCTTCCAAGGTGTTACCAAATATCTGACTCACTTTCAGCGAGTTATCGAACTTATTAAAGAAGGTGATTTTTTTGAGGCCCATTTTCAGGGCAATTTCGTTGAGTTTGTTGCGGTTTACCATCTTACTGCGCATTTCAGTAAGAAAGCCTTCTTCTTTGTAGGGGTATTTTTTGAAGAGATAGTCGGCCACGATACCACTGAGGATGGCATCCCCAAGGTATTCCAGACGCTCGTTGTTTTCATCTGCCGTGTCTCTCACGGAGCGATGTGTTAAGGCAGCACGGTAAAGCGCTACATTACTGGGTTTGAAACCCAACACATTCTTCAGATTTTTCTTGAAAGCGGCGTCGTCTTTATTGCCTTTAAAAATCTCGATTAATCCCACAAATATTCGATCTCTTGTTTAAAATGAACAAACAGCAAGATAAGGGTGCTTTTGAAGCCACCACTCCTTCAAACGAACGGATAGGGATAAAATTATGCAGAATACTTTTTCACGATTACACAGGCATTGTGACCTCCGAATCCGAAGGTATTACTCAGCGCTGCATTCACCGTACGTTCTTGAGCCTTGTGGAACGTGAAATTGAGTCGTGGATCCAATTCGGGATCATCCGTAAAATGGTTGATCGTAGGTGGAACCACATTGTGCACAACACTCATAATACAAGCGATCGCTTCAATAACGCCGGCAGCCCCTAAGCAGTGACCGGTCATTGATTTCGTTGAACTAATATTTAGATTAAAGGCATGTTCTCCAAACACGTCGGTGATGGCTTTTACTTCGGCCACATCGCCCAGCGGGGTTGAAGTTCCATGCGTATTGATATAGTCGATGTCTTTTGCAGTCATACCGGCATCATCCAGAGCCGACAGCATTACATTTTTAGCACCCAATCCTTCCGGATGTGGGGCAGTAATATGGTGTGCATCGGCAGTAGCACCGGCACCTGCGAGTTCACAATAAATATGAGCCCCTCTTTTGATGGCATGTTCCAATTCTTCCAAGATAACGCAACCACCGCCTTCGCCCATTACAAATCCATCGCGGTCTTTATCGTACGGACGGCTTGCAGAGCTTGGGTCATCGTTACGCTCACTCAAGGCCTTCATAGCATTAAAACCACCTACGCCGGCTTCACTCACCACACTTTCCGCACCGCCGGTTACAATTACATCGGCCTTACCCAAACGAATCAAGTTGAACGCTTCCATCATCGCATTGGTAGAAGAAGCGCAAGCACTTACTACAGCGAAGTTGGGACCACGAAATCCGTGGCGCATAGATATATGTCCTGCGGCAATGTCGAGGATCATTTTAGGAATGAAGAAAGGATTGAAACGAGGTGTTCCATCTCCTTTGGCGAAATTGGTTACTTCTTCTTGGAAGGTAATCAACCCACCAATACCGCTGGCAAATACAACGCCCACGCGGTCTTTGTTGATGTCTTCTCCGGATAATTTTGCATCAGCAACAGCTTCATCGGCGCATACTAGGGCAATCTGTGTGAAACGATCCACTTTGCGGGCTTCTTTACGATCCATGAATTGCAAAGGATCGAAATTCTTTAACTCACAGGCAAACTTCGTTTTGAATTTAGATGCGTCGAATAATGTAATAGGATTGGCACCGGACACTCCGGCTTTCAAGTTCGTCCAATAATCGTTGAGATTGTTCCCAATAGGCGTCAAAGCTCCTATACCGGTTACTACTACACGCTTTGTTTGCATAGCTTATATTTATCCGAGAAATGATTATAAGTAACAAATCCGCCTTTGCAGCAAAAGGCTAACAAAAGGCGGATTCAATTTTTTTATTGCATACCGAACTCCGTAAACGGATTACTTAGCATGTTCTTCTAAGTACGCAATTGCCTGACCAACGGTAGTGATGGTTTCAGCTTGCTCATCAGGAATTGAAATGTTGAATTCTTTTTCAAACTCCATGATCAGCTCTACGGTGTCCAGTGAATCGGCACCTAAATCATTGGTAAAAGAAGCCTCATTTGTAACTTCTGCTTCTTCAACTCCTAACTTATCTACAATGATCTTGTTAACTCTTGTTGCGATGTCTGACATTTTGGTAAAGTTTAGTTACGGCTGCAAAAATATGGTTTTTGATATATACCCACCAAATACTACCATATTTATTGATTCAGTCCCACCCCCCTTCCCTCTCCAAGTTCAATAAAATCCAATACAGTAGCGGCTTTCAACCGAAACTAACACGCGTTATTATTTGTCAAAAAAAAGCCATATTTCAACGTATATTTACTTAAATTGCAGAAAGCTAACATTTGCTCAGCCTATGGCACTTAAGATAATAGATCACGGTTCCAAAGAATACCAACTGATGGTTCAGCTCAGGACAGATATCCTGCGAAAACCTTTGGGCCTTCAGTTCAGCTCTGAAGAACTCGACGAAGAGAAAGGAAATGTGCTCATTGGAGCTTTCGAAGAAGACAAAATGCTCGGCTGTTGCATGTTGATTCGCAAATCGGACCAAGTGGTACACTTGCGTCAATTGGCGGTTCTCAATAATCTTCAAGGAAAAGGAATCGGAAAAGCCATCCTTCAGTTTGCAGAAAACATCGCCCGCGACCTCAAATACAAAAAAATCACCATGCATGCTCGTAGCGCCGTTTCACCTTTCTTTGAAAAACTGGGCTACCAAATTCAAGGTCCGGAATTTCAAAAGCTCGATCTTCCCCACGTGGAAATGGAAAAACAACTCTAAGATTTGTGATTTTAGCTGAAATTCGCATCTCTATTCAAACCAAGTTTTAATGAAGAAATTGTTGTGTGCGGTAAGCTGCTTTCTTTTCATGCACCTCAGTGCACTTGCATGTGGCAATGAATACTATTCCCCTGTAAAACTTCCGCTCAGAAATGATACGCTCGACCTTTCGCTCTTGTTAAAGGGTGCCTGGGAATTCGACTATCCGTATTGGCATTCTCAATGGGGTTCGAATATCATTGAAAGAAGAGATTCCATTAAAGCAGTGATTTTTAACAAATCCGGATTCAAATCATCTGTAGCATTGACCAACCCGGCTAGTTTAGAAACATTGCTAGCCGACAACGATTATAAATTACTTTCAGATTTTGCATGGCACGAGTTGCGAGTGGGGAACAGAAAAGTTTCTTTGGAGCTTTTAAAAAAGCTTTATGCGGCACACCCCGGCGAATACAATGTGGTGGTGAACTTAGGAACTGCTTATGAAGTGAATGGAGCACTCGACAGTGCTTTAAAATACATCTCATTGGCGGTGCGCATGAACCCGGGGTCTCACGAAGGCTCGGAATGGATCCATGTAAACATTCTTAAAGAACTAACTTCAAACAAACCCCATTTCGAAAACATTATCGGCTTGAAGAACCGTGATTTCCTGGAATGGATGCAAGACACTGAATACAAGTTTCCTCAGCCCTCCGAAGATCTGAAAAAACAGATTGCCTATCAATTGCATGAACGAATTCCTTTCTCCACAAAAAAGGATACCCTTGTAGGTCAGTTGATCGTTGACTTCGCCGACATCCTCACCAAAACAAAATATTACAAAGAAGCAGCACCCTTCTACCAATTTGCAAGCAATTATGCGGGTCCGGGTTTGACATCAACGATTGATAGCAGATTGGTATACTTAGAATCTGGTCAGAAAGAAGTAAAAGGTACTTTTCAATGGGCCGGCATCATTTGGCTCTTCCCCGCTTTATTAATGGTGTTCTTATTTGTTGCATGGATCAGAAACCGAAAGCAATTTGAAGAATAGAGTAGTTCAAAACAACTGCTCAACCATTCTTAATTAATTGATTCTTTTCGGGGTCAGTTAATAGACGAGGCCTTCTTGCCAAAATGCGATAAACTTCATTTTCACTGCGAGGCTCCCAATTATTAATTAACGCATTGTGCTATTGAAATAAACGGTCTCCAACATTTCATGACATACTATTTAATGAGCGATAACGCTTCGATAAAAGTGTACTCTTCTATCGAAGCGACTCCTCCCGCCGATATTTTGAGCGGACCCCACTAGGTCCCTGAGCGGACCGCAGGTCTAGCCGAAGGGCCGACGTGGGTGCCACGAAAAATATCGAATGTTTAATAAAAAATACGGCGTCATTCCGAACGACTGAGTTTGCAAAGCAAACGAAGAAGAGAGGAACCTCAAAACGCGTTGTTTAAAATGGACTTCTTTTAATGCGATTCTTTCTCAAAGCTCACCAATAAGTTTTTGAGCTGGGGCAATATACAAGTTACCGGTTTCATTCTGTGCTTTTACACAGTAGCATGAACTTGAGTATCATGTTTCAATAGTGTTGCAACTTAAGAACTTGAAAACTAAATAACTAAAAAACATCAGTGCATTAAGTGACAAAAACGCTTTCAAAGAAGTCGCTTCTCTAACAACGCGTTTTGAGGTTCCTCTCTCGCTGCGGCTGCTTCGCACCCTCGCTCGTTCGGAATGACGGGCTTGGGGTTAAAGGACCCAGATTTCTCGCATCCTTCTTCAGACCTGCGGCCTTGCGAAGCATGCTCGAAATGGCTTCGAACATCGTTTTCGGCAGAGAAGGACGAATGATACTTACAAAATGAAATCGTTTAAGATAAATAAAAAGTATGCAACGGAGTAAATGTAAGAGTAAGGAATCCTTCCTTTTGATACCATCAGTTTTTCTTGATTATCCAATAGCACAACGCGTTATTAACTATTAATTCTTAATTATTAATTATTAATTGCTTTCTCCATTCTCCTCAAAAACCGCAATAAACTCTCCATATTCTTAATATCCTCTACTACCAACAGGAACAATTTACCCACTTGTTTTAGTCTGGCTTGGCTGGTGCCTTTTTGAATGAAGTTTAGTAATTGTTTGAACACTTCCGATTCGAAATAAGGCGAATCGGGTTTATTGATGAAGTAACATTTCAAGGTGTCGTCTTTCAACAACATTTTTTCGAAGCCCAATTTGATCGCAATCTTTCTGCTTCGAACGGTATCAAACAAATCTTCTACTTGTTTGGGAACAGGACCGAAACGGTCTTTTAATTCAGCATGAAAGGCGATCAATTCTTCCTCCGTATCACAGTTATCGAGTCGACTGTACAAACTCAGTCGCTCAGTAATACTTTCTACATAAGAATCCGGTATGAGAATTTCAAGATCAGTATCGATGGTACAGTCTTGTACAAAATCTTCTTGCTTGGAAATTTCTTCTTTGAATAAGCTTCTAAATTCTGTACGCTTCAATTCTTTGATGGCTTCGTCCAAAATTTTCTGATACATTTCAAAACCTATCTCCGCCATGAAACCACTTTGTTCACCACCCAACATGTTTCCTGCCCCTCGAATATCCAAATCGCGCATCGCAATCTGGAATCCGCTGCCCAATTCACTGTGTTGCTCTAAGGTTTGCAAACGCTTTCTGGAATCGGTTGGCAAGGTGCTCATTGGTGGGGCTAGCAAATAAGCAAATGCTTTTTTATTGCTTCTACCCACTCGACCTCTCAACTGGTGCAAATCACTCAATCCGAACTGATGGGCATTGTTTACGATAATGGTATTCACATTCGGAATATCAACTCCACTCTCCACAATATTGGTACAAATGAGTACATCGTATTTCTTATCGATGAAATCGAATATACGTTCTTCCAATTCATGCCCTTCCATTTGACCGTGGGCGTATCCAATACTCAGATCCGGACAAAGACCTTGAATGAGTCCGGCCATTTCAGGCAATCCTTGCACCCTATTGTGAATGAAGAAAACTTGGCCTCCTCTTTCGGTTTCATAATAAATGGCATCCCGAATAAAATCTTCCTGAAACACGTGTACTTCGGTTTGAATGGGCTGACGGTTGGGTGGCGGTGTATTGATGATACTCAAATCTCTGGCACCCATCAAACTAAACTGCAAGGTTCTTGGGATAGGCGTTGCAGTAAGCGTTAAGCAATCAATATTGGTCCGTAAGGTTTTGATCTTTTCCTTATGTGCCACTCCAAATTTCTGTTCTTCATCAATAACCAAAATCCCAAGATCTTTGAACTTCACTTCTTTTCCCAAAATAGCGTGAGTTCCTACCAATATGTCGATCTTTCCTTCTGCAAGTTTTTGGAAGGTTTCTTTTTTCTCTTTGGAGGTTTTGAAACGATTGATAAAATCGACGGTTACCGGGAAGTCTTTCAATCGTTCTTTGAATGTTTTGTAGTGCTGGAACGCCAAGATGGTGGTTGGAACCAAAACAGCTGCTTGCTTCCCATCAATGCAGGCTTTAAAAGCAGCGCGTACAGCAATTTCAGTTTTACCAAAGCCAACATCACCGCACACCAGTCGATCCATCGGCGAAGGCGATTCCATATCTTTCTTCACATCGGCAGTAGCCTTGCTCTGATCGGGTGTGTCTTCATATATAAAGGAAGCTTCCAATTCGGTTTGCATGTAGTTGTCTGGCGTAAATGCAAAACCTTGTTCGGCTTTACGTTGTGCGTACAATTTGATCAAATCGAAAGCGATCTCTTTAACCTTGGTTTTCGTCTTTTCTTTCAATTTCGCCCAAGCGTCGCTACCTAACTTATTGACTCTGGGAACCTGCCCTTCTTTACCGGTATATTTAGAAATTTTGTGAAGCGAGTTAATGTTTACATAGAGGATATCGCTGTCTTTGTAAATAATTCTCACTGCTTCCTGAAGTTTTCCATTCGCTTCAATTTTTTGCAAGCCGCTGTAGACTCCTACGCCATGATCGATATGGGTTACATAATCGCCCGGCTGCAATTCACGCAAGGTTCGAAGGGTAAGCGCTTTGTTCTTATTGTAGGCTTGTTTAACCTTGTATTTGTGATAGCGTTGGAATATTTGGTGATCGGTATAGCAAACCAGTTGACGTTCTTCATCAATAAATCCCTCGTGAACTGAAATGGGGATCGGAGTAAACTGTATCTCTGCTTTCAGATCTTCAAATACACTGTACAAGCGCTCTAATTGGCGCGGGTTTTCAGCAAACAAGCAAAGAGTAAATCCTTTTGCGATCCACGATTTTAGATCCTTGATCAACAAATCGAACTGTCTATTGAAAGCCGGTTGTGCTTTTGTTTGAAAAGAGATGAACTCATGAGGACCCGTCACTTCCAAAGGTTTTGATTCGCCTTCGAAACTTTGACCGTAAGTAACTACAATCGATTTGGAAAGGAAATCAATTGCGGATTGAGTGGAAATAAAATCGTTTGTGGTTAGATCTGCTTTATGAATTTTATCGTCTTCTTCTACAAATTTTGACTTTCGACTAGAAGCAGCTTCTGTAGCTCGTTGGTCTTTTACTTCCAAGAAAATTTGTAAGTCCTCTTCTTGTTGCAACAAGCGATCGAAACTCAAGGAAGTGTTGGCAAACCAATAAATAGTTTGTTCCGGCAAGAAATCGAAGAGCGATGCTTTCTCACCCGAATCGAATTGGGTTTCAACATTCGGGATGATGGTTACTTGCAATAATTTCCGTTCACTGAGCTGCGTTTCAGGATCCACGATTCGAATGGAGTCTACATCGTTTCCAAACAATTCAATACGATACGGTTTCTCATTCCCGTAGGAATAGATATCCAAGATACCACCTCGCAAAGCGAATTGGCCGGGTTCGTATACAAAATCGGTTCGCTCAAATCCATAGTCCACCAATTGTTGCATTACTCCTTCCACATTCAACACATCGGCTTGTTTGATGTGAATCATGTTTTTACTCAGCGCACTCGGCAATACTACTTTTTCGAACAATGCTTCCGGATAGGTCACCAACATCCCAATTCTATTCCCTGTTTGTGTGGCAAATTTGGTCAATGCCTCTGTTCGAAGCATTACGTGAGAGGGATTGAGTAACTCAAAGTTCTTACGGTTTTTAAAACTGGAAGGGAAGTAAAAAATATTGAGTGCGTTGGTGATATTCTCCAACGAATTGTGCATGTAAGCCGCCGTTTCCGCATCTTCGCACACCACCACATGGTTCAATTGAGCACAAGAAGGATGATTGAAAATTCCTGATAAGGTGAAGGCGGGCGCGCTTCCTTGCAAATTTTTCAGCGTGATCTGTTGAGGCCCGGACATAGTTAGCCTGTCCGCCAGCTTAAAAAGGAGGGGTGATTGCTGATAATGCTGTAAAAGTTCGTCCAAACTCGTAACCACTTTCCGATCTGTAATTAGGCTGCAAAATTACGAGAAATTCGGGAAAGGAAAGGTAGAAAGCGTTGTGGTTTAGTAAACTGCTCCATCGTTCACTCGTATATTCAATTCAGACCACTTCTTTTTTATCACTACAACCGTATTAATGGCACCATGCTCGTTAAAAGAATTGGCATAGAGTAAACCGTTCTTTTCTACAAAAAGGGAATACTCACCCGGAGGCAACGTAACTTTAAAACGACCGGCGCTGTCTGTAGCAATTGTTTTGATCAATTTGGTAATAACAGAAGAATAGAAAGTAGGTTTCCCTGCTTCTTTGGTTTGAGACAAAAGCGTGCGCTCGTATATAAAAACTTTGGTTGGAAAAGGCGCAGGAGCAGAACGTTTGATATCTGGAGAGGGCATCTGATTTCCAGACACTTGCGTTACTATCCCTTGAATTCCTTGTTGTTTTTTACAGAAAAAAGACCGGAAGGAACTTGAAACAACCGAAATTGAAATCAAGATTACAAATAGTGTGATTTTTTTCGCCTTCATAGCTATCGTTTTTCTAAATTTATACGTATAATATAAGACGGTGTTACCGTTTTTTTGTTAGAATATCCAAATTAAGCCATTATGAGTCGAATTCGAGTGCTAGTTCTGTTGTTAGTGAGCCTTCCTTTTACGGTTTTTGCTCAGGTAACCACTCAAACTAAAATTTTACGGGAAGCCGCTCAAAAGCAAGCCGCCCTTGAAGCTAAGACGAAAGAAGAGTTGTTGAAGTTGGCAATTCAAAAGAATTGGCCTTTAACCATTCAAAATAGCAAAGGACAGTATGCCATCCTTGTGGGAACCGATTTTCAGGGTTACCCCATGTACACCACTACAACCAATAACACGGTGGCCGCTGCTACCATTGGAACCAACCAGTTATGGCCCGGTGGTTTAAGCGGACTCAACCTAAGTGGATCAGATAATAGTGTTAAAGGGAAACTCGGTATTTGGGATGGCGGAAAAGTGTTGGCTACCCACCAAGAATTTGGAACAAGAATTTCACAAGTAGATGCTCCTACCGATGTAAGCGACCATGCTACACACGTAGCCGGAACCATGATTGCCAGTGGATTGTATCCCTTGGCAAAAGGAATGGCTTTTGGTGCTCAGCAGTTAATGGCTTACGATTTTAATAATCATTTGTCTGAAATGTTCACCGCATCCGGTGGCCTACTTGTATCGAACCACTCCTATGGCTCGATCGCCGGTTGGAGGTACAACGATGCACAGAGCCGTTGGGAATTTTGGGGTCAAGCCAACACCAATGAAGATTACAAATTTGGATACTACTCAAATGAAGCGCAGGTATGGGATTCTATTGCCTACAACGCTCCTTACTATTTGATTGTAAAATCGGCCGGTAATAACCGTAGCGAAAATGGCCCCACGGTTGGTTCGCCTTATTGGCGCTATGATGCAAGCGGGAACATGGTTTCTTCGGGTAATCGACCTGCAGGCATCAGTGACAACGACGGATATGATATTATCCCCACTTACGGTGTGGCAAAAAACATTTTAACTGTAGGCGCAACGGAAGCATTGGAAACAGGTTACAGCAAGGCATCCGATGTATTGATTTCGGATTTCAGTAGCTGGGGACCTACCGATGATGGTCGTATTAAGCCCGATGTGGTTGCAGATGGCGTAAACCTATTGTCTACCTATGGTACTGCTAACAATGCTTATGCAATTTTAAGCGGTACATCTATGTCAACCCCTTCAGTTTCCGGTTCAATTTATCTATTGCAAGAATACTATGCTCGTTTGAAAGGCGGATCTTTTATGAGAGCGGCCACTTTGAAAGGGTTGGTAATTCATACAGCAAGTGAAGCCGGATCGGACCCCGGACCTGATTATGTGAATGGATGGGGCTTGGTAAACATCCCTGCTGCAGCTAACATCATTAAATCAAACAATACAAAACAATTAATAAGAGAAGAGGTATTGAACAACGGAGGCACGTTCACGCTACCGGTTGTGGTTTCCGGTGATGGTCCATTTGCAGCTACTATTAGTTGGACGGATCCAAAAGGGGCGGTTGAAACGGTTAGTTTGTTAGACAACCCGGCAATTAAGCTAATCAACGACTTGGATATTCGCATCAAAAAAGGAGCTACTACTTATCAACCATGGACATTGAATCCGGCAGCTCCTGCATCTGCAGCGGTAGCCGGTGATAATATTCGCGACAACGTTGAAAAAGTTGAAGTTTCAGATGCAGTTCCCGGAGCCACTTATACTATTGAAGTGAAACATAAGGGTACTTTAGAAAGAGGAACACAAGCATTTTCATTAATTGTATCGGGAGTGGGAGGAACAGCCTATTGTGCTTCTGCGCCAACAAGTACAACCGGTAGTCGTATAGACAGTGTGTCAATTGGTGCTACCCTTCGCAAAGGCAATCCTGCAGGTTGTACCGGATATACCGATTATACATCACAAACAGCAGAAATTGAAGCCAATTCTACACTGCCCTATTATGTGAAAGTTTCGAGCTGTGATGCCACTACCACCAATAAAGTGGTTAAAATTTTCATTGATTTGAACAGTGATGGCGATTTCGCAGATGCGAATGAATTGATTGCAACAAGTGCTGTTATCAATGGTAACGGGGTATTCTCCGGTAATGCCACCATTCCTTCAGGCATCACTACCAATAATGCGAGCATCATGCGCATCATTGTACAGGAAACATCTAATCCAGCCGCTGTAGTAGCTTGCGGCACTTATACCAATGGAGAAACACAAGATTACAAAGTGAAGTTTGTGACTTCATCGAAGGATGTTGGGGTATTTGATATCGTATCACCAAGTTCTGGTGATTGCGCTAGCGGATCACAATACATTGTGGCAACCATCAAAAATTTTGGTCGCGTTGCACAAACGAGCATTCCGCTTACAGCGGTTGTAAAAAATGGAGCAACTACCATTGCAACCATTACAGAAACCTATCCAAGCAGCATTGCTGATTTGTCTTCTGTTCGATATACCTTCCAAACACCATTCACTGCAGTTGCCGGTGCCACATACACTATTACAGTAACTACGGGATTAAGCGGCGACCAAAATGCTTCGAACGATATAGCTACTTCGTCTGTTACCATTTCATCTGTAGGCTCAGGATCTGCCGGAACAGGTGCGATCTGTTCGCCCACTCAGGCAATTCTAAAAGTAACCAATCCGGTATCGGGTAATTTGTATTCATGGTATGAAACAGCGAATGGCACTACTCCTTTAGGCGTGGGTAGTACTTTGAATACATCAACAATAACGGCAAATAAGACTTATTACCTGGCTACCAATGAACCCACAACTACTAAGGTAGGGCCGGCAAACAAAATGGTGTATACCGATGGAGGATACAATGCATTTGCTGGTAACTTTATTCGCTTTAGTAACAGCGTTCCGGTAATGATTCAATCGGCAAGATTGTATACGGGCAATGCCGGTCAAATTACCTTCATTGTGGCAAACCTTGTGAGCTTCAACGAGTCAACCGGTTCTTATTCTTATCAGCCTTTGGCATCAACAACTATTGATGTTTGGGCAACCGATCCAACTCCTCAAGCGGGTGCACAAACCGGAAATGACCCTGCCGACCTTGGAGCTGTATTTACATTGAACCTACCTGTTGAAACTACCGGAGATCATATAATAATTGTACAGTGTGCGAATGGTGCTACTTTGTTCAGAAACAATAATCTTACCACCAATCCTTATCCGTTTACAATTCCCGGAGTATTCTCAATAACCGGAAACAGTGCCACTTCAGCAACAGATGCAACTTTATATCAGAAGTTCTACTATTTCTTCTATGATATGAAGATTGCGCTCGGTGATTGCGCTACTTCAAGAACAGCTGTGGTTGCTACCAATGCAACTGCACCAACTATCAGTGCAAGTGGCAATACTTTGAGCAGCACTGTAGCCGGTTCGTACCAATGGTATCAAAACGGTACGTTGATCATTGGCGCCAACAATCAAACTTATACAGCTACTTCCAGTGGCACTTATAAGGTTGTGGTGAGTGATGCAGCTGGATGTAGCCTAACATCAAATGAAATCAGTTTAACAATTACTGCGGTTACTGAAATTGATGGATCTACTATTACATTGAAAGCAACACCGAACCCAAGCAATGGAGTGTTCAATGTTAGTTTCGAAATGAAGAAAAAAGGAACCACAGTAGTAAGCTTGTTGAATGCTACGGGTCAGGAATTGTATGAAAAATCATATCCTGATTTTATAGGTAAATACAATGAAACGCTCACGGTTCCCGGAAAATCAAAAGGAATCTACTTATTGAAAATTCAACAAGGAGATCGAATTTATTTGAAGAAAGTAATCGTTCAATAAACCATAATTGTCAAATGCCTCAAACCTCTCCAAATTTCATGGAGAGGTTTTTTTATTTTAATAGCACAATTGTACTTTTTATTGATTTTTTAGTTAGATTGCAGCAACGATTGCTAGCCATTAAGGCATGCTTATTTTTTCGAGGCCGTTTTCAACGGCCTCAACTATTTTTACGAAAAATAAGAAGATATGTTATTACCGTGGCGAACCGGAATTGTAGAGAAGTTTGAAAATTTAACCGCACACACGCGCCGCTTTTGGATTCGTGTTCCGGAACCGGAAAGTTTTGACTACAAAGCCGGACAATTTGTAACCTTCGATTTGCCCATACACGAGCGTCCGAACAAAAGACTGAGAAGTTATTCCATCGCTAATGCTGCTGATGGCTCCAATAGTTTTGAATTATTGATTGTTCAACTTCCCGATGGAGCAGGTTCAAAATATCTTTTTGAAGAAATTCAAATTGGTTCGGAGTTGAAATTCAGAGGACCACAGGGTGTTTTTCTTTTGCATCAACCCATCATCAAGCCAATTTATTTTATTTGCACCGGCACCGGCGTAGCACCGTTCCGAGCAATGCTACAAGAAATAAGACAAAAGGGACTTGAACATCATGATTTGCACCTCATTTTCGGCACCAGAACACAAGAAGATTTATTGTATAGAGCCGAATTTGAAAAAATGCAGCAAGAATGGCCTTCATTTCATTATCACCCTGTTTTATCGAGAGAAGAATGGTCGGGAAAAAAAGGATACGTACATGAGGTATATGAAGAATTGATCGCACAGTCTGAAAATAAAGAAGCAAGCTTCTATTTATGTGGTTGGAAGAACATGATTGATGAGGCCAGAACGAAGCTGGCAGCACTGGGATACGACAAGAAAGATGTTCATTTTGAAATCTATGGATAAAAAAAGAGGCTGTAAAAACAGCCTCACTTAGTTAAATATTACTTCAGGAAACAATTACTTTACCAACGCTCCCTGCTTCTTGGTCTTCTGTTCATCTTTGCCTTGTGCAATTGAAATAACCGGAATTCCGGGATTGTCTAATTGACGCAGCAATTCAATTTTCTCTCTCTGTAACTGCAGGATTTGATCGTGATTGCGCAGCAAGTCTGTTTCAACATCCTTGATACGTCTTTTCAGTTTGTTCTCATTACGGGTTCTAATGAAATAGCCAACTATTACAGCAAATAATAAAAGGCCGGCTCCAAGATAAGGACTAACGTACATAATTACATTTAGAAGGTTTAATATGGGGTTAGGATGATACCAAACTGTAATTCAATATCACATTG
Source organism: Endoryza foliicola (assembly GCF_050589245.1). NCBI lineage: Bacteria > Pseudomonadati > Bacteroidota > Chitinophagia > Chitinophagales > Chitinophagaceae > Endoryza > Endoryza foliicola. Next base: position 212,455 of record NZ_JBOBEW010000006.1, on the reverse strand, counting down.
CAAAAGTACCCCAGCTTTTGGAGCCTAGAAAATTTCTTTATTAACCAATGTGAGTATCGAATCGATGGATATGCGTTCCTGTTGCATCGAATCTCTGTAACGAATGGTAACGGTATTGTCTTCCTTCGTTTGGTGATCAATGGTAACACAGAAAGGAGTTCCCAAAGCGTCCATTCTTCTATAGCGCTTACCGATGGTATCTTTCTCCTCATAGAAACAACGGAAATGCGGCTTGCAATTGTCCATGATTTGGCGTGCAATTTCCGGAAGTCCATCTTTCTTCGTGAGCGGCAACACGGCTAATTTTATCGGAGCCAGTTTCGCAGGAAATTTCAATACTACACGACTGTCTTGCTTCTCCGCAGTACTCAAATCTTGCTCTTCATATGCTTCGCTTAGTACCATCATTACGGTTCTATCTAAACCAATAGACGTTTCAATTACATATGGAACATAGTTTTGATTTATCTCGGTATCAAAATAGTTCATCTTCTTTTTGCTGTAAAGCTGGTGCTGACTTAAGTCAAAATCTCCTCTTGAGTGAATGCCTTCTACCTCTTTGAAACCGATCGGGAAATCGTACTCAATATCACAAGCGGCTTTGGCGTAGTGAGCCAGTTTAACGTGGTCGTGGAAACGATAGCGATCGGGTGAAATGCCTAAACTTAAATGCCATTTCATGCGTGCTTCTTTCCAGTATTCATACCATTCACCTTCTGTACCGGGGCGAACAAAGAATTGCATTTCCATTTGTTCAAATTCGCGCATGCGGAAAATGAACTGGCGAGCCACGATCTCGTTTCTAAAAGCTTTACCAATTTGAGCGATCCCAAACGGCACTTTCATTCTTCCCGTTTTCTGAACATTTAAAAAGTTCACGAAAATACCTTGAGCGGTTTCCGGACGGAGGTAAACTTTGTTATCGGCATCATCAGATGAAGCAGTAGAGCCAAACTCAGTTGCAAACATCAGGTTGAACTGACGCACGTCGGTCCAATTCACAGTTCCACTGATGGCGCAAGCTATTTTGTATTCTTCGATCAACGCTTTTAAACCGGCCAAATCATCTTGGGCTTGAAGGGCCTCCATTTTTGATATGAGGGTTGCGGCACCAGCTTCATCACCATTGGCTTTGAGTTGGTCGGCATACCCTTCAATCAAATGGTCTACACGATAGCGCTTTTTACTGTCTTTGTTATCGATCATTGGATCGTTGAAGTTGTCAACGTGTCCACTTGCTTTCCAGGTGGTTGGGTGCATAAAAATGGCTGCATCGATCCCTACAATGTTTTCATGCATTTGGGTCATGCTCTTCCACCAATAATCACGAATGTTTTTCTTCAATTCACTACCCATTTGGCCGTAGTCGTACACTGCTGCCAAACCATCATAAATCTCACTAGAGGGGAAAATAAATCCGTACTCTTTGCAATGTGAGATAATCGCCTGAAATTTATTTGTTTCTGTTGCCATAAGTGGTGCAAAAATAAGAAGGGGGAATAATTAAAAATTAATAATTAATAATTAATAATGAAACAGCCAAAGTCAGGATGATTGGGATTCCAGTCTATTTGAGGCGGTTGGGGTGAAAAGATATTATTTAAATGCATCAAAAGCCCAAAGCCTAAGACCTAATGCCTTTCTTTTAATTATTAATTGTTAACTACTTACAGCTTCGGATTGTTCTTATGCCTTTCCGCGTCGCGGGCTGTTTTTTTGGCCATGTTTTTCTCAAAAGCTTCTGTGAGGTTCACACCGGTTTGGTTGGCCAAACAAATGAGTACCCATAGTACATCGGCCATTTCATCGGGTAGTTGTTTGGCTTTTTCTTCGTTTTTAAAGCTTTGATCTCCGTAAGTGCGGGCCATAATTCGGGCCAATTCTCCCACTTCCTCGGTCAATATCGCCATATTGGTGAGTTCACTGAAATAGCGAACCCCAATGGTTTTGATCCATTCGTCTACTCTGTTCTGGGCTTCTTGGAGCGTAATATCCTGCATTATTCTTTGTTTTTGGAATCGATGATAATGGTTACGGGACCGTCGTTGATGAGAGCAACTTTCATATCGGCCCCGAATTCGCCTGTTCCAATTGGCTTTCCGAGATCGGTTTCAAGTTGCTTGATCATAGCCTCGTACAACGGAATGGCTATCGGGGGCTTTGAAGCCTTGATATAAGAAGGTCGGTTACCCTTTTTAGTGGCGGCATGTAAGGTAAATTGACTTACCAGAATAAGGTCGCCATTGATGTCTTTTAAGGAGAGATTCATGACGCCGGCCTCGTCGTCGAATATGCGTAACTGGGTGATTTTTTGGCTGAGCCACTCAATATCCTCCGTAGTATCCGCATCTTCAATTCCTACCAACACCAACAAACCCTTTCCAATGGCAGATCGTATTTCATTGTGGATGGTTACGGAGGCTTCTTTCACCCTTTGTATAACAACGCGCATAAATGTAACTTTGAAACATGAAGATAGATGTTTCCAAAGAAATCAGTTTTACCACCGCTAGAAGCGGAGGGAAAGGCGGACAAAACGTTAACAAGGTGGAAACCATGGTGTTGGGGTATTTTGATATTGTTAACAGCGCCCTATTGGATGCCGACCAAAAAAGTAGGATATTGGAGAAACTAGCTACCAAAATCTCTACTGATGGTATCCTGCAGGTTAAAAGTCAGGAATACAGAAGTCAATTAGAGAACAAAGAAGCGGTAATCAAGAAAGCCAATCAATTGATTGAAGCCGCTTTAAAACAACCCAAGAAAAGAATTGCCACCAAAGTGAGCAAGGCCGCGAAAGAAAAGCGACTCACAACCAAGAAAAAGCAATCTGAAAACAAACAACAAAGAAGAAAAATTGATCGTTCTGACTTTTGATATGCGTTTCTTCCAAAAACTACCAATATTGGTATTGATAGTAGTAAGTTTTTTGTGTTCTTGCCAAAAAGAACCCAAATCAACCCAAGGAACAACCAATCTTCAACTAAAGTTTGAAGCGAGGGTTGATGCCAATCCGTTCAGTTTTGGCACTACTTATACGAATGGGTTGGGAGAATCATATACCGTAAAAACCTTCAAGTTTTATATACACGACATTGTGCTGAAAACCGCTAATGGCGTTGAATTTCCAATTGGAAGTACGGTTCATTATTTCGTGAATTTCGCTGATACCGCCAGCTTGCGAATTCCTTTAAGTGTAACTGCAAAAGAATATACCTCTATTTCATTTAAAATAGGGGTAGACAGTACACGCAATTTCAGTGGGGCTCAAACAGGAGCATTGGATCCTACAAACGGCATGTTCTGGACTTGGAATACCGGCTATATTATGGCGAAGCTAGAGGGCAATTCGCCTGTTTCAACAGCAAGTAATAATGCATTCGAATACCACATCGGTGGCTATAAAGCTGGCGAGAATGTAATTCGTTCAACCACACTCGGTTTTCCTTCCGGTGCAGGTCTTAATGTTACTGAAAAAGGAAATTCAGTGATAACCATAAGCGCTAATATCAATAAATGGTTTAGTAGTGCTCATGCCTTGAAAATAGCCAGCAATCCACTGTGTACCACACCGGGTGCCTTGGCTATGTTGTATGCCGATAACTACCAACAATTGTTCACCGTAAGCAGTGCTCAATAATGACCATAAGATGGACCATACGAATTTCGGCATTACTGCTCATAGGGAGTTTACTCATTTATGCTTGTAGCAAAAAAGATACAGCACCCGCTACTACCCCCATTAGTTTTACGGTACCCGATGGCTTTCCAACGCCTGTATACAATTTTAGCACCAACCCATTAACAGAAGAGGGGTTTCAATTAGGAAAGAAATTGTTTTACGATGGAAAGCTTTCTAAAGACGGAAACTTCCCTTGTGCCTCTTGTCATCAGCAATTTGCCGGATTTGCTACTTTCGACCACGATCTTAGCCATGGATTCAATAATCAGTTTACCACTCGAAATGCTCCGGGCATTTTTAATATGGCCTGGCAAAAAGAATTGCATTGGGATGGAGGCGTAAACAACCTCGAAGTACAACCGCTTTCTCCCATCACTGCTCCCAATGAAATGGCGGAAGACATCGCAACAGTGGTAAAAAAATTAGAAGCAGACAGTACGTATCCTGAACTTTTCAGAAAAGCATTTGGCGACCGCAGTATTAACAGTCAACGCATATTGAAAGCCATCGCTCAATTTGTTGGGAGTATGGTTTCAGCCGATAGCAAATATGATAGAGTGCGAAAAGGAACGGCCATTTTCAGCGATGCTGAGGCCATGGGATATTCTATTTTCAAAGCAAAAAAATGCACCTCTTGTCACGTAGAGCCTCTGCTTACTGATAATAGCTACCGCAATATTGGAATGGCGCTTAACCCAACCATCAATGATTTGGGAAGAATGCGCATTACCGGCAAATCGACCGACTCGTTGAAATTCAAAGTACCCAGCTTACGAAATGTGATGCTGACCTTCCCCTATGGTCATGATGGTCGATTCTATTCAGTAAGAAATGTAATGGATCATTACAGTGATGGCGTAATAAATGGTCCTACCACAGATAGTTTGGTGGCCAATAAAATTCCCCTCACCGCATTGGATAAGTTCTATCTGACGCAATTCTTTTACACGCTAACAGATTCTACGCTTTTAAAGAACAAACGCTTTACGGAAGGATTTTAGGTCTTGCGTTTGTTACGCATGGCTTCCAACACCAATCGTTGCTTCGCCAATTCAGTTACTTGTTTCGATTTTTCCTTGGTAGCGTCTTGCAGTTTTTCCTCGAGATTTTTTATTCTTCGAACCAAACTGGTGGAATCGTCAGTGAGATCGTTGATCTTGTTTTGAATCTTAATGATGGCGTCTTCTTGTTTTTTGATCTCCACTTCCAAGTTGTAGGCTTCAATTTGAGGAAGAAGGTTATTGAGAAATTTCTTAGCTGCCTCAATTAAAGATGGGTCGGTTTCGTTGGTGGCGAAATCGGTGGCATTTTTTTGAATTACCAAGTAAACAGTAGATTCTGTTACATCGCGTTGGGTCTTTTGTTCGGTTTTGAAATAAAGATCTACCGGTTGGTCCCATTCCGGAAGTCGAGCTCCTTTGTAAACATAAAAATTGCTCTTGTTCAAATTGATCAAGCCTCGGCTTTCTTTTCCTTTGTTTCCCAACTGATCCATTTTCTGCTTAATAGCGCCCTCCACAATTTCTTGCGGATATTGGGTGAAGACGACCACGGCTTGTCGGTCCACTTTTTGCAATTCAATTCTTCCCAATTGGGCTTGTCCGAAAGAAATCAAACAGGCCAGGGAAGCAAAAACCGTAAAGTATAGTTTCTTTAACATAAGAAGGCTTTAAATGCGTTCAACAAATTTAAGGCAGCAGTATGTTAAGAAAGCTGATTTCTTACGGCCATCCATTAAATTTGTCAAAATATAGATGATTTGAGCGGCATAAAAAAATTAGCAGGGCAAACAGTATGGTACGGTCTACCCCGTATCATGGCCCGATTTCTAAATTTCGCGATTAGTTTACTCGGTTTCCAGTTATTTGATCCGAACGGGTCTTATGCCTATACCCAGATCTATTCCGTTATTCCCTTTTTAAATATTTTATTTACCTACGGCTTAGAAACCAGCTATTTCCGATTTGCACAGAATAAAGACAGAAGTGAATTGTACAATACCTTGATGGTATCAGTTCTTATTACCACCACAGTTCTTTCCTTGATTCTTTATTGGCTGCGTTCGCCTTTAGCCGACTTTATTGGAATGAGTGATCATCCGGAGTATATGTTGTGGATGATTGGGATCTTGTTTTTTGATACCCTTTATACCCTACCCATTTCCAAGCTTCGTTTGGAAGAAAGGCCCAGGAAATATGCTTTTGTAAACGTATTCAGTATTTTACTGAACATCGCCATTGTGTTGTTTTTCTATTATGTAGCAAAACCGGCGCATGAAAAAACACCTTATACGTTCTTAGGTCAATTGTATGATCCCAAAGTGGGTATCGGCTATTTTGTATTGGCGAATTTATTTGCCAGTGCTATTTCATTACTCTTACTCTACAAAGAATTTTCTGCTTTCAAGTTCCGATTCAATTGGGGATTATGGAAAGAAGTGATGAACTACTCTTATCCGCTGATCATTGTGGGATTTGGAGGTATGATCAATGAAATGCTGAGCAGGCTGGTGTATCAGCGCGTGCTTTCACTTCCCGTAAAACAAGAACAATTTGAACTGGGCGTTTTTGGGGCCTGTTATAAGTTGGCGGTACTGATCACCATCTTCATTCAGGTATTTCGATTGGCCGCGGAGCCCTTCTTCTTTAATCAATCGAAAAATGAAAATGCGCAGAAAACATATGCCCGAGTAATGAAGCTTTTCGTAATAGCCTGTTGCTTCATGTTTCTAACTGTGGTGCTATTCTTAGATGTTTGGAAGTATTTGATTGCGCGCACTCACCCCGAATACGCGCAGGGTATTTATATTGTTCCAATTCTTGCCATGGCGAGCGTATTCTTGGGTATTTATTACAACCTATCAGTGTGGTACAAACTCACCAACAAAAACATGTTTGGTGCATACATTACTGTGGCGGGAGCCATTATCACTATTGTGTTGAACATTCTCCTGATTCCGAAGTTCCATTACTACGGAGCCGCATGGGGCACTTTCGTATGTTACGCCTTCATGATGGTAGTGAGTTATACGCAGGGGCAGAAGTACTATCCGGTGCCTTATGCGAAGAAAAAGTTGATAGCGTACTTGGTGATTTGCACCCTCTTGTTCGCTGTTCATGAAGCCATTAAAGCATTCATGAATGCTAAATCGGGTTACTTCATGCCGGTTTATCTGGTTTCGGGGCTGGCTTTAATGAGTTTATTTGGATTACTCATTCTAACAGTAGAGCGACAAGAACTCAAAAAACTGCCCTATGTTGGCAGATTTCTCTAAAACAACCCTTCATTCACATAAGGATTGTATTGCTTTTCGTAGCCGATAGTGGTTATAGGGCCATGACCGGAGTACACTTGCACTTTGGGCGGCAGGGGCCATAATTTGGTGCGAATGCTGTTCAATAGCGTATCATGATCGCCCCCCGGCAAATCGGTTCGGCCAATGCTGTTTCTAAACAATACATCGCCCGATAGAATAAACTCTTGGTCTTCTTTGTAGAAGCCCACGCTACCGGGCGAATGTCCGGGCATGAGTAATACTTGTAGACGCTCTTCTCCCAATACCACCTCCTCACCTTCTTTCACGAAGGCCACTTCTCCTGAATACGCATCAAAAGGGACTCCCCATTTCACTCCTGCCTCACCTGCTCTTTGGAGCACAGGCAGCTCTAATTCGTGTAAGTGTGGAATCAAACCCCAGGTTTCATAAGTAAACTTATTGCCAAATACATGGTCTAAATGGCAGTGGGTATTTAACAAAAGTTTAGGGGTCAACTGATTATCTTGTATAAAGGCTTTCAGTTGGGCCTTTTCATAGTCAAAATAACAGCCCGGATCAACGATCGCGCACCAACCTTTATCATCATAAATTACGTATGTATTTTCCTGAAAGGGACTGAAAGTAAACTGTTGAATGTTCAGCATTTTTGCGATGGTTTCATCCTGTTAAAAATATACCGGAAAGGCCAATTTGTAGTACCTTTAAAATTATTAAAGACCGGATATGCAAGTTCAAAAGATTAAGTTAAGCGCACAACATTTTTTTGGGATTTTGATGCTTTTGTTTGTGTCAGCTACTGCTGTGGGTCAGGTGAATACTGTGGAGTTTGGAAAGAACCGGGTTCAATACCGCAAATTCAAGTGGCAATACCTTCAAACGTCTAATTTCAACACTTACTACTACGAAAACGGAAAGCCATTAGCCGATTTTGTAATGCAAGTAGCTGAAGAAGAATTACCCGGAATTGAGCAGTTTGTAGAATACGGTTTGCAACGCCGCGCCAACATCGTGATCTATAATAATTTCAACGAAATGGAGCAATCCAATATTGGATTGTCGATCGATTGGCAAACCACCGGTGGCGTTACAAAGCTGGTTAATAATAAGATGATCGTTTATTTCGATGGTGATCACGCCCATTTGCGCAAGCAAATTCGTCAGGGCATTGCTCGCATATTGGTTGAAAACATTCTTTTTGGAGACGACTTAGGCGAATTCGCTACCAACCAAGCCCTACTTGATCTTCCTAAATGGCTGGTAGATGGTTATGTACAATATGTGGCTGAGAATTGGAGCGCCGACCTTGACGATCAACTGAAATCAGCTATTCTAAGTGGCGAGTTTAAAAACTTCTATCAGTTCGCTTATAAAAAACCGGATTTAGCAGGACATGCTTTCTGGCATTATTTCGAACTAAAACACAAGAAAGAAAACGTTACCTACTTTTTATACCTCGCTCGCGTTTACAGAAACTTGAACAGTGCCTCTAGCCGTATTTGCAAAATGAAGTTTAAAGATTTCGTGAAGAATTTCATGAAATACTTTGAAGAACAATACGAATTGGATTTGAAAGGCAGAAGAGATATCCCAAAAGGGAATGTAACGCTGGTGGAAGAAGTGAAAGACAATCACGACTTCTTGAAGTTCACGCCCAATCCGGCGCCTAGAAGCCAGACCTATGCCGTAGTTGAATACATCAAGGGCCAATCATGTGTGGTGTTGTATGAAAACATGATCGACAGAAAAGTATTATTGAAAACAGGTATACGCACGCCTGATGGTGAAAAAAATCCAAACTATCCACTATTGGCATGGGATGGAAAAGGTACTCGCTTAGCGGTAGTGTATTGGGCAGAAGGAAAAGTGAAGTTGTTTGTATACGATGCCGTGGCCCGTTTTAAACGCATCAAAATTGACCTGCCTGAATTCGAGACGGTTCAAGACATGAAATACATGTTGAACGAAAACACCCTGTTGATGAGTGCCGTTCGCAAAGGCCAGTCAGATATTTTTATTTACAAACTTGATAAGAACACATTCGAACAAGTAACCAACGACGTATTTGCCGATCTTGATCCTAACTTTGTAGCTTTTCCAAACAAGCAAGGAATCATCTTCGTTTCTAACCGCCCTTCACCTTATGCAAAGAGTGCAGATACCACGGTACCCGGCGATCGTTACAATGTATTCTTGACTGATATCTACAATAAAAGCGAGTTCCGCCAAGTAAGTCAGCTTACCAATTTGAAATACGGCAATGCTCGCTATCCGATGCAGTACAATGTGAATCACTTCACGTTTGTAACAGATGAAAGTGGTATTGGAAACCGTTTTGCCGGCTTCTTTACTACTGAAAGAGCGGGCTTAGACAGCGTATATGTGGTAGGTGACGAACGCTTAAGAAATCCATCCGACAAAGAATTAGATTCTACTTTAAAAGCCTGGGGTAAAGATGCTCCGGATACAGTTTTTACTTATTCGGTAACCAACGACTCTACTTATGTATTCTCTTTAACCAATTATCAAAGCAGTTTAAAAGAAACAAAAATTGCCGGTGACAATGGAATGGTAAGTGAAGTGCGTCAGCAAGGAACTGCAAAATACTTATATCGATTGAAGGTAGACGAAGCTACATTGAAGCGCAGGAACGTGAATCCGCGTCCTACTGAATATCGAAAGAAAACAATAACGGAAAAACAATTACAAGAGGCTGAAAAAATAGAGTTTAGGGATGCGCCGGAAGGGCAGGATACTACTAAGAAATCGGGTAGTTTCTTCGATACCGGATTCGAGGAAGAAGAGGCTAAAGAAAAAACGGACGCAAAGAAAAACCCTGAACCCGCGGAAATTCCTTTGGTGAAGAAGGCAAAGCGTTTTGACTACAATTTGAAATTCTCTGCCGATAACTTTAGTGCCGCCTTGTTCAATAACGATGTATTGATCAACCGCCTTCAACCTTACACTGGTTCATTACCGGTAGTATTGCAAAGCGGTGGCAGCTTTAACAGTATGCTGAAAGCTTCTGTGTTCGACTTGTTTGAAGACATTCGTTTCACCGGTGGTTTACGTTTGCCGCTATTAAGTGGAAATGGAGCCGGAGTGAGTGTAGGCAGCGGCGGTGTAGGAACTAATTTCGTATCCATCAATCAATCGCTTTTTGACGGTGGTGGTGAATGGTTTGCGAGAATCGACTATTTGAAAAAGAGAATGGATTATTCTTTGGTCTATTATCGTCAAACCAATATTGGTCAAGTAACAGGTATCAACAATACTACCAAGCCTTACGAAGGAAAGCAATTCTCTAACTTGTATCAAGGTATCATCAAATATCCTTTCGATAAAGTAAGAAGCTTGAAGATTTCTGCCGGTATACGCTATGACAAGATTGTAGTTAGAGCTAGTGACTTTGACACTTCGGCTTTAACAACAAAAGATCTTAACAAGCAAACCTATGCATTGGCTCGATTGGAATACGTTCACGACAATGCCATTTTGAAAACGCAGAATATCTGGAACGGTATGCGCTTTAAAGTGTACGCCGATTTCATGAGCAGAATGAACGATCCAAAGAACAGTGTGAACCCTCCTAAAGGGCGCGTTTCGTTCAACTTTGGTACCGATTTCAGATACTACTACCCTATTTACCGCAACTTCATTTGGGCCGGTCGTGCAGCAGCTGATTTCAGTTGGGGCGATCAAAAGATCTTGTATTACTTGGGTGGTGTAGATGGTTGGATGTTCCCACGCTATAGCAGAGATCCTCAGCCATCGAATGATTACTATGCGTATCAATCATTGGCCGTAAACATGCGTGGTTTCAATCAAAACGTAGCGAACGGAAACAATGCAGTGGTATTCAATTCAGAATTCAGATTCCCTGTATTCCAAACCTTGTTTAACAAGCCTATCAATAATGCATTCTTGAGAAACTTCCAATTGGTGCAATTCATTGATATGGGTTCCGCTTGGAATGGCTCTTATGGAAGTATCAAAAGACCTGAGATCATTTATCCAAACACTGATGGTTCTACCGAGATCAGAATTAGAGCAGGTGGTATTGGACCCTTTGTTGGAGGATATGGTTTTGGTGCTAGAAGTATGCTGTTAGGATATTTCATGAAATTAGATGCAGGTTGGGATATGAGCGGATTCTTCAGAGGCAAACCATTGGTTTACTTCGCAATTGGAGTTGACTTCTAAAAAAACAAACTATAATAAAAAAGGCGTCTCGTTGAGACGCCTTTTTTATTTTTGGAACACCGAACTGGTCCGAATGCTTTTATATACAAGTCCAATAAAAACAGAAAACCCGGCGATCAATACCCAAGCCGATTTGTGTTGAAGCGGATGATTGAACAAGTCTAGCAAAGCTACTACCAACTGCATAGGCTCATGAATCACATCCCAACTATTGAATCGCAAAACCCTGCCTAAATAGATACCAATTGCATTCAGTACAATCATAATTGGCATGAACGCTCTTTTCCAGAATTGCCCCCAGTAACAGATAGTTAAGCTTTCCATTTGCAACATGCTTACGAATCCCACATAAATTCCAATCCATGCGAAAAGGATCAACATGATAAGATCGTACCACAATGATATTCCCGACACTTCACCTAGATGGTACATATCGGTTGCCAGATAAAAAGTATTGGGCACAAAGGCCAACCAAACTGCAAAAAAGAAAACAAATAAGGCTTTGTTGGAAGCTAATGCCGGCCTTAATTGCAGCCATTGCGAAACCCCATATGGAATCAAAGCGAGAAACAAATTCCACAGCAACATAGAATAGGCATTGCTAGTGGTATACCAAATCCGAAAAGCAACAAACAAAATGGCTACCACCACATTCCAAAATAGATTTCGAAAAACGGGTGTGGCCCAAAGGTCTTTAACGAAGTTTACTAGAAGATTCATAATTGCGATAAATAAGGTAGAAAAATAATCAGTGCTACTGCAATAGCAGCAAAAGCTGCAATCAGCACAGCACCTGCTGCCACATCTTTTATGAACTTCAGAATTGGCAATCGTTCATCTGAACAAAAATCAACCAGTTTCTCAATGGCTGTATTCAACATTTCGGTAGCCCATACCAACGCTATGGCAAATACAACAGCGATCCATTCTGCTTTTGTTATTTGAAAATAAAAGGACGCTGCTATAACAACGATTGTAGCTAAGAGATGAATTTTAGCTTGCCCCTCTTTCTTTACAAAGGCAAATAGTCCTTTAAAAGCCGGTCCGAAACTTTGAAATCTTGCCAAGATGAATTTTACCATATCCGAAATTAAGAAGTTCTTTTGGCAATCCATTGATACCAAAAAGCAGCGCAGGTAAATCCCACAAAAAAGTTGATCAAGGTATCACTGGCACTATGGGAGTTTTTATCTACCGCCATAAAATAGATGCCATTGAAAATCAGGACGGCAATTGCCACTACCATTCCTGCCAAATTAACGGGCAGAAACCCGAGGCCGGTTTCTTTAAACCAAGGACCATGAATGTTTAGTTTCATATACAACGTTTTAATTAAGTTCTTTTACTTGTTCAAATTTCAAGCAGGCAGCTTGCAAATCCGCTTCTCTTTTAACCGTTATATTGATTAAGTTAAAAGGCGGCGCTCCGGTAAATTGCTTCCACCGCCATTCGAATTGGCTCAAAGTGCGGTCTTTCTTATTTGAATACCACCATACGGTGTACATCAATTCAGCTCCCTTCTTCAGTACACCCTGATAGCATTTTTTCCCATTGATGGACACATACTTGATATCGCCAAGTACATACCCACTTGCTTTCCAACAAATTTGAGGATTGTGATCTGCTTGATACCAGTTGGGATTGGCTTTTACATACACCAAACTCAACTGATCCATTAATTCCAAAGTGGTGTTGTTAACGGAATTCACTTGGTACCCTTCAAAGCTCTTCGACGAAAGGGGATTTGGAATAGAAGCCTGCTGATCACGTTGAATCACTTTAACTGCCACTAAAATTAAAAAGAGCGGTAGAGCATAGTTAAGTGCATGGTGTGTAGGGCTACTTTTACTGGCTACCGAATTTGTTGGCTTTCTAAAACGAGCCATCCAAATCAATGGAAGCACCACATAAACAAGCAAACTAATCAGGCCAATTGCTTCATGATGCCAGGTGCCCGGCATCGACTTAAATAATACAATTGCAACAATGCGAAACAAATTCATCACCACATTACACACCATCAGTATCAAAAAATAAAGCCAGAATGGAAGGTGATGAAGTGGAGGCGATTTTCTTTGAAAACGAGCACCTAGACTCCATATCACAACACCTAACAATAGACTAACAACTACCATATTGAGTCCCATGCACACTTCATCAATCGAAAACTCTGCGCCGGAATTTGAGATCACATTTCCTTCTACCTTCAAATCTTTTATTAAGTGCTTCAGTATAGAACCCGCCCAGCTACTAAGCTGCAAGCGAATGGGAAAACTGAATACTTGTACCACGAATTGAAAAATGGGCGACATGAAAAAGAGAATCGGCAATAATAAAGGTGACTTCGGTCCGGTAACCATTGCCCAAAAGAATAGCACAGTAAATGACCAACTGAAAAAATACAAGGTCTTTACAGGTATAAACAGCGTCAGCAAAAGAGCAACGATCGCTAGAAGCGCATACTCGCGGACCCATCCCTTTTCTTTGGAGTTTGCTCCAACGATATAACAAGAGATTAGTCCAAGAATAGTGGAAGCACTCGTCCAACTCAAATAAATGTGCAGGATATACACAGATGGTATAGCAGACAAAAGTAGTATCCAACTCCACCCTTTTTTCCAAATGGTTTGCATAGAGATGAATTAGGCAGTTGTAATCTGTTTCTTTTTCCTGAAGTACCAGTAAACCAGGGTTCCACAGAAAAGAATGATCAGCAACCACTCTTCGGGTTCCGGGGCAGCCCCTTTTGATTGGATTCCTGCATTCCCGAGTCCCTTTTGATCGGTATCAATGCCCTGATCTTTATAATCTTGCGCCGACTCCAGAACTATTAAACTTGACACCGGACTTACTAAATTAGCTTTTTCAGCCCTTACAATAGCAGTAGAATCGGTTGCAGCACTTCGAAGTATTTGATTGTATTGAAACAGTCTATAAATATGATCAGTAGCCGCATGCTGAACAGGCAAACTGTCTTCTTGTATTTGAACCCCCAGTTCAGGGATCACAATTTTCTGATCCGACTCTTCGGATACTGCAAACTGCTTTTGAACTATCAATTCTTTCAAATCATCTGTATTCCCTATTTCAGGAATCAAATAGCGGCTATCAATCAGTGTTTTATAGTACCCGGACGATTGAGCATTCAACAAGAAACATCGTACCGGCTGACCATTGCTTCGATCTGCTTTCAACTTAATTGCATAATCGGATTCTTCTAGGTCTTCGATCGCAATATTTGCAAGAGCGGGCTTTGTAACAAGCAATGAATGCTCTCGATCTTTAATCAAGAAAAAAGGGAAACAACTGATCGTTTGTTGTCGCAATTGATTCAAGACCTTGTCTCCGTTTCTAGGCTCCCACTTCACCATTTCTTTTTGATACACGTAGATTGATTTATTTGCAAACAAGGTTTTCATGGCACTGATCTCTTGGTTGGTCCAACTGGCATTGATGTCTAAATAGATATCCTGGGGATCGAAGCTCATTCTTGAGGGCAGATAGTTACTAAGAACGTAGCGGTGTTTATCGTATGCAAATTCTGCTTGCAATTTTTCAGGAGCATCCATTTCGATAGTGATATTGGAAGAAGGCAACTCATCTACTTCATATTGATTCTTTGCTACCATCGAAGCATGTGCTACATGAACGTTTACCGGATCTTGTGCAAACAAAACACGAGTTTGATATCGAGTACTTTTCTTCACCGGGCCTTCCCAAGTAGATGGAAGATAGCTCCATCGCATTGCCTCCTTTTTCATGGGAGCTGTAATACCAATTTTGAAAACACGGCTTTCTTTATTGTTAACAGGAAACACCCTTACTGCCACTTTATTCCCTTCTCGCCATTCAACCCAAGATGGATCACGACCTTGAACCCCTACAATATTTTTATATGCTTCGGCGGCTTTTGATTTGGTAGTAAGAACACCCTTTTCTTCTTTTCCGTTGACCCAAAGACTCAAAGAAGTAACGGTGCCGCCTGAGGGTAATTGGAAAATATAGATCGCTTCATTCTGTCCTTGCCAACGCTCTTCTGAACCATTGGTTACTTGAAAAGTATGTTCTGTGTATTGAATGCCATTGTTAGGCCACAATTGAATGGACGTGGTAACAGCTTCAGTATAGAGATCCTTACCACTCCACAACCGAAGTTCTTGCACACCATCATATCCATAGATCGCCTTTAGAATATGAATTTTATCCGACTCCAGAAGAGGATCAGTTGAGAAAAGAGAAGCGATCATAATTAAGGGATTGTGAAGTTTCACGATTTGGTCGTTGAACCGTGGTTCACCCCAAAGTGAAAAACTATTCTTTGATACTTGGTATTCAATATCCATTTTCACGAAGTCTGAAAATAACCATTCATCTCGGTAATCTTTCACAACAGATATCCAAGCCGGAACTCCATCTTTAGCATAAGCCCTCGCCTCGCGAACGGTTCTGCCAATACTTTGACTCAGTAAATTCCATTGTATCACAAAAAGAACACATAACAAAACTACGGTGCTTGAAATAGACCACAACACAACCTGATACTGCTTTTCATTGAATCTGTTTTTTAATATGAACAAGGTTCGAATGAACAGTAAAATAGGAACGAAAATATGCAGCCCTAGCCCGAGCGCGACGATACCAATCAATCCGATCAAATAAAGTGGGGTAACATATACCGTCATATACAACCAACACAAAAGCGCCAATGACAATGTTATAAATTGAGCCCATTTCAACCAATTCGGAAATCGGTCGGCGAAGAAGTCAAGCAATAACGCAGCCACCCCTAAAAACTGAAGCGCCATAAACCAGGGTGTGCAATGATCGAAAACAATAAGCTCTCTATTAAAAGTATGCGCGCTGAAAAAGAAAAGGGCGATGAGTATGTTTTGGATCAATGATTTTTGGTCGGAGTCGCGCCCTGAAATCATGTAAATAGTCCAATAAATGCCGGTCAACCCGAAGTTTACAGTTACAAAACCTGATTGATCGGATTTAGCAAGATCTGTTCCTCCAACGATATACATCGTAATAGATACCAATAAGAAAAGAAAACCCACTAAAGCCGGTGTTTTTATCTGTTTCATGTTTTTTGATTTAAAAAGCTCTTTGTTTTTCAAAGTGAAATGACAAAAAAAATTTACTTTACTCCTTTGATCATGTTTTCAAGGGCTGTTAAATGGTCTTTAAATGCTTGTTGGCCGGCCTTTGTAGCAGTATAGGTAGTATTGGTTTTTCTACCTATGAAGCCCTTGGTTACTTGTATGAATCCCTGTTCTTCTAAAGTGGTAAGATGCGACGCGAGGTTGCCATCGGTTAGTTCCAACATCTGCTTTAGATCATTGAAATTAACAGACTCATTCACCATTAAGATGCTCATGACACCCAAACGGATCCTGCTCTCAAACACTTTGTTTAATTGTGAAATCGGATTCTTCATGTTTCTATTTTAATCGGCTCGCTCGTATTTCCACCACATAATAAAACCATATACAATATGCATCACTCCAAAACCTATGCTCCAACAAACCAAGCCCCATCCGGGATTCCAGAGATTGATCAAACCCAATACAATTTGCGCATAGCCCAACCAGCGAATTTCCCCTAAGGTATATTTAGAAGCATTCAACAAGGCCAATCCGTAAAAAATTAAACAGAGTGGAGCTACCAAAGTATAGGACTCTAAATATAGGACGCGCAAAATTACTATTCCTCCCACCAAAATTGGCAACAAAGCATTCCACACCATACGTTGCGACACGCTGTTCCAAATTGGCGTATTCTTAGACACACTTCTTCGATAGGTAAAAAAGAATGCTGTTACAAATGCTATCACAAACACTCCAATGGCAATTGCGATCAATTCTATCAATAGATCATAGTAGGAAGACTGATTTACTGCCATGCCTCTCAAACTATAATCCGATTGTTGGTTGCTCGGAATATAATAAGCCATTCGGCTATTGGCAATAAAAGCACCCGCTAAAGCAGCCAAACCGGCACTAATCCCGCTCCAGCCGCTCAAAGAAATAAAGCGAGAAGATCGCTCCATCATCTGTTTGATGTCTTGTAAAGCATCCAAAGAAGTCTGATTTTCTTGCATAAAAAGCACTTTGTGTTTCAAAGTAAGATAAATTGATTGATTCCACCAAATTTTCATCCATAGTTTCGGCCAATCCATCCATTTATTACCAACCTTTTAAGAAATCGAAGCGTATTTTTGTTCAATGGCAGGATCGTTACTTAAGAAAGTACTTATAGCATTTTTCATTATCCTTAACCTTCTCACAACCAAGAACTTATTCTCACAAAATAAAGTCTTAAAAGGTACAATCAAGGACGCGCACAGTGAAGAGCTGATTCCCTTCGCGTCTATGAAATTTAAAAATGGCACCGCCGGCCGTTTGAGCGACTCTGCAGGAGCTTTCACCTTCCGATTTCAAGAATGGCCCACCGATACCTTAGTCATTACCTATGTTGGGTATGAAGACTATTTCCTTGTCTTCGATTCAACCTTGCTCAGTAGAGTTAAAAACAATGTTCTCGACATATCTATCCATTTAGTGAGAGGAAAATTCACCAACGAAGTGGTGGTAAAGAAAAAAATTGATAGAGGTTTATTGATGTGGAGAAGAATTGTAAAAAAGAAACCACTCAACGATCGCTACAGATTCGAAAACTTCTCGTATGAACTCTATAACAAATTGGAAATAGACCTTAAGAATGTAAAACGTGAAAAATGGCAGAAATACCCGATTATTAAAAACTTCGGATTCGTATTCGACAATGTAGATACAACCGAAGAAGGCCGCCCTTTTCTACCTGTATATCTTACGGAAGCCATTTCTGATTACTACTATCAAAAAGACCCCAAGCGAAGAAGAGAAGTAATAAAAGGAACGAAAACTTTGGGAGTTTCCAATGAAAGTGTATTGCAGTTTCTGGGAGGTATGGACCAAAACGTAAACTTCTACAGCAATTTCATTCCGGTTTTCGATAAACTCTTTATTAGCCCCTTGAGTGATAATGGTGATAATTACTACCGCTACAAAGTGCTCGACAGTCAGTTTGTGAACAACCGTCGGCTTATTCATATGAGCTTTACACCAAAACGGGTGGGTGAAAATACTTTCGAAGGCGACTGTTGGGTTCATGATACTACTTGGGCTGTTCAAAAAATGAACCTGCGGCTATCAAAAGAAGCGAATATCAACTATGTTGACAAACTCAGCTTGATCCAAGAGTTCAAATTAATGCCCGATGGTACTTGGTTTCTCTCACGTGATAAATTTGTAGTTGATCTTTCTCTCACCGGCGAGAAAACACTTTCTGTTATCGGAAGAAAAACAACTACCTACGAAAACATTGTTTTCAACGACAGCTCCGTTGTAAACGAACTTGCCAAAAACAACCTGATTGAAGAAACCATTGTAACCGAAAACGCCAAACATACTCCGGATAGTTTTTGGGTTGAAGCAAGGCATGAACCCTTAACCGTTTCAGAGCAAAAGATCTATAAAACAATTGACACTTTACTATCGCTCCCTTCGTTCCAAAAAACTACCAAGCTACTAAACTTCTTAGCAACAGGCTATTTAAATACCGGTAATTACCAAATCGGTCCATGGCAAAACTGGATCTATGCCAACGTTTACGAAGGAATGCGTTTGCGTTGGGACTTGGGAACCAACTCCGGCTTTAACAAGCGATTGAACTTACATGGATACGTTGCTTATGGATTCAAAGACAAACAGTTTAAAGGCAAATTAGAAGCATTGTATATTCTCAAACGAAGCCCAAGGACTTCCCTATATGCTTCTTATAGTAAAGACTTCGACCGTGCACAAACCTATTATGATGAAATTAGTCAGGATAACATCTTTGCCTTAGCCATTCGAAAAACCGGAGTGCCCATCAAATTCTTAATGATGGAAGAAGGAAAGGCATCGATATACAAACAGTGGAAAAATGGTTTTAGTGTAACCTTGGGTGCAGATAGAAAGATCTACAATCCGGTGATGAACTTACCTGAAAAGTCATTATTCTCGGTAAAGTCAGGTGAGGCCTTGAATACTTTTGAAACAAGCATACAAGTGCGCTTTGCATACTTGGAAAAGTACCTTGAGAACACCTTCTTCAGAACAAGTTTGGGAAGTCCTTATCCAATATCGGAAATCAAACTCACGAAGGGAATGTCGGGAGTATTGAACAGTGCTTACAACTACACCAAAATTTCCGGTAGTGTTTCCGACTACATGAAGATCCCACCACTGGGTAGTATCTATTACAATGTATTTGCCGGCAAAACATATGGTACACTTCCTTATATGTTCTTGGATGTGGCACCAGGTAATGAAATTTACTATTACAATAAATACGCGTTTAGTTTGATGAACCGATTTGAATTTCTGCACGATCAATATGCAGGGATCAATTTCGAACACAATATTGGAAACGGCTTGTTCCGTTACATTCCATTGACTAGAAAATTAAAATTCCGCCAATTCTGGAATACCAAATTGTTATGGGGTAGCTTATCAGATGCCAATAAAGCATTGAACATGCCAGCCAATTCTGCCTATAAATTTTCAACCCTCGACGGGAAAACATATATGGAAATTGGAACGGGTGTAGACAATATCTTCAAAGTATTTAGAATGGATTTGGTATGGCGCGTGTTTCCAAGACCACTGCCGGTAGAAAAAGTAAGTCGCTTTGGAGTATTTTTCAGTTTCCGATTGGCCTTCTAATAATTCATCTTTAGTTTACACAAAAACTCATAACTTACTACTTCACAGAAAACGATTTCTATGCCTGCGAAGTATGTACTTTCTCTTGATCAGGGAACCACTAGTTCTCGTGCAATTTTGTTTGACGCACAAGGTGCAATTGTTAGTGTGGCTCAAAAAGAATTTCGACAAATTTTTCCGGAAAGTGGTTGGGTGGAACACGATGCCAATGAAATATGGAGTACACAATACGGTGTATTGGCAGAGGTATTAGCCAAAGCCAATTGTCAAACCTCCGATATCGCTGCCATTGGAATTACCAATCAACGCGAAACCACGGTTGTATGGAATCGAAAAACAGGAGAGCCCATATACAATGCTATTGTATGGCAAGACAGAAGAACCGCCGGATTCTGCGATAGACTGAAACAAGAGGGATACGCACCCTTGATACAACAAAAAACAGGTCTGGTATTAGACGCCTATTTTTCAGGAACCAAAGTGAAATGGATCCTCGACAATGTATCGGGTGCGCGTGCTGCGGCCCTTCGTGGCGAATTAGCTTTTGGAACCATTGATAGTTGGTTGGTATGGAAACTTACCGGGGGACAACTACACATCACCGATGTATCCAACGCATCAAGAACACTATTAATGAACATACACACCGGCGATTGGGATGAAGAATTATTGAAATTGTTTGATATTCCCGCGTCGATGCTGCCAACCATCAAAGCATCGAGTGAACAATATGGTGTAACCGATTCTATTGTAAAGAAAGCGCACATACCTATTTCGGGAATTGCGGGTGATCAGCAAGCAGCCTTGTTTGGGCAACAATGCACGCAAGCAGGAATGGTGAAGAACACGTATGGTACGGGCTGTTTCATGCTTATGAATACCGGCACGGAAGCAATTACTTCTTCAAATAATCTATTAACAACCATTGCATGGAAAATTGGCAATACAACAACCTATGCATTGGAAGGAAGTGTATTCATAGCGGGGGCGGTAGTGCAATGGTTAAGAGATGGTTTGCACATTATTCGGACCTCATCAGAAGTGGAGGCTTTGGCAAAGGAAGTAAGTAGTAGTGACGGCGTTTACATAGTGCCGGCTTTTGCAGGATTAGGCGCACCTTATTGGAATCAGTATGCACGAGGTACGATATTCGGACTAACAAGGGGCAGCACGAAAGCACATATTGCCAGAGCTGCACTTGATAGCATCGCCTATCAAACTATGGATGTATTGCAAGCTATGTCGGCAGATTCTAAAATAGCAATCAAAGAATTGCGTGTAGACGGTGGCGCTACTATCAATAATATGCTAATGCAATTTCAGGCCGACCTTCTTCAAACAACCGTAATTCGTCCGAAAGTGTATGAAACCACTGCGCTGGGCGCTGCTTATTTAGCCGGATTGGGCGTTGGTTTTTGGGAGAACACCGATCAATTGCAACATCAATGGCAGGCAGATGCGCATTTTCATCCTTTAATGCAAAGTAATGAAGCAAACAATCTCATAAAGGGTTGGCGTCGCGCAGTAAAAGCCAGTATAGCTTGGGCCGATGAAAACGAGTAAGAGAACAATTATTTCCACCTTTTTGTAAAAGCAATAGAACTGTGGTTTAATATTTGCACCAGTATCAGTATTGAATACTTTCTTTCATGGCACTATCAAGAACAGACCTTTGCAATCAATTAAGCAATTCGTTCGACATCATCATAATCGGAGGCGGAGCCACCGGCTTAGGAGCTGCAGTAGAAGCGGCTACTCGTGGGTATAGAACATTGTTAGTTGAAAAATATGATTTCGCAAAAGGTACTTCTTCTCGCTCAACAAAACTGGTGCACGGAGGTGTTCGCTATTTGCAACAAGGCAATATCAAGTTGGTGATGGAAGCGCTTCGCGAAAGAGGCATCCTCAAGCAAAACGCACCACACCTCGTAAAAAATCAGTCTTTTATTGTTCCAAACTATAAATGGTGGGAAGGCCCATTTTATGGATTGGGATTGAAGGTATACGATTGGATGAGTGGTCAGCTGGGCCTGGGTGAAAGCGAATGGCTGTCAACAGAAGAAGTGCAATACTATACCCCAACGCTTGATCCGGAAGGATTGAAAGGTGGAGTCTTATACCACGACGGTCAGTTCGACGATAGTAGGTTAGCGATCAACCTGGCTCAGACCGCCATAGAATCGGGCGCTGTAGTGTTGAATTATGCAGAAGTAACCGGACTCATCAAGCATCAAGAGAAAGTGATCGGCGTAAAACTGCGTGATACCATTCTCTATAGTGATTATGAAGTACAGGCAAAGGTAGTGATCAACGCAGCCGGTGTTTTTTCAGACAGCATACAACAAATGGATGATGCGGCACATGAAACCACCATTGCACCGAGTCAAGGGATACATATCGTACTCGACAAAGCCTTTCTTCCAGGTGATACTGCTATCATGATTCCACATACCGACGATGGACGCGTTTTATTTGCTGTGCCTTGGCATCAAAAAGTAATCATCGGTACAACTGATACTCCTGTTTCAACTATTGAAACCGAACCCAAGCCATTGGAAGAAGAGGTGAAATTTGTATTGAATCACGCTGCTCGCTATTTAACACAAGATCCTACCTACTCCGATATTAAAAGTATGTTTGCCGGCTTACGCCCCTTGGTGAAAGCATCAGCAAAAAATACTGCAGCACTTAGCCGAGATCATTCTGTAACCATTTCACCAACCGGATTGGTGAGTATCATTGGTGGAAAATGGACTACCTATCGAAAAATGGGTGAAGACGTGATCAATATTGCTGCTATTCAAGCAGGCCTGCCTTATGCGGAATCTGTAACACATAACCTATTAATTCACGGAGCTGACCCCGTTGATGATTTTAATTCGGATGATTACTACTACGGTAGTGATCGTCCGGCATTGCAAGATCTTGTTTTCAAATACCCGCAACTTCAGAAAAAAATCCACCCGGATCTACCTTATACAGAGGCCATGGTAGTATGGGCCGCAAGAGAAGAATATGCGCATACGGTAGAAGATGTATTGAGCAGAAGAACAAGAGCTTTGTTATTGGATGCGAAAGCATCTATAGAAGCCTCTCCCACTGTTGCTAAAATTCTCGCCAAAGAATTGAAAAAACCGCAAAATTGGATTGACGAACAAATTGTATCTTACACCATACTGGCAAAACAGTACTTACCCCTATAAACACGATTGCTTATGAATATTTTTCTCGCCGAATACATCGGCACCCTGCTCCTTATTCTAATAGGACAAGGAGTTGTTTGTAATGTAGTTCTTAAAGACACTAAAGGAAATGGTGGTGGTTTGATCAGCATTTGCTTTGCATGGGGCATTGCTGTTTTTGTAGGAGTGTATACGGCTACCAAATTAGGAAGCGGAGGTCATTTAAATCCAGCCGTTACCATTGCACAATTGGTCCTTGGAAACATCGATACCAATCTGGCCTTCTGGTATATAATAGCGCAGTTCGCTGGTGCTATTACCGGAGCCATTTTAGCTTGGTTGGCTTACAAACAACATTTTGATGTTACATCAAGTTCGGCAGATAAATTGGGTGTATTCGCAACAGGACCATCCATAAGAAGTTATGGGTACAATGTAATAACAGAAGCGATCGGCACTTTTGTTTTGGTATTTGGAGCTTTGATGATCAGCGCTCCAACCGCTACTTTAGGAAGTTTGGACGCGCTACCTGTAGCATTATTAGTATTGGGAATTGGATTGGGATTGGGTGGACCAACCGGTTGGGCTATAAACCCTGCCCGTGATCTGGGACCGCGCATCGCTCATTTCTTATTGCCGATTTCGGGGAAAGGGAGCAGTGATTGGTCTTACAGTTGGGTGCCTGTTGTGGGACCAATTATTGGGGGCGTTATTGCTGCCATTGTATTCAAAACCATTCAACCATAAATTATGAGAAAAGGAATTCTGTTTTTGATACTTATTGTTGGCGCTTTGCAAGCTTCAGCACAAACTCCTGAAGAACGCTTGGCTGCGAAGGGAATTACCCTACCTACTGTTTCAAAACCGGTAGCCACCTACGTAAATGTGGTACGTGTTGGGAATCTGTTGTATTTGTCGGGCAAAGGCCCGAAATCGGCTGATGGAAAAGACGTAACCGGAACCCTCGGAAAAGACATGACCATTGAACAAGGTTATGAAGCGGCTCAATCTGTGGCCTTGCAACATATAGCTGTTTTGAAAGACGAATTAGGATCCCTCAGCAAAGTAAAACGAATTGTAAAAGTGTTGGGAATGGTAAAATGCACCCAGGATTTCATCGACCAGCCGAAAGTAGTAAATGGTTACAGTGATATGATGGTCGCCGTTTTTGGTGAAAAAGGAAAACATGCTCGAAGTGCAGTAGGAATGTATGCACTCCCTTTTAATATTGCAATTGAAGTAGAAGTAATTGTTGAAGTAGAATAAGAAACAATAGAAACCTTAATAAAAAAAAGCCGATGATCAAATTCATCGGCTTTTCTATTAAATGTGTAATACAAAATTAGAATGAAGGATTGTATTGACCACCTTTAGGTTGCAAGCTTCCGGTAATGATGCGAATTAAATCGATCAAAGACCAAATTCCCAAGCCACCCAAAGTTAATAATTGAACCACGCCTTGCCATGTATAGCCAAGGTAAAAACGGTGAATTCCCAAACCGCCCACTAAAAGAACAAGAATCAAAGCTACCACTTGGCTTTTGTCGCCGCCAGCAGCCAGCATTTTCTTGCCTTGCTTTTGTGCAGCTTTGAGAGCGATAGATTTAGTGAATCCAAGTCTGTGACCAGTCAATTCCTTGTACTCCTTAGAAGTCATGGTCATTAACTGTTCAGGGCTAACACTCACACCGTATCCGATGTTAACTTGTTTAGCAGGAGCAGTTTTTGGCTCCGGATTCAAAGACGCAAAAGAGGAAACGGCGATCAATGTGCTCGCCATTAGGCTTAATAAAACTTTCTTCATAACAGTAGTTTTTAATGAAGTAAATATAAAAGATTGATTCAAATGCTGAAATTTTTATGACAACAATATTTACATATTTTAATCTGTCATATAATTCTTCGATCGCTAAAATAAAACGGAAATTAATACGGAAAGTACCACTTTGTGGTAAACTGCTGATTTTGTTGTATGAATTGCAAATCAGCCCCTTAAACCCGAAGTTTAAACAACAAATTTGACCACTCAGGCTATCTTTACTAGTGCATCCTTTTAGTAAACCTTGTACCTATGGAGCGTTGGCTGCTTCGGTTTAGGGTTTCAGTTAGCGAGTATAATTCATTGCATCTCAACAAAATGCCACTGTTAGAAACGATAGACCTGCTTTAAATTGAGTTGAGTTGATTCCGGGTTAATTCAGAAGTGGCTGCATCTCCGGTGTTTAGTGTTGTATCGGGCTCGAAAAGCAGTACTTGTACTTCTTCAGGGGCAACAGGCCGGTGTTCTGTACCCCTTGGAATTACAATGAATTCTCCTTCATTGATTCGAATGGTTTGATCCCGTAATTCCATATTAAAATAGCCTTTTACAACCAGAAAAAGTTCGTCTTCCGTTTCATGCTGATGCCACACAAACTCCCCTTGAAATTTTACCAGTTTAACGGATTGTCCATTCAACTGCGCAACTACTCGTGGGTTCCAATGATCGTGAAATAGGGAGAATTTATCTGAAAGGGATTTCTTTTGAATTTGCATAGCGATTGGTTTGTTGTAAGGTACGAAATAGTATGATTTGCAGTTGTACAACTGAAGTTTGAAAGAGGAGGTTGTACAGGTTCGAAAAGGCAAAAGAGGTTTATGAATTTTACAACAAAAACATGCCAAATGTATATTCTAGGATTTATCTGCAGCTCGTTTTTGCGGTTAAGAATCGTCAAGCATTGATTGAATCTGTTTGGAAGGATGAGCTGTGCAGATATGCTGCTTCCATTATCCAAAGCAAGGGGCACAAATCAATCATCACAAATGCTGTAAAAGATCATATTCATTTGCTTCTCGGATACAACCCGTCGAATCCGATTCCCGATTTGGTGCGAGAAATAAAATGCTATAGTTCGAAATTTATAAACGATCGTCATTTGTCTAGATTCAAATTTGAATGGCAAACGGGATACGGGGCCTTTAGCTATTCGAGGTCTGATATTGACAGAGTGTACCAATACATTCAAAATCAGGAACAGCATCATAAAATCAAAACATTCAAGGCAGAATATTTGGAATTGTTAGAAGAACATGAGATTGCTTATGATGAAAAATACCTGTTTGATTGGATTTAGGGGGCGACATAAATAAAACAACGTCATTTCAAATTATCGGAGAACGAAATTAGAATCACAGCAGACTATTGAGAGAATGGTTCGAATTAATCGTAAATGATCCCATCATGTCGCCCCGATGGGGCTGATAATTCTGGAATGAACCGAACATGTACTTTTCTACAATCATGCCGCCCCTAAAGGGGCTGGGATGTTAGCTGTACCAATATTATTGATTTGTTACAACCATGCCACACCTAGAGGGGCTGTGAACCCGGTATGAACAGCGCATTAGCCCAGATTATATTCTGCAAAATGAAATCAAGCTTTATGATTCAACGATAATATTCAACCATTGAAACGCTAGCCCCGCTAGGGGCGACATGATTGTAGGAACAAAAATTCATTCCGGCGCACGCATTCCTAGCCCCATCGGGGCGACATAAAAAAAATCCGGCTATTTCCATGCATAGGAAAACAAATTCAGACTCGTAGCAGATTGTAAGAATACCAAATCGTTCATAATTGTGATCAACGATTTCATCATGTCGCCCCGTTAGGGGCGGCATAATTGTAGCACCTATTGAGAGAATGGCTCGAATTAACATTCAATGATCGTATCGCTCCGATCGATGCTACATCACCCCACCAAATCACAACATTCCAAAATCACCGCACAGGCCTTTTTGATTTCCTTCTCGCTAATAATCAGAGGGGGTGCAATACGCATGCAATGGGGCGCAAACAAAAACCAATCGGTTACAACACCTTTTGAGATCGCCGCATCAATAATAGGTTTGTTGACATCAAAACTCTCGAACTCAACTGCCATCAATAAACCTTCGTTTCGAATCGCTTTAATTTTGGGATGCTTCAACAGTTCTTTAAACAAGGCAGCCTTGCTTGCCACTTGCGCTACCAACTCTTTCTCTAATAAATATTCAAACGCAGCAGCACCGGCCGCACAACAAAGCGGATGGCCACCGAATGTAGTAATATGACCCAGCACCGGATTCTCTGTAATCACATTCATCACTTCTCTACGCGCAATAAACGCCCCCATGGGCATTCCGCCTCCCAAGGCTTTTCCCAACATCAACACATCGGGCACCATGCCATAGCGCTCAAATGCCCATAATGATCCCGTTCTACCAAAACCGGTTTGAATTTCATCAAAAATCAACAAAGCTCCTACTTCATCACACTTTCTCCGAAGCGCTTGCATCCATGCTACCGTTGGCGCATATACGCCCCGCTCGGCTTGAACTGCTTCCAATACAACGCAGGCCGTTTTTGCTGAAATCACATCAATCGCCGCTTGCGTACCATATTCTTCATGGCGTACGTCGGGTAACAATGGTCTATATGCATTTCTCCAATATTCATCTCCCATGATACTCAATGCCCCTTGAGTGCTTCCATGGTAGCTCTGATGAAATGCAATGATCTCGGTTCTATTGGTATACCGCTTCGCCAATTTCATCGCACCTTCCACTGCTTCAGCACCCGAATTGGTAAAGTACACGGAATTAAGCTGTTCCGGCAAATTGCTTGCAAGCAAGTGCGCATACTTCACTTCAGGGCTTTCAATGAATTCTCCATACACCAACAAATGGAGGTATTGCTCCGATTGCTTGCGAATGGCCTTGATAACCTTTTTATTGCTATGGCCCACATTGGCCACACTAATACCCGCAATAAGATCAATATACTCCATACCCTCCTTGTCCCACATTTTACATCCCTTGGCCTTCACAATTTCCAAGGCCAAAGGAGCCGGAGAAGTTTGCGCTACATGTTTGAAAAACAACGCTCTATTATTCATTCCACTTCTGTTTTGCTGAATTCAAGATTCAAAATTGATACAAATTTCCGCAAAGAAAAACGATAAATTGCAGCAAATTTTTGACTATGCCGGTAATCATGCATGTAGACGGAGTATACCCTCAGAATGGCGAAAACTGTTTTATTGCGCCAAATGCAACCATAGTTGGTGACGTAATCATGGGAAACGACTGCAGCGTATGGTTCAATGCTGTGATCAGAGGCGATGTTAACAGCATCCGAATGGGCAATAAAGTTAACGTGCAAGACGGCGCAGTGATCCATTGTACCTACAAAAAAACCAAAGCCATCATCGGAAACAATGTTTCCATTGGTCACAACGCCCTGGTACATGGCTGCACCCTTCACGACAATGTGCTCGTTGGCATGGGGGCCATTGTTATGGACAATGCCGTAGTACATTCCAACACCATAATTGCCGCCGGAGCAGTTGTACTGGAAAATACGGTTTGCGAGCCTGCCAGCATCTATGCCGGCGTACCCGCCAAGAAGGTGAAAAGCATTGAGCCTGAACAAATAAGCGGTGAAATTGACCGAATTGCGAACAACTATGTTCGATACGCCGATTGGTTCCGCGATCAGGTATAATTAAGAAAAAGGCCGCCCCAACTTGCTTTTACGGAATAATAACTGTAGGTTTAAATACGTTAACCCTTGAAAAGTACCCTATATGCCCCGTAATCGAACACTCCTTAGCGCCCTGTTGCTAGTATCAATTTTCCTATCCGGATCTTCCTGTAGTTTATGGAATAAAGCGTTCGGACCCAAATATGGATGTCCGGCCGGTAGTGCTGTTGGTGCCGAAAAACTGCTGAGTGGGCAAAAAGTTCCCAAACAAAAAAAGTTTAAAGCATAAACAGCAGCAAAACGCTCCTGTTATTTCATCATCTAAATCCGACACATATGAGTCTTACCCTACGAAACGATTTTGGCTGTACAGAAGCTATTATTGACGATGATTGCGGATTGAAGCGTTTTTATGAAGTAGCAAACATTCTCAGCGATGATCTCGAAATCAAATTCACTAAAAAAGAAGATGATTTTGACACCCTCACCTGGTGCTTTGCTTATAAAAATCATGCACTAACCCTTCACTACAACATCTACACCGGTATCTCTATCTTCCCTCATAAATTTAGAGAAGCCCCTAGGAACGATAATGAAGCAGTAGTGGAAGTTGCCAAATTTCTAGAGAACAAATTACTGATACATACAGCAAAACGATTCTTGTCATAAGAAGTAAAAAATTAAAGTCAGCTATTTCTAGCTGACTTTTTTATTTCTTGTTGTATTTCTGCACCGGTTCTTCAATACTCTCTAGTATTCCATAGTAACTTACAAACCGGTCTTCACTTATTTTCCCATCTCGAACAGCCTGCTTCACCGAGCATCCGGGCTCGTTGATGTGCATGCAGTTATTAAATTGACATTCTTGAATCAAGGACCGCATCTCCGGAAAATAATGGGAAAGCTCTTGCTTGCTAATATCAACAATTCCAAACTCCCTCATACCCGGCGTATCAATCAATTTGCCGCCCCCCGGCACCTCATGCATTTCTGCAAATGTAGTAGTGTGCATACCCTTTCCACTCCAACCACTTACATCTTGCGTACGCACATCCAAATCGGGAATCACCACATTTATCAAACTCGATTTCCCAACTCCACTATGCCCGCTGAACAAGCTGATCTTATTGTGCAAACTGGCTTTCAACTCTTCCATTCCCTCGCCTGTTACTGTACTGGTTCTTATTACTTTGTAGCCAATTGATTCATACATGTCCTTATACGATTCAAACAGCTCTTCTTCTTTCTTTCTATACAAATCGGCCTTATTGAACACTACAATTGAAGGAACATGATAGGCTTCCGAAGCCACCAAAAAACGATCAATGAACCCTTGCGAAGTTCTTGGCTCGCGAAGCGTGGCAATCAAAAAACTTTGATCAAGATTTGCTGCTACAATATGATGCTGATGCTTTACCCTCGGGCTTTGACGATTGATATAATTTCTCCTTTCCTCAATCTTTGTAATCATCACCGTTTGCTCGAGGTCATTCTCCATTTCAATTTCCACCCAATCGCCCACAGCAATAGGATTGGTAGAAGTAATTCCATCAATCTTAAACACGCCCTTCATTCGGGCATGATATATATTACCTGCTTCGTCTTTTACAACGTACCAACTTCCGGTCGATTTGTATACCAAGGCTCTCATTATGGCAAAGCTAAGAAATAATATGAGGAGAAGAGGAGCGAGGAAAAGAGGAGCGAGGAGGCGAGGAAGGAGGAGAAGAGGGAAGAGGCTGAAATTAGTGAGTTAGTAGATTTGAGAATGAGGATGGTGGTGAGATAGGATAAAAGCAATTGTTGCCATTAAATGATAGGCAATGCTTATCCGGAAATTTTACGCAGCAATAGCCATCGGAACAGGAGTTCGAGCACCAGAAAAATGCCTGCTAGTAGGGCCCATGGATGAAAGCGTTCAATATAGCGCTTTAAAGTAGTTACTTCAACGCGTGATCGTTCCAACTGATCAATTTCATTGTATATTTTCTGAAGACCATCTTTATCGCGTGCCTTAAAATAGAGGCCACCGGTTTCTGAGGCAATGGAGCGCATCAAGGTTTCAGAGCTTTCTGCTCCTACCCCAATGGTGTACACCCGAACTCCGTAACTTTTTGCCATCATCCGGGCTTCCACCGGAGAAATTCGACCTCCTTGGTCGTCACCATCGGTTAACAAGATCACTACCTTACTCTTGGTAGCAGCGGCTTTCAAACGAGCCACACTAATACCCAAGCCGTCGCCAATGGCTGTGCCATCTTCTAATAGTCCTTTTTGAATGCCATTTATTTGCTGAAGCAATACCTCCTTGTCGGTAGTTAATGGCACTAGTGTAAAACTCTCACCCGAAAAAATAACGACTCCTATACGATCGGTTGCGCGGCTTTTCACAAAATTAGCGGCCACTTCTTTTGCCGCTTCTAAACGATTGGGGAGAAAATCTTCTTCCAACATACTACCACTTACGTCCATACACAAAACAATATCGATCCCCTCCCCTTCTTGTAAATTTTCATCGAATCGTGTTTGAGGGCGTGCCAAAGCAACAATTAGGGCACTTATGGCAAGAAGTCGAAACAAAAAAGGGAGATGTCGCATGGCCATTCGAAAACTACTTATTTTTCGAACAGATGGATTGATGGTTAATTCAAACGCGCCTGATAGTTTACGTTGCTTCCAAGCATACCAGAGAATCATCAACGGGAGTACGGCGAAACCCGCGAATGCCATCGGCCATGCAAAATGAATATGTTGGAACCAACTATACAACATGCTTATAAATTCTGATATGCTTTAATACTTATTTCTGTTACAAACCAACTCTTTTCCATTTCCTCTTTAGAAGGGATGTATTTCGCGAACTTTACAAAATCGGATAACCGCAGTGTTTGAATCAACAGTTCCAATTGTTCCTTCGGTAACAAACTGTGTTTCAAAAACTTAATCATTTCTTGATTCGTTTTATCTAATGAAGAAAATTCTTGTGTTTGTTGAACGTACCAACGGAAGATGCGATTCAATTCTCCATAAAAATCTCTGGCGCTTACTTCCTCACGTTCCCAGCCCTGCTTTAACTTGCGCAATTCATCCATGGCTTGTTCATAAGGCGATTTTGGAGGCACTTGGGGCTCAAGCTTTGGTTGTTTTTTCTTGCGAAGAATGAGATACAAAATCAAGATCAACACAAGTACCGATCCTACCACTAAAGCAATTAGTTCCTTGGTCCATTTAAAAGGAGGCGCGGGAACAATGGCCTTGATATCACGGTAGGCGTCTGTTTCGGACTGTTGCATGTACCCAATCAATAAACTAAGCTTATCTGTCAGATACTTTTTATTTTTTACTTGTACTTCGAAAGGCGGAATAACCTGAACGCCTGAATCGTAACTTAAGATCGTAATGACTTGGGTAAACTTCTTCCCGTCCATTTCATTTTCTTCCTTCAGTTCCGACTTATCGATGATCTCAAAATGAGGAATGGAATCCGGAATCTTGATCGAATAAGGAATTCCAAGTGGCAGTCTACCTTCAATGGTCACTTTCACCGGCGTTCCAATTCCAATAGAATCAGTATCCATAAATGATTTTACCAATACCTGTGCATTCAACACACCGGCACTTAGTAAAACCAAGCTTATTATGAATGTGATTCGTTTGAGCATATTATCGATTCCTTCCAATGAAAAATTTCTGAAGCACTTTTACATAATCTTCATCCGTTCTGATATGAAGTAAATCAGCACCAGCTTTTACAAAACATTGCTTGCACCATTCGGTGTGAGTAAAGAAAGCTTCTTGATATTGTTGACGTTGTTCGAAACTATTTGTATCCAACCAACTGCGCTTGGCGGTTTCCGGATCAACAATATCTACCAATCCAATTTCAGGAAGCTCCATATCCAACTTATCGTAAAGCTTAATACCAATTACATCATGCTTTCTTCCGGCTACTTTAATAGCATCCGCAAAGCTGGTGTCGATAAAATCACTTAAAACGAAGGTGATGGCTTGGTGCTTGGTTGCATTGTTCAATCGACGCAAGGCTTCTCCCAATTGGGTAGATTTATTCTTTGGCTTCGCCGTTAGCAATTCTCGAACCATGTACAAAACGTGATCGCGGCCTTTCTTAGGAGGAATGAATTTTTCAACAGTATCGCTATAGAAAATCATCCCTACTTTATCATTATTGCTAATTGCAGAAAAAGCCAATACAGCTGCGATCTCTGTAATAAGATCTTTTTTTCTAGCTTGCTGCGTGCCTAATAAGGTGCTGGCGCTGATGTCTACCAATAACATTACGCTCAACTCGCGCTCTTCTTCAAACAACTTGCTGAATGGCATATTAAAGCGAGCGGAAACGTTCCAATCGATGAAACGGATATCGTCACCGTGTTGGTATTCTCTCACCTCCTTGAACAACATACCCCTACCCTTAAACGCACTATGGTATTCACCCGTAAACAGGTGGCGCGTGAGCTTTTTGCTTTTAATTTCAAGCTCGCGAACCTTCTTTAATATGTCGCTGGTAGTAAGCATGTGCTGTATTGCAGTGGATGATCAATTAGGGCACCTGTACGGCTCCCAAAACAGCGTCTATTACTGCTTCTACAGTAACACTTTCCGCTTCGGCTTCATAAGTGAGGCCAATACGATGACGCAATACATCTTTGGCAATGCTGCGAACATCCTCCGGTATTACAAAACCTCTTCCTTGTAAAAAGGCTTGTGCTTTAGCAGCGAGTGCCAAGTTGATACTGGCACGAGGAGAGCCCCCGTAAGCAATAATGGGCACCAATTTCTCCAAACGGTAATCGGCAGGATAACGAGTAGCAAATACAATATCTAGAATATAGTTCTCTACTTTTTCGTCCATATAAATTTGGCGCGTCAACTCTTTCGCTGCTACTACTTCTTGCATCGACACCACTTGTTTCACTTCTCCGCCTTTAATGCCCAAAACATTTTGACGAATGATTTGTGCTTCCTCATGCTTTTGGGGATAGCCCACAATTACTTTCATGATAAAACGGTCTTGCTGGGCTTCCGGCAAAGGATAGGTACCTTCTTGTTCCAAGGGGTTTTGCGTTGCCAATACCAAGAAGGGCTCATCTAATTTGAAAGTAGTATCACCAATGGTAACTTGACGCTCTTGCATGGCTTCCAACAATGCACTCTGAACTTTCGCCGGAGCGCGGTTGATCTCATCTGCCAAAACGAAATTGGCGAAAATGGGACCTTTCCGAACCACGAACTCATTACGAGGCTGGTTGTATATCATGGTACCGAGTACATCGGCGGGCAATAAATCGGGGGTAAACTGAATCCGGCTGAATTTACCGGCCAGGGCTTGTGAAAGCGACTTAATGGAAAGGGTTTTTGCCAATCCGGGCACACCTTCCAACAGAACGTGGCCATTGCTGAGAAGACCAATTAATAGACGATCCAACATCTGATGTTGGCCAATTATCACCCTTCCTACTTCATCTCTCAATCGATCAACAAAAGCACTTTGATACTGGATCTTTTCATTTAACTGACGAATATCGTCGGCTGTTAACACCATAAAAACGGAGGTTTAGTGAGTTTTTCAGTTCTAACACCTTAATTGCCATAAAATTACGGCAACTAATACATAGGAAACGGATTCACGACCATCTTATTTGCAAGATGAGTGCCAAATGATGATTTTTTCTAAATTTTACCCCTTTTCAACCACCCCGGAAGCAATATTTTGAATGAAATTCAGTTTTGGAACTAAGGAATTTCCCCTATAAAACAGGCTATTAGGCCCTATTTTTGTAGCTATTAACAGAACCAATTTCCTTTTTATGAAAGCTATTTACTTTTCTGCACTGCTTGTTTTGGCTGCTTCATGTAGCAAGAGCGACAGTACCCCTGAAGATAAAACGAAGGTGATCACCACCGGTACTTGGAAATACGATCGTTCCGGTATGGATTTCAATTTAGATGGAGTGGCGGAATCGGATCTTCCACCCGGTTATCTTCAATCTTGCGATACCGATAACCTACTCACCTTTAATGCAGATAGTACCGGAGTGGTAGACGAAGGTCTTACCAAATGTGATGCAGCCGACCCACAAACCGTCAATTTCACCTGGAGTTTTAATGCCGATAAAACCGTTATTAATTTCCCAACGGCTGTTATTAGCAATGTTTCGGGAGACGTGACCGTGAAAAAATTAACGTCAACTGAATTAGACTTGCAAAAACAGATGACATACATGGGCACAAACGTGAACATCATCATCGAATTCAAGAAATAAATTCCTGCACCAACTGATTGATACGATGGTAGCCTATTACGATAAGTACTTGGCTACTATCGGCAATCTTCGTCCTACACCAAATGCTTTACAACTTACGCGAATGATGGGGCAAAATTGATTTCGTTTGTACTCATTCGTATTCACCAACTTAATCACTCGATTCACCAGCGCTTCATCTACGCCCATAGTGATAATTTCTTTCGGGCCTTTTCTTCTTTCAATGTATTGATACAAAACTTTATCGAGTAACGAATAATCAGGCAAACTATCACTGTCTTTCTGATTGGGTCGAAGTTCAGCAGAAGGTGGCTTTGTAATGATGTTCTCAGGAATGATCTCTTTGTTGCGATTGATATAACGAGCCAAGGCAAATACTTGCATTTTATATACATCACCCAAAACACTCAAGCCGCCGGCCATATCTCCATATAAAGTTCCATAACCGGTAGAAAGCTCACTTTTATTAGAAGTGTTCAGTAATATATAGCCGAACTTATTGGCAATTCCCATGAGCAAATTGCCTCGCGTTCTGCTTTGAATGTTTTCTTCGGCTAGGCTAAAGGGCAGGTCTTGAAAAATCGGTTTCAAGGTGCTCAAAAAATTCTCATAGATATCTTTGATAGCTACGATATCATATGGATTCCTCAAGTTCTCACTCAACTTTACTGCATCTGTTACAGAGTGCTCTGTTGAATAAGGCGAAGGCATTAAAATAGCTCTTACATTTTCAGCTCCCAAAGCATCACAAGCGATTGCCAAAGTAACGGCGCTATCAATCCCTCCCGAAGAACCAAGAATCGCTTTTGTAAAACCCATTTTTCTAAAATAATCTTTGATACCCAATACCAGGGCGTCGTAGATTTCTGCAATGTTTTTAGGCTCCGTAAGAAAATCAATGATCTTTTCGGGATCGTTCACTCTGCTCACCCGCATGTCTTTATCAAAACTTCTCAATGCCACAGTTTCCCCTTCAACAGGGCTCCATGCAATAGAACCCAAGTCTACCACTTGAAAATCTTCTTGGAAGTAAGCCAGCTCTTTAACGATCGCTCCATTGGCATCCATTACAACACTACCTCCATCGAATACAATTTCAGTTTGACTTCCCACCGTATTCACATACACCATGGGCATTTTGTATTTCAACACATTGGCACGCACCACTTCTTTGCGATCATCGGCATGATCGTAATCGAATGGAGAAGCTGAAATATTGATCATTAAATCGGGCGACTGAGGCATCAATTTATCCATTGGGCAAATACGGTACAAAGGATTATCGCCCAAATTCCAGATATCTTCACATATTGTAAGGGCAATTTTCTTGCCTTTGAACGGAATCACCTGCCATTGAAAGCCGGGTTCGAAATACCGGTATTCATCAAATACATCGTAGGTTGGCAACAAGGTTTTATATGCAGTACCCAATACTCTTCCTTCGTATAAAAACCAAGCTGCATTGAAAAGGTCCTTCCCCTCTTTCTCTGGATTGATGGCCGGTGCCCCAACGATGATGCCAATAGTATCGGAAGCAGCTTTCAATAGATCGATCGATTGATAGCAGCTGTTCACGAAATCATTGAATTCAAGAAAATCGCGGGGTGGGTACCCACAAACCGAGAGTTCAGTAAACACCACGAGATCGGCGCCTTCAGCTTTCGCCTTCCCGATGGCTTCTAGCATCAGTTTGGTATTGTACTCGAAATTTCCAATATGATAATTCTGTTGTGCCAGTGCTATTTTCATGGTACAAAGGTAATAAGACCAGTTTTCAATTTTAAGAGTACTTTTGCAACAAGCTTTAAAAAATTGCGTTCCAATCACATGAAACAACTGTTAAGTGTAGCTACCCTTTTTGTGCTGTTGGTAGCCTGTTCCTCTAAAAAAGGACCCGATGTGTCCAATATTAAAGTAGAATTTAAGGTAGTACGTTTTGAACAAGACTTTTTCGCTCTTGATACCAACAACCTCGAAAAAGGGCTGAAAGATCTTGCGCAAAAATACCCCCTCTTTCTGAACGACTACCTCATTCAAATTCTCGGATTGCCTCCCGTTAATGATAGTTCCGGCCAAGCACTCATGGCAATCAAACAATTCATTAGTGATTACAAGCCGGTGAAAGATTCGTCTGATAAAATTTTCGCCTCAACTAAAAAAATTGAAGAGGAGTTCATTGAGGCACTCAAACACTTGAAGTATTATTTCCCTACTTATCAGGCACCCAAAGAGTGGCTCACCTATATTGGACCCATGGATGCCTTTGTTCAAAGTGGCATGGGAACTTATAGTGATATCATTACAAAATCGGGATTGGCTACCGGATTGCAATTGCACTTAGGTGCTAATTTCTCGCTCTACAATTCGCAAATGGGATTGGCCCTGTATCCAAATTATATATCTCGCAAATTCAGTCCCGAAACCATCGTTGTAAACTCAATGAAAAACATCATTGATGAAATACAACCCGATAATAGTAAGGGATTCGTCTTGGTAGAACAAATGATTGAAAAAGGGAAGCGCTTGTATGTATTGGATCAATTGATGCCCGATGCGGCAGATACTTTGAAAATTGGGTACACGTCTTCGCAGTTGAAAGGATGTTATGAAAACGAAGGCCGCATTTGGAACTTTTTCGTAACCAATAATTATTTACTCAACAGCGATCCCGGAATTGTTCACAATTACATGAGTGATGGACCAAAAACGGATGAATTTGGTCAAGGAGCACCCGGTTTCATCGGCTTATTCGTTGGTTGGCAAATTGTAAAAAAATATATGGACGATCATAAAGAAATGTCTTTAACAGATCTTCTAAAACT
Source organism: Endoryza foliicola (assembly GCF_050589245.1). Classification (NCBI taxonomy): domain Bacteria; kingdom Pseudomonadati; phylum Bacteroidota; class Chitinophagia; order Chitinophagales; family Chitinophagaceae; genus Endoryza; species Endoryza foliicola. The sequence goes on along the minus strand of NZ_JBOBEW010000006.1, from coordinate 174,751 downwards.
TAATCCTCGAAAATTATTTGAAGACAGTAAATACCGTCCAAAATAGTTCGAATTGAAACTGTTTCTGTTGAACTAATTTGAAGCCATGTTAAACAAACATGGCTTCTTGATTTTCAGTAGAAAATAATTGAGTGGATTCCTCTATTTAACAGAAATAAAATCGTGCAGTTGCTATCATTTCCCTATCTTTCAGAACACGCAACAAACGAATGGCAAAAATCACTTTCAACAACAAAGACAGCGTCTTCTTTACAGCTCTCAAATCAGACGTAGATCAGTACTTCAAGGCAAACAATCTGAAAAAAACAGGGAATTGGAACTTGTATATTAAAACCCTGGTGTTAATTCCGCTTGCAATTACACTTTACTTGTACCTCCTTTTTGGAAATGGACCTGCAGTTATATCACTATTTGCTTGTGCAATACTTGGTTTCACGTTTGCCAGCATCGGATTCAATGTAATGCACGATGCCTGTCATGGAAGCTTTTCTTCAAAGAAATGGGTTAATGAAGTAATGAGCTTAACCTTGAATGCGCTTGGAGGAAATGCCTTCATTTGGAAATTCAAGCACAATATTATACATCATACTTATACCAACGTTGATGGTATTGACGACGATATCGCTAAAAGCCCGCTGATGCGTCAATGTGCGTCTCAACCTTGGGTGCCTGCACATCGCTACCAACATATTTATGTAATTCTAGTATATGCCATCTCTTCTTTTGCTTGGGTATTTTTGATGGACTTCAATAAGTACCTAAACAAACGAGTTTACAAAACAGCTATGACACGCATTACACCAATGGACCATTTCGTGTTTTGGTTGAGTAAGGCGCTTTACGTTGTGTTTTATGTAGTAATTCCTATTCAGTTATTAGGAGCTTCCAATTGGGCCATTGGCTTTACGGTAATGCATATTACCATGGGCCTCACTTTGGCATTGGTGTTTCAATTGGCACACGTAGTTGAAGGTGCTTCTTTCGAATTTGCTGGTGGAACAGACCGTTGTATCGAGAACGAATGGGCCATCCATCAAATTAAAACAACCGCCGATTTTTCAGCAAAGAATAAACTGGTTTCTTGGTTAGTAGGTGGGCTGAACTTCCAAATTGAACATCATCTATTTCCAAGAATTAGTCACGTTCATTACCCGGCCATTAGTGAGCTGGTAAAGAAGAATTGTGAGAAGTTCAATTTAGAATACAACTACTTCCCTACAGTTAGTTCAGCCATTGCTTCTCACTTTCGCATGATGAAAGAATTGGGCCAGAACCCTGTAGTTGCAGGAGCCTAGCACTATTTTTTAATGTGATCTTTCAGAAACTGTCTTGCTTCTTGTGTAGAAGGAAGATCGGGATACGCATCTTTTGGAATGAGGAAGAAGGAACGATTATCGAAGTAGAGATGAAAGAAATAATCGGTTTCCTGAAAGGTGCTAAATGCATCCCATTTCCACAAATGCGTTCCTCTTTCTGTTGAAAGGTGAACACCCTCCTCAGTTAAATTCAAACTGAATTCATCGCGAAAAGTTTGAGAACGCTTATAAATATTGCTTGGCAAAATATAGCGAACAGTGACCCATAAAATGATCCACATAATGGAGAAGATCAAAAAGCTGAGTGCTTGAATGATTTTGAGTCCTAATAGAATAGCCGAAATAATGGCAAATACATTGACCACAATCACCAATAATCGAATTTCTCTTCTCGTCAAAAAATGACTTCTTAAAGCATCTAACACCTGCTTTTTATCATAACCAAAATGTACCGTCATCCTTACTTATTTTTTAGTTCCTTTTCACTGATCGACCAAGTGCCCATCACTTCTCCTTTGATGCTAACAAACTCAACTTTCATAATTCTTTCACCGGTTTTACCACTAATGGTAATACGAGTATAATTCTGCGCTTCTACCAAGGTATTGGCAATGCGAGCCGGATTGTCTTTTTCAGTTCCAAACACTCGTCCAATTCCGGATGTTAAAGGAGAAGAAGTGATATCAAAGAGTGGATATTTGTCTTTACGCGCATATTTAATTACTTCACTGTGGTGGCGATCCCCTGTTAAGAACACAACACCGGAAATATTCTCAGCATCCAAAAAAGCCATCAGTTCTTCGAATTCAACCGGATAGTCTTGCAAGCAATCAAATGGTGAAGCCGGGTTCAATGTTTGACTACCTGTAACAATGAATTTAAAAGGAGCCTTACTATTGAGAAGGGCATTTTTAAGCCATTCCATTTGAGTGGGGCCCCACATTCTTTTATTAGGGTTGGGTTTGCCATAAACAGTGGGAGTCATATCATCACTGCTTCTATAAGTTCTATCGTCCATTAAGAAGAAATCACAATCGTTCTGGCTCATTCTGGAATAAATGCCTTCGCCATTGAATCCATAGGCCGCATTTGCCCAATAGTTGGTAAACACTTTCCTGCTTTCTTCTTTTAAGGAAAAGCTTTTATCTGCGTCATTTGAACCATAATCGTGGTCATCCCAGATAGCATACTGTGGCATTGCTTTCAGGAAATCCTTTAAAATAGGCATGCTGCGATCTCTGTGAGCACGATACCAAATCCCCCATTTGCTAAAATAGTCGGGCTCTCGTAAATACCAGTTATCTCCCAACCATAGCATGAATCCCGCTTTTTCTTTTGCCATGGTTTCAAAGATCGAAGAGTCGCCACCATAAGGCTTTCCAGGTCGATCGTATTGAGGTTCGTTGAAATAGGCACAACTTCCGGCGAGGAAACTGAAATCAGGAGCAGGTTTTCTCCACTGCCACAATTCAGACGTAGTAAAGGTTCCTTTCCCTGCTACCACTGGCTTCTTCTCTCCCACTCCGGTTACCAAAACTTCATAATCGTAGCTCGTGTTCATGTCTAGACCCACCACATCAAAAGTTACCGGTGCATACCAACTTGATTTACCGGTAGTTTCAGACGTTTTAAACACTTCTTTTCCATCTTTTGTTGACTTCACAACTATGGTAGCCGTGGAGCCGGGCACGAGTTCCACCCAAATCTTAGCCGTGCGTAGTTCAGTATGACCAAGCATGGGGCCTGAAACCAACTGAGCATCTGCAGTATTAATTAAAAAAAGAAGGAGAAAAGTAAAAATTGATGGGAAGAGTCTAAAGCGAACCATAATTTTGGGGATTAAGAGACACAAAGTAAATAAACATCATGAAGAAGCCCTTAATTTCTGCGTTATTTTTCCTCGGAATCTTGACCCTGATTGCTTGTAAACAAGACCGTAAAGTAACCCGAGCCATGTACTATTGGAAAACGGTGTTGGCCGCCAATCCTTCCGACAAGGCTCCCATGGCAGAACACAGCGTTCGGAAATTGTATGTCAAATTTTTTGATGTTACTTGGAATGCCAATTTGAACCGTCCTGATCCGGCGGCAAAAATTCAAATCATTCCCCAAGCTGTGGATTGGCTTCAAAACGACAGCATCGAACTGGTGCCCGCCATTTTCATTACCAATGAATGCATGAAAATGATTGCAGCCAATGCAACCGATGAACTAGGAGAACGCATCAATTATTTGTTAGGCGGAATGCTTACGGTTCAAAACCTTCCAAAAGTAAAAGAGATCCAAATTGATTGTGATTGGACGGAAGAATCGAGGGACAAGTACTTCGCTTTACTTACCTATTTGAAAACACTTCCACTGTTTATGGATTCGAAATTATCGGTAACCGTTCGAATGCATCAGTGCAAGTTCAGTACTAAGATGGGAATTCCTCCAGCAGATAGAGGCCTATTGATGTGCTATAACATGGGGAATTTAAAAGACAGCAAAACCGGAAACTCCATTCTTGAAGCCAATGAATTGGAAAAATACATCGAGAATCTTAACAGCTATCCTCTTCCATTGGATATCGCCCTTCCTTTATTCGAGTGGAAAGTATTGTTCCGTAACAATCAATTCGACGGTATTATTTCAAACATTTCAGATTCAGCTTTGGCGGGCGTTGCCACGGCCTCAGGAAACAATTATACGTTCAACAAGGATACGTTGTTAGTGGGTTATCCTTTCAGAAAAGGCGATGTGTTAAGAGTTGAAAAAAGTTCTTACAACGAAATCATTAAAACCGCCAACTTACTCAGTCCAAAACTGAGAACTGAAGAATTCACTTTATCCCTATTCCACTTAGACTCGACCGTTCTGTCAAAATTCAGCAAAAATGAACTGGAAACGATTTATAACAGCCTCAATAAGTAGTAGTGTTGCAATACTCTTCCCATACAACATTATAGGATGCGCGGGAGGAGACCCGGACCCTTACGATTATTATGTCAATTTCTTTCAGCAGAAGATCAATGGCGACAAGGCCCTAGAGCCCTTCCTGTATACTAATTACCGCTTCCTCTACGATTCTCAGGAGCCGGTTTCAACTGCGGAACTGCTGAGCGAAGAATGGAGCGATTGGTCGAAAAATAGTTTTTCAAAAAAAGATGCGTATTCTTTTCTGATTAACTTTTCGGAAAAGGAAATCAATCAGCTTTATCAATACATCAACAAGAAAACAGCACTCAAAGTTCCTGATTCCGTGAAAGCTAATAAGATGACTCAATTCTTCCTGAATACCAACAATCAGGAAGCTTTGAGATATCTTGTGTATACCAAAAAACTTGAGCCGCTGGTAACAGCCACTTGGAACAGTTGGGAACCGGTTGAAAGAGACCAAGTTAAAATGAATGCGCTTATAACAGAAGGGCAAGAACTTTTGAAAACGTGCAGCAACCCCTTTCTTCAACTTCGATATGGATATCAACTTGTAAGACTGGCTCACTACAATGATCGCTATGAAGATTGCATCAGCTATTATGATGCTTATATCAAAAACAATAAAGAGAAAAGCGTTCTGCACGATTTGAGTGTAAGCTTGAAAGCGGGGGCGCACAAAAGACTTGGACAGAATCAAATTGCCGCCTACTTGTTCAGTCAACTCTTCGCAAATACCGATACCAAGAAAGTTGCCAACTATTTAAGTTTCGTATTTGCCACTTCACGCTTTAGTCAAGCTGAACGAGATAAAAATTTGATATGGTGCAAGAATGGTAAGGAAAAAGCGGCGATGTTAGGACTATATGCACTGGGAAGCAATGCGTCTGAGTTGGCCACTTTGCAGAAAATCTATCAATTAGACCCAACCTATCCCAAACTATCGGTATTGGTTACAAGAGAACTCAACAAATTGGAGGAGTACTACTATACACCCACTTTGAATTTGAATGCAGGTAGAACCTACTATAACTATTCATATGAACAAGTAGAATCAACCGATTCCACCTATTTATCATGGCAGAAAAATGGTAAGAACTTGCTCGAATTTTGTGAGTTGATGGGAAAAAGCAATGATGCAAAAAAGGGCTTCTATACTACGGCAGCAGCTCATACTGCTTATGTAATAGGTAATTTCAGCAAGTCGCAAGAATTGATAAACCTTGCCCAACAACAGTTTACATCAGATGCAGAAAAAGATCAATTACTGATCACTCAAATTCTTGTAACGCTGCAAAATAAAGAATTGAATGAAACACAGAAAGAAGCGCAATTGGTAAAGAGTTTGGAATGGATGGAACAGAAGTCGAAAAAGGACATTGAATTTGCAAAGTTCGCACGCCGTATTCTAACCGAACTAATGGCTCCTTACTACAAGTCAACCAACAACCGAACAAAACAAGCTTTGTGTTATGGTGTTGCCGATAAAATTCAAAAGGGTCCTTTAGCTGAAAGTTGGGGTGGCTATTTCCCTATGTCTATTCAATTCATTCGTGATTCTTTGAGCGGGAAACAAGCGGAAGAATTTGTGGCGTATTTGAACACTCCGAACAAATCGGCCTACGAACAGTTCCTCATCAAACGCAGCGAGTTTACTAAGAACGATCTATTAGATGTTGCGGGGACTGCTTATTTGAGAGAGTTTGAATTCAAGAAAGCAGCTGAATGGTTTCAGAAGATTCCTGCTTCTTATTACAAGGCAGAACCTTATAAAAGTTATCTCGCCGCGAATCCGTTTTCAGATCTTTTAAACGATACGCACAGTCCTACCAAACAAGATACGGTAAAGTATACCAAGCTTTCATTTGCCAAGAAAATGGATCAACTGCTTACTAAATTAATAGGTACGAAGGTGCCGGAAGAGCAAGCGAAAATTTCTTATGAATTGGCAAAAGGCTATTACAATATGAGCTATTGGGGGAACAGTTGGTTGTTGGTGCGTTATAGTTGGTCTACGGGTGAGACCTATGATTTTGAGGGGCAAAAAAGACCAAGTGCTATGGGCGATTACTATACTGTTCAGAAAGCAAAGAATGCTTATTTAAAAGCGAAGGAATTAAGCCTTGATAAGAACTTCCAAGCTAAATGTCTTTACATGGCTGCCAAATGCGATCAAAAAGTATTCGGTAATATTCCATATATGGGCTGGGATGACGAAAAAGGAAAATACAACAAAGAACTACGAAAATGGATCTTCGATTTCAATAGAGAATACAAGTATTACTCGCAGTTGAAGCAATACCAAAACACTCCTTTCTACAAAGAAGCTTTCAATACCTGTGTGTATTTAAGAGATTTCGTGAAAGCAGGAGGAAAATAACTTAACGAACGTAACGTCCACATTTAGCTTTGCCGTTGGCAGCCTGAAAAGGCGTAATGGCTCTGCTACAAGAAGATACAAATACTACTACAGTAGCTACCGCTACTGCTAATCGAATGGTTTTAAACATACTGTCCAGTTTTGATGCGTACGAAAGAGAGAACGAAAATACTCTTTTATAATTGTGGTGCAAGTAAGCGGCCATATTTTAACGAAACAAGTTGGAAGGGGTGGCGGTGGTTGGTTTGAGATGGGGGTATGGGGCTGGTTTTCAGGGAGATAGGAGGGAATTAAGAATTAAGAGTTAAGAATTAAGAATTATGCGCCTTCGGCGCGGAATACAATTTAACGCAAAGGTTAATTTCTGAATTTCGAAGAGTCTTTTACTTAAGATCGTGAAGCCGCTGCGCGGGAATGCGCAACCACGGGGGCACAGGGGCACGGAGGAGTTTTTTCTTATTTCATTTTATGCTTGTCTACTTTTTAACCGTTGCGTCATCTATTGTCCCTCCAAAGCTCCACCAAAAATTCCTTCTAGATCAAGTTTTGAGTGATTGAGTTCTATGTAGTAGGCATTGAGTCTTAAGCTTTTTTTGACCACAGAACACACAAATTAGTACGGATTCCCCCAGATTAGCATCCAATACTCAATCAACCTGACTGCCGGCTGTTTCATTATTAATTATTACTTATTAATTATTAATTAACCCTGGCTGTTCCATTATTAATTCTTAATTCTTCATTATTAATTAAAAAGGGGATCATCTTTTCAGACAATCCCCTTGGTATTTTCAGAAGGACAACGCGTGATTAGCTACAACCCATGCTGTTACCGCAGTTCAAACATTTGTAACAAGTGCCACTTCTGATGGTAATATGTCCACAAGTGTTACAAGCAGGAGCATCGCTTTGCATGCTCTTTGCCGCTGCGTTTACAGCATCCATACCTACTTCGGCTTTCATGGTTTTCACCGCTTTCACAGGTTCAACTTCGGCGGGTTTTGCTTTAGGAGCTACAACTCTTACTTCGCTTAACTCAGGAGTTTTTTTTTCATACTCCAAAGAGGTAGGAATTTCATCCCAATCGTCAGTGCCTGTATTCAAAATCTCAGGTTTGTCGAGAACGTGAACGAGGTCTGTTCTTCCCAAATATTCGTAAGCCAAAGCTCTGAATATGAAGTCTACGATTGAAGTAGTTGTTTTGATATTCGGATGGTCTACCATTCCGGCCGGCTCGAAGCGAGTGAACACAAACTTCTCTACGAATTCTTCTAAAGGCACACCGTATTGCAAGCCGATAGAAATTGAAATCGCGAAACAGTTCAACATACTACGCATGGTAGCACCTTCTTTCGCCATATCGATGAAGATTTCTCCTACAGTACCATCACCGTATTCGCCGGTACGCAAGAACAGGGCTTGACCGTTGATCTTTGCTTTCTGGGTAAATCCGCGACGCTTAGAAGGCAATGTTCTGCGTTCCACAATGCGCGCCAACTCACGTTTCAATTTGGTATCAGGAGAAGCTTGTACACGTTTTTGTACTTCTTCCAACAATTCTTTGATGGTGAGTTGTCCAAGATCAACAATCTGGCTTTCAGTAGCGGCAGGAGCAGCAGTTTCTGCAGCAGCTTCAGCAGTAGCATCTGATTTTTTCTTCTTGTCACTCTTGTTACTCAAAGGCTGACTCAACTTAGAACCATCGCGGTACAAAGCACAAGCTTTCAATCCCAACTGCCAGCTCATCAAATAAGAGTCAGCAATTTCTTCAACAACTGCTTCATTTGGCAGGTTGATGGTTTTTGAAATGGCTCCGCTTAAGAAGGGTTGAGCTGCAGCCATCATACGGATGTGTCCGTGTGCATGGATATAACGCTCACCTTTCTTACCACATTTGTTAGCGCAATCAAATACTTTCAAATGCTCGTCTTTCAAGTAAGGTGCACCTTCAATGGTCATGGTACCGCATACATAATCGTTTGCTGCATCAATATCATCGTCGCTGAATCCTAATGCTTCCAACAAACTCCACTCAAAGTTGAAGTATTGTTCAGGTTTGAAACCTAAGCGTTGCAAGCACTCTTCACCTAATGTATATACGTTGAATACAAATCCAATTTCGAAAGCGGTTCCAACAGCAGCATCCAATTTCTTGATCTCTTCTGCGATGAAGCCTTTTTCACTCAAAGTTTGATGGTTGATACCAGGCGCGCCTGCAAAGGTTCCCGCACCAACTGCGTACTTCACAATTGCATCAATTTCCTTTTCTTTATAACCTAGGTTCTTCAATGCCGTTGGTACACTTTGGTTGATGATTTTGAAATAACCACCACCACTCAACTTTTTAAACTTCACCAACGCAAAGTCTGGTTCAACACCTGTAGTATCGCAATCCATCACCAAACCAATGGTTCCGGTTGGAGCAATTACGGTAGTTTGAGCGTTGCGGTAACCATATTTTTCACCCAATTGCACTGCTTCGTCCCAAGCCTTGGTAGCGGCTTTCAACAAATAGTCGGGGCAATATTGAGCTTTGATACCTTGAGGCTTTACGCTTAATTTTTCATACTCATCAGCATCGTAAGCGGCCAAGCGGTGATTGCGCATTACACGCATCATGTGCTCTTTGTTTTCTTCGTAACGAGCAAATGGACCTTGTACTGCTGCGAGTTCTGCTGATGTTTTGTAGGTGATACCGGTCATGATAGCGGTAATAGCACCTGCAATACCGCGAGCTTCTTCGCTATCGTAAGGAATACCCATTACCATCAACATACTTCCCAAATTCGCATATCCCAAACCGAGGGTGCGATAATCGAAACTCAATTGAGCTACTTCTTTACTTGGGAATTGAGCCATTAATACAGATACTTCTAATACCACAGTCCACAAGCGGCTCATGTATTCAAATCCTTCTACATCGAAAGTATTGTTCTCTTCGTTGTAGAATTTGCGCAAGTTCACTGAAGCCAGGTTACAAGCGGTATTGTCGAGGAACATGTATTCGCTACAAGGGTTGGAAGCGCGGATAGGACCACCTTCAGGGCAAGTATGCCATTCATTGATGGTAGTATCGTATTGAGTACCGGGGTCAGCACAACGCCAAGCCGCATACGCAATTTGATTCCACACTTCACGAGCAGGAATTTTCTTCATTACACGACCATCGGTACGTGCTTTCAATTCCCAATCTTCTCCTTTATCTAATTTCTCAAAAAACTCGTTGGGGATACGAACAGAGTTGTTGCTGTTTTGTCCGCTCACTGTTCTGTAGGCTTCACCCTCATAATCGCTCGGATAACCCGCGTTGATCAAAGCACCTACTTTTTTCTCTTCTTCAACTTTCCAGTTGATGAAGTCCATGATTTCAGGGTGATCGAGGTCTAAGCAAACCATTTTCGCAGCACGACGGGTAGTACCACCGCTCTTGATGGCACCGGCAGCGCGGTCACCAATTTTCAAGAAGCTCATCAAACCCGAAGAAGTACCGCCACCGCTTAGTTTTTCACCTTCGCCGCGGATATTTGAGAAGTTGGTACCTACACCGGAACCGTATTTGAAGATACGTGCTTCACGAACCCAGAGGTCCATGATACCACCTTCATTCACTAAATCGTCTTCAACGCTTAAGATAAAACAAGCGTGAGGTTGAGGACGCTCGTATGCGGAAGTAGACTTTTTCAATTGTCCATCTACCTGATCAACATAATAGTGACCTTGAGGCTTCCCCTTAATTCCATAGCTTTCGTGCAAGCCGGTATTGAACCATTGCGGACTATTGGGAACACAAGCTTGGTTCAAAATGCTGTACACTAGCTCTTCGTAAAACACTTGTGCATCTTCGCTGCTAGCAAAATAGCCATAGCGTTCACCCCAAACCTTCCAGCAATTAGCCATACGATGTGCTACTTGTTTTGCAGAAGTTTCTCTTCCCAATGAACCATCGGGTTGAGGTACACCGGCTTTACGGAAATACTTTTGGGCCAAGATGTCCGTGGCAATCTGACTCCATCCTTTGGGCACTTCACAATTGGTCATTTCAAACACAATTTCTCCACTAGGGTTGCGGATCACGGAGGTACGATAATCGTACTCGAATTGGTCATATACATTCACATCCTCACGTGTGAATCGGCGACTGAACTTCAGGCCTTTCATAGATTGCATAGTGTTCGACATAAGGTTGCCTTAATTTGTTGTTTACGAATTTGATTTTCCAAAAGGGGGAAAACGAAAATAACTGCCCTCAAGGGTTTTTTTCGGTCAGAGATATGCACAGCCTGTGGAAAATAGAGTCTTAAAAATTCGTAGTGCCCGCCCGTGGGCTATTAGGCCATAGAACAGGGTTTTACGCACAAAAGGTGGCAAAAAAATTTTTGGCTGATACCGGAAAAATAGCTAGCCTTTATCAATTCATTAACAATTTCTTAATAATTGTAAAGCAGCGTTTTTCACTTCCAATTTGGGAACCATAGATTTCATGCTCGTTTCACCCATGCAGAATTAATACTATATGATTTTTTGGAGGAAGAAACCCGCATTCCAAGCGGTTTTGAGGGTATTCATTTCTCAATTTCAAATGCATACTTGCCAAAAAATCAAGATTTTACGCCTGTTTCACAGTATTTATTCCTTTTTTTGCGCTATGAAAAAACGGCTTCTCGGTGTCTTCTTTCTTGTTTTTGTTAGCAGTCAATTGGTAAAAGCTCAGGTTCAAGATCGTCATGTAGGATGGTATGGCCTCGTTACTAGTGTGAATCTGAATAAAAAATGGTTTTTCAGCACTGATATCGCGCTTCGCTCGTCAGACAAATGGGCCCATTTTCAAACTGTTTTCTTTCGTCCGGGAATTGGTTATAGAATCAACTCCAAAGCAAGTGTAACTATTGGTTACAACCTTCTTCATTCAAGAGTAGTACTTAGCAATATTGGTGGCTACACCGATGAACACCAGTTCTGGCAACAGCTTGTATTCCGCTGGCCATTGAAACATGTATTACTAACGCAGAGGACTATGTTAGAAGAACGCATCGTTCCAAAAGCTGTATTATCGGGCAACAAAGTAAGCACCGATAGCTATTCGTTTGCAGGAAGAACTCGTATCATGATTCGTGCGATGTTTCCTTTCAAAGGAAATGGTTCCTTTACAAAAGGCTTCTATGCGTTGGCGCAAGAGGAAACCTTCTTCAATCTCTGGAATAAAAAAGCCACAAATAATAGCGTATTTGATCAATCAAGAAACATTGTAGGATTGGGACGACGCTTTTCTACTCACCTCGATATGGATCTCGGGTATCAGTACCGAAGAATTGTTGGGGCTGCGGCAAAGTTCAACGACCATATCATACAATTAGGTATGAATTTGCGTTTATAATTTAGAAATAGCCTTTTTGGAAAAGTTTTTGCATTTTTGCACATAACCAATTATCCGGTCGATGTCAGTGAATACCTACCAATCCATACAACAAAAGAAAGCCAGCGGGAAGAAATCATTTGCCGTACTCATTGATCCGGACAAGATCACTGTTGATGGACTTGATAAGTTGATTCGTTTGGCCGAAGACGCGAAAGTAGATTACATCTTTGTTGGCGGAAGCTTGGTTATCACGAACAGACTCGACGAAGTGGTGCTTCAAATCAAACAACAATCTTCCATTCCTGTAGTATTATTCCCCGGTAGTCCCTCTCAAGTAAGCAAATACGCCGATGCTCTTTTGTACCTCTCATTGATTTCTGGAAGAAATCCGGAACTTCTGATTGGTCAGCACGTAATTTCAGCAGCAGCTGTTAAAAAGAGCGGTTTGGAAATCATGTCTACCGGTTATATGGTGATCGATGGCGGCGCTCCTACCACGGTTTCCTACATTAGCAATGCAGCACCCATTCCTTCCGACAAAAATGAAATTGCCATGTGCACGGCGATGGCCGGCGAAATGTTGGGTATGAAATTGATTTACATGGATGCCGGTAGCGGTGCAAAGAAACCGATCACTGAAAGCATGATTGAAGCCGTTTCAAAAGTAATTGAAGTGCCTTTGATAGTTGGAGGCGGCATCAAAGATCCGGAGAAAGCATACCTCAATTGCAAAGCCGGAGCTGATATGATTGTGATTGGCAACGCCATCGAAAAAGACCCGCAATTGATTTTAGATATGAGTGCTGCGATTCATGGGTTGAGTATCGTGAAATGAGGTGTTAGGCTTTAGGTATTAGGCTTTAGGTGTTGGCGTTCTGAGATTACAGTCAGTTTACTCTACCCCAAAGCTTGAACGATCGCAAAGGTTCGCAACGAATATCTGTATTTCCTTCCTCTTCTTTCACCAAAGTTTTGTTGACTTTCCGAATGCCTCAAAAATAGTTTTGTGTATTTTACCGCAGCGGCGCAGCGGTAACGCAGCGTTGACAGGCTCTCTGTCTTTCCTCGTTCCTCGCTTCCTCTCATCCTCGTCTCCTCATTACCTGTATTCCCCCTGTTCCTCCTCTTGTTCTTTCTCCCCGTCTTCATTCAACGCGATAAATCGACGGCGGATCTTAACCAATATCACTCCGTTCATTCATAAATATCTTCCTCCCCTGTCTTTCCTCGTTCCTCGCTTCCTCTCATCATCGTATCCTCATTTCCTGTATTCCTTTTGTTCTTTCTCCCCTGTATTTCCTCCCTCCTCTATCCTCCTTCCTCCCTCCTGTATTCCGGCTGTTTCATTATTAATTATTAATTGATTAATTATTAATTGTTTTACTACCGTTTGTTCACTTCTAACCCGCGCCACAACTATTTTTCCTTAGTAACCAAATTTTAACCGAAAAAACCGGCATTTATTAAAAAAAATGATTTCTTTTGTGCCGTTAAACTTTTAAGCAACAAGTCATTCTTATCTAGAAGATGCAAAAAAATCTCACCATAATACTCGCTGATGTGGTTGCCAAGGCTACCACTATATTGCGTGGGGTTTTTCCTGTACGCCCTCGTACAGTTTTTGTTAGCCGCCCAATTCCCGTTGTGGTGCGACGTTGATACTCACTTACCATAGTGTCCTTTCAGGTATCGGAACTATGCTCCTTTAGGGAGATTCTATCTTTTTCTTAGTACGTTAACGATTGTATCTCAACCACTTATTTCATTTGAAATGGAACAGCAACAACGCTTCTCTATAGTGATCGCAAACGAATCTCATTGCAGCTTCGCTCAAATTATTTGCGATGAAATGGCTTCCTCTGCCAAAGCCCGCGGAACCGGTATCGCCAAACGCACACCTGAATACGTTCAGGAAAAAATGCGCGAAGGCAAAGCCGTGATCGCTTTCAACCAAGATGGTATCTGGGCCGGCTTCTGTTATATTGAAACCTGGGGACATGGTGAATATGTAGCCAACTCCGGACTTATTGTAGCCCCTGCCTTCAGAAAAGGTGGATTGGCCAAAGCCATCAAAAAGAAAATCTTCGAATTAAGTCGCGCAAAATACCCCGAATCAAAGATCTTCGGTCTTACCACCGGCTTGGCTGTTATGAAAATCAACAGCGAACTCGGATACGAACCTGTTACCTACAGTGAACTTACACAAGACGAAGCTTTCTGGGCAGGCTGTAAAAGCTGTGTGAACTACGACATCCTCATGAGCAAAGAGCGCAAAAACTGCTTGTGCACGGCCATGTTGTTCGATCCAAAAGATCATTATACCCCTCAGGAAACAACACAATACTTCGAAGAAAACAAATCATCCTTCGAGCGTTTGTTCCGTTTCAAACAATGGAAACTATTGAAGCCTTTCCGTAAAAAAGACGGTAAATCAGGTGAGGGTAAGCCCAAATCATTATTACAACTGTTTTTCAACTTATAAATTTCTCCAGGCAAAAATGAGTAAGAAAATTGTTCTCGGTTTCAGCGGTGGATTGGATACCACTTTCTGCGTAAAATACCTCAGTGAAGAAAAAGGATACGAAGTACACAGTGTAATTGTAAATACCGGTGGCTTCACAGAAGAAGAACTTCAGAAAATTGAAGCACACGCTTACAATCTTGGAGTGAAAACTCATACCACGGTAAATGCGGTAAAAGGTTATTACGACAGAATCATCAAGTACCTGATTTTCGGAAACTGTTTAAAGAACAATACCTACCCATTGAGCGTATCGGCAGAACGTTTGAGTCAAGCGTTGCACATCGCAGAGCATGTAAAAAAACTAAACGCCGATGCAGTGGCACACGGTAGTACCGGAGCAGGTAACGATCAAGTTCGTTTCGATATGATCTTCCACATCATGATTCCCGGTGTAGAAATCATCACTCCGATCCGCGATTTGAAATTAAGCCGTGAAGCAGAAATTGAATACTTGAAAGGCAAAGGCGTCAACATCAATTTCGAAAAAGCCATGTACTCCATCAACAAAGGACTTTGGGGTACTAGCGTAGGAGGAAAAGAAACATTGAACTCAAAGGGTATGCTTCCTGAAGAAGCATGGCCAACACAAGTAACCAAATCGGGTTCTGAAGAAATCAAATTGCATTTCGATAAAGGCGAATTGACCGGTGTGAACGATCAAAACTTTGAGCACCCTTCTGAAGCCATTCAATACTTACAAAGCATTGTTGGACCTTATGGCATTGGTCGTGATATCCATGTTGGCGATACCATCATCGGTATCAAAGGTCGCGTGGGTTTTGAAGCAGCCGCACCCATGATCATCTTAAAAGCGCACCACGCTTTGGAAAAGCACGTGCTTACCAAATGGCAATTGCAGTGGAAAGATACCTTGGCTCAGTTCTACGGAAACTGGATGCACGAAGGTCAAATTTTGGATCCTGTAATGCGCGATATAGAAGCCTTCTTGGAAAACAGTCAGCACAATGTAACAGGTGATGTTTTCGTACAAGCCATGCCTTATCGTTTCCAAGTAATTGGAATTACCAGTGCGTTTGATTTAATGAGCAGCAAATTTGGTAAATACGGTGAAATGAACACCGGCTTCACCGGCGACGATGTAAGAGGTTTCTCAAAAATATTCGGCAATCAAACTTCTATCTGGAACGCCGTTCAAGAAGAAAACAAGCAATAAGATGAGCATCAAAGTTGGAATCATAGGTGGCGCAGGTTATACCGGAGGTGAACTCTTGAGAATTCTCATTCATCACCCGGAAGTAAGTTTAACCCATATTCACAGCAGAAGCACTGCGGGCAAACCCATCAGTACTGTGCACAGTGATTTGGAAGGCGACACCGATCTAATCTTTACCGATGATACCAATTTCGTTTCTAATGGAAGTATCGATGTATTGGTTCTGTGTTTAGGTCACGGCGAGTCGAGAAAGTTTTTGCAAGAACATACAGTAGCCGCCAACACCAAGATCATTGACTTAGCGAACGATTTCAGATTAAAACCGCAATCCACACACAACGACATTCAATTCGTTTATGGATTACCGGAATTAAATAAAGAAGCAATTAAATCAGCCAGAGCAGTGGCCAATCCAGGTTGTTTTGCTACTACCTTGCAACTAGGGTTGTTGCCTTTGGCAAAAGCAGGATTACTAAGCGCTGTGTACACTACCGGAATTACGGGAAGTACCGGTGCCGGACAAAGCTTAAGTGCCACTTCTCATTTTAGTTGGAGGGCCAATAATATTCAAGCATACAAAACATTAACGCATCAGCATTTGGGAGAAATCAACCAATCGATTCAACAATTGAATGGCAATCAACCGGTGTCTGTTAATTTCGTACCCTGGCGTGGCGATTTCACGCGCGGTATTTTCATCAGTTCTCAACTCAGCTGCGATGCATCGCTCGCCGAATTGGAAACCTTGTACCGTGAATTCTACTTAAACCATCCTTTTACGCATCTCATCAACACTTCTTTACACCTAAAGCAAGTAGTGAATACCAACAAGTGCTTGATCCAATTAGAAAAAATAGAAAACCAACTCGTAGTTCACAGCGCCACCGACAATTTGCTCAAAGGCGCCAGCGGACAAGCCGTTCAGAATTTGAATTTGATGTTCGGGTTGGACGAGGGAATGGGGTTGAGGTTGAAGGGGAGTGGGTTTTAGGTGGTAGGTGGTAGGCTTTGGGCTTTGGGCTTTAGGCTTTGGGCTTTAGGCTTTAGGTGTTAGGCTTTAGGCTTTAGGCTGATGCCGCATAAAGAAAGGTTGTATACTACAAATAAGAGTTTTTAGTCCGCATTTTGCTTTCATACTTTGATTGAAATTGCAACATGCGAAATTATCGAGACCTCAATATTTGGGTGAAAAGCCATCAGTTAAATCTAACGATTCGTAAGAATATAGTCCAGCACTTGCCTTCTGAAGAAAAGTTTGTGTTGGGAAGCCAATTAAGTCGAGCTGCTTTATCTGTACCCCTGAACATAGTTGAAGGTTGTTCTAGGGATAGTAAAAAAGATTTTGTTCGATTTCTTGAATATTCAATTGGTTCACTACTCGAAACTCAATATTGCTGCTTGCTTGCAAAAGAGTTAAACTATATCTCTATTGAGTTATTCAATGAGATAGACGATAACATTACTCAACTTTTAAAAATGATAAATAGCTTCATTCAAAGCTTAAAACAATTTATAAACGAAAAAAGGCCCAAAACCTAAAGCCTAAAGCCTATCGCCTTGGATGCCAAACTAAAAAACTAAACAACTTAAAACATATAACTTCTATAAACGGCCCAAAGCCTAATGCCTAAGGCCTAAAGCCTATAGCCTTGGTCACCAAAAAAACTAAATAACTAAATAACTTAAAAACTCTACTTAATGCTTCTCTTCGACGTCTACCCCATCAACAACATCTCAATCGTTAAGGCAAAAGGTTCCTATGTGTGGGACGATAAAGGCGAACAATACCTCGACCTTTATGGTGGTCATGCAGTGATTAGTATTGGACATACACATCCTCATTGGGTTAAACGAATTGAAGGTCAGCTGGAACAGATTGCATTCTATTCGAATTCAATTAAAATTCCTTTGCAGCAACAATTAGCTACCAAGCTTGGCAAAATGACCGGCAAAGAAGATTATCAACTCTTTCTTTGCAACAGCGGTGCTGAAGCAAATGAAAACGCTTTAAAGTTGGCTTCTTTCCATACCAACAGAAAGAAAGTAGTCGCTTTTTCAAAATCATTCCACGGTCGTACTTCTCTCGCCGTTGCTGTAACCGATAACAAAGCCTATACAGCTCCGGTGAACGAAACCGATAATGTAACCTTCCTGCCTTTCAACGATGAAGCAGCATTGAACGCTTACTTTAAAAAGCATGGCGATGAAACTGCTGCAGTTATCATTGAAGGTATTCAAGGTGTAGGAGGTATTCATGTGGCTGAAAACAGTTTCTTACAAGCTATTCGTAAGAATTGTGATCAGTACGGAGCCGTTTACATTGCCGATAGCGTTCAGTGCGGTTATGGAAGAAGTGGTAAATTCTTTGCTCACGATTTCGCCGGTGTAAATGCCGATATTTATACCATGGCCAAAGGAATGGGCAACGGATTCCCGGTAGCAGGTATCATCATTGCTCCCCATATCAAACCAAAGCATTTCCAATTGGGAACTACTTTTGGTGGCAACCATTTGGCTTGCGCCGCAGCATTGGCTGTATTGGAAGTAATTGAAGAAGAAAAATTATTAGGTAATGCCGTAACAACCGGACATTACTTGAAAGAAGAATTGAAGAAAATTCCTGAACTGCAAAATGTAAGAGGAAAAGGATTGATGATTGGATTTGATGTTCCGGAAGAACTGAAAGACTTAAAGAAAAATCTCTTATTGAATCAAAAGATATTTACAGGAGAAGCAAAGCCAAATGTAATCCGTTTGTTGCCCTCTTTGGCCTTGAAAAAACGTGATGCGGAAGATTTTATCGATGCGATCAAAGAAGAGATCGAAAAACTCAAGAACAACTAATCAATCGAATATTTTCAAACCCGGTCAACGCACATGAATCAGTTCATTTCAGTTCACGACCTGCCCAACATTAACGAAATGGTGAAGCAGGCGCTTGCTTACAAAGCCAATCCCTTTATAGACCAGCACTTGGGTAAAGGGAAACGCATGGGATTGTTATTTTTAAATCCAAGTATGAGAACCCGATTGAGCACGCAAATTGCTGCGCAACAATTGGGCATGGAAGCCATCGTATTTAATGTGGGACAAGAAGGTTGGGCCCTAGAATTTGAAGAAGAAGCGATCATGAGCGGTACCACCGTAGAACACGTAAAAGACGCGGCTCCTATTCTTGGTAAGTACTTTGATGTTTTGGGCATTCGCACTTTCCCTTCTTTGAAAAACAAAGAAGACGATTACAGCGAGCTCTACATCAAACAATTTATCAAGTACGCCGGCATTCCGGTGGTGAGTTTGGAAAGTGCTACCCTGCATCCATTGCAGAGTTTCACCGACATCATCACCATCTCGGAACAATTGGCCGCAAAGCCATTGAACAAAAAACCGAAGATCGTACTTACTTGGGCACCTCACGTAAAGCCATTGCCGCAATGTGTGGCCAATAGCTTTGCTCAATGGGTAAACGCTTGGGGAGAAGCCGATTTTGTGATCACGCATCCCGAAGACTATGAATTGGATCCGCAGTTCACCAAAGGTGCCACCATTACTCACAATCAAAGTGAAGCATTGAAAGATGCGGATTTTGTTTATGTGAAGAATTGGAGTACGTATGCTGATTATGGTCGTATTTACTGCAATGATCCGGAATGGATGCTCACTGCAGAAAGTTTGGCTTTGACGAACAATGCCAAAGTAATGCATTGCTTACCGGTAAGAAGAAATGTAGAATTGAGTGATGAAATTTTGGACGGACCCAATAGCATCGTTACACAACAAGCCAGTAACCGTGTGTGGGCCGCTCAAACAGTATTAAGTACTATTCTTAAATCCCGATAGAATTCGTTTATGGAACCGCTGTACGTCATAAAAATTGGAGGCAATATTCTCGATGCAACAGAACCACTGCAAGCTTTCTTGAAGTCATTTGCAAGCGTTCCGGGCAAGAAAATATTGATCCATGGTGGTGGTAAAATTGCCACGCGTATCGGCGATCAATTGGGAATTGAATCGAAATATGTTGACGGAAGAAGGATCACCGATGCAGCTACCATTGATTTGGTAACCATGGTGTACGGAGGACTGGTAAACAAACAAGTTGTAGCACAGCTACAAGCATTAGGCACCAATGCCATTGGCATCACCGGTGCCGATGCAAATCTTATCCCGGCCAAAAAGCGACCGGTAAAAGAAATTGACTATGGCTTTGTAGGCGATGTAAAAAGCGCCGCCATACCGCCTGCCTCTTGGCAGGTACTCATTAACAATGGCTGGGTGCCGGTAGTGGCCCCGCTAACACACGACCAAGAAGGACACATTCTCAATACCAACGCCGATACCATGGCGCAGGAAATCGCAAAAGCATTGGCCCCTTATTATAAGGTTCAATTGATTTATTCTTTTGAAAAAGCCGGTGTATTGCTGGATGCGAACGACGACAGTACTGTAATACCGGAAATCAAACCCGACCATTACGAAACATTGAAAGCATCGGGCAAAATATTTGCAGGAATGATTCCTAAACTAGACAATGCATTTGCAGCAGTAAGAGACGGAGTAAACAAAGTGATCATTGGAAACGCTGCGCAACTGGAACTCTTAATCGCCGGTAAAACCGGTACAAGCATCGTACATGAGTGAGTCAATTCAACAACTGCAACAAAATGCAGTAACCTTATTACAACAGTTGATCGCTACTCCTTCTTTCAGTAAAGAAGAGCAGCAAACAGCAGATATTATTGAACGCTTTTTAGAATCGAAAGGAGTGCGTACCAAAACGCATCTCAACAATATCTGGGCACAGAACAAACATTTCGATCCCAATAAACCTACCATCCTTCTTAATTCTCACCACGACACGGTAAAACCCAACAAAGGCTATACCCGCGATCCATTCAAGCCGGATATTGAAGAGGGAAAACTATTTGGTTTGGGCAGCAATGATGCCGGAGGTTGTTTGGTTTCACTGATGGCGGTATTCCTCCATTACTATGAAGAAAGCAATTTGAGCCACAATTTCGTTTTTGCCGCAACAGCAGAAGAAGAAATTTCAGGTCACAATGGAATTGAAGCCTTGGTGCCTAGATTGGGACATATTGATTTCGGAATTGTAGGTGAACCCACCCTTCTTCAAATGGCCGTAGCCGAAAAAGGATTGTTGGTGATGGATGCCACGGCAAAAGGCAGAGCAGGACATGCGGCTCGCAACGAAGGTGAAAATGCGTTGTACAAAGCATTGAAAGATATTGAGTGGATACAATCCTATCAATACCCCAAAGTATCTGACTTATTAGGTCCCGTAAAAATGACCGTTACCGTTATTGAAACGGAAAACAAAGCCCACAACGTAGTGCCGGCGCATTGCAAATTCGTGATTGATTGTAGAGTGAACGAACTCTACACGTTTGAAGAAATACTCGAGATCATTCGTGCAAATGTAGGCAGTGAGATACAACCGAGAAGTACACGTTTGCGCTCTACATCCATTGCATTGGATCATCCATTGATCAAAGCAGGAATCAATTTAGGATGCTCTTATTATGGCTCCCCTACTACTTCCGACAAGGCCTTGATGCCTTTCCCTACTTTGAAAATGGGTCCCGGCGATAGTGCGCGCAGTCATACGGCCGATGAGTTTATCTTTGTAGAAGAAATTCATCAAGGCATTGAAAAATACATTCAACTACTCGATCAAATAGTACGTTAAACCAAGCATCTGTTATGAAACTTTGGCAAAAAGAACAAACCAGTACCGCGGCAATTGTAGAGCAATTCACGGTGGGTCGCGATAAAGAATTCGATCTTCACCTCGCTAAATACGATGTGCAAGGTTCTATTGCACACGTAACCATGCTGGGTGAAGTAGGTTTGATGAGCAAGGCTGAAGCTGACTTAGCAGTATCGGGGTTGAAAGAAATTGCTGCAATCATCGAATCCGGTGCCTTTCAAATTGAAGACGGCGTTGAAGATGTTCACTCACAGGTGGAACTGATGTTGACCAGAAAGATTGGCGAAGCCGGTAAAATGATTCACAGCGGAAGAAGCAGAAACGATCAAGTGGCGGTTGATATCAAACTTTATTTGAGAGCTGAGATTCTGGCCATCAAAAAATCGGTTACCGCTTTATTTGAGTGCTTGCAAACGCAAAGCAATAAATTCAAAGACAAACTCATTCCCGGTTATACCCATTTGCAAATTGCCATGCCTTCATCGGCCGGTATGTGGTTGGGTGCTTATGCGGAAAGTTTGGTAGATGATATGGAATTCCTAGCGGCAGCGTATCAAGTGGCGAATAAAAATCCCTTGGGAAGCGGCGCCGGATACGGATCTTCCTTCCCTTTGAATAGAAAAAGAACAACGGAACTTCTTTGCTTTGGCGATTTAAACTGGAATGCCGTGTATGCGCAAATGACCAGAGGGAAGACAGAAAAATTAACCTCAATGGCATTGAGTAGTATTGCTGCCACAGTTGGTCGTTTGGCTATGGACGGATGTTTGTACCTGAATCAAAACTTTGGATTCTTATCGTTTCCGAATGAACTTACTACAGGAAGCAGTATCATGCCGCACAAGAAGAATCCCGACGTTTTTGAATTGATCCGTGCGAAATGCAATCGCATTCAAAGCATTCCCAATGAATTGAATTTATTGTTGGCAAACCTGCCATCAGGATATCATAGAGATTTACAACTCACTAAAGAAATTCTCTTCCCTGCTATCAATGAATTGAAAGCCTGCATCGATCTAACCATCTTAATGCTTTCGAACATGGAAGTAAAAGACGGTATTTTAGACGATGAAAAATACAAGTACTTGTTCAGTGTAGAGGCAGTGAACGAATTGGTAAACAAAGGCATTCCTTTCCGCGAAGCGTACAAGCAAGTGGGTAATAGCATTGACGCGGGAACCTTTGATTTCGATTATACCAAACAATTGCATCACACGCATGAAGGCAGTTTGGGAAATCTTTGTAATGAGGAGATTAAAGGGGCGTTTGAGAGGGTGAGTGGGAAGTTTGTGTAAGGCTGGGATTTAGGTATTAGGCTTGGGGCCGTTTATAGTTAATAAAGCATTTTCATTTCATAAAGAAAAGAGCCATCGGTTTAAACTTTTTAGTAGTAAACTGATGGCTCTTTTTATTTTTAAATTCTTTTTTCTTCACCGCAGCGGCGCAGCGATCGCAGCGGAAACGCAACGCTCCCCTTGCTCCTCTTCCTGTTCTTTCTCTGTATCTTCCTCGTCTCCTCTCATCCTCGTTCCTGTATTCCCCCTGTTCCTCTTCCTGTTCTTTCTCTGTATCTTCCTCGTCTCCTCTCATCCTCGTTCTTGTATTCCCCCTGCTCCTCTTCCTGTTCTTTCTCCCTCTCTTTCTTAATTCCTCAAATTCCCTGCCTCCACTCTCGTTGGCGTATCTTTCCCTGCTACAATTGTATTCGAACTGATGGCGATGGCGCGGATGATGGCGGCCATGTTCTTCATATCGAGTGTTTCAATTTCATCATCGAGGGTGTGGTAGTATTTGTCGACTTCTTTGTTGAAAGCAGTTGGATCGGGTTCCATACGCGATGTTGAAATGGTATGGGCAGGTACTCCTAAACGAGCCAAAGTGGCATTGTCGGAGCGATAAAACAAGTTCTGTGTTTTGTATGGATCGGGATGGAAAGTGAAATCACTTCCTTGCAAATTCTTTTGCAAGATCTCACCCATGCTCGATTTGTCGTAACCGGTAATATAAGCGGCATTCGGGCCCCACTTACTTTCCGTACCAATCATTTCAATATTGAACATGGCCATTACTTGCTCCGGCTTAAATTGGCGAGAGAAGTACTGTGCTCCGTATCCACCTACTTCCTCAGCTGTGAAAGCTGCAAATATGATGGTACGTTCGTTGTCTTTCTTCTGTGCGAAATAATGCGCCAACATGATCACAGCGGTTGTTCCGGCCGCATCGTCATTTGCTCCATTGTAGATCGAATCACCGGCAGCATTTGGCTTAGCTATTCCCAAATGATCGTAGTGACCACTGAAAATAACATACTCTTCTTTCTTCGATTTTCCGGGAAGTATGCCCACCACATTTTTCAATGGCATGGGTGTGATCTCTTGTTTGAAGTTAATAGCATAGGTAGAGGGCTTCTCTGAACTCAACACCAAAATGATGGAGAAATCGGAAGCAAACATTTCTCTGCGCATGCCTTTCAAGCTATTGAATTGGCGTCTGAAACTGGTATCAACCGTTACCACTGCATTCTTTTTCGCAGCTTGCAAGCGACGCACCACATTGAACAAGGTATCTTTCGGACCTACTGAAACCCAATCGTATCCTGATTTCTCAGTGATGCTCACAGAAGGTTGTGTAGTCAATCCAACGATGTCTTTGCTATCAACAGCAGTTCCATTGATAGTACCATCGGCAGCTACAAATTTTGTGCGCACCATGCTAAACTCCTGAAAATAAGAAGCTCCATTCACGGGCTTCAATCCTGCTTTCTTGAATTCCGATGCAATAAAATCGGCGGCTTTGTCAATGCCGGGAGAGAATGTTCTTCGTCCCTGCATATCATCAGCGGATAAAATTTTCTCAATGCGTTCTACTTCGGCCGGATTAATGATCTTGTCAATATTCTGCGCAACGAGTTTTCCCGAGGCCACTAAAAACAAAACCGGTAACAGTAATTTTTTCATAAAAGAAGATTTAATAAAAAACACGCCGTGTCAGCGTGTTCTTTATTGTTGATTATTTAAAGACTTATAAACTCATCATTTCTTTGAACTTCACCGTTTGTCTGCGGCTCACTTCAATTTTCTCTCCGCCCTTCAATTCCAATAACAACCCGCCATTGAAATAAGGTTCAATTTTTTCAATCAAGCGAAGGTTCACAATATGCTTTCTGTTGGCACGGAAGAAAGTTTTTTCATCCAAACGCTCTTCCAGCGCATTGAGTGATTTTAAGATCAAAGGTTTGTTCACGCCGAAATACACTTTCGCATAGTTACCAACGCTTTCGAACAAACGAATTTCATTCAATTTCACAAACCAGCATCGTTCGCCGTCTTTCACGAATACCTGATCGTTTTCGGAAAGAATGGAACGATTCACATTTACATTTGGATTAACAGGCGCATTGTCTTTTTCTTCCTGCATTTGCAGTTTCTGTATAGCATCGGCCAAGCGTTTGGGCTCTACAGGCTTCAATAAATAGTCCAAGGCATTCACTTCGAACGCCTTCAATGCGTATTCATCATAAGCAGTGGTGAAAATAACATGTGGGGTGCGATCGAGTTCGCTCAATAAATCAAATCCGGTTTTGCCGGGCATTTGAATATCGAGGAAAATTAAATCGGGGTTCAATTGTTCGATCTTCTCCAATCCCTCTCCCACATTGGTGGCTTCGGCCACTACTTCAATTTCAGGGTAGTCGGACAACAATTTTTTCAATTCGTTACGAGCCAAACGCTCGTCGTCAATGATTACAGCTTTTACCATTTCGCAACTTTAGTTTATAGATACAGGAATCATCACTTTCACTTGTACCATGTTTTTGGATTCCTGTGTAATTTGAAATTCAGAATTCGTACCAAATAAGAGCTGAAGTCGGTTTCGCGTGCTGGAAAGGCCAAATCCTTCTCCTTTTATTTCATCACTCAAAATTCCGGGATTCTGTACAATCAGCTCGTGAAATCTTCCATTGTAATCGGAAATGATCCGAATCAAGCCTCCCTTCACTTCTTTTCCAATTCCATGTTTGATGGCATTTTCTACCAAAGTTTGCAGCATCATAGGCGGAACGGGAGAATCGAGCGTGTCTTCATCAATCTGATATTCTACTTTCAACCGGTCTTCAAATCGAATGTATTCGAGCGCCAGATAGTCTTTCACAATATTCAGCTCTCTCTCAAAAGGCACGGTCTCCAACTTTTCAGCCTGCATACTGCTGCGCAGAATATTGCTCAATTCGGTAATGGCATCTCTCGCCCTACCCGGATTTTCATCAATCAAGGCCCTAATACTATTCAAGGCATTGAAAATAAAATGCGGATTGATATGAGATTTGATGGTTTTTAGCTCCAATTCCTTCACCAAACTCTGCAATTTCAGGTTATTCAGTTGCTGACGGCGGCTGCTCTCAATGTAATGATAGAAATAATAGATCAGCATCCAGGGTGTGATCAGCAAACCGGTATTCAAAACCATACCCGTTAATCGAGTAGTGAAATCCTTTGCGCTCTCCTTAACCGCCAGTACTTGGAAGAAAAGGATGATGATCAAACTGTAGAAAATACTGGTTACAATGATGGCCAGCAGCAGGCGCGGGATCATTTTCTCGATCGACAACTGCATCCATCCCTTCTTTTTCAGGTAACTTCTCATCAGGTGGGTACTAATGATCCCCCCGAAAAAGAACACCGAAATACGAGCCAGGTCGAGGAAGCTCAGGTTCTCTCGAAATCCCACTTTGTAGAAGATCATGGAAAACACAATCAAGCCCCAGCCACCAAGCTGACACAACCAATAATTTGATATCCTCGAAAACAGTCGCATAATCAGAGCAAATCTAAAAAATAGGGGCGGCTATGCCCGCCTTTTTGGATATAAGGTGAATTCAGCCCTCTATCGGCCCAAAAAAACCATTAGAAGCAGGAAAATACGGCATTTTCGCAAATATTTGGGCATTCCATTGAACCCCTTTTGGGTAATTTTGTTCTAGCTTTAATACGCTTATTTTTTGGTAATTTTGAACATAAACTAGCACCGATGGAAATAACCCCAGGTCCTTTACTGAAAACCATTGATTCTCCGGCCGATTTGAAAAAACTCAGCCGCGAGCAATTGCATCAGGTTTCGGAGGAATTACGCCAATACATTATCGACATCGTGAGCGTCCATGGCGGTCACTTTGCAGCCAGTTTGGGCGTGGTGGAACTATCGGTAGCACTTCACTATGTTTACAATACCCCTTACGATCAACTGGTATGGGACGTGGGTCACCAAGCTTACGGTCATAAGATCTTAACCGGTCGTCGCGATCAATTTCACACCAATCGTAAATACAAAGGTCTTAGCGGCTTCCCCAAAAGAACGGAAAGCGAATACGACACTTTTGGTGTAGGACACTCTTCAACCTCCATTTCTGCCGCCTTAGGTATGGCCATTGCAGCGAAGTACAAAGGAGAGAACAGAAAAAGTGTTGCTGTAATTGGAGATGGTTCTATGACTGCAGGTATGGCTTTCGAAGCCATGAACCATGCGGGGGTATCTGACAGCGACATGCTGATCATCTTGAACGACAACTGTATGAGCATCGATCCAAACGTAGGTGCTCTCAAAGAATATTTAACCGATATCACTACTTCAGGAACCTATAACAAACTGAAAGACGATATCTGGAATGCGTTGGGCAAATTACCCGTAGGCAAAAATTTCACCCGTGAAATGGCCAGCAAACTGGAACACGGTGTAAAAGGCTTTGTAAACAAGAGCAGTAATTTGTTTGAAGCGTTGAAGATCCGCTATTTTGGACCGATTGATGGACACAACATCACCAAACTAGTAGACACCCTTCAGGATTTAAAAAACATTCCCGGTCCAAAGCTATTGCACATCATCACCACCAAAGGGAAAGGATATGCATTGGCGGAGAAAGATCAAACCAAATGGCATGCGCCCGGTTTGTTTGATAAAGTAACCGGAGAAATTCAGAAGAAAGTATACGACACACCTCAGCCTCCAAAATATCAAGACGTATTTGGTCATACCATTATTGAATTAGCAGAAAAGAATCCTGCGGTATTCGGGGTTACTCCGGCCATGCCATCCGGTTCGTCTTTGAAATTCATGATGGAAAAAATGCCGGATCGTGCATTTGATGTAGGCATATGCGAGCAGCATGCCGTAACGGTAAGTGCGGGTATGGCTACGCAAGGATTGAGGGTGTTCTGCAATATCTATTCATCGTTCATGCAACGCGCTTTTGATCAGGTGGTGCACGATGTGGCCTTGCAGAAATTACCGGTGGTATTGTGTTTAGATCGTGCGGGATTGGTAGGAGAAGATGGACCAACACACCATGGTTGCTATGATATTGCCTATTTCCGTTGCATCCCGAACATGATCATCAGTTCACCGATGAACGAAGCGGAGTTGCGCAACTTGATGTATACGGCACAATTACCCGGAACGAACTACCCGATGGTCATTCGTTATCCAAGAGGAGAAGGGGTGATGCCGGAATGGAAAACACCGTTCCAAGAAATCAAGATCGGAACCGGAAGAAAATTGAAAGACGGAAAAGAAGTAGCGATATTGAGTTTAGGGCATCCCGGCAACTTTGTAACGGCCGCTATTCGTCAACTCAGAGCAGAGGGTTTGGATCCTGCGCACTACGACATGCGTTTCGTAAAACCGCTTGATGAAACCATGTTGCACGAAGTATTCAGCAAATACGATAAAGTAGTAACAGTGGAAGACGGCACCGTATTAGGTGGTTTTGGCTCAGCCGTTTTGGAATTCATGGCCGCACACAACTACAAAGCGCAAATAACCATCATGGGTATCCCCGACCGATTGGTAGAGCACGGAACGCCAAAGCAATTGTACCGTGAAATAGGACTGGATGCAGAGGGCATTGTAGCCACCGTGAGAGCTTTAGCCGGAGTAAAAGAAATGACGATTTCCTGAAGGGATTAAAGGATATATAAGAAAAGTACCGATGATGTCGGTGCTTTTTTGTTTATTCAATAAAAGACACTAGAGATATTTTGTAGTGACAAACTTAGAGACAATAAAGTAGTCAATAATCGCAAATAACAAAACACCACACTGGATAGTATTGCTGGTTGGATAACGAACTTATACAATTAAAAAACCATCTTTTCTGCACACGAATAATTATGGTCTACATTATCATAGAAAGCTCTTTATAATGCATGCTTTATTACACGGGATGAATTCTTCGATAAAAGAATCTAATGAGTATTTATATATGAGACTAAAGAACTAAACAGGCGTATGCGTCATAAAACACAAACCAGAATTGCCTGGCTTTATCACTATCCGTAATAGCTGTTATCATAAAGCCACTGGTTGCCCGTACTCACAGCCTAAAATTTGAAAAACTCTCACCCAACCTGAAAAGAAACCTGTGTAAGAACCTAAGCTATTCAACAACATTCTTGCAAAAACTGAGAGCCGATGGCAACCAAAATTAACAAGGTCATTATTGCTTGAACTGGGCTTGCGCTAATTCGAATCCTTTTTGCAAAAATCCAATTGCTCGATGACTAAATTACCCTCCACAGAAGTAATCAGATAATTCCAATTGAAAAGAACCTTTACAATAGTAGGAATACTTTGAGCATGAACATCACTTTTTAAAGTTGCATAGTTGTGTTCTTGATAAACTTCAAAATAGTGTTTAACAAATACTTCTTCGCCTTTATCACTCCATTCCAAAACTGAACTATCTGGCTCGATCAATTTTGTATTCATCTTTGTCAATTTGGCTTTTGTAAATTCAATAGATTCATTCTTGACTATTTTGTCTTTTATTATTGTGCAATAATTGTCAAAAATAGTAAACCTTCTATCTTTCCTTCTTAGCGAATTATAAAGATTTTTATTCGAAACAACTACGTCCCCTTCATTATTGTCAACTTTTACGCTTATCACTATAAAGTATTTAGCCATGTTTTGGCTTTCAAAAACTTTATCTAAATAAATCAAACGACAATCTGCGTTATTAAAGAAACTTAAAAATAAAAATAGTTGGCTCATTTTTAATGCTTTTTATTTCGACTCCAATCAATTTTCTTAGAAGACAATTGGCCTATTTATATTCACAAGTAGTGAAACAAACACTCTTAAAAATTCAAGTAATTATTCAATCATTTCCTTTTTGTTCTAGAGGATACAGGAAAATCATTAACCCGAACGAGAGTAAATAGAACAAAATTAAAGGAAGAATGGCAGAGCTATTGTCTGGTATGGAAAACGCTTCACGTATCGAAAAAGACAAGTGAATGACCAACAAAAACAAAATCACAATCCAGCCAAACTTATTATTGAATAAAACTTGGAATAGCAAAGGAATTGTAACTATCAAGTCAATAGCCCAGTAAGCAATTCCAAAGGAACTAATTGAATAAAAATTATGGTAATTCGAATTTAGAACCCAAGAAACTATGTATACCAAAAGTGCAGAAAGATAAACCCATTTTTGTATTCGATCTTTAGCCATAATTGTCTAATTAAAGTTTTAGATCCAATCTGTATTACACACGACTATATCCGACAAAATCATGAAGGAAAACCGTTTTGTAATTCTAAAATAAGAACATGCTTTAAATTACTCGCTCTCAACAATTCCTACAATAAATATAAGAAATAGTGATCTAACCTAAAAGAATACTGGAACATAGAACAATGATATGATTATCCGTAATGCTTGCAAACTAGCGCCCTTTGTTTGTAGGCTACTACACAAACATACATCCCCTTTCACCAAGCCACCGCAAAATATTAGTTTTGTAGAGAGAACAAAATTTGTTTCCTATTTAGGAAACCATTATATTTATATGAGATTTCTATGAAACCGCGGTTCAATGTTTTTATGCTCAAAGATGCTGTTGATTATTTAGAAAAGATTGAATCTAAAGCAAAAGAGAAAATCCTATACAACCTTGCCAAATCGCAATTTGTGATAGATAAGGAACTATTCAAGAAATTAAATGGAAATATTTGGGAGTTTAGAACTCGATATAGAGGAAACAGTTACAGACTTTTTGCATTTTGGGATCACACAGATGGGGCGGACACTATCGTAATTGTTACTCATGGAATACTAAAAAAGACTCAAAAAACTCCAGTAAATGAGATTGAAATCGCGGAAAAGCTCCGAGTGCTCTATTTCAAAAACAAAACAAGCAACTAGCCATGGCAACAAAAATCAAAGCAATTCCACTAGAAGCTCTCATCAACAAACACATCGGAAAGCGTGGCACAAAGAAAAGA
This sequence comes from Endoryza foliicola, assembly GCF_050589245.1. Lineage (NCBI taxonomy): Bacteria > Pseudomonadati > Bacteroidota > Chitinophagia > Chitinophagales > Chitinophagaceae > Endoryza > Endoryza foliicola. The sequence continues at coordinate 144,075 of NZ_JBOBEW010000006.1, read as the reverse complement.
GAAGCTTTTGAGGCCGAACTGCGTCTAGACCTTCTTGGAGCGGCCATTAAACAAGCAAGAATTCAAAAGAACCTCACTCAAACACAACTGGGAGAATTGGTAGGTGTACAAAAAGCCCAAATCTCCAAAATTGAAAACAGCGTAAAAAGCGCTCGCCTAGAAACCTTGTTGAAAGTTTTTGAGGCGTTGGATGTTAAGATTAGCTTTTCAATTGAGTTGAAGAAATAGCTTTAATAAATCATCGCTGATATCGGTGCATTTCTAATTGACACAATGTATGATAATAGAAATCATTTTGCTATTGTGAAATCAAATACAAGAAACGCAAGGAAGCATTGCCCCTCAATAGAGATGGCTGTAAAGATCGCTGATTAAATCTGCATTTCAGTTGATTACCTGCTCGGCGGCTCTAACAAAATGGTGCTGGATAAAAAACTCATGAAGCGGATGGAAGATATCGAAGGGTTGCCAACAGAAGAAAAAGACAAAGTGTATTATTTTATTGATATGGCTCTCTCACATCATAAAGTAAAGAAAGCTTTCGCTAAATAAATAATAAAGCCCGTCGGCAGTGCCTAGCTTTATGTTGAACTCAAACTAACTATAATTTTTTTCCTGTTATCACACTTCTACGATTTATATTCACAACTACATCAACATCTCCTATTTTCAAATTGCCTGCAATGATTGATTTTCGGGAACTTGTCATGAGCATCCCTGTCGTTGCTTCAACTTCAATTATACCATTTTCTTCTCCTTTCATTTCTACACTATGATTTAAGGCAGTTACTGTTTGCTCAATAGGCGATACAGTTTTTATGTAGGCGATTCCGGCACTGATACTATCAAGAGTATGTTGTGCATTTAGGCTATGAGATTCCCCTATTTCCAATGAGTCTTTACTTAACCATGAAGAGTTTACAAACACCACCTTACTTGGCAATATGTTAGAAATTTTTTCAAAAATATCTTTAAAATCTTCTTCCCTAAAAGAACTATCTGGGATGTCTCCAAAATTGCTCATTTTTATATTTGATGCTTTGAGAGCTATAAATTTTTCTTTAAACTCTTTATAACCATTTATATTCTCAACTCTGCCATCAGCCAAAAGATTAAAACTAAAAGTAGCTCCTTTAAAAGCTTCAATGTTTTTTGGCTGTGAAGTAAAATCTCTTTCAGTCTCTTCTCCTGAATGACTATCCATAATGCAATTCTCAAACTGAACTAAAATCTCATAAGTGTTATTTATCTTTTTTGAGACTTTATACACTAACCCAATTTTGCTATTAATCGTTAGCTGCACCCTATTTTCGCTTCCTCCTATAGCTTGTACAATTTCCTTAGTTTCATCAATCTCATACTTGTATGTTGACCCAACTTCAGGATTAAATGAAATTCCATCACCTTTAAGCAAAATATCAGAACTCATATTCTTACATGACTGTGTTAAAAAGAAAGTAATAAAAATGATTAAAGACCAGCGATTGTAACCCATATAACAATAATGACATCGCATTGCCAGCAATATTTTCCGATATAAATTCAAACCTCGATACATAATGTAGCATATTAATATCCCCAAATTACTGGAGTTGTTATAGTTTTCTTACCTGATGGTTTATTAGTTACAATTGCTCCTGCTTTTGTATGAAAGCTTACAAAAAAAGTTGCTGCCTTAGTAAACATATTTTGCACTGTACGACTGTCTAATGCCATAACTTGTTTTTCTGACATAGCTTGGACTGTTAACGCAACAGAAGTAATAGCTTCTTGAAAACTTTGAGCTGTTATTTTTGCTGCTTCTTGAGGACTAAATCGTCTACCGTCTGCAGTTTCACTTGGAAATTGAACATAAATTGGTTGAAAACTAAATGTCTTATCAGCATTGGGGCCAAATAGGTGAAAGTAACTAACCTCATAATAAAGACCACTTACCCCTGCCTCATACATTGCACTGGTCATAGGAGTAAATACAAATGACCTTGGACTAACATTGCCGCCATCTGTTGGGCTATCACTATTACTGTTAGTACCGTCTGTAGAGTTGACATCTGTTTTGCCTTCATTATTATCATTGTCTAAGGTTCCTTCACTACTGCTTTCTCCCTCCGTCAAACCGCTAACGCTTTCATCACTATTAAAGTGAATTTTGTCTAACCCCAATGATTTCCACATATGGATCCCGTTCATCTTGTCATCCATTTGTCGGTCATGCAACTGCTTGTCAATTGCATTATCTTTAAACCTACCACCCGCCTGTCCTGCAGAACCAATGTATTCCGGCTTGTTTTCTGATGCATACATCCCATCAACGTCAATAAATCTAATTGGATTGTTATAAGCGTAACTGTACGGCGACCATCGTCTGCTTTTACCTGCTAATGGGTCAATATGATTCCATCTTCCAATCTGTGCATCATACATCCTCGCTCCATAATCATACAACTCCAATCCACTCCCATCAGTAAATTCCTTTTCCTGTTTTTCTTTGCCGTTATACTCGTATTTATTATCTAACTTATTAGCTGCTTTCGATGAAATCCCAGCCATCGTTAGTCCAAATGGATAATAATGCGTTTCCTCTGTGATTGCCCCACTGTAATGCTTCACACTCATATTATCAAAAAATACGTCCCATCCGGGTGTTTCATTGTTTACATAAATATACAAATATCCATTCTTTGTTATTGGAATTCCCGTGTACGCTAATGTATTTAACACATTGCTGGCATAATTTCCAACAGCAAGAGCTCCACTTTGAGGGTAACTACTTACATACTGGAACTGTTCATCCAATAATATCCAATTCAGATGGGCACGGGGCTTATTGACAACAGTGGGATTGTTACCACTTATAAAGCTATTCAAAGCGCCTAAAAGAGGACTTGAACTCGTATTATTGAGTTGATCCAGGGTGCCTTTTGACCCACCGGTGAGGCCAAAAGCGCCACTTGCCAGTGCATTCAAAATATCATTCACAGAATTATTCGGCGCCGTATACGTTTGGTCCTTGTAAAATGCTTTAACAGCCACATCTATCACATCACCACTCATGACCTTCAAAACAATTGCTGCTCCTACTTTTTGCCCGCTTCCGTTCAATCGCATCAGTGAATCATTGGGATTGGTGGTGCCATCCACCGGATAACCGGACACTGCCGCTTTGGGATAATTACTTGCTTGTAAGTTGTAGAACAGTTTATTTTCATTACCGCGGTAGGCTGCTTCCATAGTAGCTATGTAATGAGAAGTATCCGTTTGTTCGGTGAGAACCATGCGTACATTACCCAAATGATCTTTCAAAAAGTAGTCGTATTCAAAACTATTGGCAGAACTACCATTTAGGAAGAAACGCTTCGCCCACCGTATTCTACCTTCTTCATGAGCCAGAAACTGCAAAGTATCGTTTTGATAAACAAACCCATTTAAATAAGTAGTAGTGGTGGTAAGGGTCGGCTTTACGGTAGTGTCTACGGTTACTTTTTTCAATTTATTACCCGACCAATCGTAAGTGTAGGTAATCGACCCTTTACCGGTTACCGTCACAACCTCCGGTAAATTCAACTGGTTGTATGAAATATTACTTATTGCTTTATTGTTATCCACTATCATATTGCCATTCACATCGTAGCTATAGTCGGTCGCCTGCTTGGAACCGCTGTACTTAAAATCTCCTAATTTAGATTGTGGATCGTTGGAACCGTCTGCAACTTGAACAAGTTTATTGCTATTCGCTTGATAGGCATATGTCAATTGGTCGATAAACGATGACCCCGTTACTTTGAAGCCCTTTTGGCTCATAGACAAGATATTTCCATTTGCATCGTATGTCAAGCTATTTACTGTAAAATCAATAAAGGAATTATTCCATCCACTTCCAGTGTTCTGTGTAAAATTGGCACCTGTAAGACGATTCACGTTATCATAGGTGAAATCATATTTTCGATTCACGCCATCACCCTTGGTCTTCCACAAGGTGCCGGTAATATTTCCATTGTATTGGGCTGAAGTATACGTTGTTCCACTTAATACAGAATTTGTTTTATCATAGGCAAGTTCCATCCCAAAATAACTATTAGTGGTAGTTCCTGACAAATAGTCTTTGTTTATACTTGTCATCCATCCCCTGATATTATAGTTGTATGAAAGAGTTTCTAAGGGGCCGCCTGAAACAGGTTTAACTCCCAATTTTTTGTCCTTCAATTGCCCCAATTCATTGTAAACATTCTCCACTACTAATTTATCCGTTCCTGAGTTATTCAACTGTTTCCATACTTTAGTAAGTCTTCCTGCATGGTCGTACTCCATTTTGGTCAGAACCTTCACCTCCGACGTTTGTGTTGATGAAGGATTTTGGTGTCTAATATAGGTCGCCAATACTGCCCCTTTTGCATCATATTGCATGGTTGCATAATCAGTTCCGCCTTTATAGTTGTATTGACGCGTTTGGAGTACTCGTCCATTTTGTTCATAGTATGTAGCAGTAACTATTCCATTTCCGGTTCTATCCCATACACCTGTAACCGCCCCTTGATTCATATTAGATTGAGTTAGTGGTTGGGCGTAAGGAGCAGTAGTATTGCTTGCTGTATAAAAATAAGTATCATAACTATTATCTTTCACCCCTGTAAATCCATACCAAGTAGACCAAGAGTAATCATCGTAGTAGGTAACCGATTGAACATCAGCATAAGCAACCACAGGAAAGCTCTGATTTAAGGTATACAAAGGCAAACTGGAAGTTTGAACTGACTCATAAGCTGCTAAGTTTTGTGTATTCAAAAACCCTTGCATGGAAGATTGTGTGGTATATGTGGAATTTGTATAAAAACCACTCATGATCGGACGGTTAAGCTGATCAAATTTTGTAAAAATCCATTTATTCTGCAGTCTCAATTTTGCGTCCTGTGTTAAAATGGGTTTGTCCCACTTGTCGTACACCATCCAAACCTCGCCAGCGCCGGGAACTTTTTTGATGATCATCCTCAACCTGTAATCGTATTCATATCTGAAACACAATTCATCAGCGATTCCAGTTGAAATCACCCATGTTGCATTTATCAGTTCGACGGCTCTTGGTTGAATTACAAATCGCAGTTGCCCCAAATCGTCGTATACATAATAAGTACAAAGCCAGCCTTGGTATGCTGTACCTGGGCTATTAGAAGATTGAACTTTCTTCAGAATTACTTTACCAGATTTATCCTTGTATTCTATGATCTGTTTGCCGTTTTCATCAATGGATACAGATTTAATAAGCTGGCCCGCTTCATAAATGGCAGAACTAGTTGGAATACTCCCTACCGATGAAGCAATGGTCCAAATCCTGACGCTGTCACTTAATGTATTCACCAAATATTGATTGGACAATCCTCTTGAGGCTCCGACCCAGTTTGCACCTGGCGCAAAACTATTTACAGTGCGGCCTAAAGGAGATGCTTCAAAGCCAACTTGTGAATAGTAAAATGATTCACCCGGAAATTGAGAAGAATTAAAACTATTCTGTTCCACTAACGGCGATGATTTGAATTTACCATCAGAACTCGTGGAAACATACGGCAAGTATTTATTTACCTCCCGGCTAAAATTATCATAGACAATTGGAACCACCATGTCTTTCATTTGCGGCGTAACCTGCTTATTAACCGTCTCAACGGGCCGGCCCAATCCATCAAAGTATTGTGTCGTCTGTTGCTTCTGACCTGTCGCTAATTGATCTGCTTGAATCCATGTTTTCACACCATATATCCAGATTTCATTAACTCTAACATAATTAAGGTTCTCAGAATTAGTTGATGTGTAATTGACTGTAAAATTCAACTCATTAGAATACAACACGTCATTTCCACATACCACTTTTCTTCTTATTTTGGTGTTCCCCACTATTGCCGGAGCTGTAGTAGGATAAGCTGCACCGGAGCCAATATTTTGCCACGCTCCTCCATCTACAGATTGCTGCCACTCGTAGTTTAAACTAGAACAATAACCGCCTGTAGCAGGATTTTGAGAAATACTTGGCTGCGTGTTGTAAGTTAAATTCGTTACGGACGCACTGATGGACCCAGACGTTAGGGGTGCGATACTTACTAAAGCGACAGGACTGTACACATTGTCGCCATTGAATGATAAAACACGACGATAATAAGCTGTTTGTAAAAAAGGATTAACAGTCAAGTTCTGACTAGTTGCGCCACTCACAGTAGTAAATGGTCCTGTAGCACTTGAAGATGTTTCCCACCAAAATGAATAAGAAGGAGTACACCCCGCACTGGGTGCGCCGCCGGTTAAGGTGGCACTGGAATTATAAGCAACTACTTGACTGGAAGGACTAACTGTATTAGGAACTGTAATCACAGTCACAGTCTTGGTGTTTGATCCTAACACTTGAACCGTAACTTGAACAGAAGCACTTGCAGGATTGGCATTCCAAACCACTCGAATGGAGGGGCCAATGGAGGCTATCGTTCCACTCTTAGAAGTATTACTGGTGCCTGCAATTACGCCACCTGTAACAGTCCAACTAATGGTATAACTAGCTTGATAAGAACCAGATATTGTATACTGGTATCCCGTAGTTCCACCATTCACTACACAATTTGAGCCAGACATCGACAATTGGGCACTTGAAAAAAGCACAGACAGGAGCAAAACTGGCACCAATGTTAGGCTTTTAAAAGACTTCGGTTTGATCTGCATAAAAAGATGCTATTGAGGGTCAATAGAAATAATGTTTGAAAAGAGTAGGTTCCCGTTTACGGATAGTACTCGACGGTAAAATTTTTTACCTTGATTTACTACCACGGTTAGATTTTTATCGGTTGCTCCATCGATGCTTTCAAACGGACCACTAATTGCATCTGCCACTTCCCACCAAAAACTACTGAGGGGTGTACAGATTGAACTTGAAGGCCCGCTCCCTGTAATAGTTATTGTTGTCCCAACATTTATTAATCCGTTAGGTAGAGAAATCGAATTTGGAAAATCAACGATTTTGACAGACAATTCAGAGTCCCCAAGTCTAGAATTGGTCAATTTAATTGTACCATTCGAAACGCCCTTATTCCATATTATTCGTATTGTTGACCCAGAAGCGATGACCGAACCATTGGTAGCAGAATTCTCTGAACCAACAACGGTTCCGCCGGTTACCTTCCAGCTGAATACGTCTTGATCAGACATGCTACCAGTAGCATTGTACAGGTAACCAACTTCACCACCTGACACAACACAAGTTGCACCGCTTATGGAAACTTGAGCAATAGTATTTTGACTATTGAGAACAAATAGTGTCAAAAGACAGCAGAATATACTTTTTCGCATAGTTAAAAATTCAAATGATTTGTTACTTTTTATAGTTGTACTCAAAAGTTTTAATAATATTTCCATCAATGTCTCTGATAAGGCGAAGCCTGCTAAACTCGTCGTAGTTATAATAGGACACGATATTGTTAACCGAGCATTGGCTTGTAGTACCAACTAATGGCAGATAAGTTAAGGTCTCCATTTGTGCGGCAACCGGATACAATCTTAATTCATCGATGACATTGGCATTCGAAGAACTGAGAGTAATACTTCCACCTGTTGTTCTAATTTTGTGCTCATAGTAAGTCCAACCATTTTTAGTCAGACCGGCTTTAACTGCAAGGCTAGTCGCCCCGCTTAATGTTGCCTGCCCATTTTTCGACCAGTAGGAAACATAAAGATCCAAGTTGGTTGTACTATTCGTGTAAACGATATTGTTTGTTGCTTTTAAAACAAAAGACTGATCCCCGGTCAATCCTTCTTTATTTCTCATGGTGTCTGTAATAGTCCAATAACCCGTATTACCCGTTTCAAAACTCGTATACGCCACTTGTGATAGCGATGCGTTGGTAATCTTCGCTATTGGATAAACATTATTGTAATCCCAAATAAAAACAACGCCTGTACCTGTTCTCGGTGTAAATTGAATGGGGTTACCGACTAAATCATAGGCATCAAATTTAACAACAGATTCGAGGCCATTACTCAGTGTTGCAGTAGAGATGGTGTCAGGCAACACTAATGTGTTTGACTGCCATAATTTGAACTGTGTTTTTACTTGGGACATCAACACATTGTTATTGTAGATTTTTTGTCCAATTACGGTAGATACCATGTTTCTAGCCATCATCGTATCATAGATCACTCCCGAATAGTCATATGGATAAGAAATCTCTGTTCGAATCAATTCGTTCTTACTATTGTAAGTCTCCGTTTTACTAAGTTGTTTGTAAGTTGATAAAGGAGTGTAGGTGTTTTTAGTAATAGTAGAAATCGAGTTAGTGACACCAGAGCTTTCGTAACTAATCTGCCGCGTAGAATCTAGAAGTATCTTCTCTGACTGTACTGAAGGGTAAATGAATCCAAAAAATTCTATTTCAACTCCTGGGTTTCCAACGCCACCAACACAACTAGAAAAATCCTTCAACCCAGGAGGGTTCACATTGTCTAGCTTCATACTGTATACAAGCTTTCTGTTGTAAGAAGAGTAGTAATTTAACTGTTCGGCTACTTTAATGTAATTGCCCCCTGAAAGTCGATAGTCAATTTTCGCCTTTAGCTGTCCATTTTTACTAGAACCAATATTGTTGATTCCCGGTAATCGAAGACGATTAAAATTGATGATCGTATCAGGCAAATTATGATACTGATAAACCGTTTTACCAAGCGTATTAGACTCGTTTGTAGGGTCAACTACGTATTCAGTAACCTGATCATACGCAATCGCATTTCCGGATGTAGTTCCTGTAGTTCCGATGACACTAGAACCAAACCTGGTAAGACTCACACATCCCGTTGACCACCCTTGACCATCTGTACCTCTCAATAACTCAAAACGTGTATATGAAGGTCTAGAAATTAGTTTCCCATAGCTGTACTCTTCATTTATCCCATTACCATCTCTATCTTCAAAATAATGATAGTCATACTTTCTCTTCTTCACTGCTGTGCCCGACTCATTGTAATCGGTGATGGATTTTATTCTTAAACCCCCACCAAGAATCACCCCATACGTAGCTCGACGAAGTTGTTTCCATCGAATAGTTACTGTAATGTCTTGGAAGTCCGTGGTAGTTATTGAAGGGCTTATAAAAGTAGCCAGATTGTAAGTTGTGCCCGATGATACCGAGTACGCAACCTCACCCGTAGCCCAAGTAGAACCGGAAAGGGTTAAACTATTGCTATTGATATCTACAGTGTTACTAAACACACTAGCGTAAATTTGACCGCTAGTATTGTGCAAAGTATTTGCAACGGTACTGTTACTACAACGAAATGCCATGTTCACCCAAACTTTTGGGCCATACTTGTTAGTCAGATCAACCGTATTATTGACTGTTCCTCTATTTGAAATGGTGTACGTTACAGAAGTATCGAAATAGTTTATTTCTTCATAATCGGTTTGTCCTTGCAAGAACGATTTCTGCTCGTCATAGTCATTTCCTTCCAATTCAAATACCGATTTACCTCCAGTTGGATACACAATAGTGTTTAAAGAGAAAAGCTGGGGTTTCACAAGCTTTGGATTTCGATCTGCCCCATCAGTCAAATCCCACCAACTTGCTGGAGGTTGACCAGGAGCAGTTCCGGCAGGTGGATTAAAATACCCGTAAAATTTGGGGTAAAGGAATGAATTAGCTACGGCGTTATAATAGCCCCAATGATCAATACTTTTTGACGTTTTTCCTGTCAAAGATGTTGCTTCATACGTATCATCATAATACACAAATTTGTAGGGAGGTAAGATAGAAGCTCCAGATGATTGCTTTACACTATCAAGTTTGAGTCTCTTAAATTCTGTAGCTGGAACACCTACATAACTATTATTAAAGTAAGAATAGTAAAAATTATAAGAAAATATTTCAGTGGAATCGTTAGATACCAATTTTCTAAACACTGAAACTTTATTAAGCTTTTTTGCATTCGTTTGATCTACTCTCGAATTATCGAAGTAAAACTGAACTCTGCCATTTGTGAACTCAATGCTTTCAAGATAAATATTTTGATAGTAAGTAGCAGCTGTGGCAGTGCTCGTTGTTCCAGTATTAACAGAGCAAGCTTGTCGAGATATATCAGAGAATGAACCAGCACTAATAGTAGTTGGACCTTGTGAATTATAATTAAACTGTACCGTACGACCGGTTGGCGAAACAATCTGGCTCAAATACCATGAACTAACCGGACTAGAACCATCTCTTTGCGCATACTCCTTTGAAGAAAAAAGAAATCTAAACCCTTTATCATCTGTTATCGTGAATGAAGCAGCATTAGCAGTGTACTGGATTTTAATGTTGTCTTGATTTTGAATAACCGGTACACCGTCTCTCCCGATTATAAATTTACCGCTAAACCCCGGGAAATTATAACTATAAATATCAGCCTCCATATCATAAGCATTCGGATTAATCAAGGGCTGGCTAAAATTCAAATTACCACCGGTAGTATAAACCAGATAATCACACCAAAAATCATACATGTAGGGATTCAGTTGAATCGATGTAATAGATGGTACTGGGTGAGCAGTAGGAGTAGTGTTAATCTCTGGAACAGCCGTTGTGAAATAACCGGCATCCCAATCATCGCGACCCATTATTGTACGAGAAATCATGCCACCTGCACTAAGAGCCCAACCAAGTCCAACCCAACTCGCTTCCTCGCTCAAACGAATTCCTGTTGTATTATAAGATAGCGTAATTGGCACTGTAATATCACCGCTTTGCACTGTATAAATAGGAACAGACACACCCGCACTTCCGGTATAATAACTAACCGGAATATCTCCAAATTTAATCAAAGAGGCCGCGTTTGGAGATGGTGGTAACACCTTGGGAATGTATCGATCAGCTTCACTTTGCGCCAAAATCGAACTACTCCAAAAAAGGACAAATAACAGTCCAACAGTATTAAAAATCGTTCGCATTGTATTGTTTTTCTTTTCTTTGAACTTCTTACGATTTAGAAAGTATAACCGACACGGAATTTAAGCGGTTGAGTAACGGGCCTCTGCGAGTAACTAAGAAAATCCCAGAGTAATTGAACTTTTGTCTTCTTGAAAATCTTACTCTTAATGGAAACAATCTTAGTTAGTCCCGCTAAGCCACTTTGTTGCCAATTATTCACACTCTTCAATTGAGTCAACACATTAAAAGGTTGTTGGTAGTTGTATTCAAACCCAGCTGAGGCAAAAAAACTGCCTTTAATCTTGGTGTCAAAAAAAGACCGCAAACCAATACCCTCATGTGTAATCTCAATATGCCGGATATCTTTGCCCCATCCAATGCGATAACTCATCCCAACACCTAGAACTGTTTTAACTGAAAACTTATAACCAACTGACAAACCAATATCTGTAGAAATAGGAAAATAATAATTTGAGCGACTGGACTGTAGGTTGCTGCCATATTCTAAACGCTTCCAAAATGACTTAACTTTTTCATTGTTATAGCGCTTGTTTGGCATATCAATATCACCCGTTCCGCCGCCCAATTGATTAATCTTGTCTTTGAGTTGCCCCAATTTTGATTGAGCAACTTGTATATTCTGTTGAACTACTGTCATTGAACCTGGCCCCGAGCCTACTTGATTCAAAACAAGCTGGCGAACTTGATCAATGGTCTGTAGTCCGTTAACACCCTGTACCCCACTATAAGCAGTGGGTACAGAAAACAGTCCTGACAGCTCAGAATGTTCTTTTAAAAAAGATGCAAAAGCAGGTAACTTATGAAGAAGAGCTAATGCGCGCAAGGTCAGTTTATCAGGATCATTAAGTAACTGTCGGTATTCTCTAATTTGAAGAGAATAGTAATTCAATTGTTGATTGAACCCGTTAAATTCGTTTGTTAAACTTTTTGGCAACTTCGAGTAAGTTCCTAGTGCGAGTTTCAACTGCTCCCGCCGCTCTTGAATAAAGCGCTTAATCCCATCAGATTGGTTGAGTCGGGATTGTAGACTACTAAAATCTTTAAGCGTAGTATTAATCTTCTGTTGAATTTCGGATGAAGAGTTGAGTAAATCGGGTCGGTCGTTTATAAATGAAAGTATTCCTTTTAATGAATCAATATAAGGTAAATATTCCCCGGATACCCGGCCCGCAGATTCAACAGGATTTCGCAGATTTTTAAGTACAGCATCATATTTAGCTTCGCTTTCGGCCATTAAAGAAAATGCCCTTGCAGAATCAACTTTCTGCAACTTGCGATAAATCTTTCTTTCCTTTTTTGCTAATTTTTGCAGGTAGTTCTCCGTTTTCTTCAACAACTTTTCTTCAAGCTGAGATGACTTCCTTTGTAACTTAACTATAAATTTTTCCGGAAAATCAATAACCTTATCAAATGTAGATACTGCTTCTTGAGCGTGTGAGGTAATTTCACATGTGCACAGCAAAAAAAGAAAGAGAAGCAAACGCAATCTCATATCAATCGTTTTAGTTGCCTAAGATTCCTTAGAATGAAGGTTTTATCGAAGGATTTTAACCATCGAATAATTGAATTTAAGACAAATATTCATATCTCTAACAAATATTCGAAATTATTTTTGAAAATAAAACGATGTTTAACTGTGTACCATATACGCGTAGAAACAAAAGTAATCATATCCAGTGCCTAAATCAATTCGCAATAACAACTGTTAAGCACATGTGCATTATTATATCACTGTCAGCAATGTTCAAACGCCAATATCCCGGATGACAACAAATAAATAGCACCTATCGAATTCTTTTGAATAATCCCTCTGGACATCAAAATGAACAGCTAACCATCACATTTATCATTAGTTAGATTTTTTGCATTTTATCAATAATTGAATAATTCATTCCTACACTCCCCAACCGTTAAAAAATCCCTAAGATCATTCCCCTGCCTATGGAAGATTCCCCGAAATGCATCAGATTCGCTGCACCATTCACATGAAACTAGTCAAACGCCTACTCCTCTTACTCCTTTTGGTACTGCTCACAGGCACTGTTTGGTACCTCAGCCGCATGCGTTCCTTTGCGGCTGGTGGAAGAAAGTTTGTGCCAACAACGCAAAACAAAATTTCTAATGCAACAATAAATGAGGCACTTCAATTCTGCAAAGACAAACAATTCAACACTGAAGTCGCCTTCCTTATAAATATGGAAATAGAAAGCGGAGAAAACCGCTTCTTTGTGGTAGACCTCGCTTCAAAAAAGATCCTCAAAAGCGGACTGGTAACACATGGACGCTGCAATCAAAACTGGCTGGTAGGAAGAAAATACGGCAATGCCGTTGGCTGTGGCTGCACTTCTCTCGGAAAATACAAAATTGGAAAACCCTATCACGGCAGGTTTGGACTGGCCTATAAATTATACGGTCTCGATATCACCAATAACAACGCCTTCGCTCGTTTCGTGGTGCTGCACTCCCATGAATGTGTACCTGAAAAAGAAGTAGCGCCCGCGCCTATCTGCCAAAGCGATGGTTGCCCAACCGTTGCTCCGGCATTTTTGAAAGAATTAGCGGCGGTGATTGATAAGAGTGAGAGGCCGGTGTTGTTGTGGATTGAGGGTGGGCGAATTAAGAATTAAGAAGTAAGAATTAAGAATTCCGATGTTCGGAGAGGTGGCGTGTGAGCTAGCTGTTTAATGATGTAGGTTCTCGAATTATATAATTATTTTTTCACCGCGGCGGCGCAGCGATCGCAGCGAAAACGCAGCGCTGGCAACCTCTCTGTGTTTTCACCCCCTGTTCCTCCTCCTGTTCTTTCTCTGTATTTCCTTGCATCTTCCCTCCTGCACTCCGGCTGTTTCATTATTAATTATTACTTATTAATTATTAATTACTCCCGGCTGTTCCATTATTAATTACTAATTCTTAATTATTAATTATTTCCTGCTCCTCCTCATTCCACTCCACAATAAAATTATTCATCCCTTCTCCCACCATAATTTTCATGTACTTCTGTTGTACCAATTCCAACATCGATAAGAACATGAATATGGCGTGAATGCGGTCGTTACAAACATCGAAAATTTTTTCGAAAGCCATTACGCGTTCGCGCTTCACCGTTTCTAACATGTACTCCCTGCTTTCTTCCATGGTGTAATTGTACTGCACCACCGTGTGAACCGGCTTCTTGTTGCGGTCTTCCATGCGCTTCATAATGCGCTCGAACGACTTCATCAACTTAAACAGCGTAATGGTTTGAATTTCGGTGCCCTCGCCGGCTTCTTCACCAATTTCACTCAACTCCTTCTGCATATTACCACGCTTCACCATCAACTGACGAATGGCTTCCATTTCAGCCATCTTCGCCGCAGCTTCCTTGTAACGCTTGTACTCCAAAATTTTGTCGACCAACTCCTGACGAGGATCGATCTCGTTTCCTTGCGCATCCAATTCTTTTCTTGGCAACAACATTTTTGCCTTGATACGCATGAGCGTTGAAATGAAGAGAATGAACTCACTCGACAATTCAATGTTCAACTTCTCCTGAGCATGAATGTACTCGAGGAAGTCGTTGGTAATTTTAGTAATAGGAATATTATAAATATCCAGTTCGTCTCTTTCAATGAAGAACAACAACAAATCGAAAGGACCTTCGAACTGCGCTAGTTTAATTTGATAAGAAGCCTGACTCACGTGTCTCTTTTTTGGTGTAAAAAATAAGTCCCAATCTTAATGATCGGGACTTGGCAAATCTACAAAATATTGATTAGAACTTAGCAGCTACACCCACGCCTAATAAAGAGCGCATTTGGGTTCCTGCTGAGTTTTTGTTAGGTCCAAATTGTTTCACATCGTCGTCGTAAATGAGGTCGAAGTTATAAGTCACTTGTAACCACTTGTTTACCTTCATGCTGATGGTGTTGGTCCAGAAAACATCCACGTTTTTCGCTTGAGATTTGGTTTCGGTTACGGCCAATTGGTCGGGACCGGTTGCGGCAAAGCGATAACTGGTTAAGTAGTTGGAATACAAGTCTAAACGTGATTTATAGTTCACATTCTTCACTACTTCTTTGTTGAAATTAATTGACACAAATCCACCCATTTCAGCACGAACTTCGCGAGTAGGATCTACGCCATACAAAGTTGAAAGCGGGAGTTCATAGCCACCGGCCGGAATAACACCCCCTTGATAATAATAGCTTTTGGGTTTATTGGTCACCACAATCAAACGAGCAGAAAGAGGTGAAATGAATACACTGAAATAAGAAGTAGGGCGAATATCAATACCCGGAGCCAACGTAAAGTAAGCCGGAGCGAAGAAGCCTGAATTGCGGCGCTTCAACCCTTGTCCTAAATAATCGTAATTCGTACCATCTGTAAATTGTGAGCGGAAACTACCAACTACTGAAAGATTGATATCTTTTGCAATGTTTCTTCCCAATTTTGAAAAGAGGTCAATTTTATCATCATTCTTGCGAGCACCAAGTGAGCTGGTGTTTACGAACGCATATCCAAGATCAAGGGTATTATCCCAACTCCATTTTCCAATTTGACGGTTGGCATATAAACTAGCGTAAGTTGCTAAAGAGAACGAATATTTTTCAGCACCGGCCGCCCAGTTGCGGCTTCCCCCTTGTCCGAAATTGATCGAAAAAGTTCCACCGGTTTTCCAAACCTTTTTTGCCTTTGATGTATCGGCAGTTTTTCCTCCTCTAGCAGCTTGACTCTGCATTTCTTTCACAGCAGCATCTTGACCGAAGGCAACAATAGAACTAATAGATAAAGCAGCCAGTAAGATTGATTTTCTCATACGAGCGTTTTGGTTTTGGTAATTAAAAGGGCATTCTGGTGACCCAAAATGCCCTACAAATATAGCGTCTTTAGGCTTATTTCTTAAGCGAATCGCGGATTTCGCGCAATAAAACTATGTCCTCTGCCGGTGCCGGAGGAGCCGCAGGTGCTGCTTCTTCTTTCTTTTTCAAGCTATTAATTCCTTTTATCACCAGAAACATTACGAATGCCACGATGATAAAGTCAATTACCGAGGTTACAAATGCTCCCCAACTTAAAGCAACTTCCGGCGAAGCACTAGTTGTAACCGTGCCGCTTGCGTCCTTTACCTCTTTTACGGCATCCTTTATCACGTATTTTTTGTCATTAAGATCAATGCCACCAATTAACAAACCTACAATTGGCGCAATTAATTGCTCTGTAAACGAAGTGACTACTTTTCCGAACGCACCCCCCATTACAAAAGCCACTGCGATGTCTACGAGGCTGCCACGCATGGCAAATTCTTTGAATTCCTTTAGCATTCCCATAAAATAAAGTTTTAGTTGTTAGATACTAATGTATAAAATAAATTTAAACTAAATGCTTATTGGATAGCTGTTTACACTTAATAAGTTCTCCCCATACCCATTTACCCTTTTTTCAAGCCTGGGAACTGCATGTCTAAACTTTTCAATAGATCTCTCAATGCTTTTGCAATCACATACTCCTTGTACCAGTTCTGGTCGGCAGGAACAACTATCCAAGGCACTTCGTTGCAAGCTTCAAAACAGTCTTCATAATACTGCATATACTTATCCCACAATTTCGCTTCTTCAAAATCCTTCTCATTGTATTTCCATTGCTTGGTATTATCGGCCAAGCGTTCTTTCAATCGCTCTTGTTGTTCTTCGGGAGAAATATGAAGGTAGAACTTGAGAATATGGGTATTGTTATGGTCTTTCAATAGTTTTTCAAAATCATTGATCGCCTTCATTCGCTTTTTGGCGGTTTTATCGTCGCACCAACGATGCACCCTTGTTACCAAAACATCTTCATAATGACTTCTATTGAACAATTGAATCATCCCTTTGGCAGGTGCCACTTTATGAATGCGCCAGAGAAAGTCGTGACTCAGCTCTTCCGATGTAGGGGCTTTAAAAGAAGCAACGGTAACGCCTTGAGGATTCATCGAGCCAAACACATTACGAATGGTGCCGTCTTTACCACTGGCATCCATACCCTGAATTACTACCAATACACTGTACTTGGAAGAAGCGTACAATAGATTTTGTAACTCATCCAATTCTTCCAGAATTTTAGCAGTTTTTCCTTTGGTAGCTGCTTTATCGAAATCTTTAGGTGCGCGCGTGCTGATTTCTTTCAAGATCAATTTTCCCATGAGAAGAGGTTTGGTGTAAATTAATGAAAAAAGAACGAAGAGGGATAATTAGTGAATTTGAGAATTTGAAGAGAATTAGTGAATTAAGCGTGTCCTAATATTGAAATGAAGCTCTCAAAATTTCATATCAAACTTGTTAAAGAGCGATTGCGTCATATAAAAGTGGAATCTCGTATCCAAGAGGCTCTGCCAAGCGATATTTTGAGCTTGACCTTCGAGGTCCCTGAGCGGTCCCTGAGCGCTCCGAAGGAGCAGTCGAAGGGCAGACCGTAGGTCTAGTCGAAGGGCCGATAAAGGTCCTGCGAAAAATATCGAACAATTCATCTAAAATCACCCGGTCATTCCGAACGAACGAGACAGCGAAGCAGTTGAGCGAGAGAGGAAACTCAAAACGTTTTGTTATAGTACAGGCGCTTTTGAAAGGGACTTTTTTCACAAAACTCGTTGATGAGTTTTTGAGTGGTTTGGTTATTTAGTTTTTGAGTTTGGGGCTATGAATAATGTCGGAGCGTTGAAAGGTGCTTTTTTAAAAAAGGCATTTTCGTGAGAAGAATTCGCTGTTGAAACGACTACTTAAAAACTAAACAACTCAAAAACTCAAAACTTATTTACAGTAGACTTCATTGCTTTAAATTCGGATTCTTGCTCCAAAGCTTTTTCCCAGTTTCCTCTCTGTCTTTTTGTTGTTCATGAATCAATGGATGCTATCAACCAATCCCTCTATTGTTCGCAATTCATTTCCACACTCACGAATTCCCAAATTCACCAATTAATTTCCTCTCATTCTTCTTGCAGGCTCACAAAGATTTCTCAATTTGCACCCAATGTCTAACACCGGTCACCAAAGCCCGTTTGTAAAATGGGGACTTTTCTTACTGCTTTCGATAATATGGGGTAGCTCCTTTATACTCATGAAACGTGGGATGTTTACTGCCAATGGCAGCCCCACACTCAATGCCTTTCAAGTAGCAGCCATTCGTATTTTGAGTGCAGGTATTGTACTCATTCCCGTTGCTATTCAGGAATGGAAAAAACTCGATCGTTCTAAACTAAAACCAATTTTCTTGTCTGGATTTTTGGGAAGTTTTATTCCTGCTTTTCTATTTTGCTTAGCAGAAACCAGAATCAACAGTTCATTGGCCGGATTCTTAAATGCACTGACTCCCATTTTTACCATCATTGTTGGAATAGTATTCTATCAATCACCTGTTCAACAGAAGAAATTATTAGGTGTTGCGATTGCTTTCTCAGGCATGTTGATTTTATTCTTCGCAAAATCGAGCCTTGCCGGAAATTCATTTAGCTATTCTTTACTCGCTGTAATTGCCACTGTTTGTTATGGCTTCAATGTTAATATTGCACACAAATATTTGCAAGGCATTCCGTCCCTAACTACGGCGGCATTCGCTTTTGGAATGTTGATTGTTCCGTCTCTTCTAGTATTGTATGCCACGGGCTACTTCGCGCTTCCTTTGCATGAAGAAAAATTCATGCTGAGCACGCTCTCTTCTTCAGTATTGGGCATTATGGGCACCGCGGTTGCCACCGTGCTCTTTTATATTTTGTTGAAACGAGCCGGAGCACTTTTTGCTTCCATGGTTACTTACGGAATTCCATTCATTGCATTGCTTTGGGGGCTCGCCGATAATGAATCGATTGTGCCTCTTCAACTGCTAGGCTTATCCGTAATTCTATTCGGAGTGTATTTCAGTTCTCGTGCAAAATAAAACTGCCATCGCAAGCGACGGCAGTTTCAAAGTTATTCCTACAGAACTGATTATACAGTCATGATTTCTTTTTCTTTTGATGCAAGGTACTTGTCTACCAACTCAATGAATTTGTCGGTGGTTTCCTGAACATTTTTTTCTGCATCCTTACAAACATCCTCGCTCAATCCATTCTTTTGAAGCTTTTTGATTTGCTCCATTGAATCTCTGCGAATACTTCTGATCGCTACTTTTGAATGTTCCCCTTCTCCCTGACTTTTCTTCACCAATTCACGTCTTCTTTCTTCCGTCAAAGGAGGCAAGAACAAGCGAATCACCAAACCGTCGTTTTGAGGATTCAGGCCAATATTGGAAGCGATGATAGAACGCTCAATTGGTTGGAGCATGTTTTTCTCCCAAGGCTGAATTACCAGCGTACGCGCATCGGCAACGGTAATATTACCAACTTGGCTGATAGGCGTAGGATTGCCGTAGTAATCTACCACAATACCATCGATGATTCCCGGAGTTGCTTTACCGGCGCGCACTTTGGCCAATTCAGACTCTAAGTGCACGATCGCTTTTTGCATGAGATCAGTTGTTGTGGACTCGATCTTTCTTAAATCTTCTGACATATCTCTATTTATTAAAATGGGTACAAACCTACATCAATAAAAAAACCGGACAAAGCCGGCTTTCAATTTTTTATTAAATGAGTTCTTAATTCTTTTGTTCCAATATCGAATTGTCTGTAATGGAAACCATTCTTGCCTGTCGAATGGTAGCTTTTTGCTGCGAAGGTCGAACATAGATTCTGCTGTTCTTCTTGCGACTGTAATACAGAACTGCAATAGCGCTAAAGAACACCCCTACAATGCCGGAAATAAGCAAGGTAGAGCCCACTGAACGAAGCAAATAAACAGCAACAATTACTGTAATATTGGCGCTTACCAAGGTAAGTGTAATGGCACGGTGGTTCATTCCCATATCGAGCATCAAGTGATGCACGTGGTTACGATCGGGGCTGAACGGCGATCTGCGGTTGAAAATACGAATCGCAAACACGCGCAAAGTGTCGAGCAAAGGAATCATCAAAATGGAGAACCCTATTGCCGGAGCTGCCGTAACCGGAACGATACTCGTATTTTGATCGGCCAAACTGATGAATTTGATGACCAAAATGGCCGAGACCAGCCCTATCAGCATGGACCCCGTATCTCCCATGAAGATCTTGGCCGGCTGATAGTTGAAGATCAAAAAGGCCGAAATGCTGCCTGCCAGAGCGAATGACAACACCGAAAAGGCGAGCATATTGGCTTGTAAAAAATAAACCCCTAAGAATGAAGTTACCATCAGGCCTAAGCTGCCTGCCAAACCATCAACCCCATCAATCAGATTAAATGAGTTGATAATCACTAATATGGTGAAATAAGTTAATAAGAGACTGAAAGTTTCGGGAATTTGGCCTTCGAAACCAAAAACGCCGTGCATACTTTTAATTTGAATGCCTCCTTTATAAACAATGAGGAAAGCCGCCAGCACCTGGCCAATGAATTTCTTAACGGGTGAAATAACGAGAATGTCGTCTTTTAAACCTAGAAAGAAAATAACAAATGCGGAGGCTAGAAAGTATTGAAATTCAACGGCTACGTGGAATTGAACCGCCATTAGACATGCGATTACAAAGCCGGCGAATATTCCGAGACCACCCAATGAAGGGATGGGGGTTTGGTGAACTTTACGCTCATCCGGAATATCGAACAACTTCTTTTTTTCTGCAACTGTAATGATTACCGGTATGGCTAAAAAGGTTATCGTAAAGGATATGGCCACAGAGAGTAATACATCGAATACGTTTAGCATTAGCTACGTTTTGATTCTTTAATGGATCTACGTGCTACTAATCCAACCAGTTGGGTGCCATCACCCTTGAACTGAGTGCAAATTAATGCAAGTATATTGAATAACAACATTTAGCACCACTTTATTGTGATATTAAGTGTTTATGACCCGAGCCGTTCCAAAAAGTTTAATGTTCTGTTCCCGTGGCTAAACAAATTCCTGTAGTTTTGCGCCCACAACTATATTTTATGCCCAGTTTACAGGATGTTGCTACTCAATTAAGACGTGATATTGTTCGCATGGTTCATGGTTCTGCCAGCGGTCACCCCGGAGGTTCTTTGGGATGTGCCGATTATTTCGCGGCCCTCTATTTTAAAGTGATGAAACACAACCCTAGCTTCAATATGGACGCTACCGGTGAAGATGTGTTCGTACTTTCCAATGGTCACATTTCACCCGTTTATTATGCAACTTTGGCCCGCGCCGGTTATTTCGATGTAAAAGAATTGGGCACCTTCCGTAAACTGAATACCCGCCTCCAAGGCCACCCCACTACCCACGAACACCTTCCGGGCGTTCGAATTGCCTCCGGTTCTTTGGGACAAGGCATGAGCGTAGCCATCGGTGCCGCACTTACCAAAAAGCTCAATAAAGAAAATACAACAGTTTTCTCTTTACATGGCGACGGCGAATTGCAAGAAGGTCAAATTTGGGAAGCCGCCATGTTCGCTGCTCACCATAAACTAGACAACCTTATTTCAACTGTTGACTGGAACGGTCAGCAAATTGACGGCCCTACCGATAAAGTAATGAGTCTCGGCGATTTAGGTGCCAAATTCGCAGCTTTCGGCTGGGAAGTAATGGTGTTGGAAAATGGAAACGTAGCAGATGAAGTGGCTGCCGCATTAGAGAAAGCAAAAACCTTCGCCGGAAAAGGCAAACCCATCGTTATTTTGATGAAAACAGAAATGGGTAAAGGCATCGATTTCATGGAAGGAAGCCACGAATGGCATGGTATTGCTCCTAACGATGAACAGTTGGCCAAAGCCTTGGCGCAATTACCGGAAACCTTGGGAGACTACTAGTTTAGTTTCGCGGAATAACTTCGTTTGTAAAATATCAGGCGATGAACTTGTATTGAAAGAGCAACGACTCTGTAGTGCAGGTTCATCGCTTTTTTAATGCATCGGCATCCTAATTCATAAACCGAAGCACAGACAAATGAATTAGGATTTCAATTCAATGGCTTGCAAACTAGCCTTTCGAGCCGGGAACCAAGAAGCCAATACGGTTACGATCACTACCGTTACTGCTATCAAACTGGTATCGAACAGGTGAACAGAAACCGGATAATGATCGAGCAGAAACGTACCGCCTTGTATTTTGATGAGATGGAATTTTTGTTGCACAAAACAGATTCCAATGCCGAGGATTAATCCGGCTATTACTCCAATACCCCCTAATACTAACCCTTCACTTAAAAAAGTTCTTTGTATCCAGCCTTGTGATGCTCCAAATGACTTCAGCACTTGTATGTCTTTTTGCTTCTCCATTACCAACATGGTAAGTGCACCAACCATCGTGAAAGCAGCTACAATCAACATAAGCGTCATTAATCCATACCCTGCCCACTTCTCCATTTGCATAACGCGGTAGAGGCTTTTGTTTTGTTCGTAGCGAGTTTCCACTAATACTTCTTTACCAAAAATGGATTGTAGTTCTTTTTTTGCTGATTCAAGATCCTTGCTTTTCTGAACCGCCAATTCAATAGCCCCGTATTCATTGGGCTTCATTTTCAGCAAGTTTTGCATCAATCCAATATTCGTGAGTGCGTACTTGCTGTCGATATCTTGCTGGATAAAGAAAGTACCGGCACCTTGTATGTTCTCGGCTGAAAATGATTGATAGGGATCGATCTCACTAACGGGAACGCCACGTCGAAATAGATATACAGTGAGCGGATATATACTTCTTTCAACATCTGCCGCTACTGCGTGCTCAATACCACTTCCCAATACTATGGCGGGTTGGTCAGTGCTACCTAAAAAATACTTTCCTCGGATGATTTTCGCCGGAATATCGGTTACTAACTGATATGAATCTTCGACTCCCTTTAAAAACACAATGGTTTGCAAATCCTGATTCTGTAACAACGCTTTTTCTTCAATTATACGGCTAGCAGCTTTCAACCCTTTTATTTGTTGTACGCGTTGCCATTGTGCATCGGAAACAAAAATCACTTTTCCGTTGGCCGGTACTACCCGAAGGTCGGCGTAGAATGAAGCGTAGAGCTCTTTCACCAAACCTTCGAATCCATTGAAAACACTCATCATGATTACAAAAGCGGCCGTAATAATTGCGATGGCCACTACACTCACCCAGGCAATCACATTAATTGCTTGTGTGGTTTTCTTTGCTTTAAAGTAGCGCCAGGCAAATAGAAAATTCAAGGAAGAAATGTTTAAAATGATTAGGCCTCGTCGGTCTTCTTGCCCTCGTCCTTTTTAATTTGTTGGAGCAGGTTTTCTATTTTGAATACTTGGTCCAATGTATCGTCGTGGTAATAACGAATCTCGGGCATTCTTCTGAGCTGTTTAGCAACGCGTGCCGTTAACTCTTTTTTGATTTCCCAACCGCGATCCTCGATCTTTTTCATGGTGATTTTCGGATCGGCCACTTGAAACAAGCTAATGTAAATTCGAGCCTCCAATAAATCGGGGGTTACTTTCACTCCCGAAATGGAAACCATGCCACCATCCATCATGGTGAGTCCCAATCGCTGAAAAATGGCATTCATCTCTTCTTGGATCAATCCCGCTACTTGTTTCTGTCTTTTCCCTTCTTGCATCTCTTTAACTATTTAATCGCTGTAAAATTACTTACTTTGCATGGTTTAAATTTAGACATGAAGCGATTTTCGACGATTTTAAGGTATTTATCCGATCAAAAAGGCAAAATAGGCCTCTATTTCATCTTTATATTCCTATCAATTTGTTTCTCAGTTGTTTCTTTAGCCGGTATAGGACCCTTTCTCCAAATGCTGTTTAAAGATGCACCTCCACCAACCGTACCACCTGTACTTGAGTTTTCCTCTGAGTCGGTTGGAAAATATATCAATTACGAATTAGGACAGTTGATTCTTACACATGGAAAAGGCGCAGCTTTAGCCTTCGTTTGTTTATTGGTAGTGGGAGCAATTCTGCTAAAGAACGTATTTGTGTACTTGAGCTATCGTGTAATGGCCCCCATTCGAAACCACGTAATGACTCGTTTGAGAGCAGGTTTGTATGGCAAGATTCTGGAACTTCCTATTGGTTTCTTCACAGAACAACGCAAAGGTGATATCATTAGCAGAATGAGCAATGATATGAACGAAATTGAGTGGAGTGTAATTGGAACTTTGGAAGGATTGATTCGTGAACCACTTACTATTCTTGTGTTTTTGGGAACCTTGATATTTCTCAGCCCTTATCTTACTCTAATTGTATTGGTACTGTTACCAATTGCAGGACTTATCATTGGTCGCTTAAGCAAATCTCTTCGCAAAGATTCCGGCAAAGCACAACACGAGCAAGGAAATTTGATGAGTATTTTGGAAGAAACTTTGAGTGGATTGCGTATCATCAAAGCCTTTAATGCAGAGCGTAAAATTGGCGATCAGTTCTATAGCACCAATACGCGATTGAATAATTTGAGAAATCAAATTGCTTTCCGAAGAGACATGGCTTCTCCTGTTTCAGAAGTGTTAGGTGTATTGGTATTGTGTACCATTCTTTGGTGGGGAGGCTCACTGGTATTGAATCATGAAATTGGATTGTTGCCTGAAAGCTTTATCACCTATATCATTGTATTTTCTCAAATCATCAACCCGGCCAAATCATTGTCTACAGCCTTCTACAATGCCCAACGCGGAAGCGCCGCCATTGAACGCATTGAAGAAGTATTGAAAGCACCTATTGCAGTAAAAGAAGCTGAAAACCCTCTTAGCTTGAATGAGTTCAAAGAAGCCATCGAGTTCAAGAACCTCACCTTTAAATACGAAGACCAAACCATTCTCGACAATATCAACTTGCGCATTGAAAAAGGGAAAACTGTTGCCCTTGTAGGTGCTTCCGGTGCAGGAAAATCAACCTTGGCAGATCTGGTACCACGCTTTCACGATGCTGCAGAAGGAGAATTGTTGATCGATGGAGTAGACATCAAAAAATATTCTCTCGAATCGCTTCGTAAACACATGGGCATCGTTACCCAAGAGCCCATTCTCTTCAATGATACCATCGCGGCGAATATAGCACTGGGTGTTCCCGATGCAAAGCTTGATGCAATTGAAGCAGCCGCTAAAGTGGCCAATGCACATAATTTCATTGTGAAAAAAGAAGATGGGTACGAAACCAATATTGGCGACCGTGGAATGAAATTAAGTGGAGGTGAACGTCAGCGTGTAACCATTGCCCGCGCCTTACTTAAGAACCCTCCGATTCTAATCTTAGACGAAGCCACTTCTTCACTAGATACCGAAAGTGAAAAATTGGTGCAAGATGCCATCAATACCATGATGCAGAACAGAACCAGTATTGTAATTGCGCACCGACTAAGCACCATTCGTCATGCCGATGAAATCATCGTTCTTCAAAAAGGTAAAATTGTAGAAAGAGGCAATCACGAATCCTTATTGGCACAAAGTGGTGTTTACAAAAGACTGATCGAGAT
Source organism: Endoryza foliicola (assembly GCF_050589245.1). Classification (NCBI taxonomy): domain Bacteria; kingdom Pseudomonadati; phylum Bacteroidota; class Chitinophagia; order Chitinophagales; family Chitinophagaceae; genus Endoryza; species Endoryza foliicola. The sequence goes on along the minus strand of NZ_JBOBEW010000006.1, from coordinate 118,714 downwards.
GCAAGAAGTAAAATAACTTTTGTTAACGAACTAGCTCAGTCTCAGTCGCTTTAGAGTAAAACTACCCAATACCATTAGTATTTTCTGCAAAAAAATACTTAGAAAAGTTTGTTGGTATCGCCTTCGGGAATTAGTTTAGCACCGCACCATTTGACTCAACTATGAATTTTTCTGTACTCATGAGAACCACGGTTCTCAGTGTAGGTTTATTGACCTTATCTAAAGCTGCTTTATCACAAAACGGCTCTCTGCATTTCGACGGGAATGGACGATACGTTCATTTTACCCAGAATCCCATTGCACAATTATCGGGCGACCATACCATCGAAACTTGGTTCTATTTCCAAGGCGGTGGACCATGGCAACGTATTATAGGCTTCGGTAACAGCGATATCTACATTGCACTCATGCCTAATATTGCCGGCGGAGGTATATGGTATGCGATTTCGAATACCACGGAATCGCAACAGCAGCTCTTGGCAACCTCTACGCCCCTCCAAACTAATATGTGGCATCATATTGCCATCACGGTAGAACATGCAACCCATACCGGGAAAATGTATCTAAATGGAAGTTTGATTGCTACCAATACGAGCATGACATTGCGTCCTTCGCAATTAACGAGTTTGTATAATTTCCGTTTTGGACGCTCTAACTTCTTAGGTGATCCATTCTTCCATGGATACATCGATCAAATTCGCTTCTCAACAACCGTGCGATACAATAGCAATTTCACGCCTTCAAAAGGGGACCTTGCTTTGGACCATCACACATCTGCCCTTTGGTTGTTCAATGAAGGAAGTGGTCAAACGCTTCACGACGCTAGCCCCAATCATTTCGATGGCATTATCGGAAGCACCGGCGCAGCAGATTCAGAAGACCCCACTTGGTCTTTCTTCTCAGCGCTGCCCATCAAGTTTCAAGACTTCACTGTTCATAAGAAATCGGGATCACATTCAATTAAATGGTCTACTTCCAAAATTGACAATGATGCGAAATTCATTGTTGAAAGAAGCGATGACCGCCAAGCCTTTACTCCCATTCATACCGAACATGTAAAGGAGAATCAACTTCAAACGAATTTTGAAATTGCAGATCACCGCGCCACCGGGTCAACGGTTTATTACCGAATCAAATTGGTAGAACCCGCAGGCGAGCATTATTCAAAAGTGATTGCTATCAGAAATCAGTCAACTGAAGACTTCAAAGTATTCCCAAGCCATACTACAGGCACACTTTACATTAATACCAGCATTCCTACTCAATTCACGATTGTAGACTTGAATGGTAAAATTGTAAAGCAATTCAATGCAAATGGCAATACTTCGATTGATGTTTCGGTGTTAACTCCGGGCATCTATCACATCCAAAATGGAAGTGGCAAAACCACCAGTTTTGTAAAACAGTAAGCTTTCTACCGACTATACCATGGGTTTAGACTGATTTCCATCAGTTTAAACCCTTTTTCATTTCCTCTTACCACTCTTCTAAACAACAGAAGTTCGGTGTCATTTTTTTGTACATTCATGCCTCAATTTATTCGAACATGAGAAAAATGACCCTTCCAGCATTGGTGATCGGGCTCAGCCTTCTGAGTACCCTCAACACCTATGCACAGAAAAAAGCATTCACCTATGAACAATTGTTCAAAGGCGCCGCTACCAACATCAACCAACCCCTTCCTGCAATTACCGGTTGGGTAGACGACACACACTACATTGAAAGAAGAAAGGATGAAGCCGATGGAAAACAAAAGCTTTACAGCATTGATGTAAAAACAGGCACAGCAGTTTTGTATACTGCCCCTGCTACAGAAACGGCAGCACCTCCGGCTCCTTCGCTTACTATCAAAGACGCTAGAAACATCACTTACTCGCCCGATAAAAACTGGGCAGCTTATACAAAAACTGATAACAACCTTTACATCTATGATGTGGCGGCTAAAAAAGAGTCAGCCGTTACTACTGACGGAAGTGCTACCATATTAAATGGTTATGCTTCTTGGGTGTATTATGAAGAAATTTTAGGAAGAGGAAGTCGCTATAAAGCATTTTGGTGGAGTCCCGATAGCAAGCAATTGGCCTTTATGCGTTTTGATGATGCCAATGTGCCTGTGTTTCCGATTTACTGGAGTGATGGTCAGCACGGATATTTGGAAAACGAGCGCTACCCCAAACCCGGAGACAAAAATCCCGAAGTAAAAATTGGAGTGGTATCAGTAGCGGATGCTACCAAAACTACTTGGGCCGACTTCAATCAAAAAGAAGATCAATACTTCGGAGCGCCTTATTGGACTTTAGACAGCAAGTTATGGGTTCAATGGATGAACCGTGGTCAAGATCAACTAATCATCTATCAAATTGATCAAGCAGGTGGCAAAACACCTATTTATAAGGAAGAACAAAAAACCTGGATCGATTTGGATGAAGCAAGCAGAATAGAGTTTCTAACTGCTAGCAAGCAATTCATCTTAAAAAGCGACAAGGATGGTTGGGAAAACCTTTACCTCTATCAAAATGATGGCAAGTTGGTGAATCAAATCACTACCGGAAATTTCTGGGGAACTTCTATTTATAAAATTGATGAGAAGGCCAAAGTACTTTACTTCCGCGCAAGAAAAGAAAACTCAGCTCGCTTCGATTTCTATAAGATCAATTTAAATGGAACAGGGCTAACACGTTTATCATTTGGTGATTATTCGCACGACCAGGTAAACCTTTCACCTAATGGAAAATACTTCATTACTACCTATTCAAATGTAAGCACACCGCCAACTATGGCCTTAGTAGATGCCAAAGGAAAAGTGGTAAGAGAATTAGGCAAAGGAGTAACCGCTACCATCAATGAGTATGAAATTCCGAAAACGGAATTGGTTCGTGTGAAATCAACCGATGGATTGTTTGATCTACCTGTTTTAATTACCTACCCAACCAATTTTGACCCTAACAAGAAGTATCCTGTTTTGGTAAGCATCTATGGCGGACCAAACGCAGGTACCGTTTACGATCGTTGGAGAGGAGTAGGTGGCGCAACACAATGGTGGGCTCAAGAAGGAATGATTCAAGTTGCTTTCGATAATAGAAGCAGCGGTCATTTCGGCAAAGTTGGATTGAATTATATCCACCGCATTTTGGGTAAGTATGAAATCGAAGACTATATGGCTTGCGGAAATTGGCTAAAACAACAGCCATGGGTAGACGGCACTAAACTCGCGATTACCGGCGGTAGTTTCGGTGGTTATATGACCTGTATGGCGCTTACCTACGGTGCTTCTGTGTTCACACACGGTATTGCCAATGCGTCTGTTACCGATTGGCAATTGTACGATACACATTACACAGAGCGCTTCATGGACACACCTGGCGAAAACGCTGAAGGTTACAAAGTAACGGCGGTTAATACCTACGCAGATAAATATGTTGGATTGCTAAGAATAGTTCATGGCACTTCCGACGACAACGTACACATGCAGAACAGCATTCAATTCATCAACAAATTGGAGGAATTGAGAAAGCATTTTGAATTCATGTTGTATCCGGGAGAACGCCACGGTATTGGTGGAAACAGCCAAAACAAAGCACAGCATATTAGAATGGAAACCTATTCTTTTATCTATCAGAACTTACTCGGCAAAACAATGCCGGCTCAGTTCACACAACGATAATGGAACTAAAGCAGAAAAAAACCGCCTGAAATTCAGGCGGTTTTTTTTCTTGAACTGTGTCTTGAAGTAGAATCAATTGAGAGCCCTGACCGGTAACGGCACCGCTGGTGCCAACTGCAATCAATGTATAGAATTTTCCAGCCGTAAGCGTAGCAGCAGAAAGCGTTGCTTCAGAGTTCAATACTCCGGAATTCTTCAAATCGAAATTTACTGTTCCTGCATTCACTTCTATAAAGCCTCCTCCAATGGTTTTGTAATCATTGAAAGTTCTGCCGGAGAACAGTGGATTACTTCCTAAATACAAGTCGTAGGCACCTCCGTTACTGATCAAATGAAAAAAGCGAAGTTTTGCCTTTCCGGCTGCGGGGGCTACATATTCATCGCTCACCAATCCGGCTTTGATCTTACTGGTAGAATCATCCATGATCAATGTATAATAAGCATTCTCGGAAGTAACAATGGAGCCCTTTACCAAATAGGCCGTTGTGCCTGTTGCATTCAATCTAAAATTGAAACCGCCTGCATCCACAGCGGTGTAGTTGCTATAGGCGCCGAATTGAGTGTTGGAATTCAGTTTTGTGCCCGTTTCAGTATACAAATCAACGGGAGGCGCATCCACTGATGCATTCAAAATTTTTACATAGCCCTTTGGTCCATCGCTGATGCCCGTATTAGAGTTCTTCAAGCAAGAAGAAATAAGCACCCCTGCAGAAACTATCAGTAGCAATCCAATGTTCTTTTTCATAGTAATTGATTGTATCGTTTGGTTTAAACCTAAAAATCCATTTTACACGCTTCAAAATTCAACCGGATCTTGTCCACTCAAAGTTATCATATCAACAATGCGAGTCAAGACCTCTGCATGTACGAAGATTCCCAGTTGAAAGTAAGGGTGTTACATAAAAAAGCCGGGGCACAGTGTTTGTGCTCCGGCTGGTTATTTGACTTCTGGAACTATTTGTTCATCATTTGCTTTGCTTCAATGCTCAAAGTAGCATGAGGCACAGCTCTTAAACGTGCTTTGTCGATCAACTTTCCGGTAACGCGGCAGATACCGTAGGTTTTATTCTCGATGCGCATCAATGCTTTTTCGAGGTGATCGATGTAAGTGATTTGGCGACTGGCCATTTGAGCCAATTGTTCGCGCTCCATGCTCATACTTCCGTCTTCCATGGTCATGTAACGATTTTCAGTTTCGTCACCACCCATTTCATCTTTACGGGTAATCAAGCCTTGGAGGTAAGCCAATTCTTTCTTTGCTTGATCCAATTTCTTTTGGATCAATTCACGGAATTCTTGTAAATCACTATCACTGTATCTCATGGTGGGTCCGGTTTGCACGTTTTCAGGTTGATCTAATACGGATTTGGTAAAATTAGGCTCGTATTTTCTAGCACTTTTGGTGCTTAGTTCAGGAATCACCACATTCACCGGTTTAGAAGGCTCGGGCTTCTTTTTGCTAGGCGGTGGTGGTGGAACGGACACTAATTTTTGTTCCGGAGTTTTTTCCGGTGCTTTAGGTTCAGGTTTAACTTCTGCAGCCTTGGCAACGGGCTTTTTGGGCTCTGGCTTTTTCGGCTCAGGCTTCTTCACCTCTACTTTCTTAGGAGCGGGGGCTGCTTTTGCAATCGGTTTAGCAGGAGCTGCAGGCTTTGCTTTGGCTGGAGCTGCTTTCGCAGGTGCTGCCTTAACAGGTGCCGGTTTTGCTTTCGCCGCAGGCGCCGCTTTTTTCGGAGCTGCCTTCTTAGGGGCTGCTTTTTTTGCAGGTGCCGCACTCTTCGCCGGTTTAGCTGCTGCTTTTTTCTTGGTGGCCATATATTAGGCTTTTTTAGTAACGAATACTTTTAATGGAATCTCATTTACTTCAATTTCAGTGCCATCGGGTAATTCGGATACTATTTCCAGCGAATCTGCCAGAATTTCGGCGCAAATATAGGCATTAAATTGAGCTACGGATGATCGTAAATTTTCGTTGTCAGTAACTTTTACTAAGATCCTGTCTGTCAATTCAAAACCCGAATCTTTACGGATTTTCTGTATACGGTTCACCAATTCTCTGGCATTACCCTCTTGCTCTAATTCCGGGGTTACTGTAACGTCCAAAGCAACTGTCAGTCTGTCTTTGGTGGCTACCATCCAGCCCGGAATATCTTCGCTACTGATCTCTACCTCATGGATTTGTAATATTAAGGGTTCGTTATCAATTAACAATGAAACAGACCCCTCTTTTTCCAACCCCGAAATCTGCTCTTGTGTAAAACCTGTGAGTAATGAAGCAACTGCTTTCATCTTGGCCCCCAGTTTCTTACCCAAGGCAATATAATTAGGCTTGATCTTCTTTTTAATAAATCCTGTATCCTCCACCAAGTACTGAATCTCCTTCACATTTACTTCTGCTTTTACCAAATCTTCAATTTTCTCCAATTGCGACTTCATGGCAGGATCGAGCACCGGAATCAGCACTTTTTGAAGCGGTTGACGCACTTTAATGTTGACCTTCTTACGCAAACTCAATACCAAAGAAGAAGCATCTTGCGCCAATTGCATTCTTTCTTCCAAACTCTGATCAATTACCGCCTCATTTACTTTCGGATAATCGGCATGATGCACCGATTCTACCGTAAAGCGACCGGTAACGGCATTCAATTGACGGAATACCATATCACTGAAGAATGGAGCAATGGGTGCCATCAAACGAGTGATGGTTTCTACACATTCGTACAAAGTTTGATAAGCACAGATCTTATCGTGCTCATATTCTCCTTTCCAAAAACGACGACGGCACAAACGCACATACCAGTTACTCAAATGCTCGTCGAGGAAATCTTCGATAACACGTCCGGCCTGAGTAGGCTCGTAGTCATCCATAAAAGCTGTTGCCTTCTTGATCACCGTATTTAAAGAAGATAAGATCCAACGGTCAATTTCAGGGCGCTGTTCTAATGGAACATAGGCTTCTTTGAAAGCAAACTTGTCTACGTTCGCATAGAGTGAAAAGAACTGATACGTATTATAGAGCGTACCAAAGAACTTACGTTGTACTTCTTTGATTCCTTCGATGTCGAATTTCAAGTTATCCCAAGGAGAAGCATTGGTGATCAAATACCAACGAGTAGCATCTGCACCATAAGTTTCAATGGTTTTGAATGGATCCACCACATTGCCCAAACGCTTACTCATTTTATTGCCGTTCTTATCGAGTACCAATCCATTCGATACTACCGTTTTATAGGCTACATCCTCATATACCAAAGAGGCTATGGCATGTAAAGTATAGAACCAACCGCGTGTTTGGTCTACCCCTTCCGCAATGAAATCGGCAGGGAAATTCACACCAAAAGGAGCTTTGAATGGACGAGGATCGCCGGCTTTTACCTTCTCATAATCCAATCCCCACTGCGCATATGGCATGGCCCCACTGTCGAACCAAACGTCGATCAAATCGGGAACACGACGCATTGGTCTGCCTTTCTCATCTACCAAGATGATTTCGTCTACATATGGTTTGTGCAAATCCAAAATTCCTTCATGGAGGTAGTGTTTGTTTACATCACCACCCAAAACTTGATTGGCCTTTCTGATTTGCTCATTCAATTCTTCTATGGTTCCGATACAGAGTATAGACCCACCCTCTTTCTCATCTACGTATTTGTTGTTGGCATCTACCGTTTTCCAAATTGGAAGCGGCGTACCCCAGAAACGGCTTCTGCTCAAGTTCCAATCCACCATGTTCTCCAGCCAGTTTCCGAATCTTCCTTCTCCGGTAGACTTAGGTTTCCAGTTGATGGTTTTATTAAGCGTTACCATTTTATCTCTCAAGGCGGTGGTTCTAATAAACCACGCGTCGAGTGGATAATACAGAATGGGTTTATCGGTTCTCCAACAATGCGGATAATTGTGTTCGTATTTCTCTACTTTGAAAGCTCTGTTTTCTTTTTTGAGTTTTACAGAAATATCTACGTTCACATCTACATAAGCCTGTTCGTCTTTGTAGTTCTTCACGTATCTGCCGCTGAATTCACCCAAACCATTTACAAACTTTCCTTCACGGTCAACCAATGTAAGAATACCAATATTGAATTTCTTACCTACTTTGTAGTCATCGGCACCAAATGCAGGAGCTGTATGAACAATACCGGTACCGTCTTCTGTGGTAACGAAGTCGCCACCAATTACCTTAAATGGATCTGCACCGGGAGTGATGTTTTGAATCGCCTCTAAGCTATTGGCTTCAAAAGGAAGCAATTGCTCATAATAAGCGCCTTCGATCATTGATCCTTTGAACGCCGTTTTCACGGTCCAAGGAATAATTTTATCTCCACCCTTGTACTCTTCAAAAGAAGCATCTCTTCCTTCTTGTTTGAAATACTTACCTAATAAGGCTTCTGCCAATACCACGTGAACAGGTAAGTAAGTATAAGGATTGAAGGTTTTCACCAATACATAATCGATGTTTGGACCAACCGTTAAACCGAGGTTGGAGGGAAGGGTCCAAGGAGTAGTGGTCCAAGCCATAAAAAACAACTCCTCATCGCCTGCTGCCTCAAAAAGGAAATTGGTTTTTTCTCCTTTTACGGCTTTGAACATGGCCACTGCACTGGTATCCTTTACATCTTTGTAGGTTCCGGGCTGATTCAATTCGTGAGAACTTAATCCGGTACCTGCTGCAGGTGAATAGGGCTGAATGCTAACACTTTCGTACAACAAGCCTTTTTTATAGAGTTGTTGCAACAACCACCATAGGGTTTCAATGTAAGAATTTTCGAAAGTGATGTAGGGATCATCGAGGTCTACCCAATAACCCATTTTACGAGTGAGGTCATCCCACTTGTCTTTATAGCGAAGTACTGCCTCTCTACATTTTTGGTTGTATTCTTCTACAGTGATCTTTACTCCAATATCTTCTTTAGTGATCCCCAATTCTTTTTCTACACCCAGTTCAATTGGTAAACCGTGTGTATCCCAACCGCCTTTTCTGTTCACTTGAAAACCTTGCATGGTTTTATAGCGACAAACCATGTCCTTCAACGTACGGGAAATAACGTGGTGAATACCGGGCATACCGTTGGCACTTGGAGGTCCTTCGAAAAACACGAAGTGGGGGGCTCCTTCTCGTAAACTCACACTTTTTTCAAAAGCTTGGTGTTCCTGCCATTTAGCAAGAATTTCCTGCTCCATGGCAGGCAAATTGAGCTGCGAAAACTCACGATAACTTGAAGTCATATTGATGATCCTTTCCGGATTTTAATAAGGACCGCGAAGGTACTGAAAAAGCCTCGTAAAAGCCGCCACGGATGGGCATTTATTAGGAGGTGCGGGGCCAAAAATGTATCTTTAAGGCGCTGTTATGAGAATTTTCCGCCTTTTATCCATGATTTTGGCTTTATCAGGCGCCCCCTTCTTGGGTTTTGGAGCGGTCTTCACGGTCACCAACACCAATAATGCGGGCCCCGGATCACTTCGGGATGCGATCGAACAAGCAAATGCCAATGGCACTTTAACCACCGATTTTATCAATTTTAACCTCCCTTCCAATAGAGGTCCAGCCCAAATTACGGTTCCTTTTGCCCAACCCTTGCCCATTGTGAGTTCCAATATAGTAATCGACGGAACTTCAAACCCCGGAGCAGCCCTCGGCGTAACAGGCGCAAAAGTGATCATTGCATTCGAAGGACTTTATGGTGGAGGCGGCACCCTTACACTACTCGATCTTTCCGGAGCTTCCAATGTGAGCATTTTCGGAATCTATTTTAAAGCAGCAGTGCTCGACCGCGTCACCAATCTCCCCTACTCCCCCATTCAAGGACTGTACATTTCACAGTCTTCAAACATCGTTATAGGTGAAGCCTTTAAAGGAAATGTTTTCACCGGATTTACCCGCGCCGTTTTTAGCGAAATCAATGCACGATTTAGTTATTCTCAAAACGTGAAAGTGCAGGCCAACTTTTTTGGAATTGATACCGATGGAAAGAGCATTCAATCTACCGGACGCGTGGCAGTTCCAACTGCAAATGGATTGGGTGTGATCCTTGATCAAACCCAAGGTGTAGTAGTGGGGGGACCAAACCGCGAAGACAAAAACTATTTCAACTCCAACATTACCGATATTCAAGTAAGCGGTGAATTCGTATCGGGTATAGATGGAGGCGTTACTATCGACAATAACTACTTCGGTGTCGACTATTTTGATCAATACCTCGACATTGCAACCGGCACCGCAATAAACATCAGCAAAGTGAATTCATGGAGAAGAGGATTCCCGCCGGTGAAAATCACGAATAATTATATCGGAGGTCGGCAACGTGCATTTGGAATTGTCCTCAATTCCCTTCTCACCAAGTTCTTCATACAAAACAATCAAATAGGATTCGATGATAATGGAGTGGCTCCAAGAAACAGCAATTATGGAACGGCCATTCTCTTGTACGATTGTAAAACGGGATTGATTGGTGATCCTACCGATTTGAAACTGGGCAATTCAATCCGTCATTGGAATGAAGGAGCCATAACAAGCAATTCCTGCGGCGATATTGCGATTCAACACAACAGCACTTTTTGTAATTCGAAGCGCGCCATCAAAATCCTCAATTGGAATGTTCTCAACAATGGCTTGAAACAACCTTTTGTTACCATCAACCAATTGAATGTATTGTTTGGAATTGTATCAGGCACTTCACTACCCAATGCAACCATAGAATTGTTTTACGATGATGAGTGCCCCGGCTGCGAAGGCAAAACTTATTTTGCAACGGTTCAAGCAAACGCGCTGGGACAATGGCGTTACAATGGACCCCTTGCCAGAGAAAATGTAATTGCAACAGCTACTTCAACAGGCATCAGCACATCAGAATATTCTATGCCGGAAGTGAACGGAGCCGGAGTGGTGATAAACCCTATTCGTTGTTTGGGTGATCTAGGAAGCATCTGTGGGTTGAACATCATCAGCGGCACCCGTTGGCGCTGGGAAGATCAATCAGGTGCAATTGTGGGAACAGATACTTGCTTGAAAAATGTTGGTCCGGGCGATTATTATTTGAAGCTCTCGATAGGAAATGAAACTTGCGAAGAGTCTTTCAAATTCACCATTGCCGACCAAACACTTTCCATTGACTCAACCACCAATGGCGTTCGATTAACGCATACCCGTTGTGCGAAACCTACGGGTCGCATTACCGGTATGGTTCCCAAAAATGCTACACAAATTATCTGGGAAAATACGGCAGGCCAGGTAGTGGGTTCCGGTTCAGATTTAAACAATGTTGCAGCAGGTTCTTATAGAATGAGAATCAGCAATGGATTTTGTGAAGTTCGCTCCGATTACTACACTTTGTACGATGTGAGTCCGAAATTGGATACCTCCAAAATTGTGATCAATCCGGCGAGTTGTGATTTGAACAACGGAAGTATTCGAAACATTACAGCAACCGGAATGGACTTCTCTCAGATCAATTGGTTGGATGCAAACCGGGTTATAGTGGCCAATAGTTTCAATTTAAACAACCGTGCACCCGGCAGCTACAAACTAATTGTGTACGACCCTCAGTTGGGTTGCGCCGATTCTACTTTCACTTACACCATTACAAGCATTCCGAGCCCATTACTGATCACCACCAACGCAACCATTAAGAACAGTACATGCTCCAACTCCAATGGTTCTATTACAGGTGTGACCACTCAAAATACAATTGCGCCGGTCTATTACAGATGGGTAGATGCGAACAACCAAACGGTGGGCAATACCCTCGACCTTGTGAATGTAAAAGCAGGACGCTATTTCTTGAAAATGAAAGACGCGGGAAATTGCGATACGGTAGTTTCATTGGCATTCAATATTGCAGACCAAGGAAGTATTCAGTTAGACACGAGTGCTGTAAAGGTAAATCCAACCGGTTGTACTGTTATAAATGGAAGCATAACAGGCATTCAAATAACGGGGGCAGATAGCTATGTTTGGAAAGATCAAGCAGGCGTCGTGGTAGGCAATGCACTAGAGCTTGCAAACAAAGCAATTGGAACCTATACACTAACAGCCAGCAACAGTTTTGGATGCAGCATTCAAACAAACGCTTACAGCATCAAACAAAGCCTTCCCATTCCGGTTGCTGTTGCACAGCATGATTTCAAAAATGCAAGCTGCGGAAACAACAATGGAAGTATTGATGTAACACAACTTAGCGCTTCAAACAATCTCTTTAAGTTTAGTTGGTTAAGAGACAGTCTTACGAATATTGGTTCAACCCTATCGATTGCTAATCTCAGTCCTGCCAATTACTTTTTGATTGCGACGGATACAAACGGCTGTGTGCAATCCATTTTCAAGAAAACAATTGTTAATGCGCCGATGGCAATTGTAGATGAATCAAAAATCAAGATTGTAGACGACACTTGTAGCTTGGGAAAAGGGGCTATTACCGGTTTGGCTGCTTCCATTGATCAAGGAAGTCTTAGTTTCAATTGGTTCCAAGGAACAAACGCTGTGGGAAGTACTACCAATATTTCCAATCTATCACCCGGTGTTTATTTTGCAGTTATAACAGACAATAATGGCTGCAAATATCAAACCTCTAATTATACTGTGCTGGCTGCAACAAGAACCATTGCGGCTCCTGTGTATACTACCATAACCGTAGCTAGAAACAGCAAAGCAACCATCAGTGTGGTAAACTTTCAACAGAATGCCGTTTACGAATTACTGGATGCGAATAACAATGTATTGCAAAAAAACAATACGGGGATCTTCACTATCAACAGTGTGCCGGAGAACATCACTTATAAAGTAAGAGTAACTGTAGGAACCTGCGATCCCGGCAATGGTTCTGCTACAATTAAAGTGGAAGACATTACGGCGCTAACAATACCTAATGCATTCAGTCCGAATGGTGATGGCATCAACGATAAGTTTGTGATTACTCTTGTTGGTTATTTTCGTCACCAAGGATTGAAAATCTTCAATCGCTATGGTCAATTGGTATTTGAATCTAGAGATATTACTTTGTCATGGGACGGTAATATTGGAGGAAAACCTGCTCCAATTGGAACCTACTATTGGGTGATTGAAGGCTATGATGTTCGTAATCAATTCTTAAGAAAATCGGGGGCCGTTACCCTCATTCGTTAACATTTTTTTAAAGGGTGTTAAGCTATTCCCATCTCCCCCATAGTTTTCCACATTACACTGCTTTGGCATAGTTTCTGAAACTATATCTGCCGTAAAACAATGAGAGATGAAGTGTTGATTAGGTAGGTTTTACGATAGGAAAACACGTATTATTTTTCGCAACAAATCCTTCGTGTTTTTACTTCTGAAATGAAGAAGCCGGGAATTAATTTAGTTAGGACTTAAAATAAGATTCAATCCAAATATCAACGAATTCCATGAAAACGATCCTATATATCATTCATGAAAAGCCTTTTCTACGGTTTAGGGTTTAGGGGTTAATAGGGGAGTAATCTTGCTCCCCTTCCTTTAAAACGTAGAGTAAAGTTTGCTCCCGTTTTTAGTCAATAGGCCTATTGAAAAACCAAACAGTTATAAAATCCAGTACCATGTGAAACCACAGTTGAAGGTTAAGTTTGCGAAAAACAATCGTAGGCCGATTCTTAAAAAGAATCGGCCTAACTTTTTGTAACTATCAACCAATCTATAACCTAAAGTTTTGCTGTGATGCTTAAGAAAACATTTCGTCCATCGGAAGGAAGTAAACCCGGACCCGGATACCCACCGGCTCTTCTGGTAAAATAACGAGCATCGGTAGCATTGTTCACTCCTGCTTTCAGATTCAAACTATTATTCCATTTGATTACTGCGGTGATATCAACCACTGTATAGGAAGGAATGTATCCGGCTTGTCCATTTGCTGTTGGCGTAACGGTATTGTTCGCATCGGCAAAAGATCCTGAAACATGGCTCCATTGAGTAGTAAGCGAAAACTTGGTGTATTGAAGTGTAACACCTGCTCTTACGATATGCTGAGGAGCATTTTCTACAAATTTGTCTTTCAAGTTGGTTTCCACCAATTGGTTCGCGCTGTTTTTGGTAACTACTTTGAAATTACCGTAACGCGCTTCTGTGAATCCATAAGATACAAATAAACTCGCGTCAAACTTTCTTGCTTTAGCAGAAAAGGTTTTGAATGGATTCCATTCTACCAAGCTCTCAATACCTTTACTCACACTGTTTCCAACATTGGTTCTGTAGTTGTAGAACGTTCCATCTGTTCTTTGTTGTGTGATCGAACCAACTCTATTGTTGTATTGCAAGTAATAAGCACTTACATCAAAGAAGATAGCATCATGCCACTTACCACGGTATCCTAAATCAATATTGTAGCCACTGGCATCTTTCATATTCGGATCCACTACATCGGTAGTTGGTGCTGCAGTTAAATCTGCAAACTGAATGGGTCGATAGCTTTGAGTGATGTTTCCATAGATTTCGCTAAAACTGTTCACATGATACTCTGCTCCAATTCCGGCCAAGAAAAAGCTTCTTCCTTTTTCTAAATTCTGCAAGTAAACAGGATCTCCCGCACTTGTGTAGGAAGTAATACCTGAAGCTTTGGCCCAAAGATATTCGTATCGAATACCGGGGATGATCAATAGATTTTTTACTGGTGAAAAAGACTGCTCAACAAACAGGGCCGCGTTCTTGCTCAGAAAATCCAAATCTCTGGGCCATTTGCCATCAACGCGTGTGAGGTCATAGTTTGTACCTGTTGTTCCAACCCCGTCTCTAAAACGATCTGTTTTTCCTTCGTATGCGCGCAAACCGGCACTAAAGGCAGCTTGGCGACCAAACAAAGTATACAAATTCAAATACCTCGCTTCTAATCCTAGGTTTCTATATTGATCAATGTCTACGGTTCTGCTGTTGTACTGTTTTGTTGATGCAACTATGGTATCCATGATGGTGATCGCACGAACAAAGCCTACACTGTTGCGATCTCCGGCCACACCAAATAGTTTCACATTCAGCTTCTGCTTATCAGTAATTTGATAGTTGGCAATCAATGCAGCTGTATTCCATTTAATATCTATCCAGTTTCTTGAACGAAAACTTTGACGCGCATTTGCAGTGAATTGCGCATCAGTTAATCCACCGGGCTGCTGACTGCGAATATGACTCTGCATGAACTCTGCTGTCAATGAAAACTTAGAGGTGAATTTATAAGTAACTGTTCCAAATCCGGCATTGGTATAATAAGCACTGTTCTCTCTCCAACCATTAGCATTGCGATGATCGAAGAAAGCGTAGTAATGTACTTTCCCTTGCTGACCGCCAATGGCATTGTATGAATTGATCAGCCCGAAAGAACCCACAGTTTGCTGTGTTTCAAATTCAAATGGTTTTTTGATCTCACTTCCATTTCTTAGAATATAGTTCACCATGCCACCGAATTGGGGACCGTATTGGAGCGCTCCCTGTCCGCGAATGATTTCTACGCGTTGCACAGCCTGTAATTGCGGATTGTAGTATGCTTCCGGATACCCAAAAGGATCGGCTGCAATATCATAACCGTTCTGACGCACATTGAACTCCCAACTTCTATTCGGACTTAAACCACGGGCACTGATTCCAATTTGAATACCGCTACCATCACTCTCCCATACATGTATACCCGGAACTTTTGCAATGATTTGACGCATGGTATTGGTAGCTACATTACCTTTTACATTATCCATCACCACCAAGCTCGATTTCTTACCTGCATAAATTGAAGTACCTACAATTTCGGGCATTTGGTGAATATCACTGGTACTGTTTCTGCCCACTACAGTTACCTCGGGCATCACTGTATTAAATCGATCTACTGTATCTTTTTTAATAGGATCTTTTTGTTGAGCCGTTACATACAATGCAGTGGACATCACACTCAACAACACTAAAACTCGTTTCATGAAATTAATTTTGATTAAGCTACGCAAAGGTGAATCAGAACGATTTCACTTCGCTTACGCAATCGGAAACGAGGTTTACGCTATCAGGAAAATGAATCTGACAGTAGCATGACAAAACTGTTTTTCCACTGATTAATGTAACAGTAACTCACAGGGCTTCAAGCCTGTATGCTTTTTAAAAGCAGTAGAGAAGTGAGAAATAGAAGAATAGCCCAACATCATAGACACTTCTGTTACGCTTAATCCTTTTTCATAAAGGAGGTAACGAGCATGCTCCATGCGCTGACTTTGATAGAAGTCGAAAATTGTAGTACCAAACAATTCTTTGAAACCTTTCTTCAAGTAACATTCATTGATGGCTACTTTTCTGCTCAATTCTTTGATAGTGAGAGGCTCACCAATATGTTGCAAAAGGATTTCTCTCGCTTTAATGATCTTTTCGCGATCAGCTTCATTCGCTAAAAACTTACACTGAAACTGTTCTACATCTTTATCGCCCAGCATACATTCCATGCTGTACAATAATAACATTTGCGTTTGCGCATTGATGAAGATGTTTTCCAAAGTATCGGTATAGGTATGATTCAGTAAAGACTCTAATACCATTCTTGTTCTACCGCAAATAGACAAAACCTTTGTAAACTCAGACGCATAATTGAAGCTAAGCAAGTCGTCAACCAACTGACTCTTCAATTTACCCGGCTTTACAAATTGCGATAAATGAACAGGATAGAAACGGAAGCTAACAATATCCAAACTATCTACTCGCTCTGCACAAGATCTGGAAGCATTGAATTTACACATATCGCACTCCACTTCTTTTTGGCGACAGTATACATTCCCCGATACACAGAAACGGAGTTCGAGGTATTGTTGTTTGGGTTCGTCTTTTTTGTAGTGGTACACAATCATGCCGGTATCATCAACATTCCATTGCGGTTGTTTGCGGTATCTTTTTATTTGATACTGCACCGATCCGGGGATATGTTGTTCTTTCTCTTGCAACAACTGCAGATCTTCCTGCATTACAGGCTGTTGATTCGAAAGCGACCATATTTCGTGAAACTGTTGCATAATTGAACTGTAAAATTACAGTTCCAAGGCTAAACTTCCTACAAGTAACGTTTTGGTTAGCTTTTGAAATAGGGAATTTTAACAGAAGTGTGACAGAAGGAAGGGAGGAGAGAAGTAGCGAGGATGCGAGGAAGCGAGGAAACGAGGATAAGTGGAAGCGAGGAAATACAGAGAAAGAACAGGTGCAGGGGGAGGGAGAAAAGACGAGGGGAAGAAGACTTTGCGAATTCTTTGTGGTCGTTGCGTCCATTGCGGTAAAACTAAGATAAACACGCACCACAATCATCATTCAATTCCGGCAAAACCCAATACCGGAGGGCCTTTCATTATTAATTATTAATTCTTCATTATTAATTAATCAAAGCTTTGGTTCGCGGAAGCGGCCATTTTCAGCAAGCGGTTGAATTGCTCGGGAGATAGATCGTTGTAGAAGAAGTAAACGGGATCGAGGGGGCGGCCGTTTTTATGAACCTCATAATGGCAGTGCGGACCGGTTGATTTTCCGGTACTCCCAACCCAACCAATGATTTCGCCTCGTCGCACCACTTGGCCTCCTTTCACTTTTAGGCGATACATATGTCCGTAAAGGGTTTCATAGCCATATCCGTGGTTGAGTACTACGTGGTTGCCGTATCCATTTCCAATATTACCCGCTACTTTAACAACACCATTCGCAGTAGCGTAAATGGGAGTTCCTTGAGGAGCGGTAAAATCAAGCCCGGCATGGAATTTCACTGTTTTATACACCGGGTCAATGCGATATCCATAACCGGAAGCTACCCTTTTCAAATCGGCATTGCTTACAGGTTGAATAGCAGGGGTAGCGGCCAATAATTTTTCCTTATTCTTTAAAAATCCGGAGATTTCATTGAAGCTTTTGTCTTGGTAAGCCATTCGAAGTGCCAATCGATTGATAGTACCTGTCACAGAATTCTCTAACTGATTGGAAGTCAAACTCATAACTAAGTCGATTTCCTTTTGCTGCTCCATTTCCTTTAATCGCACACTATCGGGAATAGGGGTGGCTTCGAAAATGGTACGATACACTTCATTATCGCGCTTTTCCAATTCCATCATTTTCTGATTCAATTGGCGCGTTTTTTCGTCCAAAACCAAGAACTGCTGCTTCAGTTTATCGTTCTCGGTTCTGAGAATTTCTTCGTTGGCAGAAGGGAAATTGCGGAACAATAACCAGGCAATGATCAAACTGGTTACCAAAGAGGCTGAAATAAAACCTATAACACGCAAAAGGGTTACCCGAAGTGGGGTTTCCAGCTTTTCATACCGTAGCGTATTGGTGTTATAGAAATATTTGACTTTTTTCATACTTCAGTCTCGCTCTTCGGGGCATTTCCGACTTAACTAGTTGAACTTTATTTACCTTTGCACACCGCTTCAGGTTCTACAAAGATAGCCACTTGAGGCGGCAATAGAGCACAAAGATTGTTCCGAAAACACAGATACTCTGTAATTTATAAAAACTTGGTCAGATGACGCATATGACTGCTGCTGAGATAAGACAGGCATTTTTAGATTTTTTTCGTTCGAAAGGGCATGAAATTGTTCCTTCTGCACCCATCGTGCTCAAGAACGACCCTACCCTCCTTTTCACCAATGCAGGGATGAATCAATTCAAAGATTATTTCCTCGGTAACAAAACAGCCCCTTGGAAAAGAGTGGCCGATACTCAAAAATGCTTGCGCGTTAGCGGAAAGCACAACGACTTAGAAGAAGTGGGGGTAGATACCTATCACCATACGATGTTTGAAATGTTGGGTAACTGGAGCTTCGGCGACTACTTCAAAAAAGAAGCCATTGAATGGAGCTGGGAATTACTCACTGAAGTTTATAAAATTCCAAAAGATCGATTATATGCTACCGTTTTCGAAGGCGATGCCAGTGAAAACATTCCGGCCTCTACCATCGCTTTGGCAAAATGGAAAGAGTTGATTGCAGAAGACCACATTGTATTCGGTAATAAAAAAGATAATTTCTGGGAAATGGGGGAAACAGGACCTTGTGGGCCTTGTACTGAAATTCACGTGGATTGTCGTCCGGATAGTGAAAGAGCATTGATACCCGGTCGTGATTTAGTAAACAAAGACCATCCCCAAGTAATTGAAATTTGGAACAACGTATTCATTCAATTCAATCGTAAGAAAGACAGATCATTGGAACCCTTGCCTGCTACTCACGTAGATACTGGTATGGGATTGGAGCGTTTGGTGCGTGTTTTACAAGGCAAGAGTTCGAACTACGATACTGATATATTTAGTGGAACCATTTCAAAAGTGGCGGATATTACCGGAAAAAAATACGACGGCTCCGACACTAAAGAAGCAGTTGCTTTCAGAGTTTTGGCAGACCATATTCGTGCCATCGCTTTCACAATTGCCGACGGTCAACTCCCTTCGAATACTGGTGCAGGTTATGTGATCCGCAGAATTCTGAGAAGAGCCGTACGTTATTATTATACTTACCTCGATTATCAACAACCTTTGTTGCATCAACTCATGCCGGGTTTGGCGAAGCAATTCGAATATGTGTTTCCCGAATTGCAACAACAAATCGACTTTGTAACGAAAGTAGTTCATAAAGAAGAAGAAGATTTCTTAAGAACGATTGACAAAGGATTGAAGCGTATTGATACATTGATCAAAGACAATCAAGGTTCTGTAATTCCCGGTAAAGAAGTGTTTGAATTGTATGATACCTATGGATTCCCGGTTGACTTAACCACCCTAATTGCGAGTGAGCAAGGGTTGAAAGTTGATGAAGAAGCTTTCAAAGCGGAGATGCAAAAGCAAAAAGACAGAGCGAAAGCGGCTTCCAAAGTAGATGCAGAAGATTGGGTTGTTTTAAGCGAGAATGGACCGGTAAAGTTCGTTGGCTATACTGAATTAGAATCAACCACTGAAGTACTTCGCTACCGCAAAGTGAAAGCGAAAGGGAAAGAAGGATATCAAGTTGTTTTGAAAGAAACACCGTTCTATGCAGAAAGCGGTGGTCAAGTTGGCGATAGAGGTTGGATCGATTTTGATGGCAATACAGTAGAGGTAATTGACACCAAGAAAGAAAATGATTTGATCATTCAATTCACCGAACAATTACCCGATGAGATTCCTACAACCGTAAAAGCAACTGTTAACTCAGATCTGAGAGCAAAAACTACTGTGCACCACTCAGTAACCCATTTGCTCCACGCAGCACTACGAAATATACTAGGCACCCATGTGGCACAAAAAGGTTCATTGGTGAATGAGCATTATTTAAGATTCGACTTCTCTCATATTGCAAAAGTTACCGATGAAGAGATTGCGCAAATAGAAGCCATTGTAAACAATAAGATTCGTGAAAATGTTCCGGTGGTAATCAAAGAGCTTCCCAAAGAAGAAGCGCTGAAATTAGGCGCTATGGCCTTGTTTGGAGAGAAGTACGGCGATGTGGTTCGAGTAGTGATCATGGATCCGAATTATTCTGTTGAACTCTGCGGTGGAACCCATGTAGGGCGCACCGGTGAATTAGGATTCTTTAAAATCACTTCAGAAGCGGCCGTTGCAGCCGGTGTTCGTCGTGTAGAAGCGGTAAGCGGAAAAGCAGCTGCCGATTTCGTTCAAGACGAACTCAAGCAACTTAAAACAATCAAGGAACAATTCAAGAATCCAAAAGACTTGGTAAAAGCTATTGAGGCAGTTCAGCAAGAAAGTGCAGATCTAAAGAAAAAACTGGAACATCTTGAAAACCGCATGTTGGTGGGAATCAGAAATGAGTTGTTGAAAAAAGACGAGATCATCAATGGCATCACCTTTATTGGAGATATTGTAGAAGTAAGCAGTGCCGATGCATTGAAGAAACTTTGCTTCGATATGAAAAACAACTTGAATGACTATGTGATTGTATTGGCTGCAAACATTGGAGGCAAACCCGCTGTAGCTATCGGAATTGCCGACACCGTTGTAGCAGCGAAACAATTCGATGCAGGCAAATGGATCAAAGAATTGGTAGCACCCATTGTAAAAGGTGGTGGCGGTGGCCAGAAGAATTTGGCAACTGCAGGCGGACAAGACGCCAGCAATCTGCCAAAACTGATTGAGCTTATAAAACAACAGTTATAAAGAAAAAGGCCGCAACTAAAAATTGCGGCCTTTTTTTATTTCAATACCTCTTGAAGTTTTTTCGTTAGCTCCTCTCCTCTTAACCCTTCTCCAATAACAGTTCCATCAGGAGCAATCAACACGTTGAACGGTATCCCTTCGAATTTAAAAGCTGCAACAGCAGCACTGTTCCAGTAAGCAAGATCACTGATCTGAGTCCAATTCAAATGATCTTTTTGAATGGCTCCAATCCAATCTTCTTTTGTTTTATCGAGCGATACTCCGAGGATCGTAAAGTTCTTGTCTTTAAACTGTTGGTAGGCAGCCACAACATTCGGGTTCTCTTCTCTGCAAGGACCACACCAACTCGCCCAAAAATCAACCAACACAAATTTGCCTTTGAAGCTGGAAACAGAGATATTCTTTCCATTCACATCGGGTAAACTTAGCTCAGGCGCTTTCTTACCAACCCAACTATTAGCCTTTCTTCGAGCCTCCATTTCAGCATTCGCCTTTTTGAACTTATCGTATTCTTGCTTGATACTTGCCAGAGAAACATCCGTAGGATATTTCGCGAGCGATTTATTCAACAATTCATCGTATTCTGTTGAACTCAACGATTGTGCGGCTCTGGCCAAAGCGAATGAAACAACCGGTCCTGCAACGGCTTGATCTATAAATTTCTTATAATAATTATTTAAGCCATCAATCAATTTGTTTTTTTCAGTAGTGGCAACAATTACGAGACTATCAGTAGCACTCAACTTTTTTAAACTGTCAATATAATAGTAGGCTTTATTGATCTTGGTGCTTCTATTGCTGTATTCAAAAACAAAATCATGTAATTGTTGACTGGCGGGAGAGCCTTTCACTGAGTAGAATTGGTTCCGATCGGTGAAGTCTGTTTCTACTTGCAAACTGTTCACATCATTTACTAATGGAATAACGGGTCCGCCACCTGCTACCATAATATCATAGATTCCCTGATATTTCGTAATTGCTGATAATTTAAAATCGGGTTTGCTCAGGCTTACCACTACTGAGTCGAGTTGTACAGGAGCAGCATCGGCCCCAATTGGGAGCTCCATGAGCAAAAGAGTGATCTGATCATTTTTTACCAAAGCAGGGTACTCAGCTTTGAACTTCGCAAGATTTTTCACAGTACCCGTCACTTCAAAACTTTGTTTCTCAGATCTGTTGCAACTCATCAACAATAGAAACATACCTACAAATAAAAGAATACGCATTATTGTAATTTTTTCAATAAAATATCATTGGTAACTTTTGGATCTGCTTTGCCTTTCGAAAGTTTCTTCACTTCGCCAACAAACAAGCCAATGAGGCCTTTCTTCCCTTTTTTAAATTCCGCAACTTTATCAGGCATGGCATTCAAAACAGATTCCACCCATTGTTCAATACTGTCTTCATTCGAGTCTTGAATCAATTGCAATTGTTTTGCCAATTCCAAAGGCTCTGTGTGTGGCGCTTCCAATAGTCCCTGAAACAGTTTGGAAGAAGCAGATGAAAAATTAAGCAAACCTTGTTCAATCAATACAATAACACCGGCAATTGCCTTTGGTGAAATGCTCACTTGCGATGCTTCGATACCCGCGTCGTTCAAATAGCTTTTGATGGGACCCATCATCCAGTTAGATGCTTGCTTATATCTTAATTGTAATTGATCGGAGGATCCGCCTTCCAATTCGCGAATGATGGATTCAAAATATTCGCTAAATGCCTTATCGTCGGCCAATACGCGTGCATCGTATTCGGGCAATCCCATTTCACTCACATAACGCATCACTTTCGCTTCCGGTAATTCGGGCATTTGTGATTTTATTTCTTCCAGAAGCGTATCGGTTACTACAAATGGTGTGAGATCGGGATCAGGAAAATATCGGTAGTCATTCGCTTCTTCTTTGGTTCGAAGGGCGAAGGTTGTTCCGTTATTGGCATCGAAACTTCTGGTTTGTTGAATAATGGGTTCGCCGGCTTCAACCAAGTTCACCAGTCGCTTGAATTCATATTCAATAGCACGCTTTACGTTTCGAATAGAGTTGAGGTTCTTTACTTCCACTTTTGTTCCAAGCTTACTGTCTCCTTTTTTACGAATAGAAATATTTGCGTCGCATCGCATGCTTCCTTCCTCCATGTTTCCATCGCAAACACCTAAATAGCGAACAATTTTTCGCACTTCCGTAAGATAAGCATAGGCATCATCGGCACTGTGAATACAAGGCTCGGTTACCATTTCAATAAGAGCTACACCTGCTCGGTTTAAGTCTACACAGGTATAATCAGGATCAATATCATGAGAGCTTTTACCGGCATCTTCTTCAATATGAATTCGGTTGAGTTCAACATTGATGTTTCCCTCACCCGATTTGATGGCAACATATCCACCCACACAAATGGGAGTGGTATGTTGAGAAATCTGATATCCTTTGGGTAGATCCGGATAGAAATAATTCTTCCGAGCGAAATAGTTCAGCTCAGTAATAGCACAATGACAGGCAAGCCCCATTTTGATGGCCGCACGTACCGCTTCCTTGTTCAACATAGGCAAGGTTCCCGGATGAGCCATTGTAATTGGAGAAATATGCGTATTGGGCGCTGCACCAAAACTGGAGCTATCGCCACAAAAAAGTTTAGAAGCCGTAAGTAATTGGGCATGGACTTCGAGTCCAACCACTAGTTCATAAGAATCGAATGCGTTCATTGTTGCAAAAATACCTCTAAAAAACATACGGAACTAACCCTTGCTCCGATCCCTAAAAAGTGAAACCCCCACCAAACTAACAAAGGTGAGGGTTTTCATGGCTATACTTGCTAGCGTACAGTTACAAGTTCGCTGTTTTCAAGCGTTTAGGTGTTTTAATCTCTATAGTTTGAGCCTTACCATCTCTCTTCAATTGTACTTTTACAGAGGGTTTTTCGGCACTTTTTCTAGCCGCTTCAGCTAATTCATCGGCGTTTTTAATGGCTGTGCCATCAAAATCGGTAATGATATCACCTTGTTTGATTCCGGCTTTGGCTGCAGGAGACTCGGGATTCACTTCCAGCACTTTCACGCCATCACCTTCTTCTAAATCTTGAGCTTTGATTCCCAGTTTTGGTCGGCGAAGGTCTAACAGTAAGTTTTGACCACGCATACCATTTCTACTATCAAATTCAAATTCGCGCATTCCATCTTCAAATTCTCTCATATCAGGCATTGCGGGCATTTGAGGTGTTCTATAAACTTGGCCACGGGGACCGGTAAAATTATAAGAGCGAGCAATGGCAATTGACTTGTTCTTACCCAATTTTGCTTTTGCTTCAGCAGCCTTCCCGTCTCTTTTGTAAGAAATGGTCACTTCATCTTCCGGCTTAAACTTACCGATAGCAGCCGCAAGGTCTTCCTGATTTTCAATAGGAATGTCGTTTACTTTACTGATGATATCGCCTGTTTTCAAACCTGCTTTTTCAGCAGCGCTGTTTTCTGATACAGTGATGATTTTTGCGCCTCCTTCCGTAGGCTCACTTGAAACACCTAAAAAGGCTTTGTTTCCAGTTGCCTGTAGATTTGCGAGTCCTTCTTCATCGGCCAAATCGAACTCGAAAAACTCTCCCGGACCATCTTCAGAACGAAAACGTGGGCTGGCAGGTCCTCCCATTACAATTCTCGGAGCAGTGTGCTTTCGAATGATTACATCCACGTCTTTTAATTCATCAAGTGGTTTTCCATTAACCGTAACTTTCTCCCCCTCTACAATAATGGTGTATTTCTGATCGTCTTTTCCTTTCTTGCGAATAATGATCTCTTGTTCTTCTTTTTTCTTTTCGCCCTCTTCTTTCGCTTTCTTCTTTTCAATCACCTTTTTTTCAACTTCTTCCTTGGTTTGAGCAAGGGTTGGAGTAGCTGCTGCTAGAAGAAATGCAGCGCATCCAATGGCTATAACTTGTTTCTTCATATATCTACGTTTTTTTTCGTAGATCAAATATAGCACTCTTGCTGAAATACGAAAATATTCGGAGATCTTTTTTTGTTAAAATTCTCCCAACAAAAAATCCCGCCTCAAAGAGGCGGGATTATGATAAATCAAGGACTGCTCCTTATTAGTTCTGAGCGATTTGGATACCCAAACGCTTGTAGTTTTCACTTGGAAGAACGGTACCGTTACCTTCCAATTCAATTACAAAAGCTCTCGGAGTAGTGCTAGAAACACCCGGATTGATCACGGTAATTTCAACTTCACCGAAGCTTTTGTTAGCAGGAATTGTTACGTTTCCTGTAATTGAATAATGCGTACCGGCATCAGCTTGAGCCGCAGTAGTTGGAATGGTTGCACCACTTACTGCTTTAAACTTGATCACTTGATCAGTGCTTTGCTGAGCTCCTACCAAGTTTACACGAAACTTAATAGTACCAGACGTACGAGTAATTGATGGATTTGCAGTAGTAACCGCGGCACCATATGTTGGGACACGTGTTAACATGGGATATGCTTGACCAGTTAACGGTGTGTTGAGTACTGTAGCGTCGAACTCAACGTACAGTTTATCTTTGAAAACCACCCCTTCATTCTTAATACAAGAAGTGAAAAAGAACGATAGAGCGATTACAAACAGATATAAATGATTTCTTTTCATACTAATCTTGTTTTAAGAATTAATAACCGGGATTCTGTTTCATGTTAGGGTTACCATCGATATCACGTTGTGGAATACCGGGAAGGATACGAGTATCAGTGAAAGGAATGGTTGCAGGAGATTTTACTACATCCAAACCGTTACGCTTCAAGTCGAACCATCTGTGACCTTCGAAAGCGAACTCCAACATACGTTGACGCATGATTTCGTTGAACAAAGCAGCACCCGTTAAAGTAACAGCAGTTAAACCACGGTTTGTGATAACTGAGTTAAGATCTGCTAATGCAAGTGCTTCGTCGCCGGCGCCAGCACGCTTATAATAAGCTTCCGCACGGTTCAACAACAGTTCTGGGAAACGAATCACAGGAACGTTATCGAGGTTAGGGAAACCACTTTTTCCGAAGAACTTAGTACACTCGATGAAACGTGTACCGCGACCTGCAGTACCCCACTCATACAAGTTTGCACGAACGTCGGCTCCACGGCTGATATTAGGGAAACCAGTAGTACCCACACCAACTTGTCCTAAGAAGAAGTTGTTTGGAACCAAGTCACCGAAACCACCCGTTGAACTGGTATTTCCAAGTGTGTTCAAAGTAGTGTAGCTAGTTTGCAATGATACGTTCACACCCAAGTTTTCGTTTTGGATATTGAATCGTACTTCGTAAATGCTTTCAGGATTGCGCAAAGCTCTCCATCCGGCAAGATAGTTTGCACTGCTCGACAATGCTGCACCAACCCCTGCTGCTTGAGCAATGGCTGTAGTTGCTTCTGTTACGGCTCTAGAATAATCGCCATAATACAATGCAACACGGCTAAATAAAGCATGAGCGGAAGCTTTTGTCGCATAATAAACACCTCTTGTGTTGCCCAACTTAGTAGTAGCAACAGTTAAGTCGGCATAAATTGACTCATATACTTCTTTCGTGCTGTTACGAGCCGGTCTGTAATCTAAGGCAGTAGTACCATCTCTGAAAGCTTTCAAAGCCAGTACAATGTTTCCTCTATAGTTAGCACCGATCACAGCAGTAGTGTCGTAAGCATAGCTACGAGCAAGGTCATGATGCAACAAAGCTCTCACGAACTTCATTTCACCTTCCCACTGATCTTTCTGGGCAGTAGTTGCGTCTGCGATATTTGGCAATGCTTCCAAAATCAAGTTGATTTCATTCAACAAGGCATAAGCGGTACCCCAAGATGCGATGTGAGAACCTTGTGTGTTTCTGTTTTCAGGTTGTAAACGACCTGATTTACCGGTAGCAGTAGTAAGATCCGCCAAAGCGTCTGTTACCGCCAGGTAATCACGTCCATATAATAATTGGTTACGCAAACCACCGTAAACAGAGTTTACAGCCGCATTCACGTTACCTGCACTTGTTAATGCAGATTCAAAGCTGATGGATTGTCTGGGATCTACAGTCAATTTTTTGTTACAAGCTGTAACTAAAACTGCTCCAAGTACCAGTACAATCGATAATTTTCTCGTTATCTTTTTCATTTGTTCTGTTTTATTAGTTGAAAGAAGCTAACTCACTTTTCTTTTCACGCATCTTTCAAATTAAAAATTAAAGACCTAACTGAATACCAAAGGTGAAGTTTTTAGATTGAGGAACGATACCTGTAGCAGTACCACCGAATTCCACATCATATCCGGGGAAATCGCTGTATGTCCACAAGTTTACTCCTTGAATGTAGAACTTACCATTTGTGATTTTCAAACGCTTCGTAATTGATGAAGGCAAATTGTATCCGAGTGTCAATTGTTTCAAACGGATGTAGTCGGCTTTCAAAATTGTACGGCTACCGGTGAAGTTACCTGAAGCACGTGTTTCAGCGTTACCATTGATTGGTCTTGGAACACTTGTTAAATCACCAGGCTTAGTCCAACGAGCATCGTATACACTTTGCAAAGCGTTGAATGCACGTCCGCCAATTTCACTTAAGAAATTGTACTGACCATCGGTGATCTGACGACCGTATTCGTAGTTGAAGAACACTTCCAATTCAAAGTTTTTATACTCGAAATTGTTGCTGAAACCACCGAAATAATCGTTCAAAGTATTACCTAAGAACTGACGATCAGCAGCCAAAGCAGTGTAAGTTAAGTTACCTGCCAAGTCGTACCACATTGGGCGACCGGTTGCAGGGTTAACACCCGCATATTTGTTGGTAAAGAATGAACCCAAGCTCTTACCAATTTTGATTGAAGGATCAGAAGGTAAAGAAGTTAAGGTATCATACAAACCGGTTACACGGTTGTCATTATAAGAAATGTTGAAGCTGGTAGTCCATTTGAAGGCACCATCCAAAACTTTATAACGGAAGGCGAATTCAACCCCTTGGTTTTGAACAGAACCTGTGTTACGAGTAATTGAAGAGAAACCGGTTGTAGTGTAAATAGGTACACTCAACAACAAGTCTTTGTTTTCTCTTCTGTAGAAATCCAAGCTACCGGTTAAGCGGTTATTGAAGAATCCGAAATCGATACCGAAGTTCGTTTCAGTACGACGCTCCCATTTCAAATCAGGGTTTGCCAACTGCGTTGGTCCAATACCTGCACTACCATTATATGTACGAGTAGCACCGTATAAACCTCTGCTTAAGAAGTTACCGATTTGGTCGTTACCTGTTTGACCGTAAGACACACGCACTTTCAAATCAGAAATTGCTTTCGCTTTTTCCATGAATCGCTCAGAAGCAAGATTCCAACCGGCACTGATCGCTGGGAAAATAGCGTATAAATTGTTAGCACCGAAACGTGAAGAACCATCACGACGTACAGTCAATGACAACAAGTATTTCTTGTCGTAATCGTAGTTCACTTTAGCGAACTGAGAGAAAGTTGCAGAACCAGTCCAGAAACCAGTTACGCTTTCAGGAGTTGCTGACGCATCCAATGTACGGAACTGACTGGTTGGGAAACCGATACCTGTTGCAGCAATCTGTTCGTTGATATCTTTTCTATATTCGATACCGGCAATAGCATTGAAGTTGTGAACATCGTTGAATGTTTTTACATAGTTCAATGTATGAGTGGTAAGGAAGTTGGTGTTCCAGTTGCTCACTTCAGTTAAACGACCTACCACTGCGAAACCATCATTGGTACGAGGGTCGGTGTAACGTGTAGCTTGAACCAAACGGTAATCTAAGCCATAAGTACCCTTATAACGAAGACCTTTTGCAATTTCATAAGTAGTAGACAAGCTACCTACCATTTGATTGGTACGCTGACGTGAAGTGTTGTATTTTACTACACCAATTACGTTCTGGTTCAACAAACCATTTACAGCATTTGGCGGTAAGCCATAGAAGGTACCGTCTGCATTGTAAATTGGGTTATGAGGAAGGATCAAAGAAGCAGAGAAGGCAGGGTTACCCAAGAATGAACCATCTTGAGCAAATGGACCTGTTTGCAAAATCGTACTCAAACTGATTTGCGCTTCAATTGATAATTTCTTATTGATTTTATGACCGATGTTGGTTAATAAGGTTCCTCTTTCAAAGTCGGCAGGCAATACAATCGCATCTTGCTTAGTATAACCACCACTCAAGTAGAAGCTTGTTTTCTCTGAACCAGCAGAAATACTTACTTCAGCGTTCTTGATCTGACCTTGACGGAAAGCTTGTCTTTGCCAATCATAAGTAGGCAAAGTATCAATTTGACCTTTTGTTAATAAAGGATTCAATCCCATATCACTCAATGTACGTTGAACAGAAGTGATAGGGTTACCGCTAATGGTACCTAAACTAGCACTTGGTGTGTTTACATCAGCCAAGTTCAAAGCATTGGTGTATGCTTCTGCGCGAGCTTGAATGTATTCCTGTGTGTTTAAGATATCCAAATATTTCAATGGACTTGTAGTACCAAAGTATCCATTAACAGTGATGTTTGTTTTACCACCTTTACCTTTTTTGGTAGTGATAATTACAACCCCGTTACCGGCACGCGCACCATAGATAGAAGCCGCGGCAGCGTCTTTCAAAATCTCGATGCTCTCAATGTCGTTAGGATTCAAATAAGCCAATGGGTTGGTTTGTGTGAAGGTTTGACCCAAGCTCACAGTACCGGAGTTTACTTGTACTCCATCTACGATGTACAAAGGATCGTTACCCGCAGCAATTGAACCTACCCCACGAATACGAACGTTTACCGCACCACCGGGCAAACCGTTGTTGGAACGAATGTCTACACCGGCTGCACGACCTTGGATCGCACGGTCAAAGCTCTGCATCGGAAGGTTGCGGATTTCTTCACCACCTACACGTGCAATGGCTGCAGTTACCTCACGCTTTTTCAAGGTTTGATAACCCACTACCACTACTTCAGTCAGGTTTTTGTCTTCTGACTGCAAAGTAACGTCTACACTTGTGCGGTTAGAAACGTTAATCTCTTGCTCAACCAAACCTACGGCTGAGATCACTAACGCTTTAGTACTTGCAGGAACTGTGATGGTGAATGTACCATCTGTTTTTGTTGTTGTACCAACACTGGTACCTTTTACAACGATCGACGCATTCGGTACTGGCGCACCACTAGCATCTTTCACCTTACCGGAGATCGTCTTACTTTGTGCCACTACTTGTGCAGCAAAGAAGAGAACCCCTGCAAGGAGCAGGAGGAATTTTCTCATGTGAAACAGTTTTTGTTTGATAAAACAATGGATTCCGTCTAAATGTTCAGACGGACATTAAAAGACAGCGAATTTATTCCAACGGCTGCTTTCTTGAACTGAAAAACACCTTAGAATTTGATTAAAATCACACCATTCATCATATTATTGATTCAACTCAAGCATCACAATTGTTAATAAATTGCAAATGAATAAATAATGGATATTAATATTTTTAATATCTTATTTATGTTTTCGGGAATTTTTTCACAAACACCAATAAGAGGGCTGGCAAAAGGATTAAATTGGTCAAAGTGGCTAAAACTAAGGTGAGCGAAGTGAGCCAACCGAGGGCCTTTGTACCACCGAATTCACTGAAAACGAAGATGATAAACCCGGCTATCAAAACCAAAGAAGTATAGATAATGCTGATCCCTGTTTTGTGAATGGTATCGATCACCACTTTCTCGGGATTCGCGCCCGATTTCAATTCCTGCTTATAATTCACTAAAAAGCGAATCGTAATATCAATTGCAATTCCTAGCGCTACAGAAAAAACCAACACCGTAGAGGGTTTGATAGCCACTCCTACCCATCCCATTACACCGGCCGTAATTACCAGCGGAATAATATTCGGAATCAATGAGCAAATTAGAATCTTAAACGATCTAAAAAGATACAACATACACACTGCTATTAAGGCAAAAGCCCAAACTACACTTTCTTTTAATCCGTTGATAATGAATGTACTACCTTCCAAAAAGGTAACAGATGTTCCCGTGAATTCAACATGATACTTGCTGGAATCAAACAAGCTCCCCGTAACTGCACTTACAGTATCAATGATCTCTGGGAGTCTCTTGCTACCCACATCCGCCATATTTACGCTCACTCGAATCTGTTGCTTGTTACTATCTATAAAGGAACGCAACAACTTGTTCAAACTCTCGCCCGACTTCTCTCCTTCCTTCGGCGTTAAATATTGCGCCAAGAACGCAATATCAAAGGAAGACGGCAATCCATACGCACTGCTGTCGCCATCATAATAGGCTTGACGAACAAACTTGAGTCCCTCTACCAACGACAATGGTCGAGCCATTTCAGGCCTATTCGAAATGAAAGCCGAAAGCGAATCGATTTTAGATAACAACACCAATGTGTTTTTCCGAAAGCCATTTTTTTGCTTGGTATCAATCACAATTTCTAAAGGCATCACACCTTTAAAATTCTTTTCGAAGAACTTCAAATCTGTGTAAACTTTATCAGTTTTTGGCAAATCGTCTACAATAAATCCTTGTGACTGCAATTGTAAAATTCCTGCTACCGCTCCAATCAAAAACAAAGCACTCATTCCATAAATAAGTTTCTGATGATGCAAGCTCCAAAGTTCCAATCGATCCAAGAACTTCAACATCCACTTGTTATCGAGGTATTGCATGTGTCGCTTCTTAGGATTTGGAAGCACACTCAATGTAACGGGAATGAGTATCAGAGAAATGAAGAACAGTGCCATAATATTGATGCCCGCAACCGCTCCAAACTCTTTCAGCAATGCACTTCTCGTTAATGCAAATACTGCAAATCCAATAGCAGCAGCAATATTGCAAAACAAGGTTACAATACCCATTCGTCTCACCATCTCTACCAAAGCGTGATTTTTATCTCCGGTATCGCGGTAGCTGGTATGATATTTATTCAAAAAATAGATGCAATTGGGCACCCCAATTACAACCACCAAAGGTGGGATCAATGCAGTTAAAAGGGAGATCTTATAACCAAACAAATGAAGCGTTCCTAAACTCCATACCACTCCAATAATTACAACAGCCAATGAAAGACCTGTAGCACTAAAGCTTCTAAAAAAGATAAAAAGAATCAATGCACTCAACAAAATTGAACCCACCAAAAAATACCGCATCTCTTTGGCAATTTTATCGGCCACAATGGTTCTGATCAAAGGAAGACCACTATAGTGCAATTCTATATTGTGTGTTTTCTCAAACTTAGCCGCAATTTCCAGGACGGAAGCAACCACTCCGGTTCTTGCTTTGGAGTTGATGATCTTTTTATCCAACCGAACCCCCATTAAGTAAGCATTGGTTTCCGGATTGTACAACAAGGTCTTATAAAAAGGAAGACTATAAAAAACAGCAGCGGCGCTATCCAATTGTATTTGTGTAATTTTTCCTTTTCCAAAAATTGGAGTAGAGAGGAGTTTTTCTGCAGCAGTGTCTTTATACAATTGAACAGTGCCCGGAATGGCGAGGATATCTTCTACCGCAGGGACCTTCTTTAGCTCTTCAATCAACTTCACATAATCATTGAAAAAGCCTTCTTCAAAGAATTTATTCGTTTGCACACCAATTACCATCAAGCCCGCATCTTCACCAAATTTTTGACGAAAGTTTTGATACGCAATATACTTGGGATTGTCGGTGGGAATCGCCCGCGTAAATTCATAACTCAATTCCACTTTCGAAGCATGGTAACCCATAAAAGCGGTTACAGCCAACAAGATGGTCAATAAGACCCATCTGAATTTCAAAATGAAACGGCCTAGAGATGCCCACATATGTTATTGGATGTTTTAGGTGTACAAAGAAACTCATTTTAGCTCGCTTACTCAACTTAAATTTTCGTTACAAAGTGGCTACCTTTGAAGCATGCGCTGTAAAGCACCCTTTTTGTGGACTTTGCTCCTTTTCGTGCTCCATTCTTCCTATGGTCAAGTACCGGCCCTAAACGAATGGCGTCTGCATCTTCCTTGGAATGAAACTACGGTGCTTCAAACCAATGATCAATCCGTCTGGTGCGCTACCCCTTATGGCATTTTCGAATACAATGCTACAAGTGGAGAATACACACAGCTCACCAAACAAAACCGACTCTCAGAAACCGGAATCGAAACCTTCCAATTGATTCCATCTTCCAATAATCTAGTAGTGGCTTATAATAACGGACTTATAGATGTGCTAACTGAAAATGAAACCACTTCTCTTACCAGCTTCCGAGATCTTAATACGCTGTCAAGTAAACAGATCTATGAAATTTTCAATACCGCGAACACATCCTATATTTCAACCGGACTGGGCATCTTAGTTATTGACCTAAACAAACAAGAATTTAAAGGAAACTATTCAATTGGAGATAATGGCGGGCCTGTTCAAGTATTCAGTACCGTTATCTACAACAACAGTATATATGCTGCTACCTCGGAGGGTTTAAAGAAAGCTGCACTAAACGGTGTAAATCTTGCCGATTATCGCAATTGGTCGCTCGATGCCGGCCTCCCAAACAATTCGAGCCCCGTTACAAAACTGAGCGTTGTAAATAATCAACTTATTGCACTACGAAAAGACAGTTTGTTTAGTTTTAGTTCAAACTGGCAATTCTTATATGCCGATGGCTGGGCTGTTACAAATATGCGCACTAGCAACAATCAACTATTTCTTATTGAACGTTTAGGTTCCAATGCAAGAGTTGCTCAACTTTCAACATCCGGTTCCCTAGTAAATGCTATTCAAAATTCGCTGATCCAGTTCCCCAACGATGTACTTTCGTTAAACAACACCATTTATATTGCTGATCGAAGAAAAGGAATGGGATTGTTTGCCAATAGCGGTTTCTCTTCACTGATTCCGAATGGACCTATCGGAAAAAATACCGGTCAACATTTCGCTACCAATAACGGGCTTTGGGCTGCCTCAAGATCAAATTGGGAACCTAGTTCCGGCAATTCAAATGGACTGAGTCTTTTAACAGAAACAGGATGGACAAGTTTCTCTTCTTTTAATAATTCCTTACCCGATTCATTAGGCAACGTGTTGGTTACAATAACCGACGAAACAAAAGATATTGTTTGGGCCGGTTCCGATCAGAGAGGCCTTCTTCGGAAAGAAGGGAATACTTGGTCGGTTTATGCGCTGAATTCACTCATTGGCAGTTCAAGCATTTCGCCTCAGCGATACATAGTGAGCGGGCTGGGCCTCGATTCAAAAAACAATCTTTGGATCGCCAACAGTCAAGCCGGCAATCCCTTGAAGGTGGTGAAACCTGATGGCAGCAGTAAATCCTTCTCCATTCCATTCCCAGTTTCCAATAATAGTCTTGCGCAAATTTTGGTAGACGATTACGATCATATTTGGATTTGTAGTGGAGAGAATCAAGGAATTTTTGTATTCAATTACGGTGCTGATATCAACAATACCGCTGATGACCAATGGAAATGGATTCGTTCAGTTAGTCAAGCAGGAAACTTGCCTTCCCCGGCTATTCGTTCGATCACTAAAGATAGAAACGGCTTTGTATGGGTAGGCACCACTAATGGGGCCGCAGTATTTCAATGCGTGAACGATCTTTTTGCAAGCAATAAAATTTGTGACGCCATTTGGCCTATAGTGAAGCAGGGAAACTTTGCCGGCTATCTTTTAGCGAATGAGGCGGTATATAGTATTGCCACAGATGGAGCCAATAGAAAATGGATGGGTACTAACAATGGAGTGTTTTTAGTTAATGAAGAAGGTGAGGAAACATTGCAACAATTTAACAAGAGCAATAGCCTGCTTTTGTCAGACACAGTTTACTCTATTGCAATAGCAAAAGCAACCGGAGAAGTATTTTTTGGAACATCAAATGGGATGGCCTCCTATCGGTCAACCGCAACCGATCCAACAGTTGAAAAAGGCAAGGTGCTTGTATTTCCGAATCCGGTACCACCGGACTATACCGGATTGATCGGCATTAAAGGACTTCCGGAAAATGCAACTGTAAAAATTACGGAGTTGAACGGCAGATTGATTTATGAAACAAAAGCATTGGGTGGACAGGCCACTTGGAACGGACGCGATTTGAAAGGCAGGAATATCAATTCGGGCGTGTATTTGGTGATTGTAAAAGAACCTATATCCGCAGAAAAAGCAGTTTCCAAAATTGTATTTATCGGGAAATAATGAGTGGAGAAGTATTACATAGAACGAAAGGGATTGTATTAAAATCGGTTGCTTACGGCGATACGAGTTTGATTGTAACGGTATTCACGGAGTTATTTGGAACGCAGTCGTACTTGATGCAAGGTGTGCGCACCAGCAAACAGAAAGGCACTAATAAAGCAAGTTATTTTCAGATCGGAAGCATGTTGGAATTAGTGGTATACCACAAAGAATTCAAAAACCTTCAACGCGTTAAAGAATATCGATGGAGCTATTTGTACAAGAATATCTTCTTCGATGTAATTAAAAATTGTGTAGCGCAGTATATGGTTGAACTTTTGCAAAAACTCTTAAAGCAACCCGAACCCAATCCCGAACTGTTTTATTTTATAGAAGACGCATTCATCCATTTAGATGAGGCAGATTCTACAACATTAGCGAACTACCCTATTTTCTTTGCCACGCACTTGCCGTTCTTTTTTGGATTTCGTATCAATGATAGTTATACTCAATTACGCTGTGTTTTGGATTTGAAAGAAGGTTCTTTCGAAACTGAGATCCCCCATCACCCTTCCTATATTACAGAACCCTACAGTAATTTAATTTCTCAATTCTTAAAAGTTCAGCATCCGAAAGAACTGGAAGAATTAAAAATGAATGTAGAAAAGAGAAGAATGCTTTTAGCGGCATTGGAAGAATTCTATCAACACCACTTGCATGAATTTGGCACTTTGAAAAGCTTGAGCGTACTCAAGCAATTACTCTGAGCAAGGAAAAATCCTCGGCAATCAAATTCACACCGGGTTTCCGGTTCTTTTTAAATGCACCGAATTGCTCATCTAATTTTAAAGCTTGGGCACCATTGCTAGTAGCAGCTTCTACTAAATACTCGGAAGGAAGATTTGGATACATTTCCTTGAGCTTTTGCAGTTCCTTTCGAATCGACAAGTGATGATTGGAAGCCAAGCTATCCGTTCCAATTGTAATAGGTATGGCGGCGTTTCTAAGCAAGTTGATATCGGGAACTTGATTACCGATGAATTCATTGGCATTGGGGCAAAGGCAACAGTAACGAGGACCTTGAGAATGGTGACTCTTCAATTCATCGATATCTTCTTTGGTAATCGTTCCATTGTGTACTAAAATCAGGGGTTCGTTGGTGAAAAAAGGAAGGGAATATTGGAGAGAGGAACGGCCTGTTCCTTTGAAAAAATCAACGTCAACTTTTAGAAATTCAAACAGTCCTTTAAAATCGCCTACTCCATTTTTGATCCACTCTTCTTCCGCACTGCTTTCTTGAGAATGCATGGTTTGAATCGGATGTGCGTTTGTTTGCTGAATCATTTTAAACAATTCGGCCGAAACAGAATAGGGTGCATGTGGTACCAGAGATACCCGTTCTTCACTAAGACCTGCTGCTATGAATTGTTGTAATACTTCTAAACCAGCCTCGTAGCGTGATTTGGCACCGGCGGGCACAAATCCACTGATTTCAATAAAATTATGGAAAACGATACCTGCATTAGACTTTACAGAAGCAGAAACACTAGTATTGCAGATGTCACCAACAGCCACAATTCCCTCAGCCTTCAATTCAACAATAGCCGCATTCATGGCATTGATTTGTTCATCAACTGAGGCGGCCCTTTTGGTCATTACATCTTTTATGAAACCAACCATCCCTGTTTTTTGGGGAAGCTTCCCTTTTAAATGGCTTAATTCTAAATGACAATGGGTATTGATGAATCCCGGACAAAGAATTCCCTCCAAAACAGGAATTACCGTTTCTTCAGGTTGAAGGTCCTCCACACCAAGAACGACTCCCTCACTATTAAGAATCAACACTTTCTCGGAACCATACCAGTTCAAACCGTCAAATAACTTCTGTGCACGATACTTTCTATATTCCATATGAAGGGGGAATGAATTAACTTTGCAAACTTAATCAGGAAAAACGCCTTTAAAAAATAAGAGGACCAATGTTAGATAAATTAGATGCAATACGAGCTCGATTTGAGGATTTAGGGGTAGCCCTAACCAACCCGGAGATCGTTAGCGACAATAAGAAGTTCAGTGCGCTCAGTAAAGAATACCGTAGTCTAGAGAAAATTGTGGTAAAGGCGAACAGCTACAAGAGCACATTGGACGATTTGGAGATGTACAAAGAGGCGCTGAACGGCAGTGACGAAGAATTGCGTGAATTGGCCAAATTAGAGTTGCCCGACTTGGAAGCAAAAAAAGATGTTTTAGAGGCTGAAATCCGCAAATTGCTCATTCCAAAAGACCCTCAAGACGATAAAAACGCCATCATTGAAATTCGTGCCGGTACCGGAGGCGATGAGGCAAGTTTATTTGCCGGCAACCTCTTAGACATGTACCTGAGATATTGCGCCAATAAAGGTTGGAAAACAGCCGTATTGAGTGAGAATGAAGGAACAGTGGGTGGATACAAGGAAGTACAATTAGAAGTAGTGGGCGATGAAGTATATGGAACATTGAAATTTGAGAGTGGTGTTCACCGCGTGCAGCGTGTTCCGGACACTGAAACCAGTGGTCGTGTACACACATCTGCCGCTACTGTGGCAGTAATGCCTGAGGCGGAAGAAATTGATTTTGAATTGAGAGAGGCGGATGTGAAAATGGAAACCTCGCGAAGCGGGGGTGCCGGTGGACAGAACGTAAACAAAGTAGAAACCAAGGTAATGTTAACCCATATTCCAACCGGAACCGTTATCATTTGCCAAACAGAACGTACGCAGTTAGGCAACCGTGAGAAAGCGATGCAAATGTTGCGTACCAAATTGTACGAAGAACAAGTAAGAAAGCAGGAAGAAGAAATTGCGCGTCAACGTAAGAGCTTGGTAAGTACCGGAGACCGTTCAGCAAAGATCAGAACTTATAACTATCCTCAAGGTCGTGTAACCGATCACCGCATTGGCTTAACGGTTTACAACTTGAATGATGTAATGAATGGACAATTGCAAGAATTCATCGATGCCTTACAATTTGCCGAGAATGCTGAGAAGCTTGGAAAGCAAGGGGAGTAAAAGAGGAATAATAATTAAGAATTAAGAGTTAAGAATTAAGAATTGAACAGCCAGATAACAGGAACGAGGATGCGGGGAGACGTGAAACGAGAAAATACAGTGATCTTGATATCAGTTGTAAAACGCGAAATAATTGCAACAACGACAAACTCTTTAAGGCCCCGACCCCAGCGGGGTCGCACATCAGTAGCAAAAAAATAACACGATAATAAATCGACCGTGGAAGGGTCGAATGTTGGTAGAAATAGAATTGGGCGACCTTGCGTTCGACCTCGGAGAGGTCGCATCTGATCTAAACAAAACCATAAACAGCTCGATTCAAAAAGCATTATCACCACCTTATAATTAGAACGGCTTAGTTCGCTACAAGCTTGATTTCAAAATGCGGATATTGGTACCTAAAAATCATTACACATATTTGCCTTCACTACAACAAACTCATCCGGCGCCACCGACCCCAGCGGGGTCGCACATCGGTAGCAAAAAAATAGCACGATGATAAATCGACCCTGGAAGGGTCGCATGTTCGTAGATAACAATCAATGTGAGCGCGTTCGACCTCGGAGAGGTCGCATCTGATCTAAACAAAGCAATAAACATCTTAAAAAAAAGCTATTTCCATCCAATCACCTATGCGGCGCTAAATCGCGATAGGCATGATTTCAACTGCAGATATTGGCACCGAAAAATCACTACATATTTGCCTTCATTAAATTAATCCCTTCAAGTGCCACCGCCCCCAGTGGGGTCGCACATCAGTAGCAAAAAAATAGCACGATGATAAATCGACCCTGTAGGGGTCGCACGGCTTAGAACATCAACAACTGTTCGATTCGCGCAGTTGCTATTCCACGTCATTAATTAGAATTGAAAAACTTCATTTGTAAACTACAATTCAAAAGCCTTACTGCTCTTGTTCAAAAATGAAACTAAGTTTAGCTTTGTATCGTAAATGAAGAAAAGATAAAAAAAGGTATTCATCACTGTTACCATCAAATTATCTAAGGGTTTACCTAGTAGTTCGAGTACCCATTAATACTGAATTCGAAATATTATAATAGGTACTCCGTTCTACAATTGTTAATAGATTGAAAACTTTGATAGAAGCAACAACATTTCAAAAAAACCACTGTTACTTTGTAATAGAAAACGCAGTCAAAGTGTAGCTCTTAACAGAAAAAATTGTTTTAAACCTTCTTTAACGGTTTAAGTCACACTACTGGCACTGGATTTGCGTTATACTAGTTAAAGAACAACAATTTGAACTTATTATAAAAGCAGTCAATTTTCTCATAAGCAGTTAGTTTTGGTTACGGCCCCCGTTTCTACGGGGGCCTACTCTTTTAATAAGGTATTGTAAAACAGATTCTTACAATTTATTCCACCAGTAAAAAAAAGCTGCTCCAAATGCCACTCCGGCACTATCGGCAATAATATCTATCCCATCAAAACTGCGATTCGGAATAAAATACAATTGAACAAATTCAAGGGCAATCCCTAAAAAAAGGCCCAAAATTCCAAAAATGATCAAAAATTTTTTTGGGGAAGATTCCTTTGATCTTAAAAAGAAATAAGCTGTCCACAAAAAGGCAAATCCGGCAAATAGCCCGAAATGGACAATTTTATCAAAATAAGGAGGGAGAAACGATGAGGTGTCGGGAATATCATCGCCCGGAATACAAAGCAAAAAAATGATTAAGGCCGTCCAGGCAATGGGAAATACGATATAGCCCGTGACCAAACGAAGTAAAAAACGCATACTAGCAAGTTAACCAATATGCGTTTATATATATTAAGAAACTTTACCCAGAACGTAGAGCTGCTCTAAGTGTGGGGTTGGACTACCCCCTCTTTTTTCAAGCGTTACAGCGAAGGCCTGAGCCTTAGGTATATTTTTCATTTTCAATACAGCAACGCCATTTTGAATATCAAATACTCCGGCGTCTACAGGAACCCCGTCAACCAAAGCCCACAACTGATATTGTTCTTCGGTGGTTTTCGGTGCCGGCATTTTATTGACCATTAAATACACATCTTTGGTCGCCGCATCCCAGTAAATAGTGGCCAAGCTAGAAGGATCCGGACTGGTTGCCACTTCAGACCCAGCCATTTTCACCACCACCATATTTGGATTCTGCAATACCTTCATTGATTCAACTGCTTCAGAATATTTTGCTTCAATTTTCTTGTAATTAGAAGCCACTTCCGTATTCTCTTTTACCAAATTATCATATAAGGCGGTGGCAGACTTGTATTGATTGAAGTAATAAAAATTCAAACCAGAGCTGATCAAAAATAGTACTACTGCGGCAGCTGCCACAAAGCGTAAACGTTTGTTGGGGTCCATTACCACCACGTTTGCGGGTGGAACGGCCGGCATTTTAACCACTTTTGTTTCCTCTTTCGCTTCAATACTCAGAGCTTCCATAACCAGACCCTTAAGCTGAGGCGGTGGTGCTACCGCTGTTGCCAGAGCTTGGTTCTCGAGTGCAATCTCGAATGCTTCGCGAGCCGCTTTCACTTCCGGATAGGAAGCACAAGCCTGCTCGAACTCGAGACGCTCTTCTTCCGAAGTCATCCCCAGCACGTAGCTTTCAATAATTCCACTTTCTATGTACTCTTTTGTGTTCACGATAGTAAGGATCGCATTTGAGTTAATGCACTTCGGATCCGCGTTTTCACGGTACCCAAAGGCGTTTTCGTTATTTCGGCAATTTCTTCATGGGTGTATCCCTTGAAGTAGGCCAAATCTATTAAAATTCGGTGTTCTTCCTTTAATTGTTGAACAGCCTTTTTTAATCCAATATTATTTGCATCCGGCTGAAAGGCAGTACCTAGGGTTCCATCGTCCACATTTTCAGGGATCGAGGCGTTCTTTTTACTGTTTTGAAAACCTTTTGATCGAAGCAAATCGATCGATGCATTTCGGGCGATGTTCAACATCCAGGTGTACAGTCGACCTTTGGCTGCATCATAGGTTTCTATCCTACGCCATATATTAACAAACACTTCTTGTAACACATCGTTTGCAAGTTCTTGCTGGTCAACAATTTGTACTATACTGCTGTACAAAGCACCGGAATAGCGCTCGTACAAATAGCCAAAAGCATTCTGGTCTTTATTTTTCAATAAAGCCACCAGCTCTTGCTCCGTATATGTAATCGCTGTACCCAATGTGTTATCCCAAAAGCGTTACTTGTTAATGATTTGGAGCCGTATACAAGAAATATACGGCATACAATAAAGTTTAGATTTTGTTTTATGCGCCTACGAGACTTTTATAGGCTTCTGCGTCCATAAGTGCTTCAACATCAGCAGGATTGTCAACTGTCATTTTGATCATCCAGCCTTCTCCATATGGATCATTGTTTACCAATTCAGGGGCGCCATTTAATGCAGCGTTGAATTCAGTGATGGTTCCTGCAACCGGCAAAAACAAGTCGGATACGGTTTTAACCGCTTCCACGGTTCCGAATACAGCTTCTGCTGCCAAGCTTTTACCTACTGTTTCAATTTCTACATATACGATATCTCCCAATTCACCTTGAGCAAACTGTGTGATACCAACAGTAGCAACATTACCTTCCAATGAAATCCATTCGTGATCTTTTGTGTACTTTAAATTCGCAGGATAACTCATAAAATTTTGTTTTAGAACAATGCAAAGATTAGGATTTCAATTCACATTCTGTTCTTCCTCAGTTCTTTATTTGTTGAATATATTACACTGAATTTCCACATGTATTACAACAGTAGAAGAAAAAGGTTTAATTCCTTTTTTTTCTTCTTACCAATCGCATCGATAGAATTCGTTGATCCGTTGCAGGGCGGTCTTTATCCAAACCTTTACTAGTAGGAGTTGCAGCAATAGTATCTATTACTGCCATTCCGGAAACCACTTCGCCAAAAATCGAATATGATTGATCTAAATGTGGAGCACCTCCCTCTGTTTTATACACTTCTCTATGCGCCAAAGGAATAGCTCTTCCTTTCAATCTGAATTGAACTACAGAATCCAATCCGGCATCTGTAAACTTCTTTCCTTGAACAATGTAAAATTGACTGGCACTCGACGCTTTCGTTGGATTGGAAGCATCTCCCTCTCTTGCAGCCGCCAGCACCCCTTTTCGGTGAAACAAAGAAGGAACAAATTCGGCAGGAATGGTATAATCAGGACCGCCATTTCCAAGCGGTTTACCGGCAGGCGCTTGTTTACTATTAGGATCTCCCGCCTGAACCATGAATCCTTTGATCACCCGATGAAACAATATACTATCATAATAGTGTACCTTAACCATTCTCAAGAAATTATCTCGATGCAAAGGAGTACTGTCTGATAAACGCAAATAAAACACCCCTGCGGTGGTCACCACTTCAATGTCTTTTTTCCGATCTCTCTTTCTGATCTTGACTTCTTTTTGAGAAAAGCCGGACAAACCGACTGCCAAAAACAAAAGCAACAATCCGCATTTTTTCATTTAAATAAAACCTTGAGTGGTGAAATAAAGTAATATATGATCGCGCAAGAACGCTTCTTGTTCGGGCATATTCATCACAGGTAATGGTTTGAGTTGCTTGAAATGAGGCCAATTGTCGGTATCAAATCCTTCGATTTCGTAATAACCACTTTGCATAAACAAGGTACAAACAGCCACGTGCATCAAGTCTTGCTTTTGCTCTTTGCTGAATTTTTCTGCTGTTCCACCGTATTCTTGCAATCCTATTAAAAAGAGAATACTTTCCATATCGGGCTTTTTCCCGAATCGCTCTACCAATTTGGCCTCTAACTGCCACCACCTTACCTGTATATCGTCGTTGTTCATAGAACGCAAAGATACTGCCTAAAAGGCTCCCTTGCAGGTCTGCCGCTCAAATTGTAACTTTGCCGCAAATTTCACTGTATGTTACAAGTGCCCTTTATTAGGCAGAATACCGATTTGGTAAAGAAACGATTGACCACAAAACGCTTCAAGCAATTGGAGTTGGTAGATGAATTGATTTTGTGGGACGATAAGAGAAAGCAATATCAGTTTGAATTCGATGAATTGCAATCTAAAATAAATGCTGCTTCGAAAGAAATCGGTCAATTGATGGCCAAAGGTGACAAAGAAGGTGCTGAAAACAAAAAGCAAGAAGTGGCACAATGGAAAGCTCAACTTTCTACCGATAAATTGCAGGATGCCGAGAAAAATATCCAAGCCATCTTACACTTATTACCTAACCTCCCTTCAGAACAAGTTCCGGAAGGTGCAGGCCCCGATGATAATATTACTGTAAGAAGCGGTGGAGCAATTCCGACCCTTCCGGCAGGTGCGGTTCCACATTGGGACCTCACAAAAAAATATTCATTGATCGATTTTGAGCTCGGTAACAAAATTACCGGAAGCGGGTTTCCCGTTTACACCGGACAAGGCGCCAAACTCCAACGTTCATTGATTCAATACTTTTTGAACTTTAATACTGATAAAGGTTACACTGAAATTCATCCGCCCTTTATGGTGAATGAAGCATCGGCCTACGGTACGGGTCAGTTACCCGACAAAGAGGGTCAAATGTATCATGCAACAGAAGACAATTTCTATTTGATTCCAACTTCTGAAGTGCCGGTAACTAATATTTACCGTGATACATTGGTGAAGCATACTGATTTACCGATCAAAATGACCGCCTATTCTCCCTGTTTCAGAAGAGAGGCGGGAAGTTATGGTAAAGATGTGCGTGGATTGAACCGATTGCATCAATTCGAAAAAGTTGAAATCGTACAATTAGTGCACCCATCCACTAGTTATGAGGTACTAGACGAAATGGTGGCACATGTAGAAGAATTAGTAAAGTCGCTTGAATTGCCTTACCGCATCCTTCGTTTGTGCGGTGGTGATATGGGATTTGCCTCTGCTATTACTTACGATTTTGAAGTGTACAGTGCGGCGCAAGAAAAATGGTTGGAAGTAAGCTCCGTATCAAATTTCGAAGCGTATCAAACCAACCGAATGAAAGCTCGTTTTAAAGACGAGAACGGAAAAAATCAATTGGTACACTCCTTGAACGGAAGTTCTCTAGCATTGCCACGAATAATGGCATGCTTACTCGAAAACAATCAAACATCCGATGGCATCAACATTCCAAAAGTGTTGCAGCCCTATTTCGGAAAAGATAAGATCAGCTAAAAAACAAAAACTCCCCAAATGGGGAGTTTTTTATTAATAGTCATTTGCAAATTATCTAAAGCTTGCTCTTGGACCACCTACTGCATATGTAGCTTGCATACGTGCTTTCTGACCTGCAGAGAACATATACATACAAGCATCATCAGTATAATCCATATAGTTCATGGTCATTTCAACCGGAGTACCGGTACAAGTGCTGCGGTGACCTGCAGCTGGACAACCATAATTCGCTGTATTGTGCAAAGGAGTATCACCCACTTGGTCGTTTCCGCAAGTAGCATCACCCCAAATATGACGAAGATTCAACCAGTGACCTACTTCGTGTGTAGCGGTTCTTCCTTTATTGAAAGGAGCAACTACAGTACCTACTCTACCAAAGGCAGTATTTAAGATTACAACCC
The DNA here is from genome assembly GCF_050589245.1 of Endoryza foliicola. NCBI lineage: Bacteria > Pseudomonadati > Bacteroidota > Chitinophagia > Chitinophagales > Chitinophagaceae > Endoryza > Endoryza foliicola. Next base: position 74,199 of record NZ_JBOBEW010000006.1, on the reverse strand, counting down.
CATCGGTAGCGGCAGCACCACCAGGGAACTGGGCATATCCTAATATTCCATTCGCTAATGTACAAGACCAGATGTTAAGCTTAGTGGTAGGGCTTGTAGGCGCCACACCACCACCTGAAGCCTTCTTAACGGCATCGTTGGTACCAAAACTTCTTTTAGAAGTAGCTACGCGAATAACTTGATCTAATACAAATCGGATTTTTGTATCTCCCGATTTTACGCCATCGAACGGAGTCACATTCGCATAATCTGCATTTGTTGCCGCAAAATCTTCATTCAATACATCAATTTGAGATTGAATTTGAGCCAAAGAGATATTTTCAGCAGCAGTGCGGTAAACCACATTCACCACAACAGGAATTTCCATTGTACCATCAGGAAGTAAGCGATTGCTTGAAGGGCTTTCCACAAATCGCTTTGTGAATGATTCGATGGCATTCATACGATCGGCCAATGTAGGATCTTCCGTTAACTGGCGTTGCAAAACTTCATAAGAAGCACAAGCACGTGACGTTGGTGCCATTACTCTTTCTTCTCCATCGCCGCTAACTGCATCTGAAGACGACTTTTTACAAGCACTTGCGAATACTAAACCGAGGGCTAGGATTCCGAATAGTTTTCTCATAATAAAAATGGTTTTTGTTTGATGATGCCATAAGTTAAAAAACTAATGAATGTTAACGTTTTCTTAATGAGGTTTTTTTTGCAACTATAGTGCATTTGCAGCCAATTGTTAATATCTTACCCAAAGTCCTTAGATGAAAATCGGAGATTTTCGAATTAAACGTTCGGAGTTTTACGGAGTCTATTGATTCTAACTTATTCCATGAAAATTACCCAGCAACAAAAAAATCAGCACCTTTTATGGCGCTTTGGCTTTGGTCCTCTATTCAAGGACTTTACTAATTCAATTTCTCCTCAACAAGTTTGGCAACAATTAAAAGCGGATTCTCAAACCGCACCGGTTCTATTTGACAAAGCGGGATCACTTGCGAAAGAGTTTATTGATGCTTACAAAACTTACGGACCGAAAGCCATCAAGAATTTGAGTCCGGAGCAAAAGAAAGAACTACGCCGCATCTCGAGAGATGGAATCAAAGAACTGAATTTGAATTGGCTGTCTGAGATGGTGAAGAGCCCGATGCAGTTAAGAGAAAAGATGGCCTTTTTCTGGCACGGTCATTTTGCCAATAGAACAATCAACATCCTTTATCAGGAACAACATATCAATATTATGCGCAGTAACGCACTGGGTAGCTTTCGAGATTTATTGTTTGCGAGTGCGAAAAGTGCGGCATTGCTCGATTTTCTAAACAACAATCAAAACAAGGTTGATCATCCCAATGAGAACTTTGCCCGTGAGTTATTGGAATTATTTACTATGGGCAGAGGACATTATACAGAGCAAGACGTAAAAGAAGCAGCCAGAGCCTTTACTGGATGGACACACGACGAGGTCGGCAATTTCCTACAACGACCCGGTATTCACGACAAGGGCATCAAAACCTTTCTTGGCAAATCCGGAAATTTCGATGGTGCCGATATACTCAACATAATATTGGAACAACCACAAACAGCTAGGTACATCACTACCAAGATCTATAAATTCATTGTCTCCGATCAGGTTGACGAAAAAAGAATCGACAAACTCAGTAAACGCTTTTTCCAAAGCGACTATTCTATTATAGCACTCTTAGACGAAATCGCCGGCTCCGATTGGTTTTATGAAGAAGCCATTGTTGGAACAAAAATAAAATCACCCGTAGAATTACTCGCCGGCATTCAACGACAGATGCCGGTTACCATTTTAGACAACGATGGCTTGATTCAAATTCAAAGAGCTTTAGGCCAAGTACTGTGTTTGCCGCCCAATGTGGCAGGTTGGCCGGGCGGACAAGATTGGATCGATAGCTCCACTTTAATGATTCGATTGGGCCTAGCCGGCTGGGTCTTAAATGCAGCCGAAATAATCGCCGAAGGAAAAGACGATGATGATACTGATATGGGTATGCGAAAAAGAAGAGTTGCTAACAATAAAATGAAAAAAATTCAGGCGAATTGTGACTGGAACGCATGGGAGAGTAAGTTCAAATTGTTGAGTAAAGATTCCCTCTGCGGATACCTGCTTCAAACTCCTGAGGTTAATGTAAACAGATTTGATTTTAGCTCGCTGTCAAAAGCTACTTTCCAATTGATCAAATCTCCGGAATACCAACTCTGTTAACGAAAAATTTAGTTATGACTACCAGAAGAAACTTTATCATAAATAGCGGACTCGCCACCACCAGCCTACTCATTCCAGGTTTTCTAAAAGCCACGGAACAAAGAAATTCACTTCAAAGTTCTAACAAAGTTCTGATTGTACTGCAACTGAGTGGCGGCAATGATGGACTCAACACTGTTATACCGGTTCGAAACGATTTGTATTATAAATCACGCCCTAAAATTGGAATCGACCGCGGGGCAGCTTTGGGCTTAACTGATGAAATAAGCATTCATCCGGAATTAAAAGTATTCAAAAGCTTATACGATGAAGGCGCGCTTACCATTCTAAATGGCGTTGGATATCCCAACCCGGATCGATCGCATTTTAGAAGCATGGACATTTGGCATACCGGAAGCGAGAGTTCTATATACTGGAATACCGGGTGGTTAGGACGTTACCTCGATGCTCAATGCCAATCGTGCAGTAATAGTACTGCAGTTCTTGAAATAGACGATGTGCTGAGTTTAGCATTGAAGGGAGAGAAAATGAAGGGACTTGCCTTTAAAGATCCAAAGCGCCTTTATGCAACTTCCTTGGATCCTCTGTATCAGCAATACGCTAAACAAGACCTCAATACCGTTCACAATACTTCATTGCACTATTTATATAAAACGCTTTCTGAAACAGTGAGCAGTACCAAATACATCTACGATCAAAGCAATGTACATCCGAGTAAATCGGTTTATCCTTCCACCGAAATTGGCAAAAGTTTGAAAGAAATTGCAGGCCTTGTTGCATCGCCCATTGACACAAAAGTGTACTATGTTTCTCATGGAAGCTTTGATACACATGCAGGTCAGGTTGGTCAGCAACAACGCTTGTTCAAGGAACTCAACGAAGCGCTGAGTGTTTTTGTGAAAGACCTGAAAGATCAAAATCGGTTTAATGATGTGCTGATCATGAGTTTCTCTGAATTTGGAAGAAGAGTAGCAGAAAACGCCAGTGGTGGCACCGATCATGGTACAGCCAATAATTTATTCTTGATTGGTGGCGGATTGAAACAAAAAGGAATTTACAATTCAATTCCCGACCTATCGAATTTAGATGAAGGAGATCTAAAATATTCGATAGATTTCAGGAATGTGTATGCTACAATTCTAAACAAGTGGTTGAATGCCGATGATCGAGCTATTCTTAAACGAAAAAATGATTACTTAAACTTCCTATAAAAAAAGAAGCTGCCCTATGAGGCAGCTTCTTTTTTATGATTTGAATGTTAAATATCGAGTTTCGCGTATTTCGCGTGGCTCTCGATGAATTCACGACGAGGCGCTACTTCATCACCCATAAGCATGCTGAACACTCGGTCTGCCTCAGCTGCACTTTCAATAGTTACCTGCTTCAAGGTTCTGGTTTCAGGATTCATGGTTGTTTCCCATAATTGCTCACTGTTCATCTCTCCCAAACCTTTGTATCGTTGAATATTCACTGAATCTTCTTTACCTCCGCCGAATTTCACTGCCAAAGCTTTACGCTGCTCTTCGTTCCAAGCATATGCCTGTTCCTTTCCTTTTTTCACTAAATACAAAGGAGGCTGCGCAATGTACACATATCCTTGTTCTACCAATTCCTTCATATATCGGTAGATAAAAGTTAGAATCAATGTTGCGATGTGGCTTCCGTCCACATCGGCATCGGTCATGATGATCAGCTTATGGTAGCGCAGTTTAGCGAGGTTCAATGCTTTGGGATCTTCCGGCGTTCCAACTGTTACACCCAATGCCGTATACATGTTTCTGATCTCCTCGTTTTCGTAGATCTTATGCTCCATGGCTTTTTCTACGTTCAAGATCTTACCGCGCAAAGGTAGGATGGCTTGATAGCCCCTATCACGACCTTGTTTGGCAGTACCGCCCGCACTATCACCCTCAACCAAGTACAATTCGCATTTTTCCGGATTGCGTTCGCTACAATCGGCCAATTTACCAGGCAAACCGCCTCCACTCAATACCGTTTTACGTTGCACCAATTCGCGGGCTTTACGAGCAGCTGCGCGGGCTTGCGCTGCTAATATTACTTTTTGAATAATATTCTTAGCATCGCGTGGATTTTCTTCCAAAAAGTTCTCCAACACTTTTGACACGGTAGAATCTACCACACCCATTACATCACTATTACCCAGTTTAGTTTTGGTTTGACCCTCAAACTGAGGTTCAGGAACTTTTACAGAAATAATTGAGCTCAATCCTTCACGAAAATCATCGCCTTCAATTTCAACTTTTGCCTTTTCAAAAAGGTTTTCTCTCTCACCGTAGGCCTTGAACACACGGGTAAGAGCTCTTCTAAAGCCTGATACGTGTGTGCCGCCCTCAATAGTATTGATATTGTTTACATACGAATAGATGTGTTCGCTGTAACTATCGTTATAGGTTAATGCAACCTCAACGGCCACATTTGAATTCTCGTCTCTCCCTTCTACATAAATAACTCGAGGGATCAAATTGTTACGACCGGCGTTTTTATCGAGCATCTCAACAAACTCAATAATACCGCCTTCACTAAAATAGGTTTTAGAAAAAGGTGCTCCATTTTCGTCGAGCTCACGGAAATCAGTAAGCGTAATGGAGATGCCTCTATTAAGGTACGCCAATTCGCGCAAACGTGCTTCTAGTGTTTCTTTTTTGTAAACTGTTGCGCTGAAAATAGACGTGTCGGGCCAGAAATGCACTCTGGTGCCGGTTATATCGCTGGTTCCAATTTCGCGCACGGCGTATTGAGGAACACCAATAGCGTATTCTTGCTCAAATATCTTACCCTCACGTTGTACAGTAACGATCAGTTTTGTACTTAGTGCGTTCACGCAACTTACCCCTACCCCGTGCAAACCACCGGATACTTTATAGGTATTCTTGTCAAACTTACCACCCGCGTGCAGTACGGTCATTACCACTTCCAATGCGCTCTTCTTTTCTTTTGGGTGCATTCCTGTAGGAATACCGCGACCATCATCTTGTACACTGATGGAATTATCTTCGTGAATATTAACGGAAATATTTTTGCAATAACCAGCCAATGCTTCGTCGATAGAGTTGTCCACCACTTCGTATACTAGGTGATGCAATCCTTTCTCACCAATATCGCCGATATACATCGCAGGGCGTTTACGCACTGCCTCCAATCCTTCCAGGACTTGTATACTATCTGCACCGTACCCGGGGTTTTGTGCGGGTAATTGTTCATTTTTTTCCTGTTCCATATTTATTTTTTGTGCGCCGATTTTTGTGATAAGGCTATTCTTGCAAATGTACTAAAATAGCGGCTAAGCGCCGATTTTGAAGGGCCAATGTTACCCACTTTTTTCGGTTCTAAAAAGCTCACTAACAGGCAGTTCTTCACCAACTTTTCCACATCAGTTAGAAGGGAGGTATTCCAATAGGTCGCTTGCTTATCTTTACCCCTGATTATGGCAAACACTAGTACAAAATTCACGCAAATCGCTTTCTCATTCGACGATTTTGGAGCAGCCGAAGAAGCGATCAACCATGAAGTGCAAGAACCAGTAGCGAAACCGATGAGCGAAGAGCCACCCGTGAACGTAGGTGTGCGCCTCAAGGCATTGAAAACTGTTGTTCCCGTTCAAGAAACGGTTGAAACAGTAGAAGAAGAGACCCCGGTAGCGCTTCCCGAAGTGATTGAGGTTTCTGCCATTGAAGCTACTGAATTGGAAAGCATCGTAGCCAAACCCGTTATCAATAGCACCAATAACAATAGCGCCCTTCGTACAAAATCTACCCGCGGTAGAAAATCGCTGAAAGCGATTGCAGCCGAGGCCGATTTAATTAATATTCCCGATGATGAAGTACTGTTCCAAAAACAATACTATCCTATTGGGGAAGTGGCAGAAATGTTTCATGTAAATACTTCATTGATTCGCTTTTGGACCAATGAGTTCGATATGATTCAGCCTAGAACCAACCGCAAAGGCGACCGCCTCTTCCGTCCGGTCGACATTAAGAACCTCCAATTGATCCACGATCTGCTTCGCAGACGCAAATTGACCATTGAAGGCGCAAAAGACTTCCTGAAAAAGAACAAAAAGGCACAAGAACGCCATGAAATGATTGAATCTCTCAGAAAGATGAAATCGTTTTTCTTAGAAGTGAAAGCCAGTCTTTAATTATTCGGGGTCTTTTACAGAAAGCTTAATTCCCAATTCTTTCAATTGCTGAATGATGGCAAGATTGATTTCTTGTCTGCCTGCATTGAACTGCGCAATTGGTACGGTTGGTGTAAAAAATTCTACTTGTACAATATAGCCGGTGCGTGTAATATCCGAAAGAAATACACTGTAGTTTTCTACAAACTCCTTTTTGCGCTTTAGAATCGCTTCTATGCTCAAAAGCAATTGCTGAACGGCATCAGCCGGTGTATTGGCTTGCAAGTCTAATTGAATAAACCCTCTACGCTGCGTGCGCAATGTTAGGTTATCCATGATACTATCTACCATTTGCTTATTAGGCATGGTTAGAAAGGTTTTCTGATCGGTCCGAATCCGTGTACTCCTCAATCCAATTTTCTCCACCGTTCCGGTAATGTTCTGAACTTTTACCAAATCGCCGGTAGTAAAAGGCTTATCAAAGAAGATAATAAAAGAGGCAATAAAGTTTTCCAAGCTTTCGCGGAACGCCAAGGCAAAAGCAGCACTGGCGATACTAAGACCGGTAAGAAAACTTCCAATATTAAGATGGAATCCAAATTTTAGGCACAACAATACTCCGTTAATAACCAATACAACTTTGAAGAAATCTTTAAAGAAAACAATCAGTTGGTTATCGGTTTGATCAGCCGTTAAATTGGCTTTTTGCTCCAAGATCATTGCAATGAAATCGATCACTCGTCTCAATAACCAAATAAAGGAAATGATCAATACTATAATGCTGATACTGTCAACAATGGTTCTAAAACTAACTTTATAAATGGTGAAATTGGGCTCAATCTCAACTCCCAGTATTGAAAAAGGAGTAGTTGGGAAATGCAGTTTCTCAAAGGCAATAAGGGTGATCAGAATGAGTAAGAAGGTCTTTAAAGGAGCTACTACAAGGTTCACGAATGTGGTTTTGTCTACTCCTCTTGCCACTTTCTTCACAACACGAAACAGCAAGCCTGCAATGTATCTCGACAAGTAGTGCTTGAATAAGAAAACGATGAAAATGATGCCAATTACCCAGAGATAACTCTTAACAGGATTGTCTAATATCACCCGATTCAAAAACTCTTTCATAATCCTTCTTTATTGATACTTGTAAATACTGATCTTATCTTCAAATAATAGATATATGCGTTCAGGCGCAATGATAATTTTCTGAGCGGCTTTCCAAGAAGGGTCTATTTTATACTCTGATAAGCTGAATGACTGAGCATCGTAACGGTACAGGATATCTCCTTTTCTTCCAAATAGTAACCCATTAATAATTACCACATCAGACCAACCCGTATACGGAACTCTTCTTTTGAAACTTCCATAATAGTCAAAAACATAAAATCCCAGTTGCTGATCGTAGAGGTAAAGAAATTTATTCTGATCTACGATCAATTGTGGCGATGGCATGGAGTCGAAGAGTTGACGAAAGTCTGAAAATTGATCGGCAACTTTACCGGCATCATCAAGGTGTTTAATGGTTGCTGCTTGCTCATCATAAACCCAAATACCATTATCGTATGCTTGACCGATGGCTTTTACCTGTAGTAGGCCCAACTTTCTAAAATCGATCACATCCCTTCTATTCAAGAATCGATCGAGTACAACAAGGGTCCCAAAGTCTTTAAAATATAGAAGAACTTTCAATGGATTGCTGGCGTCTATCCGAAACAGTTTGCCATGTCGGCGCATCTCGTTAAAAACAGCCAAGGAATCACCGTTTGCAGTAAACTTCTTTAGTTGACCTTGTTTAGAAATGGTCAATACTTGTTGTAAAGGATCAACTGTGAAATCAGAAAAACTGCCTTCTAACGAACGTTCCAGCTTGAACTCCGTTTGAGCCTGTCCCCAAATTGGAGCCAACATAATCAAGTATAGTACTAGCTTCTTCATGAAACACGAACGATCCATTTTTCCTTTTCCGGATCAATACTATGAAGCGAAACAACGCTTCCGTCAAATACTGCATAGGTGTCGTATTTGATCCAATCGCCTAGATTGATGTACCGACTCTTTTTGTTCGATAACAAATAATCGATCGGTAAATGGCGATGTCCGAAAAGTAAGTATTCGTAACTCTTTTGTTTAATTTGATCTTCACTGAATTGCACCAGCCATTCTTTATCGGATCCGAGAAACGTACCATCATTCGTACCCGTAACGGCTCTGCTTCTGCCACTGGAAAAGTTTGCCAAACCCATGCCAAAAGCAGGCGGCAGTATTCCAAACAACCACTGACAAACAGGATTTCGGAAAATTTTCTTGAGCATCTTATATCCATGATCGCCGGGTCCTAGTCCGTCGCCATGTCCAATTAAAAAAGGAATGCCATTGAATTCATATTCTTGAGGTTGATGATAGACTGGGATGTTAAGCTCTTGTTCGAAATATCCTTTCATCCACATATCATGGTTTCCTACAAAGAAATGAATGGGAATGCCTTCATCGGTCCATTGTGCAAGTGTTCCCATGAGACGAACAAAGCCTTTCGGAACAACGGTTCTGTATTCATACCAGAAATCAAACATGTCGCCAACAATGAACAACATGGCGGTTTCATGTTTAACAGATTCTAAAAAAGAAATGATTTTTTTTTCTCGGGCGATGCTGCTGGCATGATCAGGTACTCCCAAATGGAAGTCGGAAATAAAGTAGATTTTTTTACCTGCGGGTAACTGCATGCGCACAGAATATTGAGCTTTTAAGGAAAGTTTCTATTTTGAATTGCGATACGCGAGTACATCGCCCGATTCAATAATGGGATGATCACTCACATTTCCATTGTACCAATACACCCAAGCTTCGGTAGTATAACCGTTTGAGAAAATGGTAGCCAAATCTCTTCTATACAAAGGAATTTCTCCGATTTCTGCATTTACTCCTTCATAATCGTCAAGCTGCGCGAAAGCCCAGCCATATTCATCTTTCTGGTTCAACTCATAAAGCTCGCCTACTATGTAATGATCGGAATGAACAGGAATGGCTGCGGGGTAATCTCCCATGTCGTAGAGCAAGCCTTTTACTTTTGCCGGCCCTACAAAACGAAAATAATTGCTGATGTATTGATAAGCAGGATGATGGAACCCTTGACGAAGAGATCCATACACAAATAATTTTAAGGATTTTGGCTCCATACCATAAAGATACGAAACCCTGACTATCCTTGATCCAGTAAAAAGCAATAGACTTCTTTGGGACCGTGCACCCCTACAACGAGGGTTTTTTCGATGTCGGCTGTACGGCTTGGGCCTGTCGCAAAGCTGATCAAAGATGGGAGTTGCTGGTTGTATTGATCGCGGATCAACTGCAATCCATCTTTAATATCATACACTAGTTGCTTGGTAGTGGCAATGCAAATATGTATGGGAGCGTACACGCTGGTTGTTCTTCCACTCGCTTCAACTGAAGAAAGTACAATAGTGCCGGTTCTGGCAATCAAGTAATCGCAGCGGGTAATACTTGCATCACAAGTGGCCAAATTATCGTGGGGTGTAATCTGATCTTTCAGTAATTGGCTAAGCGCTGCATCTTCGGTTCTAAAATGAATCTTACCCCAACCTTTTTGATCTGCCAATTGCTTCAAGGTTCCAATAAGTTCTGCAACATCGGCACAGTATACAAACTTACCTTGAAGCTTGGTGAACTGTTCAGCAAACTGAATTTCCAATTCTTGTGAAGAAGGCTGGAATACTGAAGCAGTAGCATCCGATTGAGGAAAAGGTACAGGCGTTGAGTGAGTCAACGCCTGTCTTATTTTTTTTAGAATCGATTCTTTTGCTGCTGAGATCTGCATGATTGATTGAATTAAGCAGGGTTTTCAGTACCTGAAGTTCCGGTTGCTGAAGGGCCAAGATGAGTTTCATCTCCTACCTGTAAGGTTTTCTTTTCTTCAAAAGGACGCTTTCCAATCAATGCTTCCACATCACTTTGGAATAATACTTCTTTATCCAGCAAAGCTTCCGCCAATTTTTCAACTTGAGCTTTCTTTTCTGTAAGCAATTGCTTGGTTTTTTCATAAGCGTCATCAATCAACTTACGAACTTCCTCATCGATCAATTTCGAAGTTTCTTCGGAATAAGGCTTTGTAAACGAATTCTCTGATTGAGGATCATAGAAACTTACATTTCCAACTTTATCATTCATACCATAAACCGTTACCATTGAGTAAGCGATTCTGGTAATTTGCTGCAAGTCGTTTTGAGCACCTGTAGAAATTTTATGGAAGAAGATATCTTCACTGGCTCTACCACCCAAGGTCATGCAAATTTGATCCAATAATTGATCTGTATTGTACAAATATTGTTCTTTGGGCGTGTACTGCGCGTACCCTAAAGCCGCGGTACCTCTTGGTACGATTGTTACTTTCAATAACGGATAGGCATGTTCTAAATACCAACCACAAATAGCATGTCCTGCTTCGTGATAAGCGATGATTTTTTTCTCATCGGAAGAAATGATCTTGTTCTTTTTCTCCAAACCACCAATTACACGGTCTACCGCATCTTGGAAGTCTTCCATATCTACTGCTTCTTTTCCTTTACGTGCTGCGATCAAAGCGGCTTCGTTACAAACATTGGAGATGTCGGCACCGGCAAAACCGGGTGTTTGTTCGGCAAGTTTGTGTATATCGAGTGTTTGAGAAATTTTGATTGGTTTCAAGTGCACTTTAAAAATTGCTTCACGGCCTTTTAAATCCGGTTTGTCAATTGTTATTTGACGATCGAAACGACCCGGACGCAACAAGGCACTGTCCAATACATCCGGACGGTTAGTGGCCGCCAGTACAATGATACCCGATTCACCACTAAAGCCATCCATTTCCACCAATAATTGGTTAAGGGTGCTTTCGCGTTCATCGTTACTCATGATGGCGTTCTTCCCACGTGCTCTACCAATTGCGTCAATTTCATCGATGAATATGATACATGGTGCTTTCTCACGAGCTTGCTTGAATAGGTCGCGTACACGGCTAGCACCGACTCCCACAAACATTTCCACGAAATCAGAACCACTTAAGCTAAAGAAAGGCACTTGTGCTTCTCCCGCCATAGCTTTAGCCAGCAATGTTTTACCGGTACCTGGAGGCCCAATCAATAAAGCACCTTTTGGAATTTTACCTCCTAGTGAGGTGTATTTTTTAGGGCTCTTCAAGAAGTCAACAATTTCCATCACTTCTACCTTTGCTTCGTCGAGTCCGGCAACATCAGCAAACGTAATGTTCACCTTAGTTCCTTTATCGAAAAGGGTAGCTCTAGATTTACCGATATTGAAAATTCCGCCGGGACCTGCACTGCCATTGCCACCACCACTCATTTTTCGCATGAGCATGATCCAAATTAAAACAATCAATAACAACGGTAAAATGAAGCTAACAATGGGTTGAAACCATTCTCCTTCGGGAACCGGGTTGTTGTTGATGGGTTGAACAGTAGGATTGTCTTGAAAGAATTTGTTCAATTCTTTATCGAATTCATTGGGGTCAACAATTCTGAATTCGAAAATGGGTCCTTTGTATTTTTTTACCGCTTCAAAAGTTTTTTCAAACATATTGCGGTAGTAGGGTTTATCGAGACTGTCTTTTTTGATGTAAACACGAACAACGTTCTTGTTCGTAACCATATCTGTTTTTTCTACATCGCCTGCTTTCAGCATTTTATCGTAGAATTCCAGTTTGGTAGTTTGTTTAGCATCCGGAGTGAAAGAACCAAAGATTTGGAATCCGATCAATCCAACAAAAATGATGGCCCACACCCAATAAATATTGAATTTGGGACCTTTTCTCTGCCCGTCGTCTTTCAGATTGTTTCTATTGCCACTATTGGGTAACATAAGTTTAAGGTCTTCTGTTTGTTTCTTTTAATGATTTTTGGGGTATAATTGTTCGAAAAGGAAGCAGATTATAGCTCCTCAGCTTCTGCATCGCTCCACATTTCTTCCAGCTTATAAAATTTTCGAGTTTCGGTGTGCATTACATGCACAACAATATTAACATAGTCTACTAGCACCCATTGTGCGCCACTCATGCCCTCGTGCTTGTAGGGTGCTTCACCTAGTACCTCTTTCACATAATCTTCCACATAACCGGAAATGGCTTTTACTTGCACATGGCTGGAAGCTTCACAAATGATGAAAAAATCGGCAACTGCTTCGGGAATTTTTCTGAGGTCAAGAGATACGATATGCTCTCCCTTTTTCTCTTGTATAGCGTGAACAATGGCTTTGTAGATCTTTGAGCTTTTATTGAGCCTCGTTACGGTAGTTCTTTTACGACGGGCTGCTAACTTAGACACTGGTTCCAATAATCAATTCTTTTAAAGTTTACCGATCCGGAAGCTTTGCTTCCAAAAAGAGATCAGCTATAAAACGTTACTATCTAAATACTATTTTCGTGCTTACCAAAAATAGTAATTTGTTGGCACATACACCTATCTTACCTTCTCTCGGACAACCTTTTATTGTATTGCCGTTGGTTGACAGCACCAACAACTATGCCATGGCAAAAATACAGGCCGGAGAGGCCACGCATGGCAGCACTTATTGGGCCATGGAGCAAGTAGCCGGGAAAGGTCAAAGAGGTAAAACATGGTATACAGAGCCCGGATCCAACATTATTATGTCGGTCGTAATCAGTACCGAACAACTCGAAATAAGCCACCAGTGGGCTTTGTCGATGGCTGTTGCGCTGGCATGTTACGATTTTTATAAAAATTACGGGTCTGCCGATGATACGCGCATAAAATGGCCCAATGATCTTTATTGGCAGGACAGAAAGGCAGGGGGAATCTTAATTGAGAATCAAATTTCCATGGATTTGGGCCTACCTATATGGAAATGGGCCGTTGTAGGAATCGGTATCAATGTAAATCAAACCAGTTTTCCGGGGGTAGAAAAGAAAGCAGTTAGCTTACGGCAAATAACCGGGAAGCAATTCGATCCCATTCAATTGAGCCAAGAATTGCTGTCATTTCTCACCTTAAGGTTTGATCAATTGAACGCAGGAGAACTGAGTCAATTACTTACAGATTACAACAACTGTTTATATAAAAAGGGAGCTTTCGTGAAATTGAAGAAAGGCCCGATTATTTTTGAAACAATTGTTCAAGGAGTAAATAGTCGGGGACAACTGATAACCGGGGAGAAAGGTACAGAAGCCCATGATTGGGGATCGATAGAATGGGTACTATAAAATAGTGAACGCCTGCGGGTGAGCACAGGCGTTCGGGATAGAATCAGAGCCTCTCACCTATTTTCGATACATTTTTGGTTTTACAATGGTAAACACCCTCGATAAGTTAAATCCAAAGCGAATTTCCGACTTCAGAAAATCGGCCGTTGTTCCTGTGATATAGGCCTTTTCATTCATTCCCGTTGCATTTGAAAAATGCAATTGGAATACGTGACCGCCTGTTTCAATATCAAAGCCTACACCGTAAGAGTCTTTCGCGCCGGTTGGCCTACCGGACACAATTGGATGGGCATCTATCATAAACGAAATCCGCTGACTCAGTTTAATTCTCGCTCCAATTTCTACCGCATACGTATCGTGCGGATTGGCAACAGAGTCTACTAAATTTCTGTGAACCATAATAGGTGCTACCTGCATAGAAAACCCATTACTGAATTTTCTTCCAATGATGATCTGATTGTAAAATCCCATACGTGAAGTATAGAAATTTTTTCTGGAAGGATCGGTCCAAGGAACCGATGTATAAGTCATACCTGAAACAATAACAACTGAAACAGGCCAACCACCTGTTGCCTGCCAAATAGGACGCATCTTAATAAAGGCATCCATTTCTTTATTTATATTACTTCTGCCGAAACCAACCATGATTCTTTTGGAGATACCATAATCCAAGCCCATTCTCATATTGGCTTGATCTAAACCAAACAAGTTTTTAACGCCGGTATTTAAGTACCCAAAACGGTGAAGAATGCGGAAGTCGAGGGTTCCATTGGCCAGGAACTCGATGGATTGTCCATGTATTACACGCGTTGATTTAAACGCGTTTTTCTGAAATTCTTTTTTGGGCTTCTCTTCTCCTACGAGACTGAGAAGGTCTGGCTGCTGTGCTTTCACCCCATACGAAGTAAGTAGCACGGCAAACAGGAATGTTAGTTTGCGCATACAGCTTTTTTTATGACTTTAGGGGATCGAGTTGACAATCAACAGTGATAGTTACTTTGTTATTGATCTTATCTTTTACAACGCTAGGAATGGCTACTTTAAAATCGGATAACAAAATATTGAAGTCGGCTGCCGCTACCACTACACCTTTCTTAACAGTTACTTTGCCTATAGCTTCTACATCTTTTGTTTCACCATGCATGGTAAGTTTTCCTTTTACTTTTGCTGTGTACACGCCGTCTTTAGCATAATTGATTTCACTGTTATTGGTAATAGTACCCGCGAATGTTGCTTTGGGAAATTTATCGCTCTCTACATAGTTTTCGTTGAAATGCTCTTCCATCAAGGCTTTCTCGAACTCAAATCCTTTGAGAAGTACACTGAACTGTATCAAGCCTGCCTTCGAATCTAACACACAAGTGGTTGACTTATTAGTGGCTTCAATTTTTTCTATGCCGCCGGTGCAATCAAAATATATTTTTCCTGTTTTTGTAAAAAATTTGTCTTGAGCCTGAGCGCTACTAGTTATAAATAATAAAGCTACCAGTAGGTTTTTCATTGTTGTTTGCATACGATTACTTTTAGTTTTAGAGATGGGTTTTATTGGTTTTTATCGATTACGAGTACACATAAATTGAGCTTTACATCTGAGCCGAGCAATCCGGTATCATCTGAATTAAAACCGGTAAACACCCCTTTAATGGTTGCTTTTTGTTGCGGTTTCAGATCTTTCAAATCGGCAGTATAAAGGGTATCCATTGAGCATTGTACGGTAGACATGGATTCTTGCGTACCCAGCATCACTGTGTAATACCCTTTCTCGTCCTGCTTAATGTCTTTCACTTCTCCGCTAACCTGGATGATGCTATTGGCGGCAAGGTATTTTTTTGTTGCCGCGGCCTCATTCGTTTCAAATTCTTTGATTATGTCTACAGCAGTAACTGTAAACTTAGGTGTAACTGATTTTGAATCGGGGCGAGTTCTCATAAACTCCTTTACTCCATACCCTACACCAATTAATACCAGAACCACCACTACGATTAGTATTTTCTTTTTCATGTTTAGTTGTTTTGAGATCCATTATCAACCCAACAGCTGATGATCTTAATTTGGTCGGCTGTTAAGGTTAGTCCTTTGGGCATGGATCCATTTAATACAGAAGTTTTACAAGGAGCTGCTTTGGCCTTTATTTCAGTATAGTTCGTAAGTGCTCCACCGGTATTGGTAGCGCCGGTGTTGTGACAACCACTAAGGGAGCATTTGCTTTGAAAAATCGGCTGTACATCTTTGGAAAAAGAGGGAGCTACACCACTGCAGCTCACTCCTCCCGGATATAGTAATTCTTCTGTATCGTAGTAACAACCAGTCATAACCGCTACTGAGAGGGTTAGTATAGAAATGATCAGTAACTTTTTCATGTTTTGATTTTTAGTTGTTCAGGGCGCCTGCGTCTACCCATTTCTGTAACTGCTTGATTTCACAATCGGGTAGTTTAGAGCCACCGAGCGGCATGGCAACAAATCCGGCTTTCATATTTACCGAACCCATTAATTTACCATTCAGGGCAACCGCTTTTACACCGGCGTGTGTAGACAAATCGATGCCACCACCGGGGCTAGCTGCATTGTGACAACCCACGCATTTGTTGGTCATCACAACCTTTACCACTGCATTGTAAGTGAAGCTGGCCGTGTCGCATCCATTACATGAATTGTTCTTAGCTCCTTGATTGATCCATTTTTTGATGGCATCAATTTGAGAGGTCGACAACTTCGCCATTGGGGGCGGAGGCATTACTTTTCCGGGGTCGTTGGAAATGATCACAGAAACTAGGGAACTTCCTGCTGCGTTACCCGGCTTCACTATTTTCATAATGCCGGTGTAATTATTGAGAATGAGCCCCTCTTTCTTACTCGTTACGTCGTGGCAGCCTGCCATCGCACAATTAGAAGTAAGGATCGGTAAAATAGTGTTGTTAAAGTACACGGTATCAGGACTACAACTTTGTCCACCTGTACTGGTGGGCGGTGTTGTTCCTCCTGTTCCGCCGCCTGAAATTGGGATCGGCAATTCATGCTTACACGACACGTATAGCGTCGCGGATAGGCACAAGAATGCCATAATGGAAAGTAGCTTTCTCATGGGTTGGCTTTTTTAGTTTTAGAAATTTGGTTTGGTATTAAAACAAAGGCTAATACCATACCAGAAAGACCAAACCCATCGTATAAGTGGATAAATGACTGATTAAATTTTATTTGTTGACATAAATCAACTGAGATTCAGTAGGTTTCTGTGACTTAGGTCACACATAACCGAGAGTTTGCACTTGTTAATTCAAAATGTTTGATCATCAATGTTTTCACATCAATGGTAGTCTTTTTTAAACAACCCATTCTTCACTGATCAGGATTTACAGGATTAAAGGATGTACAGGATTGTTTCTTTAACTTCTACATTACCTCTTGTTCTTCCCTCACTCCTTTCTACACCGCAGCGGCGCAGCGTTGGCAGTCACCTTGGATATCATTTCCACATTCAAGAGTTGGCTGCTTTCCTCGTCTCCTCTCATCCTCGTTCCTGCATTCCAGCTGTTCCATTATTAATTCTTACTTCTTAATTATTAATTCACTCCCCTTGCTCCTCCTCTTGTTCTTTCTTGCCCTCCTCGTTCCTCGTCTCCTCTTATCCTCGCTCCTGTATTCCAGCTGTTCCATTATTAATTCTTACTTCTTAATTATTACTTCACTCCCCTTGCTCCTCCTCTTGTTCCTTCTTGCCCTCCTCGTTCCTCGTCTCCTCTTATCCTCGCTCCTGTATTCCGGCTGTTCCATTATTAATTCTTACTTCTTAATTATTAATTCACTCCCCTTGCTCCTCCTCTTGTTCTTTCTTGCCTTCCTCGTTCCTCGTCTCCTCTCATCCTCGTTCCTGCATTCCGGCTGTTCCATTATTAATTCTTACTTCTTAATTATTAATTCACTCCCCTTGCTCCTCCTCTTGTTCTTTCTTGCCCTCCTCGATCCTCGTCTCCTCTCATCCTCGTTCCTGCGTTCCGGCTATTCCATTCTTAATTCTTATTTCTTAATTATTAATTACCTCTCTCTCTTTTTACAAAAAACAAACCCCTCCTCGACTAGCGGGGAGGGGAACCAAACCCTAAAACTAAAAATAACCCATTTCTGGGGACGGGAACTTTCGTTCCCCTTTTAGTATAGTTACGCAAATGTAACGGCTCGGGTTTCTTTAAATATCAAGTGACTGTCATCTTTTTTTGGGTTTTACAGGAGCGGTAGGTGCATCAGCTGCCAAAATTTCTTCTGCATGCATTTTACTTTTCGGCTTTAAGAATACTTGTGTGATCACTCCTTTTTCATCAATTACAAAGGTAGTTCGGAGTACTCCCATGTATTTACGACCGTAGAGTTGTTTCTCATCCCAAACTCCGTATTTATTAAGTATGGTATGATCATCGTCAGCGATCAATCGGAAGGGAAGTGATTGCTTGGTTTCGAACTTTTTATGGTCTTTAACTGAATCGGGGCTAACGCCTAAAATCTCGTAACCTGCGGCTTTTAAGGCACTAAAATTGTCTCTTAAGTTACACGCTTGAACGGTACAAGTGGGGGTTCCATCTTGAGGATAGAAATAGAGCACTAGCTTTTTGCCTTTGTAGTCTTTTAAACTAATCTTCTTCCCGTCTTGATCTACCCCGGAAAAGGCGGGCGCTTTATCACCTGCTTTGAGAACTACTGCCATAGAATTGTTTCTAGTAAAACATTGATTTCTTCAAATAGTTGGCAAAATTACGTTCTATTTTCCGGGTGGCTACTTGACAATTTCAAGATCCTTTATTAGTTTAACAGTGAACCTAGCCCAATACCCCCAGTCGCTCCTACCGATAACGAAAATCAACCAAAACTTCTCAAATCGTGCATGAATTAAAAATGAATTAATTCATGAGTAATTGTTAATTGTTAATAAATACCCACTTAAGGGTAGGGTATTTTTTGAACTCTGGAACAGCATTTGACGTATATACATTGTCTAATTAATAATTGCTCACAAGTAAAACTTTTTGTTATGAAAACTTTTTTGAATCGACTGATGTTTTTGACGGCCATTACCATGGGCGGAGTTGTTGGATTGTTTAAAGGAAACGAAGCCAAACAGAAATGGGCGTTTCGTGTCCGCAGTCGATTCAATGAGAAACAGCAAATGGCTGAGCAGAAAAAAATGAAAAAAGAAGGCGGCGTTGTTTTAGATGACATTGAACTCGCAGCTTTTCACCGCGTATAAATTTTTGGAACAAGAGCAATTCAGGCCCTCGTTGCAAAACGGGGGCTTTTTGTTTTCATGAATAACTATATTCACCGCTAAGATCGGGGCCGCTTCGCGGAAATACAGAACCACGGAGATACGGAGGCACAGAGTATATCTCTTCCTTCTCTGTATTTCATTCCCACATTCACAAACTTCCAAATTCACCAATCATCTCCCCGGCTGCTTCATTATTAATTATTAATTCTTAATTAACTCCCCCTCTTCTTTCCCGCAACGGCTTCGCCTGTCCCGTATAGTTCCTCACGGGACAAGCGGACTGAAATTTCCTCCGCTCCGCTTCGTAAATTTCAGCCTCCTTCTTGTATTCATCCTCGTTCCTCGCTTCCTCTCATCCTCGCTCCTCTCATCCTCGTCTCCTCCCTCCCGTCTTCCTAACACCCATTAGCACAACTTTTTTCCCCTGTATGCCCCGCCCATAGCGGCTTTTCAATTTAGTGACAAAATTGTTGATTTAATTGCCCGAAAATACCCTGCACAGCCTTACTTTTGCGCAATTTGTGATTTTAAAAAAACCCGCTCGCAACAATGCCTAAAGACACTTCCATTAAGTCAGTATTAATCATCGGTTCTGGACCCATTATTATTGGACAAGCTTGTGAATTCGACTATTCCGGTTCTCAGGCTGCCCGCAGTATTCGTGAAGAAGGGATCAAAGTGATCCTGATCAACAGCAATCCGGCTACCATCATGACCGACCCAATGATGGCCGACAAAGTTTACTTGCTGCCGCTCACCGTTGAAAGTATTGAACAAATCCTGGAAGAAAACCAAATCGACGCCGTACTTCCAACCATGGGAGGTCAAACCGCTTTGAACCTCGCAATGGAAGCCGACGAATTGGGTGTTTGGGAGAAATACAACGTGAGAATGATTGGCGTAGACGTAAAAGCCATTCAAACTGCTGAAGACCGCGAAAAATTCCGCCAACTAATGGTGAAAATCGGTGTTCCTGTAGCTCCGTCCAAAGTAGCCAACTCAATGTTGGAGGGTAAAGACTTCGCGCAAGAAATTGGATTCCCCTTGGTTATTCGCCCTTCATTTACCTTGGGTGGTACCGGTGGTGGATTCGTTCACAGCAAAGATGATTTGGATGCTGCCCTTGAAAGAGGTTTAACAGCTTCTCCTATCCACGAGGTACTGGTTGAAAAAGCAGTGCTCGGTTGGAAAGAATACGAATTAGAACTCCTTCGCGATAAAAACGACAACGTTACTATTATATGTACTGTTGAAAACGTAGATCCGATGGGGGTGCACACCGGCGACTCAATCACGGTGGCACCCGCCATGACCCTTAGCGATACCGCTTTCCAAGAAATGCGCAACAAAGCTATCTTAATGATGCGCAGCCTCGGAAACTTCGCAGGTGGTTGTAACGTACAATTCGCTTTGAACCCTGAAACAGAAGATATCATCTCAGTGGAAATCAACCCACGTGTGAGCCGCTCTTCTGCCTTGGCTTCTAAAGCTACCGGTTACCCCATCGCGAAAATCGCCGCTAAATTGGCAATTGGTTACACACTCGATGAGTTGAAAAACCAAATCACCAAAACCACTTCTGCCTTCTTCGAACCGGCGCTAGACTATGTGATCGTTAAAATGCCTCGTTGGAACTTCGATAAGTTCAAAGGCGCCAACGATACGCTCGGTTTGCAAATGAAGAGTGTGGGTGAAGTAATGGCCATCGGTCGTTCTTTTGCCGAAGCATTGCAAAAAGCTTGTCAAAGCTTGGAAAACAATGCTGTGGGCTTGGGTAACTACACCAAGAACATCATGAAGGCCGAGGAATTGATCGAATACATCAAAACTCCAAAATGGGATCGCATCTTCCGTATCAAAGACGCTTTGATGCAAGGTGTGTCTGTGAATACTATTTCAAAAGCCACGGGAATTGATAAATGGTTCGTGAATGAAGTTCGCAAGATCGTTGATATGGAAAACACGATCGCGAAATTCAAATTGAACAACTTGCCCGAATCACTACTCCGCGATGCAAAGCACCTTGGATTCAGCGATCAGCAGATCTCTTTGATCATGCAAGATGGAAGTGACGAACAAGTATACGAGAAGAGAAAAGCAGCCGGCATCACCCGCGTATTTAAAATGGTAGATACCTGCTCTGCAGAATTTGAAGCGAAAACTCCTTACTTCTACTCCACTTTCGAAAACGGCAATATCAACGAAAGCAAACCTTCCGATAGAAAGAAAGTAATCGTATTAGGCTCAGGCCCTAACCGTATCGGTCAAGGTATTGAGTTCGACTATTGCTGCGTTCATGGCTTGTTGGCGCTAAAAGAATGTGGTTACGAAGCCATCATGGTAAATTGTAACCCTGAAACAGTTTCTACCGATTTCGATATGGCCGACAAACTCTATTTCGAGCCGGTTTTCTGGGAACATCTTTGGGAAATCATTGAATTAGAGAAACCCTATGGTGTGATCGTTCAATTGGGTGGTCAAACCGCTTTGAAACTCTCTGAGCGTTTGAACGAAAAAGGAATCAAACTCATCGGTACAAGTTTCGATGATATGGATATTGCCGAAGACCGCGGTCGTTTCAGTGATATGTTGAAAGAACTCGGAATTCCTTACCCTGACTACGGAACTGCTTACGATGTAGATGAAGCAATTGAAGTAGCCAACAAAGTTGGATATCCTGTACTCGTTCGTCCGAGCTATGTATTGGGTGGTCAACGTATGCGAATTGTGATCAACGATGAAGAAGTTGAAAAGGCGGTAGTAAGTTTGTTGAAACACATCCCCGGAAACAAAATTTTGATCGACCATTTCTTGGATCGTTGTCAAGAAGCCGAAATCGACGGTATCTGCGACGGCGAAAGCTTCCACGTAATGGGTGTGATGGAACATATTGAACCCGCAGGTATTCATAGTGGAGACAGTAATGCGGTTCTTCCTCAGTTCAACCTCACTCCGTTGGTGGTAGAAACCATGGAAGAATATGCACGCAAAATTGCCTTCCGTTTGAACATCAGAGGCTTGATCAATATTCAATTTGCCATCAAAGACGGTAAAGTGTATGTAATTGAAGCCAACCCACGCGCTTCAAGAACCACTCCGTTCATTGCAAAAGCATATCAAATCCCTTACTTGAACGTAGCTACAAAAGTGATGTTGGGTGAATTGAGATTGAAAGATCAGAAATTCATCAAGCGCTTGAACGGTTACGCAATCAAAGAACCGGTGTTCAGTTTCAACAAGTTCCCGGGTGTAAGTAAAGACCTCGGACCTGAAATGAAATCAACCGGCGAAGCGATCCGCTTTGTGAAAGACTTGAGAGATCCTTATTTCAGACAACTGTATAAGGAAAGAAGCATGCACTTGAGCAAGTAAGAAGATTTAAGTTATAGGTTTTAAGTTTTTAAGTCCCGGCTGATAGCCGGGATTTTTTTGTTGCAAAGGGGAAAAAGGAATGGAAGTTTCGCGAAGTAAAGAAGCAAATAGTGCAGTGGATTTGATAAACCGAGAGGAAACACCAAAGCCTAATGCCTAAAGCCTTACAACCTTATAACCTAAAGATACTTGTGCCATACAAATCAATATCACCCGGAGCCTTGGAACATGACTTATTCTAACAGAACTTTACCTCGTTTATACGAAGTATTAAGATAGCCATGAAAAATCCAAGTGTTCCTGTATGGAAACCAATGCCTTTTTTGAGAGTACTGCCACCCTTTACGGGTGGCATTTTGTTGCAACACTATTTTGAATTGTCTGAGCTGTTTATACTCTTTGCATTCCTTCTTTCCATCTGCTTGTACTTTACAAGTTCTCTTTTTGCGGAGTATCTAAGATTTCGTTTTCCATTGATCAAGAGTTTGCCTCTTTTAACGACTGTGCTGCTAGCGGGAATGTTTATTAGAATAGTTCATGAAGAAACGAGCAACAAGAATCATATCTCACATCAACCAGAAACAGCTCAAGGATATTTGGTGAAGTTGACCTCAGATCCCGAGCAGAAACGAAAAACCTATAAAGCAGAAGCAACCATTCAATACTATATAAGAGAAAGAAAAAACTTGGAAGCCGGAACAGGAAAGATACTGTTGTACTTCAAAGAAAAACCTGAATTGAAAACTGATGATCAACTATTGATCTATACTTCTCTAGAGCCAATTGCTCATACCGGAAATCCGGGCACCTTTAATTATCGTGATTATTTGAATTCACAAGGAATCTACCGACAAGCATTCCTCGATCAAACGCAATTCAAACGTATTTCTGAAAGTAGACAAAGAGGGCTGCTTTATTCTTTAGCGCGCTTTCGGTTTTATTTGCTACAGCAAATCAAAACCTATATTCCGGATCGTTCATCGTATGGACTGGCAGAAGCCTTGCTGATAGGATACAAAAATGATTTAGACCCTACTGTAACTGCTGCTTATTCCAATACCGGCACCATGCACGTGATTGCAATCTCCGGTTTGCACCTTGGAATTCTGTATTCCATTCTCGAAATACTCTCCAACCTCATTCGATCAAAAAAATGGAATCGTTGGTTGCGACCAGTTTTTATATTAACAGGACTATGGATCTTCTCTTGGCTGGCCGGCGCCAATCCCTCTGTACTCAGATCTGCCGTAATGTTCAGCGGTTTTGTTTTGGCAAAAGCATTGAACAGAAACAGTCCTTCCCCTAACACGCTTTGCGCGGCAGCCTTCCTTCTTTTTTGTTATGAACCCAATTGGATATTCGATACCGGCTGTCAGCTTTCCTTTGCAGCGGTAGCAGGTATTCAGTGGACTTGGAAGCCCTTGTACACCTATTACGCACCTAGAAACTATTGGCTTGATCAGCTCTGGAAAATGACCAGTGTAACCTTGGCAGCACAAGTGTTTACATTGCCGCTCTGCCTTTATTACTTTCATCAATTCCCTACTTATTTCTTGATCACGAACTTGGTAGCTGTACCCTTGAGCAGTTTGCTCTTGATTGGAATTTTGATCCTTTGCATTGCAACACCCCTTCCTTGGGCATGCGTAAAAATTGGCTGGCTATTAAATTATGGAATTGCTTTTATGAATCAATTTGTGACGTGGATGGATCAGTTACCCGGAGCTACCATTCAACCCATTATGATTGATTATTGGGGAATGTGCTACTTGTTCGGATTAATGACAAGTACTTGTGCTGTTTTTCTTTATCGTTCCAAAGGATGGTGCTTAAGCGCCATCGTATTTGCAACAATATTTGCATTTCATTCAGCATCCATTTCCTTTTTATTCTCGCAACAACACAAATTAGTAGTAGCCAACAATCGAAAATTGCACCTCTTTTTAATTGAAGGGGACCGAGCCGCAGTATGGGCGCAAGGAGACAGCGGATATTACTACCATCAGAACATGAAACAAATGCTGCAACATTTCCGAGTGAAAGATACCGTGTTTCTTCCCGTATCAGACTCCGGAAACTTTTACATCCCCGCTATCAAGACAGCTTTTTTTTCGGGCGACTTCCGAAAGACAATAAAATTGGACTCCTCTTTTGAAATAGAGACCTTAGTACTCGGAAAAGCAACAGAAAAGCAAGTAGCTACATTATTAGAAATCTATCGTCCAAAACAGTTGATTGTGCTGAATTCCAACAACTTAGGAAAAACGAGAAGAATAGAGGCACTAAGTAAAAAAAATAAAATCAAGTGTTGGCTCATGGTGGACAAAGGTGCTTTTGAGAAGCCGTTGTAGAGGCGTACCTTTGCGCCTCCAAACAAGCAATCAATCTAATACACAATACTGCATCATGGACAAGAAAATTCAATCGGCGCTCATTTCTGTTTTTTATAAAGATGGGCTGGAGCCGATCGTTCGACTGTTATCGGAACTTGGTATCACCATTTATTCAACCGGAGGAACACAGAAATTCATTGAAGACTTGAAACTTCCTGTAGTGCCGGTAGAAAACCTGACCACCTATCCATCAATTTTAGGTGGACGCGTTAAAACCCTTCACCCTTCTGTATTTGGTGGTATTTTGGGAAGAAGAGATTTGGCCAGTGATGTAGCGGAAATGAAGCAATTCAACATCCCCGAAATTGATTTAGTTATTGTTGATCTTTATCCGTTTGAAGAAACGGTAGCGAATACAACTGAAGAAAAAGCGATCATTGAAAAAATTGATATCGGAGGGCCCTCTATGATTCGCGCTGCAGCTAAGAATTTCAAAGACGTACTGGTGGTTGCAGCAAAATCGGATTATACCCCACTTGAGAACTTACTTAGAGAGCAACAGGGTTCTACAAGTATTGAGCAGCGTAAACAATTTGCTGCGAGGGCATTTGAAACCGTAGCTCATTATGATGTGGCCATTGCCCATTATTTCAACGGCAACAGCGGCAATTATTTCTTTGAATCAGTAGCCAATGCCAAAGTAAACCGTTACGGCGAAAATCCGCATCAAACTGGGGTTTACTATGGTAATCTGGACGAACTGTTCACTCAATTAAACGGAAAGGAATTATCGTATAACAACCTCGTAGATGTAGATGCAGCGGTTGCCTTGATCCAAGAGTTTCAAGAAACAACCTTTGCCATCATCAAGCACACCAATGTTTGCGGTATCGCATCTCGTACTACCTTGAAAGAAAGCTGGGATGCCGCATTGGCGGGCGATCCTGAAAGTGCTTTCGGTGGTGTTTTGGTTTGCAATGCAGCGGTAGATAAAGCAACAGCAGAAGCGATCAATGAAATTTTCTTTGAAGTATTGATTGCCCCTTCTTTCAACGAAGATGCCTTGGAAATTTTGAAAACAAAGAAGAACCGCATCTTGCTTCAATTGAAAAAGCATCCTGCTTCTTCTCATCAATACAAATCGATCTTAAACGGTGTACTGGTTCAGGGTACCGATGCCGGCAACTACGATCAGTGGAATGAAGTAGGGGCGCGACCCAGTAACGATGTAGAAAAACAAGACCTAATTTTCGCGAATTTGGTATGTAAGCATCTGAAATCCAATGCCATAGCGCTTGTTAAAGGCAAGCAATTAATTGGAAAAGGTTGCGGCCAAACAAGTCGAATTGATGCCTTACGTCATGCAGTTGAAAAAGCACATCAGTTCAAATTTGATTTGAATGGAGCCGTAATGGCCAGTGATGCGTTTTTCCCTTTCAACGACTGTGTGCAATTAGGCCATGAGGCAGGAATTACTGCCTTTATTCAGCCGGGGGGCTCGGTACGTGATAAAGACTCCATCGAATACTGCCAGCAGAATGGTTTAGCGATGGTTATGACCGGTTTGCGTCATTTCAAGCACTAACTTGTAATTAATTGTGATAAAGACCACCTCTTATTGTTATAACGAGGTGGTCTTCTTATTTTTGTTACACTTTGAAACAATCCGCAGTCATAACAAAACAATTCAAAAAATGGGCTTGCCAAGTAAACGCAATCGCTTGTATAAGTCTATTGCTGTTTCTTACGGTTGCCAATTACTATGTTTATTCTAATGCCGAAACTAAAACCTATTCAGTTGTATTAGATGAGGATTCGGCGCCACAGGCAGAAGACAGCAACAGTGGCAATCCGGCCGGACCTGATGAAAAAGCACCCAATGGTCCAACACTTACAGAAGAATATTGTCACGAAGCAACTCAATACGAGTTTGATATAACCATCGATCACAAGCACAATTGGTTCTTTCTCCTTAAAAAAGACAAGCAATTGAGCTATCCTACGATTACTCCGCCTCCGGACCAAATTTGAGTTTCTATATTTAGCTACACGTCGTCTCTCGTTACTCTCTTATATTTTATTCCTTAACCAATTTCAAACTGGATAAATGAACAGTTTTCGCAACTATGTGCATTCATTAAAGAATGACATACCGGCCTCTATTGTAGTATTTTTAGTGGCCCTACCCTTGTGCTTGGGAATTGCCTTGGGCTCTCAAGCTCCTTCTCTTTTTAGCGGCTTAATTGCCGGAATTGTTGGTGGCGTTGTAATTGGCGTTGCCAGTGGCTCGCAACTCAGCGTTAGTGGTCCGGCTGCTGGTTTAACTACCATTGTGGCTGCTGCTATTATGAAACTGCCTACCTATGAAGCATTTCTTTTAGCCGTTGTAATATGTGGTGTATTTCAGATCGTACTCGGATATTTGAAAGCGGGTATAATTGGCAACTATATTCCCGTAAGCGTGATCAAAGGAATGTTGGCTGCCATTGGCCTCATTTTGATTTTGAAGCAGTTTCCCCACCTAGTAGGCTACGATAAAGACTATGAAGGCGATGAAGCCTTCTTTCAAGTTGATGACAACAACACGTTTTCAGAGATTTTCAAAGCATTGAACTACTTGACTCCACTTGCAGTGCTAATTGGTGTTGTTTCACTTCTTATTCAAATTATTTGGGACAAGATCGCCCTGAAACAAGGAGGAATATTCAAAATTATTCCGGCTCCACTGCTTGTGGTATTTGTTGGGGCGGGCATCAACTATTATTTTGAGAAACAAGGTTCCAGTTTTGCGATCGATCCTGAGCACATGGTAAACATTCCGATTGCAAAATCAACAGAGGAGTTCTTTTCCTTCTTTACGTTTCCAGACTTTAACATGTGGAAGAACTTCGATGTATGGATTACTGCGGGAACTTTGGCGGTAGTAGCGAGTTTAGAAAGTTTATTGAGCTTGGAAGCGATCGATAAATTAGACCCTTACAAACGTATTTCTCCAACGAACCGAGAATTAAAAGCGCAAGGCTTGGGAAACTTGGTGTCTGGATTGATCGGCGGCTTGCCTGTAACAAGTGTAATTGTTCGTTCATCTGCGAACGTAAGCTCTGGTGCAAAAACCAAAGTGTCAGCAATTGTTCATGGTGTGTTGCTACTCTTAAGCGTTGCTTTTATTCCAAACATTCTCAATTTAATACCAAAATCGGCACTGGCGGGTATCTTGATTTACACCGGATACAAATTAGCAAAACCTACATTGTTCGTTACCTACTTCAAAAAAGGTTGGAATCAGTTCTTGCCTTTTGTATTAACAATTGCTGCAATCCTTTTAACCGACTTATTAAAAGGAGTGGTTTTTGGCTTGGCAGTTGGGTTCTTCTTTGTACTGAGAAGTAACTTTAAAACGGCCATCTTATTTGTAAAAGATGAGAATAACTATCTGATTCGACTGAGAAAAGATGTTTCTTTCCTCAACAAGCCCATCATCAAGGAATATCTTTCAAACCTTCCCGACAATAGTAAATTATTGATAGACGCCAGTAAGGCAGAGTTTATTGATAAGGATATCGTTGAGGTAATTGAAGACTTCATGATTGAAGCTCCCACAAAAGACATTTCAGTGGCACTAAAGCCGAATTCGCAGCTCCAAGACAGTTTTGGCTTGCCTTTATTGGAAGTTGAAACAGGTGGATATGCCAAACTAGATAAAAAAACATGGAATCAACAAGTAAATAACTAACTCTCTTAACTTTGAATTATGAAAGCATACGAAAAATTACTCCTCGAGAACAAAGCATGGGCTGCTGAAAAGGTTCATGCAGATCCACAATACTTTTCACGTTTAGTAGACATTCAATCGCCAGAGTTCCTCTGGATTGGATGCAGTGACAGTCGCGTTCCTGCCAATGAGATTACCGGAACTCAACCCGGAGAAATCTTCGTTCACAGAAATATCGCCAATATGGTTGTACATACCGACCTCAACTTATTGAGCGTATTGGAATATGCCGTAAACTACTTGCATGTGAAACATATCATTGTATGCGGTCACTACGGATGCGGCGGTGTAAAAGCTGCGCTAACTAGAAACAGTTTGGGAATCATCAACAAATGGCTTCGCAACATTAAAGATGTGTACCGTTATCATAAAGACGAAGTTGACAGCATTCAAGACGAAACCTTGAAAGTGAACAAAATGGTTGAATTGAATGTAGGAGAACAAGTAATGAACCTAGCAAAAACCTCTATTATCCAAAAAGCATGGAAGGAAAGAAACTATCCTTATATTCATGGATGGGTTTATGACTTGCACGATGGCATTATCAAACCCATTAAAGAAGTGGCGCCGGGCGACCATTTGGATGATGAGATCTATGAATACAATAATCTATAATAAAACAGGAGGGCTTCGGCCCTCTTTTTTATTTCAACGGCTGTCAATTGACTTTGAAAAGACAGATATTTACGAATCAATTTTTGATTGCCATGAATAAGTATCTTTTGCCAATTAGCCTTTTTGTTTTGTTTTCCTGCAAAGAACCTCAAGAGAAAACACCTGGAATTGCGGCCGAACAAAACAGTTCATTTCTCATCCCTTTTGAAAAAGCCGACACTCTCAATCCGGTTTTGGAAAAAGGAAATGGATCCTTTGTTTGTCCCATACTTAACAAATCGATTCCATGGGAAAACAAAGATGTTTTCAATCCGGCTGCCATTGTTCGCAACGACACTCTTTTTCTCTTGTATAGAGCAGAAGACACGATCGGAAAATTTGCAGGCACTTCAAGAATTGGAATTGCGTGGAGCCTCGACGGTGAGCATTTCACCAAGCATAAAGAACCCGTATTGTACCCTCAAAAAGATCAAAATTATAGATGGGAATGGGAAGGTGGCTGCGAAGATCCTCGGATCATTGAAACGGAGGATGGGTCGTATATAATGACCTATACGGCATACGATGGAAAGCTCGCTCGACTATTGGTTGCAAAATCGAAGGACCTGTATCATTGGGAAAAGTTTGGATCTGTATTTAACGACAGTAGCAATAAAAAATACATTGATCATTGGAGTAAATCGGGAGCCATTATTGGCAAGATGAATCAAGGCAAAATAATTGCCACTAAAATAAACGACCGTTATTGGATGTATTGGGGTGATACCGATATTTTTCTTGCAAGTTCAGACGACTTGATTCATTGGTCGCCGGTTGAAAAAGATGGAAAACTCTTGACTGTATTTGGACCAAGAAAAGGCAAATTTGACAGCGATTTGGTTGAACCCGGACCTCCTGCAATGATCACAGATAAAGGAATTTTACTTATCTACAACTGCAGAAACGTTCCTTCAAAAGGAGATTCCAGCTTAGTAGAAGGCACCTATGCTCCGTCACAAATTTTACTAGATCCCAAAGATCCTACCAAAGTGCTGAGTAGAATGGATACCTATTTTATGAAACCTGAAAAGCCGTACGAAGTGAATGGTCAGGTGAATCGGGTTTGTTTTGCAGAAGGGTTGGTGTATTACAAAAATGCATGGAGACTCTTCTACGGAACGGCCGATTCGAAGATAGCGATGGCCGTAAAAAAATGATTCATATAACGTAAGTTTGCAGTATGTCAATATCCATTTCCAATCTCACTAAAACCTACGGCACTCAAAAAGCCGTAAATGATATTTCGTTTTCTGTTTCGAAAGGAGCCATTGTTGGCTTTCTCGGACCAAACGGTGCCGGAAAAAGTACCACTATGAAAATCATTACCGGGTATTTAAACCCCGACAGCGGTACAGTACTAGTAGGCGATACCAACGTATTGGAACAACCTTTAGCAACCAAAAAGAAAATTGGATACTTACCGGAATCAAATCCTCTGTATTACGACATGTACGTTCGCGAGTACCTTGGCTTCATTGCCGATGTGCACCAATTATCAAATAAAAAAGAGGCGGTTGAAAAAGCCATTACTCGTGTTGGGCTCAGTCCGGAATCATCCAAAAAAATAGGTCAGCTTTCAAAAGGCTACAAACAAAGGGTTGGATTGGCAGCTGCGCTCATTCATGATCCCGAGGTGTTAATATTAGACGAGCCCACTACCGGATTAGACCCCAACCAGATCATTGAAATTAGAGAAGTGATCAAGCAATTAGGCGAGAATAAAACGGTCTTATTCTCTTCTCACATTCTGCAAGAAGTAGAAGCAATTTGCGATCGAGTAATAATTATCAATAAAGGAAACATCGTTGCGGACAGCAATTTGAGTAATCTCTTAAAAGACAGCAAAGGGGAAGATCGAATTGTAGTTCGATTTAAAGAAGCAACAGCTCCTGCTGTTTTCTCCATGTTTGCAGATGTGAAGGCCTTGGATGAATATGCCCTCAGCATCGCAACTACGAATGCTGATGCCGACAGAAGAACGATTATGGAAACAGCCATTTCTCAGCAATTGAATATTGTGAGTTTGAGCCAAGAAGCAGATCGCAGTTTGGAAGACATCTTCCGCAGTCTTACGCAAAAAGCAAGTTCCTAATAGTGATAACCATCATTCAAAGCAAAGATGAACAATGGCTGATAAAAGCAGCAGAATTGATGGCAACATCAGAACCTTGGATCACACTCAAACGAAACTTTGAACAGGGATTGCTATTATTACAAGATCCTGAGAATACAGTTTTTATTGCGCTTGAGGGAAAGGAATTTGCAGGCTTTGCCATTGTTAAAATGACGGGAGTATTGAAAGGATACTTACAAACCATAGGAGTTGCGGCAAACAAAAGAAGTAAAGGCATCGGAAAACTCTTAATAGAAAAAGTGGAAGATTTTATTTTCGAGAAATATCCAAATGTTTTCCTATGTGTTTCTTCTTTTAATCTAAGAGCTGCTGAATTGTACTATGATTTAGGGTATTCCAAAGTGGGCGAACTAAAGGATTTCATTGAGAACGGGCATAGCGAGCTGATTTTGCGAAAATCAAAAGGCTGTTTAAACAACTATAATACTAACAAACTTTAGTTTAAAACTGCCTATTAGCAAGGATTTGACGCTTCGCCACATCAAAACTTTCAATACATTTGCACCACAGAAAAAGCAAACAACTTAAATCTTTCATTAAACACTCAAAATTATGAGCTACATCGCTGAAGTTCATGCGAGACAAATATTAGACAGCCGTGGAAACCCAACGGTTGAAGTAGATGTAATTACAGACAATGGCATTATTGGCCGTGCAGCAGTTCCATCAGGAGCTTCTACCGGCAAACACGAAGCCGTAGAATTGCGCGATAACGACAAATCTGTTTATATGGGCAAAGGCGTTTTGAAAGCCGTTGACAATGTAAACAATGTGATTGCCGACAAATTACTCGGAATTGACGTTACACTTCAAGCATATATCGACGATTTGTTGATCCAAATCGACGGAACAGAGAACAAAGGAAACCTCGGTGCAAATGCTACCTTGGCTGTTTCTATGGCTGTAGCGAAAGCTGCTGCAATTGAAAGCGATTTACCCCTCTACCGCTACTTGGGTGGAGTAAATGCAACCGTTCTTCCTATTCCTTTGATGAACATCTTGAATGGTGGTGTTCACGCCGATAACAAGATTGACTTCCAGGAATTCATGATCGTTCCGGTTGGAGCCCCTTCTTTCCAAGAAGCATTGCGTTGGGGTGTTGAAACCTTCCACCACTTGAAATCTGTATTGAAGAAAAAAGGATACAGCACCAACGTAGGTGATGAAGGTGGTTTCGCTCCAGAAATCAAGAGCAACGAAGAAGCGTTGGAAATTGTATTGCAGGCTATTGAAGCTGCCGGTTACAAACCCGGAACTCAAATTGCCATTGCAATGGATGCTGCCAGCAGCGAAATGTATGATGAGAAAACAAATACCTACCGCTTCTACAAGAGCAATCCTGATAAAGTAATCAGCAGCGATGAAATGGTTGCTTATTGGGCTTCTTGGGTAGAAAAATATCCTATCATCTCTATTGAAGATGGTATGGCTGAAGACGATTGGAATGGTTGGAAGAAATTGACAGAAGCTATTGGCGACAAGTGTCAGCTAGTAGGCGACGACCTTTTCGTAACCAATGTGAAGCGTTTGGGAGAAGGTATCAATAAAGGAATCGCCAACAGCATCTTGATCAAAGTAAACCAAATTGGTACGGTAACTGAAACCATCAATGCCGTTCAATTAGCTCAAAACAGTGGCTATACTTCCATCATGAGTCACAGAAGTGGTGAAACAGAAGACACTACTATTGCAGACTTGGCTGTAGCATTGAATTGTGGTCAAATCAAAACCGGAAGTGCCAGCCGTACCGACCGTATGGCGAAGTACAACCAGTTGCTCCGCATTGAAGAAGAACTGGGAAAGAACGCTATCTACCCCGGTGGAAAAATTAAATTCGGTAAATAAGCAAATATTTGAATCAGAGGTTTGATTTTTGCTGTAGAAGCAGGATCAAACCTCTTTCTTTTGTATGAACCTATTGTCACACATACCGGCTTGGATGAAAAACAAATACCTGTTAACGGGTGTTGTGTTTCTCGTTTGGCTATTGTTTTTTGACGATAGAGACATTCTCACCAATGTGCAACACCGCCGTGAGCTGAAAGCACTCGAAGCCAGCCGCGACCACTACAACGAGCTCATCAAAACCACTAAAACAGAGTTGGAACAACTACAACACAACCCAGCTGTTCTAGAAAAATATGCTCGCGAAAAATATAGAATGAAAAAAGACAACGAAGATTTATTTATTGTAACTAATTGATTTACATACCAATAAATATATTGTTGAATTTTTTATTTATATTTACCTAATAAAACCTCTGAGTACGCAATAAGAATAACAATTAGTCGTTTGTTAATTTGGACGGACACCCGAATTTGACTCATTCGGACATTAAAGGACATAAATGGATTCTTATGACTACTCTCATTACTCCTGAGGAGCTGGTGCGTTATATGTACCAAGAAACTTCTCCGGAACAAACTGAGCTGATAGAACGAGCATTGAACGAAGATTGGACGCTTCGCGAAAAGCTTGAAGTTCTAAAAGCATCTGCTTCTTCTCTCGATCAAAATCTTGTTTCACCACGCATGGAATCAGTAATGAATGTACTTCGGTACGCTCGTGAAACCGCAGTCGCGAATGTATAAACAAGCGCGCTTTCTTAGGTTTCTCTGATTTATTTTTGCGAAATGACGCGACAAGAACGGTATCGATTCATCATCGATTATTTCCAGCACCATGCCCCCGATGCGGAGACGGAACTGCTGTATGATAATCCTTTTCAATTATTAGTAGCGGTAATTTTATCGGCGCAATGTACCGATAAGAGGGTCAATATGACTACCCCGGCCATATTCGAGCGTTTCCCAACGCCTGAAGCTATGGCGGCTACCGATTTTGATACCCTCTTCCCCTACATTCGAAGCATTTCCTATCCGAACAACAAGACCAAGCACTTGATCGGAATGGCAAAGCTATTGCTTGAAAAGTTCAACGGTGAAGTACCACTCACAGTAGATGAGTTGGTAGAACTTCCGGGTGTGGGTCGAAAAACTGCCAACGTAATTACTTCGGTAATAGATCAACAGCCCAATATGGCCGTTGATACCCATGTATTCCGCGTATCTGCCAGGGTTGGTCTCACCGTTAGAGCCACTACGCCCTTGGCTGCCGAAAAACAACTCATCAAGTATTTCCCTCCTGAACTGGTGCACAAAGCACATCATTGGCTCATTCTTCATGGTCGCTACACTTGTTTGGCAAGAACCCCAAAATGCGAGCAGTGCGGGATCAAGGAAGTATGTGCGTATTTCCAGAAACAGCAGAAGAAGGTAAAGAAGTAAGCCGTTGAGAACAGCCGTAACGCAAAGGTTGGTGGTCTGAGGTTGAAGTGTCTGTTATTGCTTTAAGTTTTTGGTAGCTTGATTTTCGAAGAGCCGTTTACTTAAGGGCGCAAAGCCGCTGCGCGGGGGAAATACAGGGCAATGCAAGGAGTTCTAATTTAAGATATCAACTCGTTTGGTGCGCTTTGCGCTGGCCGAAGGCCTCCTTCCGGCGCAGCCCAACTAACTACAGGGTGCTGCACTCGATGCCTCAAAAACTTTGCGTTAAAATTGTATTCTCCGCCGAAGGCGGGGGAACAGCCGTAACGCAAAGGTTGGTGGTCTTAGGTCGAAGAGGCCGAGAGTACTTTAAGTTTTGGACAGTATGAGATTCAGAGACTCCGTACTTAAGATCGCAAAGCCGCTGCGCGGGGGAAATACAGGGCAATGCAAGGAGTTCTAATTTAAGATATCAACTCGTTTGGTGCGCTTTGCGCTGGCCGAAGGCCTCCTTCCGGCGCAGCCCAACTAACTACAGGGTGCTGCACTCGATGCCTCAAAAACTTTGCGTTAAAATTGTATTCTCCGCCGAAGGCGGGGGAACAGCCGTAACGCAAAGGTTGGTGGTCTTAGGTCGAAGAGGCCGAGAGTACTTTAAGTTTTGGTCAGTATGAGATTCAGAGACTCCGTACTTAAGATCGCAAAGCCGCTGCGCGGGGGAAATACAGGGCAATGCAAGGAGTTCTAATTTAAGATATCAACTCGTTTGGTGCGCTTTGCGCTGGCCGAAGGCCTCCTTCCGGCGCAGCCCAACTAACTACAGGGTGCTGCACTCGATGCCTCAAAAACTTTGCGTTAAAATTGTATTCTCCGCCGAAGGCGGGGGAACAGCCGTAACGCAAAGGTGGGTGGTCTGAGGTTGAAGTGTCTGTTATTGCTTTAAGTTTTTGGTAGCTTGATTTTCGAAGAGTCGTTTACTTAAGGGCGCAGAGCCGCTGCGCGGGGGAATACAAAAACACGGAGGCACGGTGGCACAGAGGGTTTATCCTCGTTCCTGTATTCCCCTTGTTCCTGCCCCTCCTCCTTTTCTATTTCTCCTCCATCCTGAATTTCATCACTCCTCTCATCCTCGTCTCCTCCCTCCAACATTCCGGCTGTTCCATTAGTAATTATTAATTCTTATTTATTAATTCCCCATTGTACCGCGTGTTTTTTCCCATTTTCCTCTCCCTCCCCCACACTAGTTTGCAGCATCATGAAAAACCTATTTTATTTGCTCACATTATTTGGAGTACAATCCTGTTTTGCACAATACTATTCCTACAACAATCAATTTAGTGACGCAACACCCCGTTTTAAAATCGCAGTAGCAGGTGGACTACAAAAAAGTGAAACCGACTTGAGCTCCGACTACGCACAAACCGGTTGGATCAACTATTCCAAAACCATTCATGGAACAACCGGCATTCAATTGGTTTATGAGCCTTCTTACTATTGGAGACTTGAGTTTGGTTATGAAAAGGGCAAGCTTAGTGATGCCGACAGCTTAGTAAATCCGCAAAAAGCAGCGTTGAGGTATAACCGAAATCTGTCGTTTCAAACAGAAACTCAACTCGTATTTTTAAATGCAACCTTTTCACCAAACGAATGGCTTAAAATCTGGAAGAACAATGCCATTGATTGGCAAATTGGAATGGGTGTAGGCTGCCTTAAATTCAATCCCAAAGCCTATTTCGAGAATGAATGGCATTCATTGCACTCGTATTCAACAGAAGGTCAAGGTTTCTTGTATGATAATGGCAAAGCACCGTATTCATTAACGCAGCCTGTTGTCATCGGCACCACATCTCTACAAGTAGATCTACATCCCAAATGGCAATGCCAACTTTCATTCAACTACTACTTTCTATTCACCGATTATTTAGATGATGTAAGTGGATCCTATATTCAAGATGACCTGTTCCATCGTTATTTCGATAGCAAGAAAGCTGCCATTGCCGCACAACTTAGCAACAGAAGAAGAGACGGTATTCGTGTGCTTTCAACGGAGAAAAGAGGCAATCCCGAGCACAAGGATGCCTTCGCCGGAATTCGGCTAAGCATCCTGTATGTCGTTAATAGAAAAAGATTTTGATTAAGAAAGACCCAACATTTGTTTGATCTTCATCACCATTTCAGATTTGGTGATGGGCACACCCATGATCTTGTTATAAGGCTTGGCGTCGATCAAATATTGATCACGAATGATTTTGATGAGCTGACCATTGTTGATTTCAGGAATCAACACTTGATCGAACTTCTTCATCAAATCGCCCAGATTTTTAGGGAATGGACGGATGTAACGAATGTGTGCATGACTCACCGCATGGCCCTGGGCTTGCAATTCGGCCACTGCACTTTTTATCGCACCGTAGGTACTACCCCAACCAAGAACCAACAGTTTGCCCGACTCAGGACCGCTGTCTAATTTCTGCTCAGGAATGTAATCTGCAATACGATCTACTTTTGCCTGACGAGTAAACACCATGTGTTGGTGGTTTTCAGGCTCGTAGTTCACGTTACCGGTAACGTCTTGTTTTTCGATACCACCAATACGGTGTTCCAAACCGGGTGTCCCGGGGATAGCCCAAGGACGTACCAATTTCTCATCTCTTTTATAAGGAAGGAATTTATCTTCGCCTTCAGCTAAACCATCCTTGAACTTCACTTTTAATTCAGGTAAATCATCACTCTTTGGAAATTTCCAAGGCTCCGCACCATTGGCGATGTAACCGTCACTCAACAACATAATGGGTGTCATGTGTTGAACCGAAATTCGGCAGGCTTCGAACGCTACATCAAAACAATCGCTCGGAGTAGAGGATGCAATAATGGGCATCGGGCATTCCCCATTTCTACCATAATAGGCTTGAAGCAAATCGCTTTGTTCCGTTTTGGTTGGCAAACCGGTACTAGGTCCCCCTCTTTGAATGTTCACCACCACCAAAGGAATCTCCAACATCACAGCCAAACCCATTGCTTCTGCTTTCAATGCAACGCCGGGACCCGAAGTGGTAGTAATTCCAAGTGATCCACCATAAGAAGCACCAATGGAAGCAGTTACGGCAGCAATTTCATCTTCTGCTTGGAATGTACGAACACCAAATGATTTGTGGCGACTCAATTCATGCAAGATATCAGAAGCGGGAGTAATTGGGTAAGAACCCAAGAACAGCGGCAATCCTGATTTTTGGCTGGCTGCAATCAAGCCATATGCAAGCGCTTGGTTCCCCATGATACTTCTATAAGTACCGGGTTCCATTTTCGCTCTTTCTACTTTATAGGTAGTTGTAAATGTTTCAGTTGTTTCTCCATAATAGTATCCTGCTTTCAAGGCTTTCAGGTTACTGTCCAATATTTCAGGCTTCTTTCCGAATTTATCGGTCAAGAATTTTTCAGTCATTTCTAAACTGCGATTGTACATCCAGTAAAGAAACCCTAGAACGAACATGTTTTTTGCACGGTCCTTTTCCTTCATACCCATGGTCACCTCTTTCAAGGCTTCACGAGTCATTTTCGTAACATCCATTCTAACTACTTCGTAGTTCGATAAACTACCATCTTCCAATGGATTCACTCCATCGGGGTAGTTGGCCAAACGAAGGTTCTTGGCATCAAATCCGTCGGTATTCGCAATAATTTTCCCACCCTTTTTAAGAGTCTTAAGGTTCGTTTTCAACGCAGCAGCATTCATTGCCACCAACACATCACACTCATCGCCCGGAGTAAACACACGTTCACTCGAGAAGTGCAATTGGAAACCGCTCACACCCGGTAAAGTACCTTGAGGCGCGCGAATTTCGGCCGGGAAATCGGGGAAAGTAGCTAAATCAATACCTAATAATGCAGTACTGTTGGTGAACTGAGAACCGGTCAATTGCATTCCATCACCACTATCACCTGCGAACTTGATAACCACGTCACTGAGGACTTCTTGCTTACGAGTCATGAGGGGGTCCGTTTATATGGCAAAAATACGTTAGTAGTGATGAATTTAAGGAATTTGTTTGAGAGTTGGATTTTACGCTTTAGGCTATAGGCTTTAGGTATTTAGGCTGTTAGGCGTTAGGTTATTAGGTGGTTAGGCTTTGGGCCATTTGTGTCGGGTACTAGTTTTTGGCAAATTAGGCATTAGAATTCAGGCCAAATGGTAATTACTTGGCAACTCCCAATGACTTTGTAGTTTTAAAATATGTTCATTCAAGAAATCTTAAGTTCTAGCAAGAGGGCTAAAGCCTAAAGCCTAACAACCTAAAGCCCAACAACCTAAAGCCTAACAACCCAAAGCCTAAACACCTAACCACCTAACACCTACTTCATCGCTTCATAAATCGCATCCAACACTTTAGGGCGCACATTCATTTTTAAGAAGCGATTGGCATCGCCGTTGTTATGAACACGGTTGCTTAACATGATGAATGTAAGATGAGAAACAGGATCAATCCAAATGCAGGTTCCGGTAAATCCGGTATGACCAAATGTTGCGGGTGAAGCATTCAGCGCCGGATAAGGTTCTTTACGAGTAGCATTGTCCTTTTCCGGCTTGTCGAATCCCAATCCGCGTCTACTATCATTTTTATACGAAGTAAATAACTCCACTGTTTCAGGTTTGAAATATTGCACACCATTCCATTTGCCCTTGTTTTGAAGCACTTCAGCTAAAATAGCTAAATCATAAGCATTGCTGAACAAACCGGCATGACCCGCCACCCCACCAAACATTGCGGCGCCCGGATCGTGCACATCGCCATGAATCAATTGTTGACGGAAGCCCAACTCTTCTTCAGTAGGAGCAATGGCATTCAACGGAAAACGCTCTCTTGGCTTGAAGCCCGTACTCGCCATATCAAGCGGATCATAAAATGTTTTCTTTACATATTCTTCCAAAGGCATTCCGCTAACAGCTTCTACCACTTTTCCTAAGAAGATAAAATCATTGTCGCTGTAAACATACTTACCTGCCGGAGTAAGTGCACTTGTGAGAATTCTGTTGTACATAGTATCTACCCAATCGGCACGCATGTACATATTCTCTGCAACGCGAATAGAATGAATAGAATCTTTCCGATAAGAATAGTACTTCGATAAAGGAATGCTTCCTAAGTTCGTATCTACTGTTTCTCGGTAAAAAGGAATGAAAGGGTTCAAACCTGCCTGATGCAATAAAATATCCCACAATTTCAGCGGAGCTTTATTGGTGCCTTTTGTCCACGACAAATAATCGCCCAAAGTTTTCTGTATGTCTACTTTACCCTCATCGTAAAACTTCATAATGGAAACCGTAGTGGCCATTATTTTTGTTACAGAGGCCAAGTCGTAGATCGTTTCAGGATACACGGCTTCGGTGCTATCGTAGGTTAAATAACCATAGCCTTTATCGTACACCACCTTCCCGTCTTTAGCTACTAGTACTACTGCTCCGGGGATGGCTTGCTTTCGTATCGCATCGTTTACAATTGAATCAACCCTTGCAAACTTGGCCGGGTCAATACCAACAGCCGTCAATGGTGCAACCGGAAGCGCTTTGTGGTTCAATATACCCGCGCCTAATTTAAAATCATCACTGATTGAAACAGGCAGGGTTCCATGCGCCATCACTCGTCCGTACAAAATATCGGCAGCCACCCCTTGAGTATAAGGATCATCTTCAAAGCAAGCCAATAAGCTGGCTGTATTGGTATACTTTTTCAATAAATATGGATTTCCAAACGCCAGTGTAATGGTCTTGTTTTGTTGCTGAACCAATTGAATCAAAGTATCTGCAGCGGCACTGATCCCAAATTGATTCATGGGTTTTCGTGCATAGCCATGAATGCCCACAACAACTACATCATAAGATTGCTTCAAATAACTAGCGAGTGCTTGCGCTTTATCTACCCCTCTCGCATAGTCGAAATAAAACACTTGCGCATCAAAGTCCTTTCTAACTTGTTTCGTGATCTCATTGTCTTGAGTGGTCCCCACCGCCAAATAAGCGATTTTTTTTCCTTTTGTAAGAGGAAAAGGGCCGTATTTTTCGGTTTTTAAAAGCGTGATGGCCTGCAATGCAATCTCTTTTGCGAGCTGCGGAACATCTTTATTCAGGTCTTCAGTTAAATGATACAGTTCTACCGGTTTCCATTCCGCCAATCCATATTTGTATTTGGCCATCAAAACCCTTTTAACGCGTTCTTCAAACTCTACTTTGTCGAGCTGCTTTTTTTTGAGGGCTTTTTTGATGAGCTTAATGCTTTCTGGGATATCAGCAGGCAAACACAACAGATCGTTGCCTGCTAAAATAGATTGTAATGAAATTTCGCCACCGGGATAGTATTTGGTGATGCCCTTCATTTCCAAGGCATCTGTGAAAGTAAGTCCCTTGAATCCCATTTCATTTCTCAATAGTTTTGTGATGGTATTGTAAGAAATGGAAGTAGGTCTATTAGCACCACTATCAATAGCAGGCACTGATAAATGAGCCGTCATTACGCCATCAATACCAGCATCAATTGCCGCTTTGAAGGGGAACAACTCAAAAGAATCGAGTTGCGCTTTGCTTTTATTTATTAACGGAAGATCTAGGTGAGAGTCTACGGCAACATCTCCATGTCCGGGAAAATGTTTGGCAACCGTCATAATACCCATCGATTGCTGTCCTTTCATGTATTGAATGGCCCAAGCACTAACTTTGTATTTATCTTCTCCAAAAGAACGGTCATTGATAACCGGATTCGCAGGATTGTTATTCAAATCGAAAACGGGTCCGTAATTCACTTGAATGCC
The DNA here is from genome assembly GCF_050589245.1 of Endoryza foliicola. Taxonomy (NCBI): domain Bacteria; kingdom Pseudomonadati; phylum Bacteroidota; class Chitinophagia; order Chitinophagales; family Chitinophagaceae; genus Endoryza; species Endoryza foliicola. Next base: position 33,017 of record NZ_JBOBEW010000006.1, on the reverse strand, counting down.
GATTCTTTTGCACTGCGCACCAATCAAAGCTCCATATTTAAAAGCCAGGCTAGCATCTGAAGTGGCTCCCAACATCAAGGGGCGGGGCAAACTCATTACACTGTCCATTCTCATTCCTAGCCCCCATTCTGCGTCAATGGTCACCAATAATGGCACTTTGCTCATGGCCTGAAAGCGGTTGATGCGTTGGGCCTGTTGTTGAGGTCCGCCCTGAAAAAGGCAAATTCCTCCTACTTTATACTTTTGAATGGCCTCAACTACTTGACTATCAAGGAAAGTAGCAGAAAACGAACCGGGTAAAGGTGGCGCAGAAGACCTCACAATAAAGAGTTGTGCTATTTGTTCATCGAGGCTCAGGGTTTTGAAAACACTGTCGGCCCAACGCTGTGCATTCGTTTGAGCAAAAGAACTTTGTAGGAAACAACAAAAACCTAAAAAAAGGACCGCATACTTCTTCATGATAGGGTGAGTCTTACGATTATTCAATGTAAATTTGCCCTCTTCGCCCGGAGGCCCCGGCTTCGAAATTGGCGATAACTAATTAGCATTCAAATTACAACAAATTGGCCGATACCATTCAATTATTACCCGATCACATTGCGAATCAAATAGCCGCCGGCGAGGTGATACAACGTCCTGCCAGTGCTGTGAAAGAATTGCTTGAAAATGCAGTGGATGCCGGTGCAACGGAAATTCGCCTCATCATTAATGATGCAGGGAAAGCGTTGATTCAAGTAATTGACAATGGAAAGGGAATGAATGAAACAGACGCTCGCATGTGTTTTGAGCGTCATGCTACCTCTAAAATTGCCAAAATTGAAGACCTGTTTCAAATCAGAACAATGGGTTTTCGAGGAGAAGCATTGGCTTCCATTGCTGCGGTGGCTCAGGTAGAATTGAAAACCAAGAGAGCCGAAGACGAACTTGGAACCTATATAGAAGTTGAAAACAGTACGGTTATTAAACAAGAACCGGCTGCTTTAGGAAATGGCACCAGCATCGCCATGAAAAACCTGTTCTTCAATGTGCCCGCCAGAAGGAATTTCTTGAAAAGCAATGCTGCAGAAATGCGACACATCATCGATGAATTCATTCGAGTAAGCATGTCGTTTCCTGAAATTCAATTTACGCTTACTAGTAACGGTCAACAGGTTTTTTATTTAGAAAAAGGAACCCTCAAACAACGGATCGTACAGTTATTAGGCACGAATTACAATTCGAAACTCGTATCTGTTCAAGAACATACTGATTACCTAAACATTTATGGTTTTGTAGGAAAACCTGAAACAGCCAAAAAAACCAGAGGCGATCAATACTTCTTTGTAAACAATCGCTTTATCAGAAGTGGTTATTTACACCATGCTGTAATGCAAGCATTTCAGGATCTCATTCCGTCTGATGGATTTCCATTATACGTGTTGTTCATAGATCTTGATCCCGCACAGGTAGATATTAATGTGCATCCTACAAAACAAGAGATCAAATTTGAAGACGAGAAAATTGTTTATGCCTTTGTACAGGCTGCGGTGAAGCATGCTTTGGCGCAGTTCAGTGTAGCACCTAGTCTTGAATTTGATTTAGATCCTACCATCCAGCAATTGGATGCGGTGAACAAACCTTTTACCGAAAACGAACAGTCTGCTGCCACCAATTCTTCTCTCTTTCAATCGTTCACTCAACGCTTTCAGGCGCATGTGGTGAATCCCGGCAAGAGTAATATGCCCGGCTTTGAAAAGAAAGAGGAGCGATTTGAAAGCTTGATGGACCAATTGCGCAAACCGGTGGCCGATGAGTCGAGTGTTACAATCGGGCAATTCGACCATGCCAGTTTTCAACCAAAAGCAAGTACTCCTATTGCACACCTTCAGTTACATCAACGCTATATTATCGCCAGTACGGCATCCGGTTTCATTCTCATTCATCAAGGATTGGCCCATGAGCGAGTGCTGTACGAAAAATTTGCAGCAGCCAATCAACAAAGTCGCCTCCCATCACAAAGAAGTTTGTTTCCGGTAAGCATTGACCTGGCTCCGGCAGATGTTGCATTAATGACTGAGCTAACAGAGCCTTTGCAAGAATTGGGATACTTGATCGAACCATTTGGCAACAACAGTTTTGTAATTCAAGGAACCCCCGCCGATCTGGAGCAAGGCAACGAGAAGCACATCATTGAACAATTGCTAGAACAATACAAGCATTTCGCTAACGAATTAAAAGTTTCGAAACGCGAGCAAATCATGCGTCACCTTTCCCGCCAACACGCAATTAGAGCGGGCAAGAGTTTAAGTCAAAAAGAAATGCAGCAATTGGTGGATGATTTATTCAACTGTTCGCAACCGGGCACTACCGCCTCCGGCCAACCTACTTTTATTGAATACAATGGAAGTTATTTGGAGAAAATGTTCGGGCAATAATTTACTTCTTCTTTTTTGTATAGTAGGTCTCAAACAAGTTGTATCTCAAATAGAAATACAAGGTCTTATTTCTTGCAATTGTATAGGGATAATTCGAACCGGGTTGAAGGTTTGCGTAATTATTAAAGCTTTGATTGTAGCGAAGTCCGAACGAGAATTTATTCCAATAATAATTGGCATCTATCAATACGCGTGCATCGGTTCTATTGAGTTTTGAACCAATAGAATCGTTGCCAAAAGAAACGTATTTGAAGCTCACCAAAGAATCGCCACTCATCGAACTCAAAGGATTGGTAGAGCGCGTCTCTACAGAAGCTACTCCTCGCATCATTTGAGAGAATTGAATACCTGCACCCAAATAAAAATTCTTAAACGGACTATAATAAGCTGAAATGGGCAAGTTGAAATAATACAGTTTTTGGGCGTTGGTGTAAGTGTGTATCCAACGTAAAGTAGACGCTTGTGCAGTACCGGTTTCAACTCTCTTAACATTTACCAAAGTTGGCGCAATGTATTGTGGAGAGAGAACTTGAATCTCTGCTTGTAGAAATGACTTATCGTTCAAATGATACTGACCGTATACAGAGGGAAGATAATCGCCAATCTTATTTTGTCCGGCATTAAAATTCAAGGATAAGGCGCGTTGATCAGAGATCGGCATTATTAGAGGAATCGAAATACCGAATGCATACTTTTTATGATCGCCCGTACCTACCACTCTATTGCGCAGACTTTTGGTTTTGTCAGTTTCATATTTGAAACGTGAGCGAGGCTTGAATAATGCAGTAGCAGCTAAATTAGGTATGGTATAGTTGGGAATCAACTTTGGACTTGCGTTTCCATTCACCATGGTTTCAGCTCTCATCACATCAGAAATGGTTGCAGCAACCGGACCAATAGAACTTGGCTCAATAACATCCTCAACAGTTTTAGAATTAGAATTCACTACATCAGTTGTTCTCGAGCGGAAGCTTTTCTCAGTAGTTTTTTTAGCGGAAGTTTTAGAATACCCAAGACTATTTTTACTTTCAAATTTGTTTTTAGCGAGTTTGTCCTCTTTGGCCACCGCTGACTTTGACTCAACACTCACCAATTTCTCATTTTCCAAAACCGCTTTGTCGGAAGAAACGATGGCGCTTTCAGTGGTCGGTGTTTTTTTATCCAACAACTTTAGATCCTTGTTTTCTTTAGACGCATTAGGTTCCACATCATTTAAACCATTAGGCGAGACAGCATCGCGTTTGGTATCAGTATTTGATTTGTAGACAGAGGTATTGTTACTGCGCTCTAATTCTTTCGTTGAAGCAGAAGCATTGCCATCTGATGAACTTAGAGGTATTGACTCTTGCGTTTTTTTATCGGTTAGTTTTGCCAAAGAAGGCTGCGAGTTGTTACTAAGACCAAAATACAACCCAACACCAATGAGCAATACAGCAACTCCACCAAACCACCACCATTTAAAAGGCGATTTTGGCGAAACAGGCATTTCATTATCGAGCAGCTGTTTCATCTGTTCCCAATGCTTTTGAACCGAAGCCGGGGAGCTCAGATTGTTCAGTTGTTCGGATAGGTGCTTTTCGTATGGTTGTTGTTCTGGTGTCACTTAATGGGTGCTACCTTATTTAGTAATTTTTGTAACTGCTTTCTTGCTTCGCTCAAATGCCACTTACTCGTTCCCTCGCTGATACCTACCATGGTTGCGATTTCCCGGTGGTTGTATCCTTCTACGACATATAGATTGAAAACGGTTTGGGTGGCAGGGCTTAATTGTCGCACTAATTGTAATAATTCTCTTGTCGACAGTCGTTGCACCGCATCCGCTTCAATATTGGGTTCTTCTGCTTTCTCCAATTCCACTACGGTGAACTTACTTTTTGCGCGAATAAAGTCGATAGCTGTATTAACCATGATTTTGCGAATCCAGGTATACAGGGTTGCTTTAGCGGCATCGTAAGTATGTATGTTCTTGAAAACTTTCAAAAACCCATTGTGCAGCACTTCAATGGCATCTTCTTCATTACGGGTATAGCGTAAGCATAGAGATACCATGACCCCGTAATACTGCTTGTACAGTAATTCCTGGGCCTGTCGGCTGTTGTTGATACAACCGGTGACTAAGTCGATATCTTCGGCTGACCGCGTCAATTAGCTTCGCTTTTCTATCTAAGGCTACTCTCCAGCTTTGGAAGGTTGCCTTCGATAACCGTCCTTAAAATAGAAAACGAACGGCTGATTAACAACAAATGTATACGGCCAAACTGCGTAAAATCGTTGGGTTTTGCTTAAAAAAAAGTTAATTGGGTGGTTATTAGCTGAATGTAGAGAGTGGGATAATTGAATAAAATAGGTTTTTCTGAAAATGAGACCTAATTGTTTGAGATTAATGGGTTGATAATCTATGATTTAAGGTGAATACATTCAACGCGCGGAGATGTCGCGAAGGGTTTTTGAAACCACAGATAACACAGATTTTAAATATAGATACCACAGATTAGAGCCCGTTATTCGAAGTGTATAACAGAATACTCAGCCCCTAATCTGTGTAAATCTGTCATAATTTGTGCGAATCCGTGGTCAAAAAATATTCACCTCAAACATAGGAGTTCGGGAAGAAGTCGCAAAGCGTTTTTTCACCGCGGCGTCGCAGCGATCGCAGCGGTAACGCGGCGCTTTACTTTTGTCTTTTGAATCGCGGTGTCCTTCGACTCAACCTTTGGTTGGCTGCGGAACCAGAAGAACTTAAGAAGCAGGTATCAATTGATAAAACCCTTTAATTTTTAGCGATAATCTCGCTGAGAAAGTTTTCGAATTGCTTTCTTACCGCAGATGCTGAAGTTCTATGATTGTTAACCAGGAAAGAAAAGATCAAGGTTTTACCTTTTGATGTTGTCACGAACCCGCTGAGTGCAACCACACCGCTTAAGGTGCCCGTTTTCGCATACACCGATCCTGCGGCATTTTTATACAATCCGGACAGCGTTCCTTGTCCGGCTCCAGGGAAAATCGCCTGCAAGCGCTTCACATCGTACTCCTTTTTCATTTGAGAAAGAATGGTTACAAAGTCTTGCGGAGTAAACAAATTGTACCTACTCAATCCACTTCCATCTACCCAACGTGGCCTTTGTGGCAATATCTTAAGATTGTTCTTCAATACGTAGTCGATGATCTCCGATTCTGAGAAATAACCCAGCTTTTGTTGTGAAGCCATTAGCAATAACTGCTCGGCGAAAAAATTATCGCTTCTGTGCATCATCGGCTTCAAAAGTGAATCGAGTGGCTGCGAATATACTGTACCGGTAGCTTTCACCATTGAATCGGTTTCCACTAAATTGAATTCAGTAGTAACCGTATCTTTTAAAAGTTCGAGTGCGGCTTCCAATTGATTGGTTACAAAAGGCACCTGCTGCGACGCCTTCGGTTCTTTCCCCTCTGTTACATTAAAAACATTGGCGTCTTTGGCTCGCTCAACGTAAAACTTTTTAGTGGTAAGATCGGGTTTGAACTTCAATTTCCAGTTTACTTCAGGAATTGAATAAATAGTAGGACCCGCAGTACTATCGGCTGTATCGCGCTCTTGAACCCAGGTAACCACATTTCCGTAAACAGGCAAGGCCGAACGCTCGGGCTGATAGTCTTCATTGTAATCGTCCCAACTCCAGCCCATTCCAAATGGAGTGGTTTTAAAACTATTGGAAACAATTTTCAACTGCTGGGGTTGTCGCTTTAAGAAATCAATAACCGGTTGGTTCTTAAAATCGGGATGTAAAAAACTAGGATCACCGGTTGGAATGAGGGTTAATCCATCGGATCCTGAACGGTATTGAATTCCGGGAATACTGTCTTTTAACAATTGCATTGCCGTGAAGCAAGTAACAATTTTAATATTCGAAGCAGGAATGAAATATTTATCGCTATTGTATTGATATAAATAGGAGCCGGCTTCGGGATCGTAAACAGCCAATCCAATATGAGCGTGCTTCAAACTACTATCTGCTAAAATAGTAGCGTTGGCCTTTTTCTGAAAAGATCGTTGCACCGAACAAGAACTAAAAAGCGCTACGGCACTTAATAGGAGAAGCCATCTATTTTTCATGTATTCCATCTTTATTAGGCCGATCGCTCCTGAGCTCGGAACCAGCGTTCCGGAATTTCATTGTTGCTGGCCGTAAGGTAATCGGTATACGAACAAGGTATGAATTTTTCATCCGGTAATTGCATCCACCATCTTCCTGTTTTCTTACTCTGAAGAAACAATGCATCGATCTCACCAAAAGCAATTTGAAATTCTCTGAAAGAATCTCTCTTTGTTAAAGGCGCTTCTCTGAGTGCCCTGCTTCTTCCATCAATAAAATACCACAACATGTGGGCTATTTGTTTAGCCGACAGTTGATCTTTATCGTGCTCCGGAATATATCCATAGACGCCAACCGATTTCATTTCCATACTCATGCCTGCATATTGCATCAGTGTGCAAGCTTCTTCCCCATTAAATCCGTTCGGAGATACCCTAGAAGCGGGAGAGAAGGAATTTGCGAAAGCAGAAATATCAAAACTCATCAGGGAACAACTTCGAATCACCGGTTCCATTTCTTCAATTCGTTCTTTTACTGTACCAACGCGGTAACAATCGAAGCGCAACTTATCCATGGTTTCCAACATTCTTGGATGCACATAGTAACTTTGAAAACCGATATGATTGTAGTGACGAATATAATTCGGTTCTCCGGTGAGCATTTCCATTAAAAACTGCTCGCTCTTATTCGAAGATTCCAAGTTGAGATCTATCAATGCATCCACGCATACGGCTTCAATAATATTCTTCCTGTCTACAAAAACCTTGTATTGCGAGAGGGTTAGATCATGAGAACCACCCAAAACAATGACTGTTTTACCCGCATCATACAAGGCAGTGAGCACTTCTTTAAGCGCAAAATGGGTGTCGAGAAGGCCGGCCCCTCTTTTCACATTGCCGATGTCGGCAATCTTAATGTCTTGATGCCAATAATACGCTGCATAAAATTGATGACGAATTTCGTTGGCCGGGTTCAATTCGCTGAACAGTTGCCAACTCCCCCTGGTTTCGGGGCAGCCTACAATTACAATGTCCACTTCCGTTAAATCCGGAAATTCCTCTTCGTACATGGGCAAAACCTGACCTAATTGACCGTCTCGGTACCCCTCATCATTGGAAATTTCATAACGATTGATGGGGTCTAAATAATCCAAAATCTGTTCTAAATCAATCATGAATGCAAGATATATCTTAGCCTGAAACCCTCCATTGTCGTTTTAATAACAGGTGTGGATAGCGATCCATTTTGTATCTTTGCAGGCATGGAGCAACTGTTGGCTCAGATAGAGCAATTAAAGAAAGAAATTGCGGAAAGCGCAGTAACCGATGCGCCCTCCTTAGAGGCCTTCCGCATCCGTTTCCTCGGCACCAAGGGTATTGTCAAAAACCTGATGGGTGAGATGAAGAATGTAGCAAACGAGAAAAAACGCGAATTCGGCCAAATCATGAACGAATTCAAGCAGTTTGCTGAATCCCATTTCGAGCAATGGAAAGAACAATTGGAAGCCGGTAGCGCCGCTGCGGGACCTTCTATTGACAATACACTTCCGGGCGATAATCTCCCATTGGGCAGTCGTCACCCGATAAGCTTGATGCGCAATCATATTATTTCAATTTTCCAACGACTCGGTTTTGCGGTAGCAGAAGGTCCTGAAATTGAGGACGATTTCCATAATTTCACTGCCCTCAACCTGCCTGAACACCATCCCGCTCGCGATATGCAGGATACTTTCTACATCCAACAGAATCCTGATTGGTTGTTGAGAACGCATACCAGCAATATTCAAATCCGCGAAATGGAAAAAGGCGAATTGCCTTTGCGCATTATCTGCCCCGGTCGCGTATACAGAAATGAAACCATTAGTGCAAGATCGCATTGCTTCTTCCATCAAGTAGAAGGATTGTATATTGATGAAAATGTTTCCTTCGCCGATCTAAAACAAACCTTGTATTATTTCGTACAAGAGATGTACGGTAAGGATGTAAAAGTTCGCTTCCGCCCCTCCTATTTTCCATTCACCGAGCCAAGTGCGGAAATGGACATTAGCTGTCAAATTTGTGGAGGCTCCGGTTGTGCTATTTGTAAGAAAACAGGTTGGTTGGAAATTCTGGGTTGTGGAATGGTGCATCCAAACGTTTTACAAAACTGCGGCATCGATCCAAACAAATATACCGGATTTGCTTTCGGTATGGGTATTGAACGTCCGGCATTGTTAAAATACGGCATCACCGATATTCGTTTGTTCAGCGAAAACGATGTCCGATTCCTACGGCAATTTACAGCCGCCACTTAAGATATTTTTCTACCTTAAACGCTTCCTTCGGGAAGCGTTTTTTGTTTCTATCTTTACAGTATGAGTTCGATAACAACGATTGTAGTATGCGGTGCCGGCACCATGGGCAACGGAATTGCGCAGGTTTGTGCAAGCAAAGGCTACCAAGTAGTGCTCTTCGATTTGAACGAGCAAGTGTTAGAAACAGCAAAAAAAACCATTCAAAAAAACCTCGACTTTTTGACTTCAAAAGGAAAACTATCGAGTGAGGAAGCCAACACCATTCATCAGCGTATTCATTATACCGGCAGCCTTACTGATTGTATCGGGGATCTAATAATTGAAGCCATTGTTGAAAAACTGGAAATAAAGAGAAGTTTGTTCAGTCAATTAATGGATCAAAATAAGCCGACCACTATTTATTGCTCCAATACTTCTTCGTTGTCAATTAAAGCAATTGCGAAAGAATTGCCGTTCGAAAATCGAGTAGCAGGTCTTCACTTTTTCAATCCGGCACCTTTAATGCCCTTGGTTGAAATTGTGGTAGCAGAAAAGACCGATACAACAATCATAGAATCATTGGATGCGTTCACTCGCTCACTAGGCAAAACGCCGGTTCAATGCATAGATGCCCCCGGATTTATTGTAAACCATGTGGCACGTCCTTATTATATCGAATCATTGTTTCTTGCAGAAAAAACAGGTCTTGGTTTTGATTTATTAGATGAAGTACTCGAATCAACAGGTTTTAAAATGGGGCCGTTTAAATTGATGGATCTTATTGGCAATGATATCAACTACGCTGTAAGTTGTTCCGTATACGAACAATTGGGAAAACCCGAACGTTTAAAGCCATCTGATATTCAAAAAGAAAAGGTAGCTAGCGGAGAATTGGGCAAAAAAACCGGAAAGGGATATTACCAGTATTAAAAAGGGGTATCTTCGCAAGGCCAAAAATTATTCGAACATTAAGACGGCAAAGGTTGTACAAGAATGTATTTGTAACAGGCGGAACGGGGTTTATCGGTTCTTACATATTGGAAGAACTGATTCAAAGAGGTTATCAAGTAACCGCTATTCGCCGTAGTCCGAAAAAACCACTCTCTCTTTCTGAAGCTTCTTTTGAAAAAATAAACTGGATTGATTGCGACTTGTTCGATACCATCGGCTTATTAGAAGCCATGGATGGTTGTGATGCCGTTATTCATGCTGCCGCGATGGTGAGTTTCCATGGTAATGAACGCGAGCAACTTTACAAAACAAATATTGAAGGAACCGCTAATATCGTGAATTGCGCACTTGAATTGAACATCCAACGCTTGGTATACATCAGTTCTGTAGCAGCACTTGGAAGAACGAGTTCCGGAGAAGAAGTAGATGAAGAAAAAAAATGGGTCGACAGTAAGACGAATACTCACTATGCCATCAGCAAGTATAAAGCTGAAATGGAAGTGTGGAGGGGAATGGGAGAAGGACTATCTACCGTTATTTTAAATCCGAGTACAGTGCTTGGGTTTGGAGATTGGAATCAATCGAGTTGCGCCATCTTTAAAAATGTTTACAACGAGTTCCCTTGGTATACCAATGGGGTGAATGGATTTGTAGCCGTAGAAGATGTTGCCCTTGCTACTGTTCTTTTACTGGAAGATGCCGTTTCATCTCAGCGCTTCATAATAAACGGCGAAAACTATTCTTTCAAAAAGCTTTTTGATTCCATTGCGCAGTCTTTTCAAAAGAAAGCTCCAACAAAAGAGGCGACGCCGTTTTTAGGAGCCATTGCTTGGCGATTGGAAGCGATCAAAGCGCTGTTTACAGGAAAGAAACCCTTGCTAACCAAGGAAACCGCTAAGGTTGCGCAAAGCTTTACTTATTTTAACAATTCAAAAATCCGTCGTCATTTGAAGGATTTTACGCCTACTCCATTATCACAAAGCATTGATAATGCGTGTAAAAAATACGAGGAAGCGGTTCGTGCGGGAATTTTGGCAAAATAGTTGAAGCAGTAAGGTCTATAGGAAATTTCGAATAATCACTATAGTTTTCACCCCATGCAAAAAACAATCCTCTTATTCCTGTTAAACCTGTGCTCTTTTTTGGCGTGGTCGCAAGATGGCCCCATTATCGTAATTGGTAGAGCAGTAGACTCTGCTACCAAACAACCATTATCAGGTGCTTCCGCATTTTGCCCCAACACCTCTTACGGTGCCACTGCCACCAACGATGGCTATTTCTACTTAAAACTTCCTCCAGGCGGATACGATTTAACCGTTTCTTATACGGGTTATGAACGAAAAAATTTCAGAATCACTGCAAATCATATTGCCACAGACACATTGTTTGTTGAACTGGCTGCGGCAGAAAAAGTGATGTCGGAAGTGGCCGTTGTTGCCAGTAATGAAGTTCCGGATGGTTTTGCGAAGTATGGAAATTTCTTTTTAGAGAATTTCTTCGGCACTACCGAAAATGCCAAAAAATGTGTACTTAAAAACCCAGAAGCACTGCGCTTTTTCTACAACAAGAAAAGAAACCGCTTAAAGGTTTTAACCAAGGAAGACTTGCAGATCACCAATTATGCATTGGGATACAAAATCAAATACCAACTCGATTCTTTCATTTTCGAATACAATAATAATACGAGCCAATTTATTGGCTTCGCTCTTTACAATGAGATCGACACAACGGAAGAAGCCAGAATCCAATTCAAGAAGAACAGAGCCAGAACTTATTTGGGCTCACGTTTGCACTTCATGCGTTCGTATTATGAGAACAGAATAACGGAGGAAGGGTTTATGATTGAAAAGTTAGGACCCAACCCCAATGTTGATCAATCTGAAATCATAAAAGACCTCTACAATGAAGAATTCTATGCAAAAGATAGCGGAGAAGTGATCTTGGCATGGAAAGGAAGATACCGCGTTAGTTATAAACGTGTATTTCCGGATAAAAAATTCCTGGAACTCTACAAATTACCTGCGAATACAACTTCGCAGATCACTGCCATCACGATGTTAGACACCATTGTAATATCGGGGAATGGATTCTTTTACGATCAAACCGATATGGTCAATTTCGGCTATTGGGCTTGGAAGAAAATGGCCGAACAACTTCCCTACGACTATTACTACGAATAAATTAAAAACCCTCAGCAAATGCTGAGGGTTTTCTTATTACTTATTCTTTTCCCATAACTGCTGGATTCGTTTCACCCATACCACTTCTCTCATCTTTTCTCGATGATCGATCGCCGGAGTACCCCAATACACTTTATTACCCTCAATAGAAGAAACAACACCCGACTGTCCCATTACAATCGCATTATCACCAATGGTAATGGTTTTGTTTACTCCAACTTGACCCCAGAAAATAACGCCGCTTCCAATTTCTACTGCTCCGGCAATACCTACTTGTGCTGCAAACAAACAGTTAGGTCCGGTAACTGTATCGTGGCCGATGTGCACCATATTATCTGTTTTCGTACCTCTTCCAATAACCGTATTGTGTGTAACGCCTCTATCGATGCTACACTGAGCTCCAATTTCTACATCGTCCTCTAAAATAACCATACCACAGCTTTCCATTCGCTTATACCACACATCGCGATTCTTTTTAGAATTGTAATAGAACGCATCACTGCCAATTACAGTTCCACTTTGAATCACCACGCGATCGCCAATAACACAATGATCCATGATGGTAACATTGGGATGAATTCTGCAATCTTTTCCTATTTTAACATGGTGTCCTACATAAACATTGGGAGCGATGTATGTACCTTCTCCTATTTGAGCCGTTTCTTGAATCATACCATTTGCAGGCGTAAACGGTCTGAAATGTTGAACAATTTTCAGGTAGGCCTCAAAAGGTTGTTCTACTACCAATATTGCTTTGCCTTGTGGGAATTCTACTTCTTTGTTAATGATAATGAAGCTGGCAGCCGATTGTAAGCACTTGTCGTAATACTTCGGATGATCTACAAAAACCAAATCACCTGCCTCAACACGGTGAATTTCGTTGATTCCGGTTGCTTGTAAACTGTCATCGCCCAAAACTTTCGCTCCAATAAGCGACGCGATCCAAGAAAGTGAAACAGGTGCAGGAAACTTCATATCAGTAAAATTTTCACAAAAATAGAAAGGTTGAATGAACTCTAGATAAAATTATTGGGAGCGGTGTTTTTAAAATTGAAGGATGAAAATTGAAAAATTAAAATCGATAGAATACAGTATTCATCAATGTTTCGAAAGAATGAGATTTGTTTAACAAAACCAAGTTGCTAAACATTTAGCAGAACAAGAGCACAAGCCTTCAATTCATTTCGAAGGAAAGAAATTAAAAATGACTGCATTAAAAATCGAAGACAATCCATCCTTTTCCACAGAAAGCATCTTTAATGTGAATAAAAATCAAGAAATATTTTTTTACATAGTAGAAATTATATTTAATATTGTGAAGGGAAATTAATTTTTCCCGGTACTTACTAACCCATCCACATAATAATCTCCCGGTTCACCGGGAGATTTTGTTTTAAGCAAGTTCTCACGCTTACCAATTAAAACCACTTTAGAAAAAACTATTCATTACTTTGCATCAAATACATTTTGCATGTTAAAATCTATGACCGGATTCGGTAGAGCCGAACGCAATGTGGGAGACAAAACCTTTCTTATCGACATTAAATCACTCAACGGAAAGCAATTTGAACTTTCTTTGAAAATGCCCGCTTTCCTTAAGCCTTTCGAATTCGACATCCGTAGCATCCTTTCTTCGAAACTCGGTCGTGGTACTGTAGATTGTATCATCAGTTTGAAAGAAAGTGGACAGGCAAAACCCGTTAGCATCAATATCAATTTGGCGAAAGCATATTACCAACCCATCGCTGAACTTTCGAAAGAATTAAACTTGGATTCTTCTCAAATTCTAAGCAGCATCCTGAAACTTCCCGAAGTAATTACACCAACCGGAGAAACCCTCACCGATAAAGAATGGGAAGAATTTAAAAAAGTGATCGATGCCGCTATTGATGACCTTAGCCTTCACCGTGCAGAAGAAGGCAAGAGCCTCGAAGCAGATCTTTTGTTACGAATCGAGAATATTCGCACCCAACAAGACGAAGTGATCAAACTGGAGCCAATGCGCAAACAAAAAATCAAAGACGGTCTCGTAAAAGTACTCGAAGAGAATGTTGGGAAAGACAGTTACGATAAAAACCGCCTTGAACAAGAGATCATTTACTACATTGAAAAAATTGATATCAGCGAAGAACAAGTGCGCTTGAAAAACCACTGCGAATACTTCCGTCAAATTTTGGCTGAAGACGGCGAAGGAAAAGGAAAGAAATTGTCCTTTGTACTTCAGGAAATTGGAAGAGAGATCAATACTACCGGAGCCAAGGCATATGATAGCACCATTCAAAAAGCGGTTGTTATTATGAAAGATGAGCTGGAAAAAGCAAAAGAACAGGTCTTAAATGTACTCTAATTCCTTGCTATCCTTAATTTTGCAGAAAAATTGACTTCCTTGAAAAAACTAGTCTTCCCGATAGTGATCTTAATGTTGGCACTGGTTGGTTGCCGGCCCAATGGAGTATTTGAGAAAAATATTTCAATACCCGAGCACGCTTGGAACAGTCAATTCAAACCAAGTATTCAATTTACCGTAGAAGATACTACTTCATTGTACCGCATTTATGTAGTGTTTCGTCATACCGACGCCTATCGTTACAAAAATGTTTGGATGACCATCACTGTTCAACCCCCCGGTGATTTCGCATATGTGAATCGCAAAAACCTGACCCTTGCTACCGACGAACGAGGCTGGTTGGGTAGTGGAATGGATGACATCTTCGAACACCGAATTTTATTGGATGCTAGTCCATCTCGCTTCCCTAAAAAAGGCGTATATACCTTTACACTCGCCCAAATTATGCGTGAAGACCCGCTGGAACACGTGATGAATGCCGGTATCCGCATTGAAAAGGTGACTAATTAATAATGATAAAGTCGAAATTCAGGGTAATTACCTATGTATACTGGATCCTGCTGTTATATATTATAGCAGCACTGGTATGGTGGTTTATTTCCTTGGAGCGTCAAAATCAGCAGATGTATTTGTTTAAATACCAGCAACTGGTAGGACAAAACAATGGACTGGAAAACACCACTCGATTTGAGGAGGCAAAGCATCAACTGATCGACGAAAAAGAACGCAATTCTAAAAAATACATCGGCGAGGGGGCTACATTCCTTGCTTTAATATTATTAGGCGCTGCGTTTGTATACCGCTCTGTTCGCAAACAGTGGCAAATTCAACAGCAACAGCAGAATTTCATGATGGCCATTACACACGAACTTAAAACCCCCATCGCCGTAGCCAAGCTCAACCTCGAAACCCTTCAAAAACACCAACTCGAAGAAACCAAAAGACAAAAGATATTACAAATGACCATTCAGGAAACCAACCGACTGAATGCGCTCACCAACAATATCCTCGTTTCCTCTCAACTGGAAGGAAACAGCTACCGTGCTTCTAAAGAAGAAATCAATTTGACCGATCTAGTGAATGCGTGCATTCAGGACTTCAAAGTTCGATTCCCCAATAAAAACTGGACCTCCGTCACCGATGCTGATTGTGAAATTGAAGGGGATCCTTTGCTGATCACCATTTTAGTCAACAACTTGCTCGAAAACGCGAACAAATACACACCTAACAACCAAATTGTTAAGTGCGAATTAAAAAAAGAGGAACATCGATTAGTACTCAGCGTTATCGATCTAGGACCAGGCATTCCGAATGAAGAAAAAAGCAAGGTATTCGACAAGTTCTACCGAGTAGGAAATGAAGCCACTCGCACAACCAAAGGCACGGGCCTAGGACTGTACCTGTGTAAGAAAATTGCTGAAAGCCACCGAGCTACTATTCAAATACGCGACAATAACCCAACAGGCTGTATCTTTACAGTGACCTTCAAAATATGAGTCAAAAATTATCGATACTACTGGTAGAAGATGAAGAGAATCTTCATGAAGCACTCCGTCTGAATTTAGAATTGGAAGGCTATGAAGTTACTTCTGCTTATGATGGAGCACAGGCCTTGGAAAAAGTAGCGTCCGAATATTTCGATTTGATCATTTTGGATGTTATGCTACCAGAAGCCGATGGCATCCATGTTACGGAAACCATCCGTGTTCGCAACAATGAAGTGCCCATTCTCATCCTCAGCGCGAAAAACAATAGTTCCGACAAAGTATTGGGCTTGAAAAAAGGTGCTGACGACTACATGACCAAGCCTTTCAATTTAGAAGAACTGCTCCTTCGCGTTCATAAATTGATCGAAAAGAATAAAAAGCTGCAAGACAAAGAGACGGTTGGAAACACGTATTCATTCGGGAAAAACCAAGTCGATTTTAAGGCGCAAGAAGCAGTGAATAAAAACGGAGAAAAAATTCAGTTGAGTAAGAAAGAAGCCATGTTGCTGAAGTTGCTCATTGAAAACAAAAACGAAGTAGTTCCAAGAGAAAAGATTCTTCAAACGGTTTGGGGCTACAATGTTTATCCTACTACCAGAACCATCGATAATTTCATTCTCAACTTCCGGAAATACTTTGAAGAAGACAGCAGAAATCCGATTTATTTCCACTCGGTGAGAGGGGTTGGATATAAGTATACGGAAGAGAATTAATACAAGTTTTGAGTTATTGAGTTTTAAGTTATTTAGTTTTCGCGGCTTGGGTGTTCACCTCAAAACGCAGAGGAGCCGCGAAGATTGTATTTTTCTTTCACCGCGGCGGCGCAGCGATCACAGCGGATTCGCAGCGGTTTTCCTATCCTCGTATCCCCGCTCCTGTATTCCCCCCTGTTCTTCTTCCTGTTCCTTCTCTGTATTTCCTCGTTTCCTCGTCTCCTCTCATCCTCGCTCCTGTTCTCCGGCTGTTCCATTATTAATTATTAATTCTTAATTATTAATTTCTTCAGAACTAGCTCTCAGGAAATGACTCTATAAGATTTTGAGCAGTATGCAAGGCATTCATTGCTATTTCTTCATTGGTAGCAAAACCTGCATACAACACATTGGTATTAAGAGCTAACAATGCTGTCGCCTGTTTTATCTTTTCTTCTTGTACGCCGGCTGCTTGCAAGCAGCGTTCCATCCCTGCTTTCGTTTGATTGGTTGGATTCAACCGGAATCGCTCTTGAAGCTCCATCCAGATCCCCTTCTGAATTAATTCGTGGGTTTTTACAAAGTCGCCCTCATACAAACTCTTCTTAGCGGGCTCTAAATAATCAATTTTCTGAATAGGCTCTTGCTCCTTAGTTTCCATTTGCAGCGACTGCTTTTCTTTCTTAGACTTTCTCCATTGCACGGCTATTGAAACTAAAATAACAAGAGCAATGCCCGCAAAGTAATAATACTGAATAGGAGTACCGGCACTCACACCATCGGTTACATAGGCTTTTGTTGCCGTGTCTTTAACCAAGTTTGAAACAGCTATTTTAAGTTCGTTGGAGCGAGCTGTTTTGTACGACTTGGTTTCCGGATCGAAATATGAAAATGCAATAGCCGGGAGTGTAACAGCACCACTATCCGGCGCAGTAAATTGATATTGAAAAACCTTGTTTCCTTTCAATGGATATTGACCTCTTATCAGGTTTTCTTTTACTTCAGGCTCGGCAGTGTCTACACCTTTGGGCCAATTCACTTCAGGTGCTACAATCAAGGGGAAGTTACCGGTACCCATTACAACAAATCGCACGGGAATCAATGATCCCGGCGCTACAGTCACTTGATCGGTTTCCAATTTTACTTCGAACTGACCAACCGCACCCGTCTTGGTACTACCATTCGGTAAAGGCAATACGGTAAGATTAAGATCATTCGATTCAATCAAAACTTTTTCCTTTATAGGCGCTGCGTTTTTATTCATCATTCGCTCCAAGTTTGAAGCTCCGCCCGCTTTAGAAACCGTAATAACCGATTGTATACTCGCTTTTTCTAAATGATAGGATCCGGCCTGCAATGGGAATAACTGCACTTGCCGAAGATTCAATACATAGTAGTTCACTCCGTTTACTCGCTCAACCTCCGCATCTTTTTCGTAATCGTCTACCATTTCAACAACGCTGAAACCGGTGAATGAAGGGCGTTTCAATACAGAAGAGTTGGACTGCATTCTGGTATATTGCTTATAACTAACCATTACCGCCTCTCCTTCATAACAGGTTTTTTTGCTGCTGGTTGCTTTGATGAAATTATTGGTTGGAAGTAAACTCTGGATACTCTCTCCATCCCGAATAGTAGTAATGGTGCGAACAATTCTGTCGTCTGATTGCGACGACTTGAACTCATCACCCGAGCCCGGACGTTTGATCTCAAACTCAATGGGTTCAGAAATCAATTTCTTCCCGTCGACTATTGCGGTTGCGGCGCCGATCCGGAACACCCCTGAACTTTGGCAGGTAACCACCAATACTTTCGTCTTTACGTTTTGCAATCCTTTTCCGCCCGGTATGATCGATTGACTTTCATTTATATAACTATCGTACACCTCAACCATGGGCATTTTAGGTTCCGTAATTGCTTGAACCTTATCACCCCCCTCTACAATAAACTGAATTTGAAAACTAACTCCGGGAAGCAGTACTCCATCACTCACGGCAGCATAGAACCTCGGCTGGCCTATAGCCAGAAAGGCAGAAAGCGATACCAATAATGTGAGGAGTAGTCGAATATTCATACGAAAACGAAAAGTTCGGTTCTAATAGGTCGAAAAAATAGCAGGAAAGTTGCTTATAGATCTCCTAATTGTGGACGAAGTACAATTTCTTCTATACAAGCCTGCGGTGAAAGCTGAGCAGCGGCAAAGATCATCTTAGCTACATCATCCGCTTCCATGATCCGTTGAGGGTCTATCCCCGAACCACTCCAGGAATCAGAATAAGCGGCCCCAGGTAATACATGGGTTACTTTGATGCCATGCGGCTTCATTTCTTCTCTTAAATTTTTAGAGAACCCATAGAGCGCAAACTTAGAAATGCTGTAAGCTCCACCATTGGCATACGCATTCAAAGAAGCGATGGAGCACATATTGAAAACATGTCCTTGCTTGGCTTTGATCATATCAGGAATTAGTAAGCGCGTTAAATGATAGGCACTCATCAAATTCACTTGGAGAAGGGCATCCAAACTTCCTTCCGGCTCACTGTGCACACTGCCCGGATAAAAAATACCGGCATTGTTTACCAATACATCAACCGATTTCCCATCTTCCATCACCCATTTGCCAAAATTCTTTACTGCTGCCTCGCTCGACAAATCGACTGACTGAATATTCACGGTCGATTGAGGGAAGCGGGCTTGAATCGAGGCAGCTGTTTCTTTCAGTGCATCCAATCCTCTGGCACAAATAAACAATTGAACACCTAAACCGGCAAACTGTTCTGCAACGGCTCTTCCCAATCCTTTGGAAGCGCCTGTAATAACCACTTTCATATCAAATCAATTATTCCTGCAAATTACATCTTCTTTCTGTTCTCGCTTGTTCGTATTTTGCGGCATGGAACAGCCCTCTAAGTACACACATGTCTTTTTCGATCTAGATCATACCATTTGGGATTTTGAATCCAATAGTCGCTTGACCCTTCAACAATTGTACGACGATTTGAACCTCAGAGAAAGAGGTATCGACGATTTCGATCGGTTTCATAAGTGCTATTTACACCACAACGACAAACTCTGGGATCGCTATCGCAAAGGGTTCATGAAAGTGGATGAATTGAGATGGAAGCGATTTATGTTAGCCCTACTTGATTTTAAAATTGGCGACGAACCACTAGCGCATCAAATGGGAGTAGCCTTTCTAGAACACCTTCCTACCCGTACCATTTTGTTTGCCGACGCGAAAGAAGTGCTGGAATACCTTACCAATAAAGGCTACGAATTGCATCTCATTACCAATGGCTTCGAAAAAACACAACACAGCAAACTCAAGCACTCGGGCATTGATCATTTTTTTAAAGAAGTCATCACTAGCGAAGGAAGCAATGCGCTAAAGCCGCATAAAGAAATATTTGAATACGCCTTACAAAAAACAGGCGCCAGTGCCGGTACAAGCATTATGATAGGCGACGACCCCGAAGTTGATATCAAAGGAGCACAAAATGCCGGCTGGGATCAGATCTATGTGAATCATATCAACAAAGAAATCGACTTTACGCCTACCTATACGGTTTATGAGTTGAAGGAGTTGATGGCAATATTGTGAGAAATTAAGAGTTAAGAATTAAGAATTGAACAGCCGAAAGTAACTACTAACCAATTGCTGCTCTCAACGCGATAAATCGCATTGCTTCGAGTATCATCAATAAAAAAGACCACCGCGATAAATCGGCGGTGGTCCTGAAGTTTAATACAAAAATTTCAATACAATTAGACTGCCAAGCTCTTCTCAAGTCGATTCCCTCTATGGTCTCGCAACTTCAACCTGCCCCAATTATTAATTATTAATTACCTCAGATTTCCGCCAACACCGTTACCCCGCCTTTCACTACCTGATTCAATTCTACTTTAACCTTGGTGCCAACGGGCAACAATACATCAACACGACTACCAAACTTAATGAAACCATATTCATCGGTTTGGTTTACTTTCTGACCCACGCTCAAATAGTTAACGATTCTTTTTGCGAGCGCACCTGCAATTTGTTTTACCAAAAATTCTCCGTGTTCATTTTTCAACACCACAGAGTGGCGTTCGTTTTCGGTAGATGATTTGGGATCCCAAGCCACCAAATATTTTCCTTTGTGATATTTATTGTACACTACTTCACCTGAAACCGGATTGCGGTTTTGGTGAACGTTTGCCGGACTCATGAAAATGGATACTTGCAATCTGCGATCGTTGAAGTATTCTACATCAGTGATCTCTTCAATTACCACCACTTTTCCGTCTGCAGGACAAATCACCAAATTATCACCTTTGGTCAACACGCGATTCGGCACACGGAAAAAGGATATAATGAAGAGGAGTAGTCCTATTGTAACAACGAAAATCATCCAACTGATGATGGGCCAATTGAAACTCAACCAATTAAATGAGGCCAAATTGATCAGCGCGAACAAAACGGCCGTAATTAAAATACTCTTGTAACCTTCCTTGTGAATTGTCATGTTGTAAATTTTCAGGCTGCAATTTAGGGTTTTAGGCGTTATATACTACCAAAACCAAGTAAAGCCACACAAATGGCACAGTAAGAATCAATGAATCGAATCGATCGAGAAAACCTCCATGTCCGGGCATAAAACTTCCACTGTCTTTCACATCGGCCATGCGTTTTATTTTGGATTCCAATAAATCGCCCAAAGTGCCAATAATGGCACCCATAGAAGCAATCACCGTCCAATGCTGCCATTTCATGATATTAAATGGCGCTACGCTTGCTCCTAACCAACTGATCAAGGCAACCGCCAACAAAACTCCTCCAATGGTTCCTTCCCAGGTTTTCTTAGGCGATATTTTCGACAACGGCGTTTTTCCAATCAGGGAACCAACAATATAGGCCATGGTATCATTGATCCAAATAGAGAAGATCACCCCCATTGGAATAATGACTCCTTTCGGCAACCAACCGCTGTATGATGAAAACAATTGGCTCGACAATGTCCATGTATCCATCATCAACGCCCAACTCAATGAAATGTAAAGAAGGCCAAGTGATGAAATCCGAATATTTTGTAACTGTATGGTTCTCGCAAATAGAAGTTCAACAATTGGCAATACAAAGAGAAAACTAATGCCCATCCAAAGGCCGAGTGAATGCAAGTTGAGGCTTCCGATAGAAAACATACTACCGGTAAAAAAGAGCATCAAACTCCAGCCTGCCAATCGTACTCCATATTTGTGAAAAGGCGTAATATCAGCGTAGGCAGGATCAATTTTGGCAAAGAGTTTTTGATATTCCGACCAAGCCCCAAAATGAATAATGGAAAAAAGTAAAAAGAAAGTCCAATGATTCACACACAATCCCAGCATCATCACTACTACAAAAACTGCTGCAGTAAGACTTCTGGTTTTTAAAGTAGAAATGTTTAATGCCATAATAGGTAATTTCTAGATCAGGCTATGAACTCACTTTTTTCATGAAGTGTTTCCGGTTCGTATACCGACTCGTAAGTAACCTTGCTTTGTTTGTAATATTGATAGAGCAAAGCTGCTCCGCCTAAGCTGGCAGCAATTAACATGGTTTCCGGCATGTTTGGATTTGCTTTCACGTATTCCGGATAAAAAGAAATCACTAGTACTTGCAAAGCATTGTTAGCAAAGTGAGCCGCAATGCTTGGCCACAAACTTCCACTGTACCAATAGAAGAACCCGAGAAGTATGCCTAAGAAAAATCTTGGCAAGAACCCGGCAAACTGCAGATGTAGGGTTGAGAATATAAATGAAGCGGTGATTATTCCTACCCATGGGTTTTTGAAGTAGTGTATGAGCACACGTTGAAGCGCGCCTCTGAAAAACAACTCCTCGCATATAGCAGGAAGAAAGGCAATGATGAAAAGATTTACCAAAATGTCCCATTTCGAATTCACTTTCAAAATTGCTTCCAATTGATTGCCGGTTGAGCTCTCCATTTTCTTCATCCACTCAGGCAAATTCACTCCGCTGTTTAATTGTCCCAAATAAAAAACCAAGGGCAGCATAAACAAAATGCCAAGCACTGCAAATATGTAGTTGTTTAATTGCTGCGCTTTCTTCAATCCTAAGAAATAGAAATGTCGGCCTTTAAAAGTGAACAAGGAAAACAAGTAGGCAGGAAGAAAGAAAAACAGTACCGACGACAGGGCTTGCGACCACTTAATCTGTTGAATATTAGAGGCATCGATCTTTTGAGAAGCACCAAGATCGTTGCTCATAAACAATCCCACAATCAATAAAAACAACTGGGGCGAAAACACCAGAAACAATACCCCTAATTGCTTTCGGGGAGAGCTTATCCTTAAATGTCCCAACATGACTGGAAATTACAATTTTTAGTGCGTAAATTTGCAGGCTGCAAGATACTAATAAGCGTATTGCAAAACTTTTAATTTTAGCTATGGCGGTTACCATTGGTGATATACAACTCCCTGATTTCCCGTTACTACTGGCTCCAATGGAGGACGTAAGCGATCCCCCGTTTAGAGCCGTTTGTAAGGACAATGGTGCCGACCTCATGTATACCGAATTCATCAGCAGCGAAGGACTTATCCGTGATGCCATCAAAAGCAGACACAAATTGGACATCTTCGATTATGAACGCCCTATTGGGATTCAAATTTTTGGTGGTGATGAAGAAAGCCTTTCTTTAGCAGCTAAAATTGTAGAAGTTACCAATCCTGATTTACTAGATATCAATTTTGGATGTCCTGTAAAAAAAGTGGCCCTGCGTGGTGCCGGCGCGGGTGTATTGAAAGATATTGACTTAATGGTTCGTCTTACAGATGCTGTGGTAAAAGCAACTTCTTTGCCTGTAACGGTAAAAACAAGATTGGGCTGGGATGATGAAACCAAAAACATTGAAGAAGTAGCAGAACGTTTACAAGACGTGGGCATCAAGGCACTCGCCATTCACGGAAGAACCAGATCGCAGATGTATAAGGGCGAAGCCGATTGGACCTTGATTGGAAAAGTGAAAAACAATCCAAGAATAAAGATTCCCATCTTCGGCAATGGCGATATCGACAGTCCGGAGAAAGCAGTTGAATATAAAAACAGATATGGTGTTGATGGAATCATGATTGGAAGAGCTGCCATTGGTTATCCTTGGATCTTCAATGAAATCAAACACTATCATCAAACCGGTGAACACTTGGCTGCGCCTACTTTGGAACAACGCGTGCAAGTAGCTAGAAAGCATTTGCATAAGTCGGTTCAATGGAAGGGACCTATTGTGGGCATTAATGAAATGCGTCGCCATTATGCGAACTACTTGAAAGGACTACCTAACATCAAAGAATACCGTAATAAATTGGTAACGTTAAAAGAAGTAGAAGAAATTGACGCGGTATTAGATGAAATCAGTAAAGTGTACGCAGGCTTTGAATTCCAACCGAATAAGATTGAGTTGGTGAATTATCATGAGAAATGCCCTGTTTAATTAATAAGTAATAATTAATCACTAGTGTCCGGTAAAAATAATTGTAAGTTCTTTGAAAATCTTGGTGGGCTTGAGTTTGGGACGATTTTAGTACGGTGACGATTTGAATTGACCTTGTTTTATAACTTGCTGAAAATCAGCCATTTTATGAATCAGGGCAAGTATGTTTTTTCACAGATTGTCACTTTTCTTCCTGCACGCATATTTGATCGTTGTGTCAGCAACTTTCAAGGCGATAAATGGGTCAAGCATTTTACTTGTTGGAACCAATTAATGTGTATGATTTTTGGCCAGTTAAGCAATCGTGATAGTCTCAGGGATTTACTTGTTTGTTTGACGGCACATAAATCAAAGCATTATCATTTAGGTTTTGGAAAAAGTATATCAAGATCAAATCTTGCTGAAGCAAATGAAAAACGGGATTGTCGTATTTATGAAATGTTTGCTTTTGAGATGATTGCAGAAGCTCAGAAAATTTGCATTGCTGATAATGATCTTGGCTTCACTATTAAAGGAAACGTTTATGCTTTTGACTCTACTACAATAGACCTTTGTTTAAATGTATTTTGGTGGGCTAGTTTTAGAAGAGCAAAAGGTGCGATTAAATTACATGCTTTACTAGATGTTAAGACTTCTATTCCAGTATTTATGTATGTCACTCCTGCAAGTGTTCATGATGTGAATGCCTTAGATCTTTTAGTATATGAAACAGGTGGCTATTACATTATGGACCGCGGCTACATTGACTTTGAGCGACTTGCGACCATCGATCAACACAATGCATTTTTTGTAATACGCGCAAGAAATAATCTTCAGTTCACTCGACTGTCATCTGAATCATCAGACAAATCAAAAGGTATTGTGTGTGACCAAAAAATCACACTGAAGACTTTTTATCCAAGTAAATCTTATAATAAAGAAATCAGGCGAATCAAGTTTTATGATGCAGAACAAAACAGAACTTTTGTTTTTCTGTCGAACAACTTTGAGTTGCCTGCAACAGAAATTGCAATGCTGTATAAAAATCGTTGGAAAATTGAATTGTTCTTCAAATGGATAAAGCAGCATCTTAAAATAAAATCATTTTGGGGTGCTTCCGAGAACGCCGTAAAGACTCAAATCTATATTGCAATCATCACTTATACTACTGTTGCTATAATAAAAGCAAAGTTGAAACTGAAACAATCACCTTATGAAATACTTCAAATTATTGGAGTCTCATTACTTGATAAAGCACCTTTATCTTGTCTTTTTGAAGACGACCTAAACCAAGATATCAAAGAACAAAATGCTACTCAATTGAAAATCAAGCTAATTTAACCGGACACTAGTGATAATTAATAATTAATAATGGAACAGCCGAAAATAGGAACGAGGATGAGAGGAGACGAGGAACGAGGAGGCAGAGAGAAAGAAGAGGGAGAGGAACAGGGGGAATACAAGAGGGAGGAGGTAGACTGTCCATCCTGCAAATCTATTAATCCTGTAAATCCTGATCGCTGTCGGGCTGATTAAATATCGGAGTCTAATCTGTGAGAATCTGTACTAATTTGTGCATTCTGTGGTCAAAAAAAAGCGACTCAAAGAAACTGCCAGCGATGCGGAAAATAAAAGTTTATTGAGTCTGAGGTATATAATTTATCACATCTGCAACTCAACCCCGCAAGCAGCCAAACTATTAATCATTTAATTCTTAATTATTAATTCCCCCGGTTTCACACTCGAATCAAACCATCCCACAAGCGCGCCGTTTTCATCAATCAAGTATTTATTGAAATTCCATTTAGGGTCTTGAATGTTCCAGCCATTTTTTTCGCGGGTGCTAAGCCATTGAAAAATTGGATTCTGGTTTGTTCCTTTTACAACTGCTGATTTTGCAGCAATGGGGAAAGTTACTCCATAGTTGCGTTGACAAAAAGTTACGATATCAGCATTGCCCGCTTTCTCTTGCTCTTTGAAATCATTCGCAGGAAAAGCGATGATCATTAGCTTCCCTTCATTTGCTTTGTACAATTCTTGCAGTTCAGTGTATTGAGGTGTATAGCCACAATCGGAAGCGGTATTCGCAAGTATCAGTTTCTTTCCTTTGAAATTCGATAATGGCAGTTTAGAACCATCGGCTAACTCCACAGTAAAATCATAAATTGAAACAGGTGGTTGCATGGCTGGCTCATGGGTGAGTTGCTTGTAATTTTTAGATTTATTGCTTCCCCACATGATCAACGGGTACAAGGTGCGAATTACTTTCTGTCTGAATGATAAGTTTTCCATATTTCTGTTTTCAATTAAAACCAATGCAAAGAACGCTACAAGTAATGTAACTAAACCAATGAAACTATATTTTAAGAATTTTTTCATGATTGTTTTTTACACAAAGGCCGCGAAGAGCGCAAAGGGTTCGCAAAGCCCCCCTGTTCTTTTTCACCGCAGCGGCGCAGCGTCCGCAGCGATTATGCAGCGCTGGCAGTCACCCTGTATTTCATTCTCACATTCACAAATCTTCACATTAACGAATTGGCTGCTTTCCTCGTCTCCTCTTATCCTCGTTCTTGCTTTCGGTTATTCAATTATTAATTCTTACCTCTTAACTCAATTCCCCCTGCTCATCTTCCTATTCTTTCTTGATCTCACCGGCTGTTTAATTATTAATTCATAATTCTTAACTCTTAATTCAACTCCCCCTCTTCTTTCTCTGTATTTCCTCTATCCTCGTCTCCTCTTATCCTCGTACCTGTATCCCCCTGTTCCTCCCCCTCTTCTTTCTCTCTGCCTCCTCGTTCCTCGTCTCCTCTCATCCTCTTTCCTACTTTAACAACCACCTCCACAATTTTGTTTTCCCCTCACTATAAGGAGGATGCCTAAAAGCCGGTTCAAACCACGTGGCGCGCTTTAACACCCCTTTTTGATGACTGAATGTGTCGAAACCGAACTTGCCATGATACCTGCCCATACCACTGCTTCCTACACCACCAAAAGGAAGTTCTCCATTCCCCAAATGCAATACCGTTTCATTGATGGCGCCGCCTCCGAAACGAACATTGTCCATGAAAAAGCGGCTGGTTTTGGAGGAAGAAGTAAACACATACAGTGCCAATGGATACGGATTCTGCTCTATGATTTTTAGCACATCCTCCTCCTTTTCATAAGTAAACACAGGCAAAATGGGACCAAATATCTCTTCTTTCATCAAGGGCGCTTCCATTGGAACAGCCTCCATAATGGTAGGACCTACATATAGTGACTGCTCATCGGTTTGACCACCGTATAAAACACTGCCTTGATTCAAATAGCTCGTTAATTGCTTCCATCTTTTAGCAGAAATGATCTTACCAAAGCCATTTTGCAAAGGATTGGTTCCATAAGCTGCTTCAATTTCTTTTATGAGCAAATCAATAAACGTTTGCTTAATACTAGCATGCACCAATAAGTAGTCGGGTGCTACACAACTCTGCCCCGCATTCAATAACTTTCCCCATACAATGCGCTTAGCCGCTACCGTTAAATTTGCGTCTTTGGAAACAATGCAAGGACTTTTCCCGCCTAGTTCGAGAGTAACCCCACTCAAATGCTTAGCGGCCTTTTCCATTATGATCTTACCTACCGCTGTACTGCCGGTGTAAAACACATGATCGAAGCGGAATTGATCCAACAATTCGCCAACAACAGTAGCTCCATCACCTTCCAACACATGTAGGTATCCCAAATCAAAATGATCGTTGATCATATCGGCCATCACTTTACTGGTAGCAGGCGCCAATTCACTCGGCTTTAAAACAATAGTATTTCCTGCGGCAATGGCTGCTACCACCGCTCTGAAACTCAGCAACACCGGATAATTCCAAGGAGAAATGATCAATACATTGCCCAAAGGTTCGGGATAAATAGTGCCGTGAGAAGGAAACAAGAAGAAAGGCGCACCTGTTCTCACAGGTTTCATCCAAGTTCCCAAGTTCCTCATGGCAGTATTGATTTCTTCGTATACTGCACCAATTTCTGTTGTATATACTTCTTGCGGGTGCTTTCTTAAATCTGAATATAAAGCATCATTGAACTTTGATTCATAGGTTTGTAGTAGATCTTTTAACTTTTTCAATTGATCCATTCGGAATGAATAGGGCTTTGTCATTCCGGATTGGAAATACTGCTTTTGCAGTTTTATCAAGGGGGCATAAACAGATTCGCTCATAACGTGCTTTCAAGCCTTTTGGCTAATTTTACAGTAAGTTAATCAAATCTAAGTTATGCAGGAAAGTCATGAGTTTTATATGGGGCGAGCTTTAGTGGAAGCAAGAAAGGCTTTTGAAGAAGACGAAGTTCCTGTAGGGGCCATTGTTGTGATGAAAAACAAGATCATCTCCAAAGGCTACAATATGGTGGAGAAGCTGCAAGACCCTACCGCTCATGCTGAAATCATCGCACTAACGGCTGCATTCAATTTTTTAGGAAGTAAATATTTACCGGAAGCTACCCTCTACGTAACAGTGGAACCCTGCTTAATGTGCAGTGGTGCTCTTTATTGGAGTAAAATTGGATCTATTGTATGGGGCGCAAACGACGAAAAAAATGGTCATCGCCATTTCACCAATGGCAGCCCCTTTCATCCTAAAACCACGCTCATCACAGGTGTGATGGAAGAAGAATGTGCGGGATTGATGAAGGAGTTTTTTAGGAGCAAGAGAAACTAAAACAAGTTATTAAGTTTTTTAGTTCTTAAGTAGAGGCTTCGGCACCTGTATCATAAAATGGTAAAGCGCTAAAACTCATTGAAGCACCAACGAAAGAACTAAAAAACTCAATAACTTAACTACTCTATTTTATTACTTTAATCTTAATATTCTTAAACGCCACTCCACCACCATGGTCTTGGAAAGCAATATGTCCTTTCTTGCTCATGCCATAAGGCTTCACATCTCTCCATTTGCTGTTCGATTTGTTCTTTTCCCATTCCGGAGTCCAGAACTCATATTCCACCACTTTAGTGCCGTTTAACCAATGTTCTACTTTGGCGCCATTCACTACAATTTTAGTATGATTCACTTCTCCTGCAGGCTTCGCCACTTTGGCACTCGGTGCATTCATGTCGTAATTAGCTCCTGACAATTGCTTATCGGAAAGTTTATCGGGATATCCCAAATCATCGATCAATTGATATTCGGGACCTGATTCATAAGAAGCACCGTTTTCTTCGGTAGAATGATAAATGATACCGCTATTGTGTGCTTTCTCAATTTTCCAATCCAATTCAAGAATAAAGCTCTCGTATTGGTCAGCCGTAATCAAATCAGCTCTATTTTTTACACCTTCCATTTTGCATACCAACCAGCCATTCTCAACTGTCCATCCATCGGTAGGTTTGTTTTTATAGGCGCGCCATCCATTGGTGCTAGATCCGTCAAACAAAAGTTGCCAACCGTCTTTTTTCTCTTTGG
Source organism: Endoryza foliicola (assembly GCF_050589245.1). Classification (NCBI taxonomy): domain Bacteria; kingdom Pseudomonadati; phylum Bacteroidota; class Chitinophagia; order Chitinophagales; family Chitinophagaceae; genus Endoryza; species Endoryza foliicola. Next base: position 3,701 of record NZ_JBOBEW010000006.1, on the reverse strand, counting down.
CAGAAAGCTGGTTGTCGCCCTTTTGTGAAGGTGCAACAAAGGCTGCAAGCCCTAGTATAATTGAAAGCGCCAATACGCTCCATCCTATTTTTTTCATATTTGGTTGTTTAGTTGAATTAAGAAAGAAGTTTTAAGTTAACAGGATCCCATTTAATGATCTTCTCTTGGAAATAACTATCGTTACACAAAACCGCAGGAGCCGCTGCTCTGTAACCAAACAGTGCATCTTCTACAACGGGCTTTCCGCCTCTAATAGCGCGCATCCAATTGTAATGGTGATCGTAGTGAGCTCCTTTGTATCCCGGCTGCACCGTGTAAACCGTTGTTTCAGGTTCGGGCATTTTTTTACGATCGTAATCGGGAGCATATTGTTGCGATTTCAATACCTGCGCATAGTTATCCGGTGGATAAGAGAAGTTACGGGTAAGCGTTACTTTCTCCCAATCTACGATCATAGAACCTTCGTTTCCAACGAGGCGCATATAAGAACTGTCTCTCGTACTATCAACAAAGTTCACACGTAAACTCAGATTGAAGGCCGGATGTTTTTCGGTTTCGTTGTAATCGAACATTCCCAACAACACATCTGGTACATCACGACCATCTTTCCAATAACGCAAACCGCCGGTAGCCATAATTTTGCTTGGACCAATTGCGCCCGTGATAAAATGCATGGAAGAAAGCAAGTGAACGAATAAATCGCCCGATACACCTGTTCCGTAATCACGGAAACAACGCCAGCGAAAGAAACGGCGAGGATCCCAAGGACGATCGGGAGTATTTTTCAAGAATCGTTTCCAATCTACATTACTGGTAGAAGCATCAGCCGGCATATCGTATTGCCAAGCACCACCCGGCGTATTTCTTGCCCAAAACCCTTCTACATAATTCAATTTACCAATAGCACCCGCTTCCAATAAAGCCTTTGCTTTTTCATTTCCCAAAGAACTCATTCCCTGACTACCCACTTGAAGCACCATTTTGGTTCTTTTCTGTGCTTCAATTACAGCAGGGCCTTCGGTGATATTCTGAACCATTGGTTTTTCTACATACACATGTTTCCCGGCGTTCATTGCATCAACGGCAATGTCTTTGTGCCAATGATCGGGTGTTGCTACAATTACGGCATCCACATCTTTACGAAGTAAGATTTCTTTGTAATCGCGTGTAGTAAAAATATCGCCACCGTATTTCTTTTTTGCATCAACCAAACGTTGATCGTACAAATCGCAAGCGGCTACAATTTTTACCCCCGGAATGCTAATGCAGGTATCTGCATCGGCATTGCCCATGCCGCCGGCACCAATCAAGGCAATTTGAACTTGATCATTGGCGCTGTATTTCTCTTTTAAATCGCGCACCATTCGCTCTTCATTGGGAGCGATCTCTGATGCTTTTGCAACGGAAGGAATGAGTCCGGCGCCGGCCACTGTTTTGGCAACATTGCCTAAAAACTTTCGGCGAGAATTTCCGGAAGAATGTTTACTGCTCATAGCAAGTCGTATTAGATGGATGATTGTTTGTTTTGGGAAGATAAGTTAAAAAACAAAGAGGGCAATTGCCGTTAATAACAATTGCCCTCAAATAGCTTACGCAAACGTTTTACTTATTTATTGAAGCTTCTTTAATTTTTCAATAAGTTCTGCGATCTCCTTATTGGTGGAGAATTTATACACTTCCAACTCCTTACCGCCTTCGAAAGAAGAAGGCAGTTTCAAGAATGGACCAACCACTTGTGAAGCAGTGTTACCGGAAATTTTCTGGATCTTACCCGGTGCAATGCAGAAATTTCTATTTGCCGCCGTTACATTCATTCCGCGGGTCAGTTGATCAAGACTATCAATTTTTGTTTGCAATTGTTCTTGTGAAATTTTAGACACACCCGCTCCCTCACCTACATTTTGATACGCACCTACCAATGTATCTGTTTTTAAATTCAATACATACAATCCATCTTCAGGAACGGCTACTGTTGTTTTACCGGAACCATTATCAACGGTTATTTCTGTTCCTGAAACGCTCATGTCTTTGTCTTCATGACTCGTTCCTGGTTCAAGTGTGATGTTATTTCCTTCAATCTTAACTTTCCCGCTCGCATACACTTTCACTTTCTTTTCTCCACCACAAGCAACTAACATTACCGCACAAGCGAACACTGGAAGAATGGCTTTTTTCATATACGTTTTTTTTGAGAGGGTGAAAATAAGAAAAATTGGAGAAAGAACTGAGAGAGGGTGAATTAAGAATTAAGAGTTAAGAATTAATAATTGAAAAGCCGAAAACAGGAACGAGGATGAGAGGAGACGAGGATAGAGGAAATACATAGAAAGAACAAGGAGAGGAACAGGGGGGAGGGATGAGGCTAGTTTTGCGAAGCAAAAGCAGTGGAGTCTATCCCGTGAGGAACGATACGGGACAGGCGATAGCCGTTGCGGGAAGGGAGGAAATACATAGAAAGAAAAGGGAGATGAGCAGGGGGAGTTGAAACTTACAGAGACTGCCGGCGCTGCGAAAACGTTGCGATCGCTGCGCCGCCGCGGTGAAAAAGAAAAATGTTGAGTCTGGAAGACGGAAAAGATGATGAATGCGAAACAACTATTCTTAGCGAATCCTCTGCGCTCTTTGCGGTGTACCTAACTCCTACCCCCTCTTCTCACTAATCGCCCTTCTAATTCTACTCAAACTCTCCGGAGTAACTCCCAAGAAAGACGCGATTTGATTTTGCGGCAATCGACGATCCATTTCAGGGTATTTCTTTCGAAAATTCAAATAGCGTTCTTCTGCAGTTTCACTCAAATTTGCCAAGATGCGTTCTTGTGCACTCACAAATGCATTTTGCAATAGGTTTCTAAAGAAACGTTCGAACTTGGGGATCTTCGCGAATACATCTTCTTGAACTTGTCGGTCGAGTACTAAAAGATCAGAGTCTTCCAATGCAATCACGCTTATTTTGGAAGGTTTTTGGGTGATGAAACTGGCCATGTCGCCAGCCCACCAATCTTCTATTGAGAATTGGATATTGTGTTCAACACCGTCTTTATCGGTATAATAAGAACGCAAACATCCTTTGTTTACAAAGTAGGTGCTTCTACAAACATCGCCCTCTTGCACCAGAAACTGTCGCTTTTTCAATTTCTTCTCTTTCAAGGTTGAAGTGAAGTATTGAATTTCTTCGGGTGTGAGAGTTACAAATCGGCTGATATTTTTGAGGATAAGCTCGTACATGGGATGAAGATAGGATTTTTAGGTGTTAGGTATTAGGCTTTAGGGTTTTAGGCTTTAGGCTTTGGGTTCACCGCGGAGGGCGCAGAGGATTCGCTAAGTTTTTCGTTGCGAACCGTTGCGTACTTTGTTTCTTTGCGGTAAAGGGAAAAGACTGAATACTTGGAGTGCTTCATTACCGCAGCGGCGCAGCGGTCGCAGCGGAAACGCAGCGCTGGCAGCCTCTCTGTATTTCCTCTATCCTCCCTCCTGTACTCTGGCTGTTCAATTATTAATTATTAATTCTTAATTATTAATTATTCTTCGCCTCCTCGTTCCTGAAAACAAAAAGCCGCTTCGATTACTCAAAGCGGCCTATAAAAAAGAATTCATCTCTTATTTAGCTGCAGCAAAACGTGCACTTACTTTTTCCCAGTTTACAACATTCCAGAAAGCACCCAAGTAGTCGGCACGACGGTTTTGATACTTCAAATAGTACG